>JANOSD010000147.1:0-1842 GCA_031415655.1 Actinomycetes bacterium
TGGCGCACCAGACGCACCGCCTGATCCTTCTCCACCTTGCTGTAACGCTTCGCTGTCGGCTTAACCGACGGTCCCTGTGTAGGCATAACTCCATCCTCGTTTCCAAGGTCAGGAGCCTCCGCGGATACCAGGGCGATTCACAATGGCCCAAACCATCACCGTGGATCAGCAAAGCGAGATCTGTTTCCTCGAGCCAAGCAAATGCGTCGAGGCTCTCGGCCGCGACACTCTCCTCAGGTTCGTCAACAGTCCCTACAGTCATGGTGGACTGGCTGGTCTGACCTTCGTATCTGACGGCACCGCCGACGGCATCCAACCCGTCCCCGGAGCTGACCAAATGAGTTCCGCTGACGTGACGGTCAATTCTTGCCAGCCCGCTGGAACGCCGCGGACCCCTCAAAACGAAATCTTCCGGATTCTCGACGACCCTGTCAACGTCTGCGGCTAGCAAAGGAGCAACCGAATGAAACAACGCATCATGTGGGGTGTTGCCGCAGCGACTGGATTGGCGGCGCTCACGCTCACCACCACCAGCAGAACCGCACCCGAAACCGTCGACGTCGGACACGGCGGCGGTCGACCAACAACCACCACCACACCGGCGTCGACTAGCACCACCGCCCCGCTCCGTACCGAACCCATCGCCTTCCATGACCGCACCGGCACATTCACCCTGCTCATCCAGACCGCTGGCGGGCAACCAGACACCGGCCAGTACACGTTCACCGTGGTCGGAAAGGCCAGCTACGACGCAACAGCGACCACCACAGCCGGTCCCCGCAGCGTCCGGGTTATTGGAACCGACCAAACCGCAACAGCCATCGACGACACAACGAGCGCCGTCATCACCACAACCGTGCGGATCGCCGGTAAAATTCGACCCGCATCCAACTACGCACGGCTCACCATCTGGGTTGGACCCGCCGGTCAGATGGGATGCGCCGACACTTCCGCTCGCACCGAAGCAGACAGCGACGCCGACGACATTGACGAGAAACAACTTGTCGACAACTGCGCCAACAAAGGGGTCACCAGGTACCGGTTCCGAACCGGGCTGGCCAGCGAAGCTCAGGCGGGCGCCACCACCGCTCGGGTGATGCGAATGTTCTCACAACAAGACTGGAAGGCGCTGTACAAGACCCTGCCCCCGTCAGCGACCAGCAGGATCACCGAAACCGAATTCTCCAACGGGATGGGGTCAAGCATCCAGGGCACCCTCCGAGATGTTCGCAACGAAGGCCCCGGCCTACTCAAACAGGCAGAAGGCACAACCGCATGGCTGCAAACGATCCGGTTCACGATCAACCCCACCGCTGGCCCACCAACGACGTACACCACCACAATCATGCTCACCTTCGAAGGTGGCGAATGGTGGTTCGTCACCACCACCACACCGCAGCCGCTCTGATCATCGCCGCCCTACTCACGGCCTGCACCAACCCACCCAGCACTACCCCCAACACAACTGGAACCGCCGGCTATGGAGTTCCCGCCGCACCGATCACCGGTGCGTTCATGTGCACCCGCCCCGAGGTCAACAACCCATACCCAAACAGCACCGAGTTTGCCCGGAGCGGACAAGACGAGAACATCACCGCGTCTGGATCATGCACCGTGATGTTCATCAGCAACGACGACCAACGACGCATCTACGACCACTACACCGTCTGGCTCGAAAGCCTCGACTACCACTACTTCTCCGGAATCAGTTCCACCACCGACGCCTCCGCCCGAAACTTCCAACGCCCCGACTGTCGACAAGGGGTCACCCTCGCCGTCAAAAGCCCCCAAGCCCTGAGCGACCGCAACGACCCGCCCCCGACCCAACCCGGCACCCGAACC
>JANOSD010000148.1:0-36281 GCA_031415655.1 Actinomycetes bacterium
CCGAACTGGGCACACCTTTTGTCGCTCCCGCGACAAAAGGTGTGCCCCGTTCGCGGAAGGGGGGCTGGTCAGACGATGGTGAGCCCAGGGAAGGCGGAGCCGACCTCGCCGATCACCACGAACCCGGCGTCGACGGCGGCCGAAGCGAGTTGGGGGTCGAGCGCGGCGAGCAGACCACCGGCGGTCTGCGGGTCGTACAGCAACGCTTCACGGGCGTCACCCGACGGACCCGACGGACCCGATCGCTCCGACGAGACGTGCGGGGCGAGAGAGACTTCGTTTCCTTCCGCCCCTACCGCTCGAACCCCCGCCTCCGCCACGACCAGCGCGCCCCGGTAGGCGGGAACCGCGCCGACGTCGATCACCATCCGGTAACCCGACCCTCGGGCGAGGGCCCACGCCGCTCCAGCTAACGCGGATGATCCGACGTCGGTAAGCGCGTGTACCCGATCGCCCCATCGGCGGAGAGACTCTGCCGCGGCACGATTCACTGTGCACATCGAGGCCACCGCTCGCACACGGTCATCGTCGGTTCCCCCTGCCAGAACCAACCCGGTGCCCACCCGTTTGCTGATCACCAACAGGTCACCGGGTTGGGCTCCCTCTCGCGTTCGTACCTCACCGGCGGCGACGAACCCCTGAACCGCCACGCCGAGGATGGGTTCGCCCGACCGCACCGTGTGACCCCCCACGAGCGCGCCTCCGGCGGCAGCGATCGTGTCGGCCACACCAGAACACGCCGCCGCCACAACTTCCACGCCGAGCTCGGTGGGGAACGCCACGATCGCCTGCCCGGAAAGTACCCGGGCGCCCATGGCCAATACGTTGCCGCAAGCGTGGGCGGCCACGATCGCCCCGTAATCGTGGGGGTCGTCGACCATTGGAGGAAAACCGTCGACCGTAGTGACCAACGCGACGCCGAGGAGGTCGGCGACATCGTTCGGCAATCGGATCACGGCGGCGTCGTCCGTGGGGGAAAGCCCCACGACAACATCGATCCCTGGCGCACGGTGTCGGGCCAGACCGGAGGCGAATCCTTCGACCAGTGTGCCGGGCCAGGTGGCCGACGCACCGCCCGGCCCGGACCAGTCGGTGAGCCGGATCGACTCCGCTGTCATCGTGCTTTGGCCTTCGCCACAGGGAAGCTCAGTCCTCGAGCCACGTCATGGTGAGACGGTGGACGCCGGCCTGAACCGGGAGCGATTCTTTGCCATCGGGGAGCGGGCCGTTGAGCAGCCCTCGCACCCGCTTGTCGGCGGCAATAGACCAGCGAATGTGCTGCAACCACACGTAGGGAACTTGTTCGGCGAATCGTTTGCCGACGGTGATGTACGCCGCCAGGCGTGCGGCAGGATCCGGGTTCGACCGACCTTCGTCGAGCGCCTTGTCGAGGTCGGCGTCCACGTTGTTGGCAAAGTTCAGGCGCAGCTGGCCTTCTTTGTCGGGAGCGAGGGCGTTCGTGCCACTCCAGAAGTGGAAATCGGAGTCCGGATCGATGGAGGCGAACTGACGCCAAAGACTGGCCTCAAACTTGCCGGTGACGCTACCAAGGATGAAAATCACTTGTTCAGTTTGTTTAATGGTGGCGGTGATGCCCACTTGTTCCCATTGTCTCTTCAACATTTGGATAATCGCATCGTTGTCGACGGAGCCGGTGGTGGCACTTATCTCGAACTCGAGTTTCTCGCCGGGGTTGTCTTTTTGCCATGCCGCCACGAGTTCCTGGGCCTTGGCAGGGTCGTACTCGGGGTAACCGGTCGGCTGGTACCACTTGCTGTCTTTGCTGAAGGGACTGTCGGCCTGCAGCGTCGGATCCTCGTCGGTGACGGCGAAATATTCGGCCAGGTCGGTGGCAAAAGCCAACGCCCGACGGACCCGGACGTCGTCCAACGGCGGCTTTTGGGTATTGAGCATGATGAAGTTCTCTTCATCTTCTCCCCCACCGAGCACGAATTGCAGTTCCCCGGCATTCGCGGCCTCCCGTAACCTCTTGACGGAGCGTCCACGGGAATCATGGGCGACGTTCACGGTGCCGGACTGCAGCGAACTCACCCGCTGGTCCGGATCGGTCAACGGCTTGAATTGCACTTCGTCGAGGTACGGGAGCGAATTTCCCTTGGCATCTTTACGCCAGTAGCTCTTGTTCTTGACGGCGACGAACTTGTTGTCGGCAATCCACTCTTTGAAAACGAACGGCCCCGTACCGATCGGCTTACGGGACGCGTCCTTCTTCGTGGCCTCGTCGGTGGAAGTGGCCGCTTTCAGCTGCGCCGGTGCCGGCAGCATGCCACCTTGACCGGTCATCAAATGGGGGAAGGCCACCCACGGCACCTTCATTTTCACCTCCGCGGTGAGATCGCCGGTCTTGGCCACCGATTCGATTGGTCGGGCGGCGGGACCGGTGAGGGCAGAGTCTTTGATGGCGTTCATAAAGGCGATCCCGGCATCAGCATCGAGGTTCTCGCCGTTGTGGAAGGTGATACCGGACCGGAACGTGATGGACCAGGTGCGGTAGTCGTCGCTGTGACTCCATTTCTCGGCCAGGTAGGGCTGCGGATCGCCGTTTATGTCGTAGGCGGCCAGCGGGTCGAAGACGGCGTTGGCGTACATCAACCCGGACACCGCCAATCGAGATTGGGTGGGGAGCATCGAATCGGTCTCGGCCTCGAGGCCATAGACCAAGGTGCCGCCCGGTTTCGGGTCGCCTTTGGGAGCGATGGTGATGTTTGCGGTGCTGCCTCCCCCTGGGTTCTTGACAAGGCCGGCATCGGGTTTCGCTGCTTCGTTCTTGGTACCACCGCCGCAGGCGGCGACGATGAGCGCAATCAGCGGCAGCAGCACCACCGCTACCACCCGAACCGGTGGCGGGCGTTTGGTGGCAAAACGAGTGAAGTCCTGGCTTGCACGAGCTTGCACGATGTCCCCCTATTGGACAGCAAACGAAATCTTTCGGAGCACTGTAGAACGTCATCGATGCCCGCACGTAGCACCACGCCATCCCTGACGACCTCTCAGGAAACGGCCGCGGCTCCGGCGCGCTCCCTATGCTCCACGTGGCGGACCCGCCGAGCTGGCCTGCTGCCGGACCGACGTAGGCACAACCGCACTGCAACGACCGTGTGAACCGTGGACGAAATCCCCCACAATCCTCCAAGAGACCCTTCCCCTTCACCGACGGGCTCTGCCACACTATGGCCAGACGCCGTATCGATCGCTGGCGCCGCATCGGCAACAGTCACCCCCGCGACGGAGGGCACCTCCATGAGCATCACCCACATCCCAACTCCCGTAAACGAAATACACCTCGCCGACCTGCGCGTCGTAGAGCCAACTGCCCCAAACCGTGGCGTGGGCCACCTTGCGCCCGGCACGGAAGTGGAGGTTCGATCGTCGTTTGACCGCCGGTGGACCGCCGGATTTGAAGTGCTCCGTCTCTCCGAACAGGGCTACCGGCTCGTTCGAGTGTCCGATGGTGAGGCGCTGCCAGGGTTCTTCCCGCCCAACGATGTGCGCAAAGAACGCCGCCGCAACAACTGGTGGTACTGACCGCCGGTCAGTCGCCCTTCTCGGCAATGAAGGTGATGAAGTCGTCGACATCGATGGCGGTGAGGGTGCGGGTCTTCACGGTGCCGCGGCTGGCAAGATCGGTAGCGATACGCGCCATCGTGAGTTCGTCAGGCGCATCGATGATCGTCAGGAAGTCCCACTGGCCGAGGAGCACGTACTGGTGGAGCACCGTGCCCCCCATACCCTCAACCTCGGCGTTCACCTCCTTGATGCGCGCCGGATTTTCTCGGAGCGTGGCCGAGCCGTCGGGACCGAGTATCGAGAGCATCACAAACTTCATGTCCGCAACTTAACGCGTTTCATCCGCGGGCGAATCCGCCGCTGAAGGTAGCGCAGGATCCACTCATGCCCAAGCGGGAAGGAGCCGGCTGACCGCTTCCGCTACCAGCACCGTCGCCACCAATAATGGGGCGGCAGTGACCAAGTAGGCGGCCGGGCCACGAAGACGTCGGTAGAGCACGACCGCAGTGGCGACCGCGGCGCCACAGCCAAGGAGTACGAGCAGGAACGATGGCCATGAACTGGCATCTCCCTGCAACCCGGTGGACGAGTCGAGTCGACCATTCTGCGGCGTGGGCGTGAAGCCAACGCCCGAAAGTTTGCCCACGACGACCACGGCGTCGCTGCCGTTGGACGGGCTCCCCGAACCCGAAGTCACCAGGGTGAGGCGATCATCAGGAGTCGGCCCGTAGAGCGTGTCGACGGCGACGGGGTTGGCCGCCGTCGGGTCGGCCGCCACCTCGTCGGATACCTCCGCAAACTCGTCGACGAGCGTCGAGTTGTCGGCTGCGCCGAGCGCCGATGCGTCCTTCGGTAGTTCGATGGTCTGCTGACGCACGGTGTCGACCCGGTAGACCGATTGCCCTTGGACCGTGGTCACCAAAATCTCGTCCCCCCTTTGCAACTGATCGACCAACGCGAACGGACTTCCGAACATCGCCCGCCGACCAACGACAACGGAGTTGCCCGGTTGACCAGGACCGGCCGTACCGCTGACGTGACCGGGACCCGTAGACGTGGCGTCTGGCAATGCACCTTCCACCACAACTTGCTGGAGTCGGAGGCGTGGCACTTCGAGAATGGCCACCGGTGCCCCCGGTGCAATGGCCTTCGAGGGCAGAACCAATCCCGGAAGCCCCTGGGCCTCGTTGGTGGCCTGCTGAATGTCGCTGCGATACCCCTCGAAAAGAATCCGCTGTTGGCGCTGTTGAAACAACGGTTCGAGCCCGTACAGAACGAGTACCAGAGCAGCGAGGAAAACTCCGATCCAGATACGGGCGATACGAGCGGGTCGGGGCACGGCGCGGGCCTCGACCTTGGGTTCACTGCGTTCCGCTGCGGGTCCCCCCTGCGCGTCGGAGCGCGTGGCACCGGTTGGGCGATTGGTCGACTCCTGCTGCACCACCCGTTGGGCCGCCTCTCGGCGCGTCTGGCGGAGGTCGACCACGTCGGTCATGCCGTCACCGGGACACGACGTCCGGCGGTCGCGAAGGCGGCCAACGAAAGCAGGGCCGCCAGCACTACCAGGGCCAGGGCCGCCCCGAGGTTTCCTCCCGATCGGCCTCCGGCGAAGTCCGGAACCGTTGTGCCGCTGACCGCGAGCTGGATGGGGCCGCCCTCCGAGGTCGGAACGGTTCCCGCGGTGCTGGCCGCGGGCACGGCACCATCGTCGGCGAGCGGCGTCACGCCCGAACTGTCGGCCGACCCCGAACCGACGTCGGCAACCCCGGCATCGGGGGCAGAAACAGCGTCGGGAAGACCGCCCACATCGCTGTCGTCGCCAAACCCAGAAACGTCGACGTCGTCCTCGCCTCGGAGATCGGGCGCCTCGGGGGGGAGCTCGACTTCAGGTTCGACCGGTTGCTCGGCGCACTCGCCCGTAATCGGGCTGGCACCAACCTTGGCCCGATTCTCCGTCGCCTGGGCGACCAAGGAGGCAGGAAGGCGCTCGAAACCGGCGGGAAGGAGGTCCTGTCCCGGGCCATCGATGTAGGCGAGCCAATCAGCTAGCAGTGCCTGCGAGCCGACGCGGAGCTGGCACGTCTCATCGACCAATGGCTCGGTGGGAGCGAGGGCGTACTCCACATGGGTGAGCGGGTAGGGCTGCACCTGGCCCGCCGCGGCGACAGCGGACGGGTTCGGAAGGAGCACGCCGTCGGCACCTTGACGCATCGTGGGGATCGCCGCTGCCATGTTTTCAGGGGTAGGTGCGACAAACTCCCCCGCGGCGTTCTCGATCTGCACCGGAGTCATGCTTAGCGACCGGGCAGTCACCAGGTCGGTGAACACCCACACACCCCCGAAATCCGGGAGTCCGTACACGCCACGTTGCAGCGATGGGCGACCGGTGTAGAGGCTGAGTGCGTTCTGATACGACGGGTCGGCGTTGGCATAGTCGTTGTCGCTGGCACGCTGCCGGCCAGCCTCGGTATTGAAGACGCCGGGTAGGTCGGGCACCTTCCACTCGGAGGGCCGAAGCGTGTCGAGATGATGGGTCTGGAACCAGGTCGTGGCGTCTGGCGTACTTCCTGCGCCGACCTGAAACTGGGTGCTGGTCGGGAACATCCCCGTCTTCTTCAACTGCGAGTTTCGATCGAGAATCGCGTCGACAAACGGCGTGATGCCGTAGGTACCGCCACTGAGCAGCGCCGCGACCTCATTCAGGGTGAGCTTTATGTCCGAGTACGGGACCTTCTTGCCGTTGTTGCCTGGGTAGCCATTCGCCACCGCAAGAACAGAGGCGTTCAGTGCCACCGGAATGGGGGTCATCGCCCGCCGATCCGCCGCAGGGATGATGTCAGCGGGCACGAGACCCACCTCGTCGGTGTACCCAGACGCGGTGTAGGCGACATCGATCGCCCCCGCGGCGAACGAAGATGCAGCGGGGCCCTCGCCGACGAACGAGGCGCGACTGGGCGCACCCGTCGCTCCAGAAGCCCGACAAGTCCCCAATGTCCACTGCACCCACGCGTCGGCCATTCGGTCGGATCCACCAGTGGCCAATACCGCCGGGGCCACGCCGCCGCATGCCGCGATTGGATCACTGAGTTGGTACGTGAGGGTGAAGACAAACGGCGTCCAGGCAGGCACACCAGCACCCATGAGAAGCTGTACTACCAACACGCAGGAAGTGGTTGCGTCGCAGCTCAGCGATCGCTGTTCGGCACCGTCGAGCCAGTTAATGGCCCCCTGTCCGACCCGGAGCGCAAACGTTTCTCCGTCCGGGGTCGGCGCAAAAGTAAACATGGCGTTGTCGACCCCAACCGCGTCGGCCGACGATGAAATTGGGTTCTGTGGGCAGTTGGCTCCGTTGGCCTTGAAGTCAGGGTTCGGTCGAGCCTCGGAACTCGGTTGGTAGGTGACTCCGGACCGACAGACTCGCGCCTCCGCGCTGTAGACCGGCACGTCGGCAGTGGTCTTCACGTTGATGGGGACCGTCTGACCATCGGTGAGCAGCGCGGTGGGCTCGACCTTGACCGTCACGCCGCCTTGCACGAGGACCGCTCGGCGATCCGGGCGCTCAGTAGTAGCGGCGGCGGGGCCGGCGCCAACACCGATGGTTCCCGTGCCCACAAACAGCGCGGAAAGCAAGAGGGCGATGACGACGACCGCAAGCCGGCGGCGTGCTCGCGATCCGTCGAACGCAGCCGAGATGGTCAAGCGCCGTACCACCCGGCGACGTCAGCGATCACGTTGACGGTGCCGGAGTTGTTGAACACCGAGATCGAGCCACCGGTGCCCACCTTGGCGGTTACGGCGTTGGCCACGGTCACACCGGCTTTCCAGTTCAGGCTTGACGCGTTGGGCTTGGCCTGGCCGGTCGGGAACACGGTGAGGAAGGACTCAGCCGACGTGGACGTGACCGTCACGTTGGTGAGAATTGCGGTGGCACCTACCGGGATGCCGCCGATCCCGGTGACCGCAACGGTTCGGGTCGTGTTGGCGGGCCACGGCGTGGCGTAGGCACCGACCGTCTCGGGGGCCGGACGGGAGTCCTGGATCCGGGCCGGGGTAAGCGGATGGAACATGGCGCCGGTGCCGTTCTCGAAGTAGCCGACCACATCCATGATTACGTTCACGTTGCCCGAATTGTTGAAGACGGAGATCGAGCCGCTCGCACCGACCTTGACCGTGACCGCATTCGGAATCGTTTGGTTCGCCACCCAGTTGAGGCTCGACGCCGTGGGCTTGATTGCGCCTTTGGGCCAAACGGTGAGGAACGATTCGGCCGTGGTGCCGGTAACGGTGGTGTTGAGGACGACGGCCGAAGCGGTGGTGGGCACGCCGGTCGAGCCGCCGGTCACCGCCACGTCTCGGGTGAGGCCGGGGGTCCACGGGGTGGGGAACGGTCCAACGGTCTCGGGGGCTGGCCGGGAATCGAGGATCCGGGTGGGCGCCAACGAGGTGAACCCGTCGCCAACCACGGCTAGGGGAGCTCCGCCGCCCGCCGCGGCGGCGTAGTAACCGACCACATCGATGATCACGTTGACGTTACCGGAGTTGTTGAACACGGAAATCTGACCGCCGGCACCGAGTTTTACGGTCACAGCGTTGGGGATTGTTTGGCCGGCGCTCCAGTTGAGGTTGGATGCCGTGGGCTTGGTGGCGCCCTTGGGCCAAAGGGTGAGGAACGATCCAGCGGTGGTGCCGGTGACGGTGACATTGAGCACCGCGGCATCGGCGCCGACCGGAACACCGCCGACTCCGGTGACCGGAACATCACGGCTCAAGCCAGGGGTCCAAGGGGTACCAAACGGGCCGACAGTCTCCGGGGCCGGGCGGGAGTCGAGGATGCGGGCCGGGGTGAGGGCATGAAACAAGTCGCCCGTTGCCGCTGGCGCCGACGGGGTGACCGAGTTCGAAGGAGCGGAAGGAGCGCCCGTCCCGGCAGAGTTCGTGGCCGTGACCGTGAAGGTGTAGGGCGTGCCATTGGTGAGGCCGTTCACGTTGCATGTGAGCGGTCCGGTGGTCCAGGTGCAGGTCTGGTTGCCCGGGTTCGATGTTGCCGTGTAACCAGTGATCGCCGCTCCACCATCGGAGGCCGGAGCGGTCCATGACACCGTGGCCGACGCGTTGCCGGCGGTGGCCGTAGCTGCCGTGGGAGCACCGGGAGCGGTGGCGCCGCCGGCGTAGCTGAGCGGGAAGCTCTTGAAGAGCGTTTCTCCCGGCACTTGCAACTTCAGCACCAGCTTGCACGGGTCGGCCGGGCCGCAGGAGATGTTGATGGTGCCGTTGAACTGCGACTCGTAGGTGTCGGAGCCCACGCCCGCCCGAAACTGCAGGGCCGCGTTGGCGTTCGGCGGAGCCGTGGCCACTTGCGTCTTGGCGTCAGAGTTCACCGACAAGGGGTTCAGGATGCAGTTGCCGGTCTGGGTGGGGTTGAAGTCCGCCGAGAAGTCGATGACGGCCGAGGCTTTACACAGGCGGGCCTCAACCCCGAAGATCTGGCTGGGCAACTCATTCGGCGGGCTTTGGGCGTCGACGTTGATGGCAATAACCGTGCCGTCAACCAAGCCAGTAGTAGGGGTCGCGGTCGCGGTGACGGGGAATGACGTCTGTTCCGCTGTGGCCACCGTCGTGAGACTTACGAAGGAGGCCAAGACCGTGGTGACGATGGCGATTAACCCGGCAAGTATTCCAAAGGGTCGACGGGCGGTAGGGGAAAACATCGGGTAGGTCTCCTGAAGACGGTGGGCGGCATGCCATGGCGGTTCCCCACCAAGACGGTTGTTAGCGTGCCCGGCCCGGATGAGCGCTGACTGACCCCAACACGAACGGCGGTACAACGGTGGGTGAACATCCAAACGTGTTTTTGTGACCCGTTTGTTCACTTCGTGGCCATGTTGCCCGTGCCGTGCGTCCATCCATGCGAGGTAGAAAGAGATCGGGGCTTTCGGGGCAAACGGCGAGGAACTGCGGACGTGCACAACAAACGAACCCGACGTGAGGTTTTGGGCTGGGGACTGGCGGGATCGTTAGCCGCCTGCAGTCCCCAAAAAGCCGCGACCACTGCACCCGCTCCTACGGGAACCGCACTTCCCGGCGCGACGCCCAACTCCGGTGCGTCCCCCACTTCGGATCGACGGGCGCTACAAGCCACTGATCTGCCCAACTACGTGCCCTCATCCCACTTTCCCGAGGGCATCCTGAGCGGCGACCCACTCCCCACGAGCGTGGTGCTGTGGACCCGACCGTCGGCGGCATTGGTCACGACTGGCGCGCCGCTCATCGCCGAACTGGCCCGAGATGCGGGGTTCCAATCGATTGATGCCACCGCCACCATGACTCCCGATCCCGGCATCGGCGGGTCGTCGAAATTCGTCGTCGAGGGCCTTGCGCCGAACACCTCGTACGCCTATCGCTTTCGTATCGGTGAGCAGACGAGCCCTATCGGCCTTACCCGTACGGCTCCCCAACCCGACGACCTCGTCGATGAGCTCACCGTCGCCGTGTTCAGTTGCCAACGATGGACCCACGGCTATTTCACGGCCCACGCCGACATGGCCACACAGGCACCCGACCTCGTGCTCTGCCTAGGCGACTACGTCTACAACACGGGAGCGGCCGACGGGGTGACGGTCCCGGGACGGACCGACCCGATTCAGGACGCCACCTCGCTCGACGACTTTCGCGGGAAGTACGAGCACTACCGCACCGATACGAACCTCCAAGCCATGCACGCACGTTGCCCGATGATCGCCATCCCCGACAACCACGACGGCGCACCGCTACCCGACGACTCGATGTATCCGGGCGCGCACCAGGCCTTCTTCGAAAAGATGCCGGTACGCACCACCCCCGGCGATCCGATGGGCACCCACCGACGATTCACGTGGGGTCGGTTAGTCGACGTGTGGATGCTCGACCTCCAGCGGTTCGCCACGCCCGGCAAACGGGGCAGCGGCAACACTGACGGCGACCTCGACATGATGGATCCCAAGGTCACCTACCTTGGCGAGGAGCAACGGCGTTGGCTGTTCGACGGCCTGGCCGACACCAAAGCGGTTTGGCAGGTGATTGGGAGCACCAAGCAGTTCTCCCCGCTGCGTATTCGGGCGGGCGACGGGTCGAAGGCGCTCAACGACGGCACGTACGTCAACCTCGACCAGTGGGATGGCTACCAAGCCGAACGCCTGCGCCTGCTTGATGAGGTCGCTCGCCTCGGCCGCACCGGCACCGTGGCGGTGAGCGGGGACATGCACTGGTTCTGGGCGGCGGACGTGCCCCGGAACATCGATGATCCGGCGTCACCGGCGATCATGACCGACTTCCTCTGCGGCGGCATCTCAAGCTCGAATGCCGACGAACGCATCGGCGGCGGTACAGCCGGGCCGCAGACCAAGACCCTCCTTGGCGCCTTTGCACCTGCCAATCCCCATGCTCGTTACTTCGACGGCGATCGCCACGGCTATGGACTGTTCCGTTTCCGCGCCGACGGAGCCGAGGTGGAGTACCGGAGCCCTGTCACCATCCGCGAGCCGACCTCCACCACCGAGGTCGTGGCCAAGTTCCGCCTCGACCCCAACAAGCCAGGAATGACCTTGGTCGAGGCGGTGGGCTGGGACCCCGCCACTGGCCGACCAACACCCTGACCGCGACCTGACGAGGAACTCGTCCTGTCGTCCTGCTTATAGTTCAACACATATTGACACAGTCCGAGTTGATTGACATGCTATCGCCGTGAACAGAACCGTCGGCGAACGAGCAGCGATCCACGCCGCCCTCGGCGACCCCGTTCGTCTGCAGATCGTGGACCTCTTGCTGCCATCGGACCGATCTCCCATGGAGCTTCGCCAACGGTTGTCCATCGAGTCGAACCTGCTGGCCCACCACCTCGACGTACTCGAGGGAGTTGGTGCGATCGAACGATCGCGATCAAGCGGAGACGGCCGGCGGCGTTACGTGCACTTACGTCCGAACGTGCTCAACGAGCTCCGCCCCGGCGACGCCATTACCCCCCGACGCGCATTGTTCATCTGCACGGCGAATTCCGCCCGCTCGCAACTGGCCGCCGCCCTTTGGCGTTCCCACACCGGACGGCCGGCGAACTCGGCCGGCACCGATCCCGCGGCGCGTGTCCATCCCGGCGCCGTCGCCGCAGCAAGCCGAGCCGGCCTTGATCTCCACCCGACCACCACGTCGGCGCTGCGACCGTCACTCACCCGTCGGGATCTGGTGATCACCGTGTGCGACCAGGCCCATGAAACGCTCCATCCCGGGCCCGACTGGTTGCACTGGTCGGTGCTCGACCCCGTTCCCGATGGAACGGCCAAGGCCTTCGACCACACGATCCTCGAATTGCGTCATCGCATCGAAGCGCTCGTGACGGCGTCAGGGAGCGCAGCATGACCTCCGCAATCTCGCACCCGTCAAAGCCGGTTCGCCTCGACGTGGTTCGGCGGGCGGCAGGCGAGGCACTGGGTACCGGTCTGCTGATCGTGGTGGTGATCGGGTCGGGGATCATGGCGAGTCGGCTCTCCCCCACCGACGTGGGCCTCCAGCTCCTGGAGAACGCCGCCGCCACCGCGGGCGGGCTGATCGGCCTCATCCTCATGTTCAGCGCGGTGTCCGGCGCCCACTTCAACCCGGTCGTCACGCTCCTCGACCGGCTCCTCGGCAACATCTCCACGGGCATGGCGGCGGTCTACCTCGGGGCGCAGTTCGTTGGCGGCTGCGCCGGCGCCGTCCTCGCCAACCTCATGTTTGAACTTCCCGCTATCGAGATCTCCGCCAAGTCACGTTCGTCGGCCGGCCTCTGGCTCTCCGAGGTGGTGGCCACCGTCACGCTGTTGTTGCTGATCCAAGCCTGCGTGCGATCGGGTCGGGCCAACGTGGTGCCATTCGCCGTCGGTCTCTGGATCGGCGGCGCCTACTGGTTCACCGCGTCCACCAGCTTTGCCAATCCCGCCGTCACCGTGGCCCGAACGTTGTCCAACACGTTCGCGGGTATCTCCCCGGCATCGGTGCCCATGTTCATCGCCGCCCAGCTCGTGGGGCTGGTTGTCGCCTACGGGTTGGTGCGGCTGTTCTATCCCGAAACGGAGCCCCAATACGATGCCTGAACAACCCCCCGAAGTGCTGTTCGTCTGTGTCCACAACGCCGGGCGATCGCAGATGGCCGCCGCCCTGCTCGCCCACCACGGCGGCGATCGGGTGATCGTGCGCTCGGCGGGAAGTGCGCCGGCCGACGACATCAATCCGGCGGTGGTAGAAGCGATGGCCGAGATCGGCATCGACCTGCGCGCGTCGGGCGCTCACCCCAAACGCCTTGACGAAGCCGCCGTTCGCGCCTCCGATGTGGTGATCACCATGGGGTGTGGCGATGCCTGCCCGGTGTTCCCCGGCAAACGCTATGAGGACTGGGCCCTCGCCGATCCCGCCGGCCAGGGCGTCGACGCCGTGCGTCCGATCCGCGACGACATCGACCGTCGCGTCCGCGACCTGCTCTCCTCGCTCACTCCCCGCGAGCCAACTGACCCCCAATGACTGGCCTCCAATGACCGAGCCACGTTCCACGGCGATCCCAGGATTCCCCGAACTTCCCCTCGACCAACAGGTCCTGGTCCGCACCGTGACCCGCCGACTCGAGGGCCAATTCGATGGCACGTTCGGCGCCGAAACAGTGATGCGTTTCGTGGCCGACTCTCTCGACCGGTTGATGCCCACCGCGAGCGTCACCACCTTCGTTCCCCTGCTTGCCGAGCGCTTCGCCCGAGACCGCCTCCGGGCGTTGGCCAAGGTGGAACGGGACGACCCCACCGACGTCCCCGGCGTGCTGTTCCTCTGCGTCCACAACGCCGGCCGTTCACAGATGGCAGCCGGTTGGCTTCGTCACCTCGCCGGCGACCGCGTCATCGTGTGGTCCGGCGGGTCCGAGCCAGAGCAGGCGATCAACCCGTCTGCGGTCGCGGCCATGGCAGAGGTTGGGGTGGACATCACCGACGAGTTCCCCAAGCCGTGGACCGATGAGATCGTCCGGGCGGCCGACGTGGTGATCACCATGGGGTGCGGCGACGCCTGCCCGCTCTACCCTGGCAAACGCTACGAGGACTGGGAGCTCGCCGATCCGGCCGGCCAGGGCGTAGAGGCGGTCCGTCCGATCCGCGACGACATCGAGCAGCGGGTGCTCACCTTGCTGCGGTCGCTCGACGTAGATCCAAACGGTTCGTAGCACGTGAAGTCAGAGCGTGAGCACGTCGCGCAGAAACGTGAGGCGTTCCGGTACGAGGCGGTACCACGCCCATTTGCCTCGCTTTTCCCGAGTGACGAGCCCGGCATCGACCAGCACGCTCATGTGGTGCGACACCGTGGGCTGCGATCGACCGGAGGGTTCGACGAGGTCGCACGCGCACATCTCACCCGTCCCGACGGACGCCACCATCGATAACAACCGGAGCCGGGCGGGATCGGCCAGAACCTTGAACAGGCCAGCAAGTTCCACCGCCGACGCCTCGTCGAGTACGCCAGCGCCGACCGGTTCGCAGCAGGTGAGGTTCAGCTCAGTCTTCATGGTGCCCTCCGGGTTGGTGGGGAATGTGGGAAATCATATTGACAATCATCGATCTATTGGTAGAGTGATCAATACATCGACCACCGTCGATGCAACCGTACCAGGAGGAAGTCGTGTCCCGACTCCAGCTCGCCCTCAACGTCAGCAACATCGACACCGCCGTCGATTTCTACACGAAGATGTTCGGCACCGAACCGGCCAAACGTAAACCCGGCTACGCCAACTTCGCCATCGCCGATCCGCCCCTGAAGCTCGTTCTTTTCGAGGTACCGGCCGGCAGCAACGAAGGCGGCACGATCAACCACCTCGGGGTGGAAACCGAATCAGCGGCCGAAGTAGAAGCGGCCGAGGCCCGTCTTTCGAGTGACGGCCTCGAGACCACCGGCATCGACGACACCATCTGCTGCTACGCCACCAAGGTGGAGACCTGGGTCGCCGGCCCCGACAGCACTCGGTGGGAGTGGTACGTCAAGACCGGCGACAGCGATCTGCTTCAGGGTGACGTCGATCCTGCTGACGGCACCACCGTTTGCTGCGCACCGGCTACTGCCGCCGAACCCGTCACGCTCAGCCGTAGGTGACCCGTCTCGCTCAGCCATACGTCACGGGATACGTCTTGAAACCGAAGCCGTTGGGATACTGCACCTTCACCACCACCTGGCATGGATTCCCCGGTCCGCAGGTGATGTTCACCACGTTGCCCTCACGATCGGGGAAGGCATCGGTGCCCACACCAACGCGGAACGTGAGCTCGCCGCTCTGATTGGGGGCGGGAACCGGTACCTCCACCTTGGCGTCGGAGCCGGCGGACAGCGGGCGGGCGATGCAGTTGCCGGTGGCCGTTGGCAGGAAATCGGCATCGAAAACAAAGGTGGCGCCGGCTCGGCAGAGTCGAGCCTCAATGCCGTAGAGCTTTGATCCGCCGTCGGCCTGCACGCGAACCACCACCGGCGTTCCGTCACGCGCCCCACTGTTGCCCGTCACGTTCACCTGGGCGGGAATCGGGGGGGCGGGAGCGTCACCCGGGGGAACCACCACGGTGGGTCCGGGCGGTGTAACGCGCGGGTTGGGGACAAGCGCCGAGGGCGGTGGGGCGTCCGTCGAGGCTGGCGCGTCGGATGCCACGGTGTTTCCTGTGGCATCGCTGCCGATCGTGGTGGCGACGGGCCCCGCCACAGTGGTGCCCGTCCCCAACGATGGCGACAGAGAAGAGGTGCCGCCCGCCCCGGCGGTGGACGAGGTGGGACTACGGGCCGAGAAGATGGCGATCCCACCGATCATCACCACGATGGCCACCATGGCGGCGATGAGCGCAGGTCGGTTCTGGGCGAGGCGTTTCACGAAGGGGCTCCGATGAGGTGAGGGGTGGGTTGGGCCGAGGCCGGCTCCGACAGGAAATCGAGCAGACCGGAATCGTCCGGGTCGGATTCGGAGCGACCAGCTTCGGACCGGCGAGATCCATCAGTCGTCACGTCGGCGGGTGACGAGGATGTCCGGTTTCGCAAGAATCGACGCCAACGGATCGCCACAAGCCCGAGCGCCCCCAACCCGGCGACGAGATACACACCAAAGGGGTGGGTGCTGCTCGTCACGGCGAACGGTACCGGCCGATCCAAACCGTGGATCCGGCCGAACACCGTGTACGTGCCCGCCACCGGCGCATCGAGCGTGACGGGGATGGCGTAGGTGCGCTCCTCCCCCGCCGCCAGAGGGGTGAGTGCTGGCGCCTTGACCGGGCGACCCGACTCGGCATCACGCCCGACCGCCAGGGTCGAGGTGAGGCCGTCGATGGTGGACGTGCCGGTGTTGCGAACGGTCAAGACGAGCGCCCGCTGCTCGGACAGCCCAAAGGCCGGTCCGCCGTTTCCGGCATCGGTGAGCCGGGTCTCGACCGCCACGTCCTCCGCTCGTCCGACGACACTCGTTGCCGGGACCACGGCGGTCGGGGCCGGAGGAACGGTGAGGTCGGCGACCTCGATCGGTGTCGTCACCGGGACGGTCCCAGCGGAACCCCACGCCCGAACCACGCACGGACAACCGATCGGCGGGGTCGCCATCAGCGAAACATGGGCGAGTGACGAAACACCCACACTCACCCCCTGAGCTCCGGTGAGGTCGCAGTCCGCCGAGCCATTGCGTGCACCATTCCCACACACGGCAACCGTCACGGTCCCGGGTTGAAAGGCCGAGAGTCGGACGGTGAGCGGGTCGCCTTGACGCATCCCCGCCGGCGAGGCCGAAAGCGTTGGGGTGGCCTGGGCGACCGCTTCCGGCGCGGTGGTCACACCCAAGCCGAGCAACACCCCGACGGCCGCGGCCAGCGCGAGCACGGCCATCCCCGCAGGAACAGTCGGCCGTCGGCGACGTATGGGTCGTGAGCGGGTGTCTTCTGAAATGCCAGCATCGTCGCCGTCTTCGCCACCGTCATCGTCACCGTCACCATCACCATCACCATCATCGGGCACGGGGACCGTGGCCCGGTCCGTCGCACCGGGTTCATCCGCTGCGATCCGACGTCGGCGAAGGAATCGCCACCCACCGAACAGCAACGCCAGGAGCACAACGAGCGTCCACGGGATCGCCCAGGTGCTCGCTGAACGGGTGGTGGCTTCGGGAGGCGGATCCAGCTTCGCCGTCGCCGAATAGGGCTCGATGGATACATCGCCCGACAGTCGAACCCACGGCCGGACACCGTCGAACGTCTCGGTGAACGACACCACGGCTCCGGGCAACAGTTCCGGGATATCGGCCGGGGCCCGAGACTCCGCGCCAACACCGAACAGGCCGCTCATCGAGATCCGTTGACGGGCCGACAAGCGGATGTTCCCGGTGTTGCGCACCGTGTAGGAGACGTCCAACGAACCGGTGCCGAGGGGATTGGCGGTGCCGCGATAGGCCACGTTCACGGCATCAACGGTGAGCAGCGGAGAAATCGGGCCCTGAACTCGGACGTACATGCGCGTGCCGACGCGGCGATCCACCGTGACCTGGTTTCCGCCATCGTCGGTTGCCCCGCTCGTAACCGAGGCCACGACGCCCGCCGCGTGGTCCCCCGGCGCCGCATCGGCCGGTACCGACAAACGCAGCTTGAGGTCGGTCTTGCTGTTCGGCGGCAAGGTGAAGGCCGGGTTGTCGATCGTGACCCACGCGCCCACGTCGGTGGGCTTTTGTGCTCCCGTGAGGAGATCGAAACCCCCCGTGGGCGTGGTGAACGCGTCCGTGGCGTACACCCGAAAGCTCATCTGGTGATCACTGGAGTTCCACACCGTCACGGAGTCGTCGACCACTTGACCGGGAGGGACTTCGTAGGACAGGTTCGGGCGGGAACCGGGTTCGTTGGGGTTGGTGCCGGTAGGCGTGAGCGCCCAGGAGTTCCGGCCCGGCTCCCCGGGCGGGGCCAGCGACGGGGGAATCCCCACTTGGGCATGGGCAGAACTGACGATGCCGCACAGCAGTGCGGCGAGAAGAACGAAGAGCGTGGCGCCCCGGCGACGACGCGGGAGGTGCGGAGGATGGAGGAGGGAGGGAGGCACGTGGTCTCTTCGGGGGCGTTAGACGAGCGTCAGGGGGAGGCGACGCATGGCCGCCTCCCCCCGGATGGAATTCGCTCGTACTGCTGATACTTCGGTACTACGAATTGCGGGTACTACGAATTGCGGAAATCAGATCGCCGTGATGGTCATCGTGGCGGTGTAGGTGCCGGAGAGGGCGGCCACGGGGATCTGCAGGTTGAGGGCGGCGTCAAGCGTCGACACACCAAGGCCAGCACCAGCGGGCGCCGAGGCAAACGGCGTGGTGCCGGTGAGGCCGGGGTTGGTGCCGGGAGCAACGGTGCCACCAGCGGTGACCGTCTGACCCGGAGCCGACGTCGTCACCACGGGGACCCAACCGAGGTTGGTGCCGCTGAAGGTGTTGAGGCCGGAGGTGAAGTCGGTGACCTGAGCGTTGATGTTCCAGCCCGGGTTGGTGTCACGGGTGTCGGTGACGGTTACCTGGTTCAACGCCGCGGAGGTGTTGTAGAAGGTACCCGTGCCGTTGAGCACGGCGGCCGGCATGGTGACGGTGTTGCCCGCTTCGGTGAGCGTGAGCGCACCCTGGGGCCGAGCAGCAATGATCGTCTGGGTGACGAAGATGTTGCTGGGCGTAACCGACGGGGACGGAGCCGACTCTGGACCGAACACGGCGCCCGCATACTCTGCCGCCACCGTGAAGGTGTAGGCCGAGCCGTTGAGCAGGCCGGTGAACAGCAGGTTGGTGGTGGAACCATTCGCCGTGAACAGCGGAGCTCCGGGGACGCCACCGGTGGTGGGGGTGACCCGGTAGCGCACCGGCGTGATGCCGGGAACCGGCGACCACGAAACCGTGGCCTGGGCGTTGGCCGCAGAAGCGGTCACACCGGCGGGGGCCGGCGGGGTCGGGGTGACCGGACCGGCCAGCGTGGACGCCGCACCGAGGAAGCCGGACGCGTTGTGCGCCTGAACCTCAAAGGTGTAGGCCGTGAAGTTGGTAAGGCCGGTGACGTTGAAGCTATTGGCATTGGTCGGGGTGTTGATCGTGGCCTGAGGAACGCCACCGATGTACGGCGTAACGACGTAGTAGTCGATGGCCGCGCCGCCGGAGTCGGTGGGAGCAGCCCAGGTGAGGTTGGCCGAGGTGTCACCAGCGGTGGCGACGACGCCCGTGGGTGCCGACGGGTTGCCGGCGAACAGGATGTCGAAGTGCTTGAAGGCGATCACGCCCGGTGTTTGCATCCGGAGCCAAAGGCCACAAGGAGCGGCGTTGGTGGTGGAGTCGCACTGGATGTTGATCGTGTTGCCGCTCTGGTCGACGAAGCTGTCGGCACCGGGGGCGACCGTGAAGGTCTGGGTGGCGAACAGGTTCGGCGGGGCCGTGGCGACGCTCTGCACGCTATTTGCTCCGGGCGCAAGTGGATTGAGTGCGCAGTTACCGGTCTGCGTGGGGTTGAAGTCGGCCGAGAACTGCAGGTCGGCGCCGGGGCGGCAGACGCGAGCATCAAATCCGAAGATCTGCGATGCCGTGCCACCGTTGGCGGCGGCCGAAGCGTCGACGTTGATGGTGATCACGCTGCCGGCCACGAGGCCGCTGATGGTGTTGCCGGCAACAACGCCTTGACCGACCGGAACCGTTGCCGTGGCATTCACAGGCATGGGAACCGTGTCGGCGCTGGCCGAACCGGTGAGCATCGGCAAGCCGATGGCAGTGCACATCGCCGCAGCGACGCTGACGGCGGCTGCGGTTTTGCCGCGGCGACCGAGGGGGGTTGCGTACAAGGGGTGCTCCTTTGAAGCGAGAGGGAAAAGAGTTTGCGGGAGGGAAAAGCGGGAATGAAGGAAGGGAATGGGAAACACTCGGACCTGGATCGATTCCTGGCCTCGCGGCGCCCCAGTTCGCCGACCGCACCGAGGGGTGACCGGCCTGCGATACTGGGGGCTGAAGCGAAAGTCCGTGGTGGGAGAGTCATTGCCCGACTCCCCCACCACGGGCCGCTCGTCGAACGGAAGGACCCGAGAAGGGATGTACCTGCTGCTACGAGAGCGGCACGTACTTCCGGCAGGTGGAACCGGCCAAGTTGGTGGCACCGCCGGGGTTGCCGGCAGAGCTGAGCGGGCCGTAGCCGAAGCTCAGGATCGGGCTGACCTTGCCACCGCTACAGAGCGGGCTCTTGGTGCCGCCGGGAATGTTGTTGAAACCGACCACAGCGTTGGCCTGGGTGTAGTTGACGTGCACCGTGTCGGTGACGTTGTACACGTACCGGATGCCCGGAAAGTCTGGCGTCGGGTTGTTGATCTTGACGTTGCTTTCGTTCACCGGCTTGTCCGGGGTGGAACCCGTGTTGAGCTGGTAGGCGCCGTCAAGGTTGTTCCAGGTCACCGTGTTGGCGTTGGCTGCACCAGTAATGAACCCGCCGACCCGCGAACCGTTGCGACGGTCGATCGTGGGATTGATGCGGTTGTTGGCGTGGTAGCTCCAGTTGCCCGCGGCATAGGGGACAACCGCCTTGTTGTAGTCCGCCGAGGCGACTGTCTCCATCTGGTTTTCTTCGATGTAGATGGTGGCCGGGCAGCTCGCCGAGCTGGTGTTGGGCACGACGCCGTCGAGCAGATCGCTCAGTGAGAACTGGTACGTTCCCGAACCGGTCTGGGGCATGTAGCGCTGGATCGGGCCGGAACCGCCGCCCGGAAGCTGGCTCCAGTCGGTGATGTTGCAGGCGTAGATGTCCTTGAACTGGGCCTTGGTCATCGAGGCGGGCGCTGAGAGGCTGGTGCTGGCCCACGCCATGGCGTCCATGGCGAACGCGTAGTACTCGAAGGTCAACGCGTCGCCACCGGCCGAGGTACGCGGCGGCCCGGAACTGCGGGCAAAGTCGACGCAGCCATTCTGGCCGGCGGCGGCCGTCTGCATGCTCTTCAGCTTGTTGCGGCCGTTGCTCGAGCCGAAGGGGGCAATCTGGGTGCCGGGGGGGTTGCTGGTGGCACTGGTCCAGGTGATGTCCTGGACGCAGTTGTCGTCTCCGGGGACGACGAAGTTCTGCGGGCCAGTCACACCCGGGAGAGACGGGATGTTGAACTGGTTGGTGCCGTTGAGGATGGCCTTCATCACCTGATCGGTGGTGTCGGAGCCGGCAGCGGCGAGGGCCACCTGGCCGGGGGGAAGCACCGCTTGCGCGGGCGTGGCTTGGGTGGCCGCAAAGCCGGAGGCGAGGCCGATGGCCACACCGACTCGTGCTCCCCGCTTGAGAAGTGAACTCTTCACGTTGTTTGGGTCCTTTCGATCTCGGTGCATTTCACCGATGGTTCGAGGCGCCGAACCCGTTCGATTCGGCTCTCTAGTTGTCCCATACCCACATGAACGAGCCCGTTGCGGCGAGCAAACGTCAGGTGAAGTCCGGCGCAACAGGGAGCGAAGCTCGCGACCGCCGCGCTGGTCGATTTACTCTCCGGCGGGGCGGGGGCGACGGAAACTCCCGAGGAGCGGCGGTCCCAGCAGGAGCAGGAGCAGGAGACCGAGCACCAACAACGAAGACGAGGCCGGACCAGGCCGGTCGTAGTCAACCGGGGCGGCGTCACGCCACGATCCGGAACCTCCGGCCACCAATTGGGCGCCACCGTTGCCTTGCGCACCGCTCTCCGATGCCAAGGGGGTGCCGTCGGCTCCGATCGATCCCTCGCCGGGCACTTCGCCTTCGGCCAGCGGCGCACCGGTCGACGGGTCGACCGCTCCTGCACCAGCGCCTGCTCCCGCACCGTTAGCTCCGCTCGCTCCCGACGAACCGGCGGCACCGGGGGTCTTGCCAGCGGCGGTGCCCTTTTTGGCGGTGGTATTGGTTGTGCCGTTGTTCGTGGCGCCCGGCGCCAGGGAGGTCTTGTTCTTCAAGGGGTTCTCCGGAGCCCGGAACCCTTCACCTAACGATCCGCGGAACCTTGGGTTGACGCAGTTGTCGGCGTTGAACTGTTCGGCCGGTTTCCCCTCGAGGCGGCCGATGGCGTTGGCGACCTCTTGTGAAAGGAGGGGCGGGAGGGGCGAGTACCCGATCTTGGCCATGTTCACCTGCCCCTCGCAGGCGATGTAGCGCAGCCACTTGGTGAGCGTTTCGGTGATTCCCGAGTTCGTGTAGGGATCCTTGCAGGTGGGGCGACTGCCATCGTTCTTGCATTGCGTGACGATGTAGCTGTAGGCCGAGATGGGGTACGTGAGTGGGTTGCCACTGGTGTACACACCGGTGAGGTCCTGGCTGAGGTCCGGGCGGAGCTTGGCGGACTCGAGGGCGGCAGAGATGTTCTCGGCGTAGGGCTTCACCCATTCGCCGCTCTGATTTTCCACCCAGGCGGTGGTGTTCTTGTAGGTCTTGGCATAGCCGAACTCGTCGTAGCCAATGCTCCAGAGACCATTGGAACCAGCGATGCCCTGGGCGATCTGATCAGAGCCGTTATAGGCCCGTGTCTTGGGAGCGAAGTTGGGCGCGCTGTCGAGTTGCACGATCCGGACGGTCGTGGGGAGCTGGTTGCGCGCCGTCCACGAACTGAAGATCTCGGGAGCGGTGTTGGCGACGAAGTCGTAAAACAATCCGGTAGTGCCGGACTGCCCAGCGCGGTACACCACGGTGATGGGCTCGTCGGGCAATACGAGACCTTTGTTGTCGGTGGTGATAGCGGCATCCGACCACTTGGTGATGTCGCCCATGAAGATGCGAGCGATCGTGCGCCGGGAAAGGTTGAGGTAGTCGACCTTCCTTCCCGCCTTGTCCTTGACGTTGTACAAGACGGCGACGGCACCGGCGACGCTCGGCACGTATTGGTACCCGCGCCCATCCTCTCCGCCACTAGCCCCCAGGGCAGAGAACTCCGCCTCCGTACCGGCGAAGTCCAGGGTTGAACTACCGTAACCCTGCAGGCCTTGGGGCGATCCGGTGGGGAGGTAGTTGACGGCAAGACCCTGAACCTGCGCGTCGGCCACCCACTGCTGCATTGCCAACGCCACGTACGACGACCCTGACCCGTTGATGCGGGCCGGTGCCGCCGACGCCGGTGACGCCGATACCGCAACCACCAGCACGGTCAACGCGATAGCGAGAATGCGAACCGCCGAGAGAGCCCGATAAGGGCGACGACGGCGCCCGTTGTAGGGAGTTCGGGTCATCCGAATCGTCCTTCCACATAGTTGAGGGTGCGGGTGTCATTTGGGGTGGAGAACATGTGGGTCGTGGTGCCTTGTTCGATCACACGGCCCGGTTCGTTTTCTTCGGCCAAGAAGAACGCGCAGAAGTCGGACACCCGTTGCGCTTGCTGCATGTTGTGGGTGACGATCACCACGGTGACCTCTTTCCGGAGCTCACTGATCGTGTCCTCTATCCGCCGCGTGGAGGTCGGGTCGAGCGCGGAACACGGCTCGTCCATGAGCAGCACATTGGGGTGCACGGCCAAAGAACGGGCAATGCACAGTCGTTGTTGCTGACCGCCGGACAGCGCGCCGCCAGGCGACGAGAGCCGATCGCGCACCTCTTTCCAGAGTCCGGCCTTTTCGAGCGACTGCTCCACCAAGCCGTCCTTGTCGGAGCAACGGATCTTGGCCAGCTTGAGGCCGGACAGGACGTTGTCGCGGATGCTCATCGCGGGAAAAGGGTTCGGCTTCTGGAACACCATGCCGATGCGGGTGCGAATTTCCTGAGCCCGACGCCCCGGCAAATAGATGTCGTCGCCGTCAAGCAGGATTTCGCCGTCGAGCGCCGCTCCGGGCACCAGCTCGTGCATGCGGTTGAGGAGCCGAAGGAACGTGGACTTGCCACAACCGGAAGGGCCGATCAGGGCGGTGACCTGGCCCGCCGGCATCACGAGGTCGACCCCTTCGAGCACCAAACGATCACCGAACCAGGCGCAGGCGTCGCGAGCATCGAGCGTGGCGGAACCCGGTGGCGGTCCGCCGATGAGCTCCACTCGGGGCTTGACCGTGTTGGCCGACGCGTTGGCGGACGCGTTGGCGGACGCGTTGGCGGACGCGTTGGCGGACGCGTTGGCGGACGCGTTGGGGGACGCGTTGGGGGATGGGGCCGAGGCGGTGGCGGTCAACGGGAGGACTCCTTCGTACGCAGACGGGCAAGAGGCGACCGGCTGGTCGGTCGACGGCTGCGGTCGCGACCGATCCAACGGGCGGCAATGAACAGCCCGATGACCAGCACCATCAGAACCAACGCCCCCGCGAACCCACGCTCTACCGCGGCGAGGTCGGGCTTTTGGATGTTGCGGTAGGTGAAAAGGGGCAGGCTCTCCTGCGAACCATTGAACGGGTTCGAGTTCATGAGGTCGTAGCCAAACGCCGTGAAGATCAACGGTGCGGTCTCCCCTACCGCTCTGGCGATGCCCAACACGATTGCCGTGGTCATACCGGTACGTGCCGTTGGGAACACCACCGACCACACGGTGCGCGCCCGCGAAGCACCGAGGGCGAGACTGGCCTCACGCAGGCCATCGGGTACGAGCCGCAGCACGACTTCGATCGTCCGGGTGATCGTGGGCACCATCACCAACGCCAGCGCCAAGCTCGCCATGAACCCGTTGTACCCGAAGACCGGGGTGGATTTTGCGAACGGAAGAATGAAGATGGCGTAGATGAAAAGACCAGCCACAATCGAGGGCAGGCCGCTCATCGCGTCCACGAAGATCCGCACCGGACGACGCCAGTTCGAGCGAGATTCGTTGAGGAAAACCGCAGCCCCGATGCTCAGCGGCAACGACCACACCAATGCCAGACCCACTTGCTGGATGGTGCCGACCACAGCGTGGGAGCCCCCGCCGGCGCTTGAAGACATCACCGGTGTGATCCCGGATTGATCGTTGAAAAAGAATCCGGGTCGGAGTGCCTTGATTCCGAGGACCACGATGAAGAGGATCAACGAAGCGAGGGCGACAAGCACTACGGCCCCAGCACTGATCACCACCACCGTCACGACTCGATCCACGGCAACGAGGCGTCCCAAACGATCCGTGGTGGCAACCGCAAAGATCGCAACAAAGGTGAGGTACGCGCTCACCATGAATGCAAACCAGCCAATCCCATCGACCATGCGGGCAAAAACCAGCCAGTTGAGGCACACCGCGCTGACCGCACTGGCGCCCAGCGTGAGGAGGTCCAGCGGGGTGAGTTCGCGTGGGCGGCGCGGCGTGCGGTTGGAGCGAGCCACCGGGGCCGGTGTGACGGTGGCGGTCACAAATCAACTCCGGCGCCCGAGCGACTGTTGGCCACCACGACCGACGCCATCATGTTGGTGGCGAGGGTGATGAGAAACAGCACGAGGCCCGCGGCCATCAGTCCGGACACCGTGAACGCATCGGAGCCGGCACGGTTGGCGATAAACCCCGAAACGGTTGCTCCGCCACTTTCGAGAATCCGAGCCGAGACGCCCGGTACCTGTGGGAGCAGCAACGCCACCGCGATCGTCTCTCCCAGCGCTCGACCGAGAGCCAACATGGAACCGCCCACGATTCCGCCCTTGCCGTAGGGCAGTACCACGGTGCGAATCATTCCCCACCGGGTGGAGCCGAGCGCCAGCGCAGCTTCCTTCTCGCCCGGAGGCGTCTGACTGAACACCTCGCGTGACACTGCGGTGATGATCGGTAACACCATGAGCGCGACGACAACACCGGCGATAAAAACCGAGCCGGTGAGGTCGCTTCCACTCTCCGTGGCGAAGAACGGGATGAACCCAAGGTTTCTGCTCAGCCACTGCGATACCGGCACCAGTTGGTCCGAGAGGAACTTGAATCCCCAAACCCCGAACAGGAGGCTGGGCACCGCAGCCAGCAAATCAACAAGCCCGATCAGCACTTTGCGCACCTGGGCGGAGGAGTACTCGGTGATGAACAGGGCGGCCAGGGTGCCCAGCGGGACGGCGATTATCACGGCGATCAGGGCGACGGAAACTGTCCCGACCAACAGCCCCAGCACGCCGATGCGCGGCGGGGACACGTCAGTTCGCCACTCGACTCGGGTGAGAAACGTCCAGATACCAGTCTCGCTCAGGGCATCTTGGCTACGCAGGAGCAAGAACACACCCACGATCGTGAGCAGGACCAGGACTGCCACGCCCGAACCGAACGTGATCGCATTGAACACCTTGTCGGCTTTGCCGGGTTCATCGATCACCACCCGGGGCGTGCGCGTGCGCCCGCTCGTTGGTCCAGCCGGATCGGCTGGAGCCGTTACGGTCTCCACAACTGCTCCATCAACCTCGGCACGAATCCACAATCGCACCGCCAGGTGAGCCGCACGGGATCCTTGGTTGAACGAAAGGTGAACGACGGACGGCCAGCAGGGAACTTCTGACCGGAACGGCGTTCGTGGCTTGCGCGCCTACGACGCGATCAAGGAACCTCCCCACTCGTGCCCCCCCTCGGACCCATGCGCCCCCCTCGGAGATCGTTTCGTCGTGCCAGCATCGTTCGTTGGCGGCGGCGACGAATCACCGTTGCCCTTCCCGCCCTGCTCCTCGTGACCACCGGCACCGGCGCTTGTGGAGGCACATCGTCGGGCGCCGGCGGAACGACTACCAAACCCGTCCCCACCATCGCCGTGGCGGCGCCAACCGTCACCCCCTGCCCGCCCGCCGACGGGTCGGCGGCACGAAGAACCGCGTTCGACCAGCCTCCGCCAACCTGCATCGATCCCGCAACGAGCTACCGAGCCGTGGTCACCACGTCCAAGGGGGCGTTCACGATCGACCTCGATTCCCAGACGGCGCCCCTCGCCGTGAACAACTTCGTGGTGTTGGCCAGGTACCACTTCTACGACGGGTCGCCGTTCGATCGCATCATCACCGACTATGTCGTACAGGCCGGCAAGCCGGCGGGCGCACAGGAGGAGGGCCCCGGCTACGCGTTTGCTGATGAGCTCCCTTCCGACAAGTCGGCGTACGTTCCCGGTGTTGTTGCCATGACCAGCAACGCCGCGAATCGAAACGGCAGCGAGTTCCTCATCGTGGTCGCGAACCAGGGCCTCGCCCTGCGGTACTCCATCTTTGGCCGGGTCAGCGAGGGCCTCGACACCACCATTGCGGCGATCAACGACGTCGGCTCCCCCACCGGTACACCGTCTGCCACCGTCACGATCACCAGTGTGGCGATCACGGAAACTCCTCGGTGAAAACCCAGTCGGTGGGGAACGGCGGCGGGGCCGGGGCCACTGCGGCCCCGGCGACCACCGGCGAAGCCACCTTCGTCACCGCCACGTCCGCCGTGCTCACCGGAACGGTGCTGCCCTCAACTTGCCCATCCGGCCGTCAGCCCATCTTCCTCTACGGGACGACTACCAACTACGGCAACACCGCGTTGGGGGCGTTCGTCGCACCATCGAACCTTCCGACGCCGGTGATGGCAACCGTCACCGGTCTCGAACCGGCAACCACGTATCACGTGCGACTTACCGCCAACGACTCCTGCGGCACCACCGCCCAGATCAATGACGTCGTCTTTGTCACCCCCGCCCGGGCGGCTGAGCCCGTGGTTCCGGCCACCTCGCCGTTTCCGACGAACCCGATGATCCGAGATACCTTGGCCACCCGCATCGATGGGAACAGCGCCACCGCAGTTGTCCGGGTCGACGTTGGTCGGTGCGTCGATCAACCGTTGTCGGTTCGGGTTGCGTTGCGAGACGATGCCGGAACTCCGGTACCGGGCGCGACTGTTGACCTCTTGCCGTCGGCGGAGCGATCGGTGGTGTCCGATACCGACGCCGCCATGCCCGTGTCGGTCTCGGTTACCGGGCTTTCGCCCGGACGGCCCTACACCTTGCGGGCGAGTGCGTCCAACGCCTGTGGTGCGGCGAGTGGCACCGACGTACCTCTGCTCCCGGGCCCCGCCCCGGCCGCATCGAACACCGCAGTCGTTGCGGCGGGCGCCACGGTGGCTGCCGCCGCCGCCCTTGCCGTCGTGGTCATCGTGCTGCGACGACGGCCCCATCGTCGCAAGCCCACACCCACCTGAATGAGCAGTAGTCCGAGGGCGGTAAGCACGAGAACGGCGGATCCCGCACCCGTCGTGGGCAATTGACCGCCGCCATCGGCACCACCACCACCACCACCACCGCCGGCACCCCCACCACCGGCATTGCCGCCGCCGCTGAGATCCGAAGTCGACGGACCACCGGGAGTCGTGGTCGAGGAGTCTGAAGTCGTGGTGGAGGTGTCTGGAGTTGTGGTGGAGGTGGATGCGATCGTCGAACTCGTGCTGGAGGACGACGTCGACGACCGCTCGGGAACCTCGACGAAGATGGATTGACACAGGGGCGGCACGGTGCTCGGAAGTGATGCTGGCGTGCATACCTCGGGCGTTTGCGCCATCGCCGGGCCTATCCGTGATGTTCGCAACCCAACGGCGAGCACCGCAACGAGCAGCACGACAAGCAGCACGAGAGGCAGCACGACAAAGGGCCCCCCAAGGGTTCGAGAACGGTTCCGCACGCCGTCATACTTGCGCATCGACCCGCAAACCGAGGCGAACAGTCAAGAGAATTGGTCCATCGTTCACTCTTTCAACACCCTCTGGAATGGTGAGAAACACCACTACCGACCGAGACCAGCAGGTGACGGCGGGTAGCGTGACCGGCTGTGTCCATGCGTCTCTCATCTCACTCGGCTCCCCATCGCGTCGTCTTCGTCGGCGCATCGCTCCTCTCGCTCACCATCTCGGCGGGGGTCGGTTGTACGGCGGCCACTACACCGATCGCCACGAATCCTTCGACGGCCACATCCAGCTCACCCGCCACCGTTGGCGGGCGATTTCCGATCGACCAGTCGCCGAACACCGCCCCGCGGGGATCGGCGCCAACATCTCTCCCCGCCCTATCCCCGAACAACACCGTGAGCCGACCCAACCGGGGCCTCACCGAACGGGTCGGTTCGGAAAACGAGCCACCGGCGCTCGAACTCATCAGCCAGTGTTACGCCGATTGTCCGACCGCCGACGCCTGGGCCGCTCCCCTGGTTGCGATCTACCCATCGGGTCGGGTGGTAGGAACGCGTTACGCCGACGGCACCGCCAGTTCGGCGGAGTATGTCGAAGGATCGATCGACGTTCCCCAGGTGCAAGCACTGCTCTCCCAGGCGCGGGCCGCCGGCGTTGAGGGAGGTCAACGCTTTGTGGTCGGCACGGCCCAGGGATCGACGGGCGGATCCGCTTCCGTTTTCGTCGCTCGCAACAGTGGTGTGGCCACCTCCGTCGCCGCCCCCTTCCTCACGGTCGCAGATCCGCCGGCGGGCTCCGACGAACCACAGGCGCAGCGCGACAAGCTCCGCGACCTCCGGCGAGCACTCGTTGCCGTGCTCGACGACGCTGCCATGCAACCGGTCCGACCCGACGCTTGGGGGATCCAACCGATCCCTTCACCGCAACCCTCGACGCCATCCGCACCACCCGAACAACGCCCGAATTGGGCTACCGCCATTGCTTTTCTTCCCGCTGATACAACCCTTCTCGACGGCCTACTGTGCACGATGCTCGTCGGTCAACCGGTGATCGACAATCACGACACCTTGCGGCGAGCGGCTACCGAGTCATCGGCATTTACGTTCGAGGGCGAAGCATGGACTGTGGCCGCCCGCCCGATGCTTCCCCACGAACGCAGCTGTGCGGCGGTCGCCGCGCACGCCAGCCAAGTTGGTCTTGCGGAGCTCGACCGGCTTGCACATGCCGCGCCGGGCGACGGGGGAACCGACGCCGGCGCATCGCCGACCTCCTTCTCCCGCACGCCTTAGCACTATCGTCGTCTCCACCTGTGACCGTGATCCCTACCCCTCTGGCGGCCGCGCCGGACAACGATGTGGCCCAGCCCAAGCCGCAGACACGGGCGGGGGGTCGAACCATCCCGTTTCACGCCAAACTCACCTATCAGACGTCGTTTGACGGAATCCGCGGCGTAGGTCTCTTTTTCGTACTCTCAAGTCACAATGGCTTTTCGTGGGCCAAGGGTGGCTTTCTTTGGGTGTCGAGCTTCTTCACCCTTTCTGCCTACTTGATCACTTCGCTCCTCGTCATCGAGCGAAACAAGACGGGCATGATCAGCATGCGAGGTTTCTGGTCTCGCCGTTTTCGCCGCCTCATGCCCGGTGCTCTGCTCACGCTGCTCATCGTCGCCGTGTTCGGCTTTTTCATCGCCGACCCCACGCAACTCCAACGTTTACGCGTCGACGGGCTCGCCGCCCTCTTCTACGTCGCAAACTGGAACTTTGTGCTCGGCGACCGTACGTATGCCGAGTTCTTTGCTGGGCTCTCGAACCCCTCGCCGGTGCAACACTTTTGGACGTTGTCGATCGAAGAGCAGTTCTACATTGGCCTTCCCGTGTTTATTGTGGCGTTCATGGCCCTCTCGCGGGGCAACTGGCGGCGTGTTGGCTTGGCTGTTGGGGCCATCACCGTTGCTTCGATTGCCTGGATGCAGTGGATCATCAGCGGTGCCGCCACACCCGCCGATGTCGTGGACCGCATGTATTTCGGCACGGACACGCGGCTCCCCGAACTTACCCTCGGCGTGCTTCTCGGCATCGTGCTCACCCACTGGCGGCCGAATACCCACCGTTGGATCCGGCCCGCGCTGGCCGCACTTGGCCCCATGGCGCTGGCGGTCATTCTCTACCTCACCTTTACGGTCGAGCGCACCGACGAATGGCTCTACCGCGGCGGGTTTGCGGCTTTCGCCGTACTGAGTTGCATCCTCGTCGCGTCGGCTGCTCAGCCGTTCAATCTGGTGAAGATCGCGCTTTCAGCCAAGCCGCTGGCCTGGTTGGGCCGGCTGTCCTACGGCATCTATCTCCTTCACTGGCCACTGTTTTTGTGGCTCGATCAACGCCGATTGGGGGTTGACGGTTGGACGCTGTTCGCCGTTCGACTGAGCATCGTCGTCCCCCTGGCTTGGGCGTCGAACAAGTATTTCGAGCACCCCATACGGGTGGGGAAACGCATTACCGGCTGGCGAACCTGGGTTGTCACGCCGGCCGCCACGCTCGGTGTGATCGCTGCCATCCTTTTGGTGACGGTGAATCCACCCAAGCTGGGGGTCAACCTCGAAGGGCCTGATCAAGCCGCTCCCCCATCAATCCCGGGTCTGATCATCGACGATGTGCTCCCCGTCGGTGCGATCGGGAGTGGGACGTCGACCCGCACCGCGGGAAGTGTGATCCTGCCCTTTCCCGGAGCAACCACCGCCGCCCCCCCACCAACCACCGCCTCTGTTTCTACGACCGCCCTTCCCCCGGCAACCAGACCGAGCCAACCGCCGCCCCGTCAGGTAACCGGCCCGGTGCGGATCTTGTTCGTCGGCGACTCGCAGGCGTTCGTCATTGGCAACGCCCTCACGCGGTGGGGCGAACGAAGCGGTGGCACCGCGGCGGCATGGAACCAATCGGTTCGTGGCTGCGGAATCGTTCGAGAGGGCGAGTATGAATTCCTGGGCAAGATCACCACGGGCGGCATCTGCGAGGAATGGCCCACCAATTGGGCCAAGGCTCTCGACACGTTCAAGCCCCATGTGGTGGTAGTTCTCACGGGCGGCTGGGACTGGCACAAACGCAAACTTCCGACATGGGCCGACTTCAAGTCCTTTGGTGATCCCGTGTTCGATCAACACCTCGTCAGTGAATACGGAGCAGCCGCCGACGTGCTTTCATCACGCAACTCGATCGTGGCCTGGCTGACCGCACCGTGTTACGCCCTCGAAGGGTTTGGCGAAGATCCGCGTCACCTCAATAACGATCTCCTCCCCGACATGACCGCGAGCCGAAGGGACCGGGTGGCCACGCTCGACCTTTTCGGCCAACTCTGCCCTGGCGGCGACTACACCGATACGCTCGGCGGGCTGGAAGATGCCCGCCCCGACGGCAGCCACCTTTCGGATGCTGCCGCCGATTGGCTGGTGTCCACGTGGCTCGGCCCCGAACTGGTGAAGCTGACCAAAGGCTCCTAGGCGCATCCGATCCCCGCCGCGAACCAACTTGTTCGGGTAGGTTGCGAGCAACCGGGAAAGGAACGAGATGAGCGACGCACAACCACCACCTTTCGGCGCAGGCCCTCCACCGGGCTACGGCCCTCCCGGCTACGGCCCTCCCGGCTACGGGGCGAACCAACCACCGTTCGCCAAGCCCGACAGCGGGCTCGGCTTGGCCATCGCCTCCACGTTGCTGTGCTGCGTACCGGTTGGGATTGCGGCCATCGTGTTCGCCTCCCAAGTCGACTCAAAATGGGCGTCAGGAGACTTCAACGGCGCCCAGGAGTCCGCCAAGAAGGCCAAGACGTTCACCTATGTGGGCGCAGGCCTCGGCTTCGTCGTACTCATTGCCTACGTGATTTTGACGATTGCGGTGGCGGGAACGAGTACCACCACCTACCGATAGTCGCCCTCACCGTGGCGAGATCGAAACCTTTGCGGCCACCGCGGCCTCCCGCAGGCATGCCGAGCTGACATGCAGGCCGTCCTCCATCAGGCAGCGATCGGCTGTCGTTTCGCCCGTGCCAAGCAGTGCCGCCAGATCGACGACCTCGACCCACGGGCGGATGGTCGCAGCAAATGCGGCCAGGCGATGCACACGCCGATTGTTGGCGCACACCTTGGCGTCTGTCGTGCAGACGTGACCGACCCACACCACCCGGGTGCCGGTGGGAGGGGCGAAGGCATCAAAGCTGGCGCCGAGCCGCTGGCTATAGGCCGCATCCCACGCTGCGGTATCGGCAAACCGCGTAACGACGTTTCCCGTCGTATCTCGAAGGTCCTGCGCATCATTGGAGCCCACGGAGAACACCAGCACCTTGGGCGGAAAGTCGCGGGCCAACGCGGTCAACCGGGTGGGCCAATCGAACCGGTCGGGCCGCGCCAAACCGGTGCCTTCCTCACCGATCACCTTCACCACCATCGGCGCCGATACGACCTCCCGCAATTGGGCGCCGAACCCAACCGAGATCGAGTCGCCCGCCACGGTCACCTTGTATTCAGGAAGCGACGTTGACGCACCGCGCCCCACGGCCGACGCATCCCCGTTTCCCGAGCGACTCGAACCGACACCGCTGCCGACCGAGCACGAAACGCACACCATCAGCCCGGCCAATAGACCGCTGACCACCCCAACCACGGTGGCGCGAGGACGCACCAGACTCGGACAACGCAGGAGCTTCGACACCCCCGAAGGGTAGGTCGTAACCTCGCTGCATGCCGGACGCGCCGACCACCCCAACCGCCCCCGTGAGGTCATCGTCGTGCCCCACTCCCACTGGGACCGCGAATGGTACGCCGCCTTTCAGACCTTTCGCATCAGGTTCGTCGACCTCGTTGACGGGCTCATCCCCGGCTCGAACGTGAACCTGGCTTCTCCCATTTCCAACTCGACGGCCAGACCGCGGTAGTCGACGACTACCTCGCCATCCGCCTGAACGAGATGCCGGCCTCCGCCGGTTAACCACCGCCGGTTGGCTCTCTCCCCGACATGTTTGGCCATATCGCCCAGATGCCACAGACCCTCTCCCAAGCCGGATTCGGGCACACCGCGGTGTGGCGGGGGGGGGTTCCTGCCGCCGTGGACCGGCACGCCTTCTGGTGCGATGCCCCCGATGGCTCCCGGTTACGCGCCGAGTACTTGCTCGAGGGGTACGGAAACCGTTCGGTCTTGCCTGACGATGGCAAGGAACTCGTGACGATGCTCGACCGCTGCGTCGACACCTATTCGTCGTTCCTGCCGGAGGGCGCACCGATCCTCTGAATAAACGGAACGGATCACCTCCTTCCCAAGACCTACCTCGGTCGGGTCGTTGCCGAGGCGAACGACCTCCAGGACCGGTACCAGCTCCACGTCGGGTTGTTGGCCGGCTACACCGCGGTATCGCACCGACATCCGGCAAACCGCCGCCGCCGCTGAACGGCATCTCGAACGACTCGCCGAGCCCCTGTCCGCGCTCCTGCTCCCGCCCGGACAGTGGCCGGGGCCGTTTCTCGCTCAGGCGTGGACGCACATGGTGCTGAACTCCGCTCACGACTCGATCTGTGCCTGTTCGATCGACGAGGTGGTCGACGCGGTTGCGGTCCGGTTCGCCGAGGCCCGACAGATCGGCGAAGGTCTCACCAGACGCGCCGTTCAAGCGCTCAGCGCGTCACTCGATGCGACGGGCAGCGCCGTGGTGAACCCCTCGGCGCGTGTAGGCAACGGCGTGGTTGCGCTCATCACCGATGGCCACGACGACATCACCGGCACCCAGGTGCTGCACCGACGGGGTGGCGATCATCGTTCCGTCGGGCTCACTGTGGCCGACGTAGCGACACTCGCACCCACCGCCGTCAACAACATGCCCGAGCTCTACGTAGCCTCCCCCGAGATCGCCACCGACGGCACGGTGGAGCTCACGCGCTACGCCGACACCGGTCACAGCGGCCCGCCGTTCATGCCGGCAGAGGTCACCGAATTGCTCCGAATGGCCGAGGAGAATCCCGCTACTCCAGCCGTCTTCACCGTGAAGTTGCCGCCGAGCCAGAAGGTGCTCGCCTTCCTACCGGAAGCACCAGGATTCGGCTGGACCGTTTGGAATCGAGACGCTGCCCCAGGCCTCCCCGCGAACGTGCGACCAGCGGCGGTTCACGACACCGGCTCACCTCACGGTGGCGTGCACATCGGCAACGGTTTGCTTGAGATCGACATCGACCACACCACCCGCACCTTCACCCTCGACGACACCTACAACTACAACCCGCCCACCCTCGACCGTTTGATCGATCAGCCTGAGTCGGTGGCGGTACGTGTACTCGAGCAGGGACCGCTCCGCGTGCGGGTTGCGGTCGACTGCAACTACCTCCTGCCGGCACGGGCGGCGAAGGGCGAACGGGTGGGTGAGGTACCCACGCTGATCACCTCCACCATCGAGGGGCAGGCGGGGTCGTCGCTGGTATGGGTCGTCGCTGGTATGGGTCACCACGGAAACTCGACAACCAGAGCGCCGATCACCGCCTACGAGCGTGGTTTCCCCTCCCTCACCCGGCCAACGAATCCCACACCGAGTGCGCCTTTGCCGTGGTGTCCCGCCTGCTCGATGCCGAAGGCGGCCCGACGTAGCGGCCCCGTCACGCCCGCCCTTGGCGAATCGCCACCGTGCGCATCAACGAATAGAAAAACGATGCTCGAAGTATTCGGCTTTCGCCGGGGCATCGGTGGCGGGGAGACTGTCAACCCATGTCCGATTCTCCCACGCCATCCGCTGATCTCGAGCCCGTTACCGTCGAGCCCGTTACCGTCGAGCCCGTCGCCCTCGAGCCCGAACCGTTCCACCCCGGGGGGAGTTTCCCCGTCGACACCCTGGCCAGCGAAGCCAGAGAGGCCACCGACGCCACGCCGGTACAACTGGCGGGACGGGTGATGTTGTGGCGGGCGATGGGCGGAATCGCCTTCGGGCAACTCCAGGATCGGTCCGGCCGGGTGCAGTTCTCGTTGCGCAAAAACGACCTCGGCCCCGAGGTGTTCAAAGCCTGGGCCAAGTCCTTGGCCATGGGCGACTTCATTGGCATCAAGGGTGAGCTGTGGACCACCGACAAGGGAGAGCGCACCGTCGCCGTGAGCGACCTCACCTTGCTCAACAAAGCGCTCCGCCCAATGCCCGACAAGTGGGCGGGCGTGAACGACCCCGACCTCAAGTACCGCAAACGTTTCCTCGACCTTCTGGTGAACGACGAAAGTCGCGAGCGGTTCTTGGTGCGCACCAAGGTGATCCGTTTCATCCGCCGCTACCTCGACGACCACGGTTTCGTTGAAGTGGAGACGCCGATCCTCACCGCCGCCGCCAGTGGCGCCGCCGCCCGACCATTCGAGACGCACCACAACGCCCTCGATCGCGACTTTTACCTTCGCATCTCTCCCGAGACCTACCTCAAACGTGTGGTGGCCGGTGGGTTCGATCGTGTCTACGAGCTCGGCCGCAACTTCCGCAACGAAGGGATCGACAGCTCTCATCTCCAAGAGTTCACGATGCTCGAGTGGTACGCCGCCTATTGGGACTACCGCGACAACATCCGATTCGTTCGAGAACTCATCCAGGCCACACTCACGGAGGTGTTTGGCACACAGGTAGTTTCCTTCGGTGGTCAGGAGTTCGACTTCTCCGGCGAGTGGGCCGAGATCGACTACCGCGACGAGGTAGCCCGCAAAACTGGCATCGACCTGCGCCAGCTCCGCGACGTCGAGTCGCTCAAAGCCGCCATCAAGGCGGCAATCAAGGCGCAGAACATCCCCGGCTCGACGGAGCTCGACGATCAGGTGAGTTACGCCGGCTTGGTCGATCTTCTCTACAAAAAAACGCTCCGGCCCAGCTTGGTTCAGCCCACCGTCTTGCTGCACCACCCGGTCGAGATGGTGCCGCTCGCCCGCCGTTCCGACGACGATCCCACGCAACTCGACATGTTCCAGATCGTGGTGAACGGCTGGGAGATCGTGAAGGCCTACTCCGAACTCGTGGATCCGGTCGACCAGCGAGCACGACTGTTGGAGCAGACCGTGCTCGCCGCCGCTGGCGACGACGAAACGATGATGATGGAAGACGACTTCATCGAATGTATGGAACATGGCATGCCCCCGATGAGTGGGTTGGGATTGGGGATCGACCGTTTCGTGGCCCTCATCACCGATGCCCCCACCCTGCGCGACGTCGTCCTCTTCCCCACCCTCCGCGAATAGCCC
>JANOSD010000149.1:0-89845 GCA_031415655.1 Actinomycetes bacterium
GCGACACTGGGCGGCGGATCCCGTGTGTGTCGCCTATCAGGTGGCGGGAACCTGATATGGGCACAATAGCCCATACGGCGCCATCTGAAAACCCCGGAGATCAGAAATCCTGAGAGTTTCCCGATACGTGCTCGAATCAGGTGCCGATCACCTTGGAATCGTTGACTCCGAACCCGACTTCGGCGGCTTCGACCTTTTCACGCGGTGTTCGACCGGCCGACTCCGGACGGCCCGGGTGGTAGTAGACGGACAAAAATCAGCGAGCCCGCACTCCTCGCACCGCGGTTTACGAGCGTCACACACCCGGCGTCCGTGCAGGATGAGGAGCAACGAGAAACGGCCCCACTCCGCCGGAGGCAGCATGGCGTTCAGTTCGTGCTCCACCTTCACGGGATCGGTCTCCGTGGTGATACCCAGGCGACGGGTCAGCCGGCCCACGTGGGTATCGACCGGAAGACCGGGCAGGTCCAGCGCCACACTGCGCACCACGTTCGCCGTCTTTCGGCCAACACCGGGCAGCGCGACCAAGTCCTGCATCGCCCCCGGTACCTCGCCATCGTGATGGTCGACCAAGGCGTTCGCCATCCCCAGGAGACTCTTGGCCTTGTTGCGGTAAAAGCCGGTGCTCTGGATGAGGCCTTCCAACTCGGTGGGGTTGGCAACCGCCATGTCCTCGGGTGTGGGGTAACGGTTGAACAACGCCGGAGTAACAAGGTTGACCCGCACGTCGGTGCACTGCGCCGACAAAATCGTGGCAGCAAGCAACTCATAGGGATTGCGGTGGTCGAGCTCGCAGTGAGCATCGGGATACTCCGGGATGAGTCGCTCGTTCGTTTCGCGTGCACGCCCCTTCGGGCTTCGGGGAATCGCCATGGACTGACCAAGCTACCGGCGGGCGGATCCGTGCCGGTAGCGTCGACTCGTGCGCGACGACCTCCGAGTTTTCTTTGCCCCGGACCAGTTCGTCGTGGTCGCGCCCGATGTCGACCCAACGCCGCAGATTCGGAAGGCTGTTCGCGAAGCTGTACGAGCCGGTCAAGACACGGTTTCGGTCGTCATCGATTCCGGCACGACGTGGGCAATCGCTCCGCTCCTCGAGTCCGGTTTCCACCCTGGCCGTCAGTTGCTACAGCTCCGCTGCCCGCTACCCATCAACGAGCCGGTCACGATCGTCACGCGCCCGTTCCGTCCCGGTACCGCCGACGAGCTGGAATGGCTGAAGGTGAACAACCGGGCATTCCATTGGCATCCGGAGCAAAGCGGTTGGACCATCGATCAGCTTCACGACCGGATGCGTGAACCTTGGTTCGACCCGCACGGGTTCTTTCTCCATGAGATCGACGGCGTGCTCGCCGGTTTCTGCTGGACCAAAGTGCACCCGCCGACGGGCGACGAATCCCGAACCTTCGGCGAGATCTTCGTGATTGGCGTAGATCCGGCGTACCACGGGCGCGGTCTCGGGCGGGCGCTCACCACGGTCGGGTTGATGCACCTGGCAGGCCTCGGCATTGAACTCGCCATGTTGTACGTCGAATACGACAACGCGGCAGCGATACGCCTGTACGACCAACTCGGTTTCGCTGAGCACCACCGACTCGTTTGGTACTCCCACTCTCCCACCACCACAACGCCGCCCGAAACATCGTCACCCGAAACATCGTCACCCGAAACATCGCGGCCAACACCGAGCGAAGCCGGCCGGTGATGAACCGACCAGCGATCTCGCTCTACGACCTCGACCGCGACGCGTTCGCCCAATTGCTGGCCGGCGAACCGCGGTACCGCGTCGATCAAGTGTGGCGCGGGCTCTACGAACGCGCGGCCGAGGTAGACGAACTCACCGACATTCCCGCTTCGCTCCGTACTCGGCTCCATCGAGACGCACCGGCGGCGCTTCGAACCGTCACCGAGTCGGCCAGCCCCGCCGACGACACCGTGAAGTGGCTGTGGTCCCTAGCCGACGGCGCCACGGTAGAAACCGTGCTCATGCGATACCCGGACCGCGCCACGGTGTGCGTGAGCACCCAGGCCGGATGCGCGATGGCCTGCGGATTTTGCGCCACCGGCCAAGCGGGATTCGAGCGCCACCTCACCACCGGCGAGATCGTGGAGCAGGTGGTGGAAGCAATCCGGCGAGCCCGACCGCAGCGTCTGTCGAATGTCGTCTTCATGGGCATGGGCGAACCGCTGGCTAACTACGACCGAGTCTGGCCCGCCGTCGAACGTATCCAAGGACACCTGGGCCTCTCCGCCCGCCACCTCACCATCTCCACGGTGGGGATCGTGCCCGGGATCGACCGCCTCGCCGCCGAAACGCTGCCGGTCAACCTCGCGGTGTCACTCCACGCCGCCAACGATGTTCTTCGCGACGAACTCGTTCCGATCAATCGTCGGTATCCGCTCGATGCGCTCGCCGCTGCGTGCGACCGGTATCTCACGGCGAAGAATCGAAGGCTGAGTTTCGAGTGGGCGATGATCGCCGACACCAACGATCGGCCCAGTGACGCCGAGGAGCTTGCCGCCTATGCTCGTCCGCTGCGGGCCCACGTGAACCTCATACCGTTGAACCCGACACCAGGGTGGCCCACCGTGGGGTCATCTTCGGCCCAGGTGGAGTGGTTTCGTGAGCGCCTCACGCGACACGGGATCAACGTCACCGTCCGCCAGAACCGGGGCACGTCGATCGATGCTGCGTGCGGCCAACTTCGCGCCAACCACGAGATCAAACTGTCGCCACGCCGAAAAACTTCCCCCGGCGATCGGCCAACGCCACCGGATTGATCAACGCACCAGGATGGTGCGGCCTCCACTGGTTCGGATCGCCCGGTGCAACCGTTCGCCGGCGCGAAGTCGCGCCCCGTCCCACACCACCGACTCCGTCACTAAATCGGTAGCCGGCTCGTCGCCGCTGATCACCGAGGACTCGCCGAACACCGAGGCGCCACCCGACGCCAGCAGATTCGCCCGAAGATACGAGGCGGGGTTGCCGCAATCCACGAACGTGCCCGTTGACGGAATCGATTCGAGGCGGCCCCCCACCCGGGACGGCTCCCACACCATCGGGAAAAGCCCACACTCTTGCGCCGGAAGCAACGACGCCACCGACCACGGCAACAACGTGCCCGCAACCGCACACCCGGCGCGGAACTCCCCGCCGCCATGCACCAGCACTCGAACCCGTTCACCATCCCAGCCTTCGACCAGGTGACGCAGGTCCGCGTCGCAGAACGCATCGCTGTTGATCACCGCTACGGCCCTGGCATCGATCCACTGGCGGAGATTGCCCACAGCTCCTGCGGTGCCCAGCGGCGCCGACGCCTCAATCGACACATGAACGCCCAACGCCTCGAGGTGGGGTTGAAGAAGAGTTCGGCCGGCATGCACATTCACGGCCACCTGCTGCACCGACGCCACGATTGAGAACGTGCGGGCGATGGCGAGATCAACCAGCGGAACGCCTCCTACGGGACAGAGCGGCTTGGGTCGCTCCAAGGTGAGCGGTCGCAATCGAGTACCGAGCCCCGCCGCCAACACCACGACACATACCCCGAAGTCAGGAACGGCTGATGCACGACTGGTCGGCACCGTAGGTGTTTGCACCCAAAGAGCGTGCCACGCCGCCGAGTTCGAACATCGGCATGACACAATGGCTCTGTGGAGACTCGCCGGTTCACCAATCCTTCGCAGCCCACCACGCTCTATGCCGCCACGATGCTCCTCTATCTGAGCAGCGCAGTGGCGGTCGTGGCCGCCGTCTTCGATCAGAGTTTCCTCGCGTTGTTTGGCGCCACGCTGCTGCTTATTGGCGCGTATCTCACGGCCAATGCCCGGACGATCGGCTGGCTACTCGGACTCTTCGTCGCGTCGGCCCAGCTCTTTCTTCCGATACTGCATCTGGCGACACATTTGGGCGACGGTATCGACGCGCTCCTGCCCATGACCTTGGCGCTTCCTGCCCTCACCTTTGCCGCGCTGGTCCATCCCGAGTCTCGGGACTATCAGCGCATCTGGTTCAACTGAACGGGGCGAGGCTCACCGGGACTGGCTGGCCCCGGCCGGCGTGGCCGGGATCGAACTGGCCGGGGAGCCGGAGACTTCCGAGCCTTCGAGACTCAGCGAAAGTTCGGTATCACCTGTTCGGCGAGGAGCGTGAGCGTTTCCGTTTCGGGGTAGTCGGTACACCATGGCACGATTCCTCCACATCCGAGCTCGGCGTAGACCCGCAGCTTTTCGCTCACCTGTTCCGGGGTGCCAACGAGGTTGCCCTCCCGCCATGAATCGAATGATTCGCCCCACGATGAACGCGAGCCGCCATCGATGATCTCTTTCTCCGTTTCCCGGATGAACACCTCGGGCGACCACGTCTTGACGATCTCGTCGTAGTTGCGCCCGACCGCGTCGCAGTGACGCTTGAGAACCTCGCACTTGTGGGCAAACTCGTGGGGTTTTCCGCCGAAGTTGGAGCGGTCGGCGTGTTTCGCCACAACCCGAAGGGTGAGCTGTTCACCACCGCCACCAATCCATATCGGCGGAAGGTTCTGTACGGGCTTGGGATCGCACTGCGCTCCTGCCACCTGGAAGTGTTTTCCTTCGAAAGTGGCATCCGTGTCGGTCCACATGCGTTTCACGATCTCGACCGTCTCTTCCAGCATCTGAATTCGGTCACGAGCCGAGGGCAATCCCTCGCCATACCCGTAGGCGTCGTACTCGTGGCCGTACCACCCGGCACCAATGCCCCAGTCGAGCCGCCCGCCGCTCATCACGTCGATGTTCGACGTGATCTTGGCCAGCAACGCCGGCGATCGGTACAGCGCACATCCCACCATCTGTCCGAGGCGAATCGTGGATGTGCGTTGACTCAGGGCCGCCAACGTGGTCCAGCACTCGAACATGGCCTCGTGGGCCGGCACCGGCACATTGTGAAAGTGGTCGTACACCCACAACGAGTCGTACCCGAGGGCCTCGGCCAATTCGGCAATCTCCACCGCCTTCGCCCACTTCGTTTGGGGATCCTCGATCCCGACCAACTCCATCTTCCATCCCTGCGGAACAAACACACCGAAAATCATTCCTGAACCCTATCGGTGAACGTCGGCGTCGCGACGACCACAACGCTGTCACATCGCGGCACGAGAAGCCCCCCGTTAGTTGCAGCGAAAGGGCGGTGCAAAACGCGGGAGCAAAGGGGGCGCGAGGAGTACGGCGGCAACGCTGCATACAGTCCCGTGGTGCATTCTCGCCGACCTCCCGCAACTCGACGGCGCCCCACTCTCGGCCCGGCCCGCCGCCGGTCCTCCATCAGCGCCCTCGCAATTGCTGTCGCTCTGGGGTTGCTGTTCGGAGGCTGCGCCCGTGGATCCGACGACCCCCAGGGGGCCGGTGCCCCCGATGCCTCGACCACGCCGCCGGTTGATTCGTTGGTCGCCGCGGCATCCGGCACAGGCTCCGTCGTTCCCGCGACAACACCATCAATCAGCGTCGACCCGTCCCCCGCCTCGACCACACGCAGCCCGCCGCCGCCGCTCCTCCCGCCGCCAACAATCGAATGGACGAGTTGTGGAGGCGCGTTTGCTTGCGGCGAGCTGACCGTGCCCCTCCACTATGCCGACCCCGGAGGAGACACCATTGACCTCAAGGTCATTCGGCTGCGTGCGGTCGACCCGCAACGCTCACTCGGGCCGCTCTTCATGAACCCGGGCGGCCCGGGCGGGTCGGCCACCGGACTGGTGCGCAGCAGCGGACGCCAGTTCAACAGTCGCTTCGACGTGTACGCGTTTGATCCGCGCGGCGTCGCTGGCACCCATGCCCTCACGTGTTCCGAAGCGTCCAATGGGGCCTTTCGCGAGACGGATAGCCGGCCCGACGATCTCACCGAACAACGCCAGCTCGACGACGCCGCACGAGCAGTGGCCAACGCCTGCGCGTCGACGAGCGGCCCGCTGCTCGCCCACATGACCACGGATGACGCCGCCCGGGATCTCGATCAGTTTCGCGCTGCCGTGGGCGCCGACTCGCTCACCTGGTTTGGCTTCTCGTACGGAACGCAGGTCGGGCTGCGTTACGCCGAACTCTTCCCTACCCGACTACGAGCAGCGGTGCTCGACGGCGTCGTCGACCCCACCAAAACCTTGGAAGACTTGTTGGCCGATCAGACCCGCTCCCTCGTCACTGCTGTCGATCGGGGCTTCGCCGCGTGCCAGACCAACGGCCGCTGCGCCACCGACCCCCGACCCGCCCTCGACCGACTGCGCCTCCGGGTGGAGCAGTCGCCGATACGGGCGTCCGCCCAAGAACTCGGGCCGGCGGAGCTCACCCTCGCCACCGTGGCGTCGGGCTACTCCCCGACGTCCATGCAGACGTTCGCCGAAGCGGTACTCACGGCCGACAAGACAGCCGACGTCACCGACCTCATCCGTTTGGCCAACTCCTATTCGGACTCCGGAAACTATGGAACCTACCTGGGCGTGGAATGCACCGATGGGCCTCGGCCGGTCGGCGCCGACGCCTTTCGAGCGTTCGCCGAGCGGCTCGCTGCCATCGACTCCGAACTCGGAGCGCCGATCGCCAACGAACTGCTCCCTTGCGCCTTCTGGCCCGCCCCGCCAGGCCCCGTTCCCCAAGCGGTGACCGCCTCGGGGGCACCGCCCATGCTCGTGATCGGCACCACGGGCGATCCTGCAACTCCGTATTCCTACGCCGAGGCGGTAGCCAAGACCCTTGAACAAGCCACGTTGCTCACGCACGTCGGAGAGGGCCACACCGCGACGTTCCAGAGCGACTGTGTGCTTGCGCTGGTCACCGACTACCTCCACAACCTCACCCTGCCAGCCGCCGGCACACGCTGCCGCTGACCGACGCGTTGTCGCTGACCAGCGCAACATTCGTATGCTGCGCCGGACCTTCTCCCGAACGGAACTCGTCCCGATGGAATTTAACCTCGCTCAGGTGAACGATGCGGTGGCGCAGGCCAACCCCGATCGTGATGCCATTGTCCACGGAGAGCGCCGCTACTCCTACGCCGACTTTGCCGAACGCACCAACCGAGTGGCTTCCTATCTCGTGGCGCAGGGACTCGGTGTTCGACAAGAACGGGCCGAGCTTGCGGGCCATGAGTCCGGTCAATCCCACCTAGCGCTTTACCTCCACAATTGTCCGGAGTATCTCGAGGGCATGGTGGGTGCATACAAAGCCCGGGTGGCGCCGTTCAACGTGAATTACCGCTACGTCGAGGAGGAACTCCGGTACCTCCTCGCCGACAGTGGAGCCGACTCCATCGTGTTCCATTCCGCCTTCGCCGCAACGCTGGGCCGCATTCGGGACGAACTGCCGCTTCTTCGGATCTTCCTCCAGGTGCCTGACGATTCCGGTGCCGGCCTGCTCGACGGGGCGGTCTGGTACGACGACGCGCTCGCCAGCGTCTCCCCCACCGCTCCCGACCTCAAGGGCCACCCGGACGACCTCTACATCCTTTACACCGGTGGCACGACCGGTATGCCAAAGGGTGTGCTCTGGCGCCAGGCCGACGTTTTCCCTGCCGCCCTCGGTGGACGCCAACTCGGCACTACCAACGAGTGGCCCGATCTTGACACGGTGGTCGAAACATCCCGCACGGGTGGGGTGCGATTTATGCCGGCCCCTCCGTTTATGCACGGCGCTGCCCATTGGATGGCGTTCAATGCGTTCACGGGGGGCCATTCGATGGTGCTTCCCGTCAACAGCACCACGCTCGACCCCGTCGATGTGTGGTCTACCATCGAGCGAGAAAAGGTGAACATCTTGCTCATCGTGGGCGACGCGTTCGCCCGTCCGCTGCTCGACGAACTCGAGCGCAACACCTACGACCTCTCGTCGATGATGATGATCGTCAGTGGCGGTGCCGCCCTCAGCGCTCCGGTGAAAAACGCATTGCTGGCCAAGTTGCCCGCTATCGCCATCATGGATGGGCTCGGCTCGTCGGAAACCGGTCAGCAAGCGTCGCAGGTCACCGGATCGGGTACCGACGCTTCTACTGGCACCTTTACACCTGGGCCGGGCATGTGCATCGTGAGCGACGACCTCACCCGTGTCATTCCCCCCACCTCCACCGAACTCGGGTGGCTAGCGCAAGAAGGGCGGGTTCCCCTTGGTTACCTTGGCGATGCCGACAAGACGGCTCGCACCTTTCCCGTGATCGGCGCCGTTCGTTACTCGGTACCTGGCGACCGGGCCAACTACACGCCCGACGGCTTACTCGAGCTCCACGGCCGCGACTCCGTCACCATCAACTCCGGCGGCGAGAAGATTTTCGCCGAGGAGGTGGAGCAGGCCCTGGCGAACCACCCGTCTGTTTATGACGCCGTCGTGGCTGGACGGCCGAGCGAACGGTGGGGAAACGAAGTCGTTGCCATCGTGCAACTCCGCCAAGGGACCACGGCAACGCCCGAAGAACTCCTCACTACCTGCGAGCAGCACATCGCTCGTTACAAATTGCCCAAGGCTTTCGTTTTCGTGGCCAAGGTCCAGCGCAGCCCCACCGGCAAAGCCGACTACCGATGGGCCAAGGAACAGGCGCTCACGCCGCAGTAAGCGACCGGCTCGCCACCAGAGCATCCGACGAAAGCCCCACATAGGCCAGCAGTTCGCTGAGAACTTGCACCCGTTCGCGACCGACGGGACCGATGTGGAGCAACTCCTGGGAAAACCGTTGTGTAAGCCCCGCCCGGGCCACGAGGATCGCCGCCAACAACTGGCCCTCCGACGGCGGTTCGTGAAGATACGCCCACGTGAGCAACGCTAAACCCTCGTCGACACGGCCCCCGTACACCGCCAGTCCTCCGTACAGCATCTGACTAGATGCAGGCGGGTTCATCGCCGCCATCGCCTGCTGGGCTCCGATGGCGTTGCCGAGCAGCAGGCGAGTCCATGCCAGCAATTCCACGGAAGCACGCTCGATCTCCGGTGAACTCGGCGCCGACAACCGCTGAAGCAGCATGGCTTCGGCCGCCACCGGCTGACCGGCGACCAACGCGCGATAGGCGTCGTCGGGGCCAGGACCGGCGCGCACAGATCCAGCATGGCGACGAGCGCTCACGAGGGGCCCAACGTTCATCGCCAGCACGATGCCGCCCAGGAACAGCAGAATCATCGACGACCGAACGACGCCGCCGAACAGCAACACTCCGCCGATCGCCAGCGAGAGGCCCAAGGCGATCTGCTGGCCCCGCCGGCCGAACACCATTTCGAGCAACGATGCGACGACCTGCCCGCCATCGAGGGGCAGGACCGGCAAGAGGTTCAGCAACGCCCAGTACAGGTTGGCGAAAATCACCTGTTCCAAAACGACACGGGTGAGTTGGTCGGGCCGACTGAGTGATTGTTGGTAGAGGAGGGCCGGCACCCCGATTAACACGAGCGTGGACAATGGCCCCGCCAAACTCACCGCAATGTGACGAGCAGGGGTTAGCCGGGCCGAGCCAACCAAGGGAGTTTCGGCCGAGGTGAGCCCACCGAGCCCGACCAAGGCGATTTTGGGCTCGAACCCGAAGGACCGAAACGCCAACGCGTGACCAAACTCATGGAGCAACACCGAACTGATACCGATCACCATCCACGAGGCCAGATACTCGAGGCCGAAGGAAGACCAGGTAAGGCCGAGTAAGAGCATTACGCCAAGGAAAAGTGGATCGACTCGCACGGGGATGCCGAGAAGACTGAAACTCGACGCTCGACGCATGACGACCAGGTTATTGCCTCTCCTCGGCCGATCCGCCTCGCCCGCGGTTCACGGACGACATTTCGTCCTGATCGGTGTCCCGACCGACGCTTTGAAACCTCCCTGCTGGCCCTCAGGAATCAGAAGAGTTCGATATCGCCGAGGCGAAGCGACCATGTGGGCAACGCCGGAATGGTGGGACGGTTCACCGAACGCCAGGTGAACACCGGCCCTTGACCCGGGACGCGAACGGCCCCTCCTGGCCCGATCAGCCCCGACAGAACGCCCCTCGAGCGGCCCCACTTTGCCCCCACCAAGCCCGGCACGACGCTGATTGCATAGTGCGCACCCGTCTCCCGCAACACCGATCTCACGAGTTCACTCGCGACCCGGACGTCACCCTCGTGGTGCACGACATCACAGATCGTGGCTTCGCACGCCCGACCACGAGTTCGAAGCCGGAAGACCACGAATCCGTCGTCGAGTCGGCGACCGCGACGCAGCACGCGGTAGCTCAACGGGCCATCGGCGTAACGCCACTCGAAAAACTCCGGGGTTCGGTGCGTTTGCAGATTCGGCCCAGCGTTTGGCGTAACCGCAGGTGATGGGGCGAGCAGACGCTGGAGCGACACACCATCGGACGTCACCAGGTTTGGGCCGAACACCGCTCGGGCGTCGTCACCCACGTCGCACGGAACGGACCATTTTCCGGCCGGGACGCGAGCTGTGGCCATACGCATGACACCAACGGGAGTGCGCACCGACACGCCTACCGGCACTCGACCGAGCACTTCCCAGCCCATCTTCAGGTAGCCCGGACGGCTTTGCTCGTTCGGAGTATTGAAGACGAACGCCAGGCCTTCGGCCTGCAGCGCATCGAGGGCTCGAAGGGTGAGGTTCCGGAAGATTCCCCGTCCTTGGAAATCTGGGTGTGTTGCCGTGTCGACCGCTCGTACCGCCCGTACCACGTTGCTGGATGCACCGAGGAACTCCCACCGAAGAAAGACGCGAACCCCAACAATCTGGCCATCGATCTCGGCGACCCAGAACGGTGACGGGCCGAACGGGCTGCGGTCGTGTTTCCACGCAAACAGTGCTTCGTTGGGATCTTCCGGTCGCCATCCCAGCGCTGACGCACACAGGGCGACGGCCGCAGATCGGTCGGTTGGTAGCCCCGTTCGATACACCACGGGGAGTTCGCTCCGTCCCGACATCGCGGCGACGCTACTTCCTATCGGGGCCGCTACCGGTTTCTCCTCCCCTCATTGTGTACCCTTAGCGCAGACGGCGGCGTCTTTCTGATACCGAGGCCGACCACCGATCGCTGGCCAACGCGGAGAACGTTTACCTGTGGAGATCGTCAACTACCTACGAGTGCTGCGACGACGTTGGCAGCTCGTCGCGTCCGTCGCCATCCTCGGGCTGATCCTCGGCGTGAGCACCACTCTTCTCGCCACCCAAGAAAAGTCCGCCACGCTCTATAAAGCGACCCACACGCTGATCAGCACGGACACCGCGGCCAACCTCCAACAACTTCGTTCGCTCACGATCCAGGGTGAGGTACCGAAACGGGTGGCCGAAAAGGTGGGTGGACAGTCATTGCAGCTCGCCTCCCAGATCATCGCCGAGGCCAAGCCCGAAATCGGCATGCTCCAGATCACTGCCGTTGCGTCCGATCCCGCCCGCGCCGTGCAACTTGCCGACGCCTTCGCCGTCGAACTCATGGCCTTCCAAATCGAGTTTAGCGACAAGCAAAAAGAGGGGCAGATTTCTTCGCTCAAGGAACAACAAGCCCAGCAGCAGCTGAACTACAAGGAGTCCCTTGAAAAGGCCGACGCTGATCCCGCCAACAGGGATTTCTTCCGTTCCCAGAAGGACCGGGCGATCGCCAAGTTCAATGAGCTTCAGTTAGAGGTCGAAAAGCTGCAGAAGGCCCCGCCAAAGGGCGCGCTCGCCACGTCATCGGCGGCAGAGGCAATCCCAATCAGTGGTGCCCAATTCCTCAAGTTGTTCGAAACGCCAACTGGCAACGGCAAGACGCCGAGCACGTCGGCCGCGGCTCCCACCGTCGTGATTGATGAGCCCACTCCGATGGGGCCGGGCCCTCGTGGGGGGCTCGGGTTGGCCTTCGGGTTGTTCCTTGGCGCCGCGCTGGCGCTCGTGATCGAACGGCTCGACCCTCGGATTCGCACCAAAGAGGATGCCGAAGAAGTATTCGGCTTCCCGGTCGTCACCGAAACCCCGCCGCTCACCCGACGACAACAAAAACAGACACTCGTCCTCTCCTGGGAACAGCCCCGATCCCGCGCTGCCGAGGCATATCGAGTGCTTCGGTCGGCCGTGCTCTTCGCGGCGGAGGCCGACGGCGCGCCGCTCGTCGCGTCGCTTGCCCCGACCCCCGCCGGAGCAGATACCGGGCCGAAACGCAAACGTAAGGCACGGGTGCTCATGGTGAGTTCGGCGAGCCCCTCCGAGGGCAAGACCACCACCACGGCAAACCTCGCAGCAGTACTCGGCGAGGCCGGATTCAAAGTTCTGGTCATCAACTGCGACTTTCGACGACCAAAGGTGCACGCCTTCCTTGGCGTCGATACCAAGCCTATGGAAATCGTGCAAACCGAAATCGACGGTGTGCAATTGCTGAATCGAGTGGCATCGAGCGCATCCTTGGTGAATCCCGCCGAGGTGGCGAGCATTCAGCGCAAACTCGTACGCGACCACCTCTACGAATACGACATCATCGTGTTGGATACCGCGCCGCTTCTCACCACGAACGACGCCGCAGAACTTCTGCCGGTAGCTGATCAGGTCATCCTCGTTGCCCGTGCCGGCAAGACCACCAAGGAGGCCGCGGATCGCACCGCCGAGCTTCTTGATCGCCGACAAGCGCCGGTCACCGGGGTATGCCTCATCGGGGCCACCGATGGCCCGGGCGGCCGCTACTACTACTACGGGGCAGGCCGGAGCTACTACCTCGACGAGGACGTGCGCCGTCCCGACCGCGAGATCGATCACGACGTCCAACTCGTCTCCGACCAGTCCACAACCGACCAGTCCACAACCGACCAGTCGACCTCCAACGAGTCCGTTGCCAGCCGGTCGGCGTCTCGTGAAGCGCCGGGCCAACGTCAATCGGTTGGTGTCACGAACGGGACCAACGGCAACGGCACCAACGGGAACGGCACCACCACGAACGGCACGAACGGGAACGGCACCAACGGTAACGGCGCCACCACCAACGGCAACCACAACGGCGCCACCAATGAGGCGAATGCCGACGAACCATCCTTGGACTCGGGGACGCGAGCGATGGCGTCCACGGGAGAACGCACACACTCGGAGCCGGAAGAACACCCCGAAAAGGACCCCTCGTCGAGCCCCTTGGCTGCGCTTCAGAGGCGCCGGTTACGTAAAGGCTGAGCGTCGAAATGCGAGCCGACCTCGAGTCGAGCCTTGCGACGCCAGAACTCGTGTTCTTGAGCGGCGCAGCCCGTCGCCCTCGGACACCCCGTCCACAAGCGTCCCTCTGGGGATTCGTCAGCGCGCTCGTCGTGTTGTTCGTCCTTGGCTACGCCGTCTTCCTCTGCGCCACGGAACCCGGCAAGTTCCTGCACGGCACGATCTTCGCCGCGTTGCTCACTGCCGGGTTGATGTTCCCGATTCGGCAGATCGCTCGGAGCGAATCGACCTTCGACTTCGGGAGCATCGCCCTAATCGGCCTCGCTATGCGCTTCGTCGGCGCAGTCCAACGTTTCAGCGACGCATCGGACGGTGCGGTCTATTTTCAAGTGGGCCGCAACCTGGCGGTGTCATTCCGAGCGTTGCAGTTCCAGGTCGATACCGGCCGCCCTATTCCCGGCACCGGCACCCTTCGATATGCGTCGGGCCTGGCGCAGGTGCTTACCTCAGACAACATGTTTGCTTCGTACATCATTTGGATCGGATTGTCGTTCGGGGGTTGCCTGCTGATGTACCGAGCGTTTGCCCAGGGAATTGTCGGCGGCGACCGCCATCGGTACGCAGCACTGCTCTTCTGCTGGCCATCGCTCGCCTTCTGGCCATCGAGTCTCGGCAAAGAGGGCTTCATGCTCCTTGGAATCGGGGTGGCCACATTCGGGGCGAGTTGTGTGTTCACGGGGCGAGGCGGGCGAGGGCTTGCCCTGCTCGTCGTCGGCATCACGCTCACCACGCTGGTCCGACCCCACGTCAGTATCATCATCGTGGCCAGCTTGGTGGTCGCCGTCCTGGCCGGACGGGCCAAGGAGGGGCGTTCCCGCCTTCGCGCCGGTGCCCGCGTCACCATGATGGTCTTTCTGCTCTTTGCCGGTGCGCTCCTCGCCGGTCGGGCGGCCACGTTCTTTAACGTCGACCGGCTCGGCACGAACAACGTGGCGTCGGTGCTCGAAGACACCGAGGATCAAACCACCCAGGGTGGCGCCGGTTTCAGTGCGGCCACCGTTCGCTCGCCGCTCGACTACCCGCGTGCCGTGGTCACGGTGCTCTTCCGACCGTTCGTGACCGAAGCCCGTGGGCTCAACGATCGGCTGGCCGCCCTGGAAGGCACCGTGCTGATGGTGCTGATGGTGCTGTCGTACCGCCGCTTGGCCGCGCTTCCCACCAAACAGGGACGACAGCCGCTCGTGCTCTACGCGTTGAGCTACGTGCTCGCCTTCGTCTTTGCCTTCTCCTCGATCGGCAACTTCGGCATCCTTGCCCGTCAGCGGGTCCAGGTACTTCCGCTCTTTATGATGCTTCTCTGCCTTCCCGCCGTCGGCCAGGCCGTCTCGAAACACCACAAGGCACCACGTTTCTCCGCCGAACGTCGACGCGCAACACCACACCACAGCCCGGTTGCCGCCGAATGACCCCGACCACGGCCGTGATTTGGGAGGCGGTTACCTCGGTTGAACGAGCTGAACTCGACGGGCAGATCGTGCTCTACGACCCCGCCCGCCACCAGGCCCACCTCCTCAACCCAACGGCGAGCGCCATCCTCGCCTCGATCGATGGCCGAGCCGACACCACCGATATCGCCCACACACTGGCCGACCTCTTCGACGTGCCCGCCACACGCATCAACGGCGACGTCCTCCAAACGATTGAGAGTCTCGCTGATCGGCACCTCATTCGACCCGCCGGTACGAACGATTCTTCTGCCGTCGAGCCCCTGCCCGACGCGGCGATGGTCATGGCGGCAACCCACGGGGTGGCACCGGTTCTCCGCACTGACTCCGACGTACCGCCGGGCGAATGGCGCTTTGCCTCACCTTGTTTCGCGGCACTCGACCTCCGTTTCGCCATCCTCACGAATGACGAGGAACTCGGTCGCTATCTCACCGATTTACTCGCCGATTTGGTCGTGAGCGAGCCACCCCAACTCTGGTACGCCGTATCTCCCCAGCGAGCGACCGATCCGCCAGAGTCGGCGCTCGTCAACGACCTGTACGACCTTCGCCTTGGATCTTCACCACCTTCGATCAGCTCCCGATCACTTTCGGCCGTCATCGGTCGACTCCTGTGGGACTACAACCATCGGGCGATAACGACCGCCAAGGCGCCGCTGCTGCTCCACGCGTCCGCGGCGCGTACGCCAACCGGTGCCGTGATCTGTCCGGCTCCGGCCGATTCGGGAAAGTCCACGCTCATCACGGCGCTCGTCCTGCACGGGTTCGACTACTTGACCGACGAGTGCGCGTCGATCGACCCATCCACATTGAGCGTTCGGTGTTATCCCAAGCCAATCGGCCTTGACCCTGGCTCGTGGCCATTGTTCCCCGACGTCGTTGTTCCTGACCAGCGCCAGCCCATCAAGGCGTGGCTTCGAGCGTCGACGATGCGCATGGGTTCCGAACTATTCGCGGAGCGGTCGGCGAGGATTGAGCCGGGAACCGGCGTACCGATTGCCGCCATCGTGTTCAACCGCTACGTGACAAACGGTGGTTCCAACCTCGCCGAGCGACTCGCTCCGGCCGAGGTCGTGGTTCGCCTCGCCCGCAATACCTTTCGACTCGCCGAAAATCCCCGTGACGGACTTCGCTCGCTGGTGAAGATCGCGGGCGCAGTACCCGCCTATGAACTCGCTGTCGATGACCTCGGTGTCGCCTGTGCCGCTGTCGAGGCACTGCTGCTTTCCGATTAGTAGTGTCCGGCCTATGGCCGATCGATTGCGTTCGTGGTGGGGTTGGGGTTGGGAAGACCAGGCGCTCGATGGGCGTCAAACCGAAAAACTGGCCGAATCGTTGCGGCGCCGTTTCGGCGTCGATCTCGCCGTCCGGCCGCCGCCGGAACTCACATCCATCACCCTCCCCGAATCCCGTGTCCGCGTACCCGACACCTTCGCGTCGTGGTGCCACACCGATCGACGGGAACGGGCGGCGCATACGTTCGGCAAGGCCTACCGCGATGTCGTGCGGGCGAGCTATGGCCAGCTCGGCAGTCCACCTGACGTCGTGGCTCGGCCCACCACCGAAGCACAGATCGAGGAAGTGCTGGACTGGGCATCGACTGTCCGTGTCGCCGTGGTTCCCTATGGTGGGGGGTCGTCAGTCGTGGGTGGGGTGGAGCATCGGGGAGAAGGGGATGTCCGTGGCGTTCTCACCCTCGATCTCACCGCTCTCGACCGAGTCCTCGAAGTTGACCGAACCAGCCGTGCCGCGCGCATTCAGGCCGGCGCCCTTGGTCCGGTTTTGGAAGATCAGCTCCGACCGCACGATCTCACCCTCCGCCACTTCCCCCAGTCCTTCGAGTTCTCGACGCTCGGCGGATGGCTCGCCACACGGGCAGGTGGCCACTACGCATCGGTGTACACCCATATCGACGACATGGTGGAGAGCATGCGGGTGATCACACCAACGGGGGTCTCCGAGTCTCGGCGCCTTCCCGGCTCCGGCGCCGGGCCATCCCACGACCGACTGTTCCTCGGGTCCGAAGGCTCGCTTGGCGTCATCACCGAGGCTTGGATGCGCCTCCAGGATCGGCCCCGTTTCAAACGTTCGGTTGGTGTGCGGTTCGCCAACTACGCCGACGGGGTCGCCGCCGTCCGAGCACTGAGCCAATCAGGCCTCTTTCCCACGAACTGTCGGCTGCTCGATGCGACCGAAGCGGCAACATCAGCTGGAGTCACCGACGGAAGCACCCTGCTCGTCGTGGGTTTCGAGTCGGCGCATCATCGTGTCGACGAGGCAATGGGCTTGGCCCTGACCTGCTGTGCCGATCATGGTGGCCTGGTCCCCGACGAGCCCGTTGCACCCGATCTTCCCGGTGCACCCGATCTTGCCGGTGAACCCGACACCGCCGTCCACGATCAGCGGGCCGGGGCTGTCGGCGCATGGAGGAATGCATTTCTGCGCGCGCCCTATACCCGTGATGCGTTGGTACGCATGAGCGTGATCGTGGAAACATTCGAGACGGCATGCACCTGGGACCGATTCGCCGAAACTCACGATGCCATCACCACCGCAGCATTGGACGCCGTCGAACGAGTGGCCGGCATCGGTTGGGTGACCTGCCGATTCACGCACATCTATCCCGATGGGCCGGCGCCGTATTTCAGCGTGTTTGCGCCTGGCCGCCCTGGCTCCGAGGTGGCCATGTGGGACGAGATCAAGGCCGCCGTTTCGGAAACAATCGGCAACGTGGGGGCCACGATCACCCACCATCATGCGGTTGGGAGAGATCACTCCCCCTGGTATCGAGCCCAACGCACGGAGCCGCTCGGACGCGTGCTCACCGCGGCGAAGGCCACGCTTGACCCCGAAGGAATCATGAATCCCGGGGTGATCGTCGACCCGCTCCAAACCTGAGGTTTCGACCGCAGCCCTTTCTCCCCGATCGAGCCCTCAAATCCCTTTCATGTTTTTTCACATCTTTTCTTGCCTTTCAAGCAATTTTCGGTAAGCTCTCTACATGTGCACCAAGGACCCGGGTCGGTGAGCGTCGTGCGCACGCTGGCGGATACCGACGGATCGCTCATCGTTCGAAAAGTCGCCACCGACCACATCGCCGTGGCTCGGCTCGAGCGTGAGGCTCGAGCGCTCCGGCTGGCATCGCACCCGGGGGTCGTGTCCATCGTTCGCTACACCCAGGGCGAAGAGGGCAACGTCGCCACCCTCGATACGCGATTCGTGGCGACCCACACCCTGGCCACACTTTGTTGCCGTACCCCCGCCGAACTGGCACAAACGGTCGCCGCGCTGGCCACGACGCTCGCCGACCTACACGGTGTGGGAGTGATCCACGGGGCGATCCACCCAACCCACATCGTGCTGGACCACACGGGAAACCCGGTGCTGTGCGGTTGGGCCAGCGGCGGCCTGCTTGGCGAAACGCTCGAACCGTCGGCACCCGACCCAACGTCTGCACCACACCCGTCGTCGAATGGGTCAATCGGCCCTCGTCTTCGTCCCTCACGTGATGTGTACGCCCTCGGCCGCCTTCTCCAACATCTCGCCGATCCGAATCGCTGCGGTTTCGATCCTCGTTCACGCCGACATCGCGCCGCGGTCGAACGCTTGACCGATCTGGCCTCGTTGGCCTGCTCCTCGAACCCGGACCTGCGACCATCCGCTCGCGCCATGGCCGACCGGCTTCGATCGATCGCCCTCGGCGAGGCCAACATCGGAGACACCGGAGGCCGCCCCACTGCCGCTCTCGGTATGGTTGAGAGCCCCGGTTTTGCGGCTGCCAACGACACAACGGTCACCGCGGTTTTCCCGGCCACCACCCCGCGTCACGGTACACGCCAGCGACATCGCTCCACCGCGCGCTGGCCGACCATCGCTGCCGCGCTCGGGCTGATCACGGTGGCGGCAGGCGCCACCCTCCGGCCCGCGAGCCCCGGAGCCGAAGCCACGCCTACCGCCGACGTTGCGAGCACCGCCGACATTCCGACCACCCTCAGCGGTTCAACGACCGTCAACGCTCCCCGCACAACTCCCGTGCCCCTACTGACCCAAAGCGCTCCCGCCGTGGTCTGTGAAGCCGCCCTCGTCCCGATCACACCGCCGTACCCCGCTCCCGCCTGCACCGCGTCCGTTTCCGCACCGCACGGGCTCCTCGTCGGCGATCTCCGATATCGACTCGGCGAACCCACCGATGAGATTCTCATCGCCGATTGGCGGTGTCGGGGCACCCCTCAAGTCGCCGTGTTGCGGCCCTCCACCGGCGAAGTACACGAGTTCGCCGCCTGGGCATCCCCCGGCGCGCCCGTTCGTAGCGCACGAATCGCATCGCTTCCGCAAGGAAGTCATCTTGAAACCGGCCCGGTCGATTCCGCTCTTCCCGCCGGGTGTCTTCCACTGATCAGTCGCCAGTCGGACGGACACATCACCGCCATCATCACCCCCCGAGGCACACCATGATCACCTCCCCATCCCGTCCCGTGGAGCGAACTCTTCGGGCAACGGCGGGGCTCTCCGCCCTGCTCCTGTTCGGATGGGTGCTGCTTCGCATCGATCCCGCAGTGGTGGGCCCGCTTTCGTGGGACGCCGCAGAGCTCGGCCGCTGGCTCGGCGACGTCGATCCCGTGGCGGTGATGCTCGCCGGTGGCCGACTGCTCGGCCTTGCCTTCACTGGCTACCTGTTACTCGCCGCCACCCTCACCGTCGTTGCGGAGCGCGCTGGCCAACAGATATTCGTGACCTGTTTGCATCGCCTCACGACCCACGCCACCCGCCAGATGTTGCAACGGGCGGTCGGCATCGGGCTCGGTGCCAGTGTTCTACTTGGAGCCGGCTCGATGGGCACGAGCGAGTGGGCGATCGCGCAGGTCACCCCAGCGAGCATCGACGACTCGCTCACCATGACGCTCGTGACCCCGGAGAACGAGGTGACCAATCCCAACCTGCCCACAGTCGACGACGCAACCAACGACACGAACAACGACACGAACAACGACGTTCCCCGCATGGAACTGATGCCCACGAATCCCGCTCCCGGAACCGACGATCGCCTGCCCCTTGAACCCACAGCCACCGACGACCAAAAGATGCCAACGGGAGATCCGGCGCGACCCCAATCCGGCGCCCCGGCACCGAACCAACACGATGCACCAACCCTGGAGATCTTGGCCACCACTGAAACGGCGCCATCCCTTGATGTCGATCTTGAGATGTTGGTCGAACCGGATACCGCCAACGCCGTTCCCCCGGCCGACACCATCACCACCCCAATCCACCCCACCGACCCAATCGAAGCCACCGACCCCACAACTGCCCCGTCCGTCAACCCCACCGTCAACCCATCGACGAGCACCGAGGCCGGCGTCGAGCATTGGGTCATTGCACCTGGGGATCATCTCTGGCACGTCGCGGCAACGGTGGTGCAACGGGTAAACCCCGACGCATCCGACCGTGACATCGCCCGGTATCACCAGCGACTGATCGCACGCAACCAAGAACGCCTCGTCCTGCAGAACGATCCAGATTTCGTGTTGCCCGGCCAGACCTTCACCTTGCCTCCCCTGGCAGCTTAAGTGGGTGTTCGGGAAGTCATGTCCGCCCCGGATCCGCCCTGGACATCCCGCCATGCGGTGTCCTCCGTCGCCGCGCCCCAAAAAGGGAGGGCTTTCGACGTGACGCCCCGGCGAGGCTTCGAACCGTGGCGCGGAATTCGCTTCTCGAGGCGTTGCTCCGACACTCGCCTCGGGCCGTGTCAGCGGCAGCCGGGTCGGGTTGTCGCCCTACGTGGGAGCAAGACGCAACGCGACCTCATTCGCTAACAGCCGTCCCGCCCGCGTCAACACCCATCGGTCACCGTCTTCGACCACGAGTCCTGGGGGAAGCTCGGCCCGAACGCCTGCTGGAAGCCATGCCACTGGCACCCCGGCACGTGTGCGAATCAGCAGTTGGGCCGCCTCCGCCCGGCGCACCTCGGCATCGAGCGTCTCCTCACCGGAGCACGTCGACGAACCAGCAGCCACCAGCGCGATGTAGCGGTCGATTGATCGCACGTTCCAATACCGCCGACCGGACCGATGCCCATGGGCGGCCACGCCGTAGGCCACGTAGTCGCCTTGGTCCCAGTAGAGCTGGTTGTGGCGGCAGGCATGGCCGGGTTTGGCCCAATTGGAAATCTCGTACCATGGGGCTCCGGCGGCCCCGAGCAGGTCGTCGGCGATCTCGTACTTGGCGGCCTGATCGTCATCGTCAGGATGGCGGCTCGGCTGCGACGCCAATGGCGTGCCGGCCTCCACGGTGAGGGCATAGGCGCTGACGTGGGGTGGACCAAGCTCGAGCACCCCTTCGACCGTGTGTCGCCACGACTCGATTGTCTCCCCCGCCGCGCCATAGATGAGGTCGGCATTCCACGACACGAATCCCCGTTGCGCCAGCAAGCCTGCCGCCTGCTCCACCGAACGTGGGTCGTGATCGCGTCCGAGGCTGGCCAACACCGCTGGATCGAGTGACTGCACACCCATCGACACCCGAGTTACGCCGCCCTCCAGGTAAACGTCGAGCAATTCTGCCGTGATGTTGTCTGGGTTGCACTCCACCGTGACCTCACCACCCGCTACCACGGGCAGACACTGCACTACGTTGGTCAACAACTTGGGGGGCACCAAGGAGGGTGTGCCGCCGCCGAAAAACACCGACGTCAGGGGAGGTAGCTCGCCGGATCGCACATCTGCGGCAATGTGGGTGCGCAACGCAGAAAGGTAGGCCGGAATCCGCGCCGCCGCATCGGTCGTGGTGGCGAACGCGCAATAGTCGCACCGCTTCGCACAGAAGGGGATGTGGACATAGGCCCCGAACATCGACACCTATGTCGCCCGGCTCACACCCAACACCGTGAGCTGATAGGGAGCCTCGTCGACGCCTACCCCCAAGATGCAGGCGATGGCCCCGAGGTCATCACGTCGAATGGTGAGGACACGCCCGTTGAAATCTTGGCGCCGAACCTGAATCATGGAGAGATACCGGGTCAACATCATCGCTTCCGGGCCAGAAATGCGTTCCAGCCGGCGAAGGTCGATGCTGACCGCCGCCCCGACGTCGGTTCGGCCGAGTACAAACGGGACGCCGCCGGCCGTGCCATCGACCGGCGGCAGAAGTTGATCGACCGGGACACCATAGAGATGGGCAAGGCGTTGCACTCGAGCCACCGAGATCGCCCGTTCGCCCCGCTCGTAGGCGCCAAGCACCGACGCCTTGAACTCTGCTCCCGAGGACCGCTCCACTTCCTGTAACGAAAGCCGTTTTTGCAGACGAATGGTGCGGATGCGCTGACCCACCAACGCGATGTAGTCGTCGGTCAAGCGGTCCGACCCTGCATCTGCGTCGGACCCTGCGTCTGCGTCGGACCCTGCATGTGCGTCCGGCCCCAGCTTGGTGTCGATTGCGACTGCGGCGACATCACGCGGACGCACCGTGCCCCCAGCCTTTCCCATTGCGTTCCTCTCACAATCTCACGCAGCGTGAGATTTTCTATCAAAAACGTACCAGGCGACCACGCAGCGCGCGCAACTGCGTGGTCCCGGGGAGTCCGGTCGGAACGAGTCGCAATCAGCCGTTCCCGGTCAACGGCTCCAGCTCGGCGGCCGTATCGCTCGTAGGGAGCGATTGATCCGTTGCCTCGCGGTGCGCCACCAGCAGAGTGGCGACCACCAGTGCCGCCGTCTCCGTTCGCAGCACGGTCGACCCCACCGAACACGACCGGGGGATCAGTGCGGACTCGGCCTCCGACCACCCTCCCGGCGGGCCCACGAAGACCCTCGGAACCCGATCGTCGCCGAGGCCGACATCATTGTGGGAAGGTCCAAAGCAATCGCCGTCGCGGAGAAGAGCTTGCAACGACGGGGCATCAAAGTCGGCCCGAAGGTGATAAGCAAAGTTTGCCGACAGGTGCGCAATAGCCCCGGCGGTCGACGCTGCGATGCTGACCTGGGGGAGCGTGGTGCGACGGCTTTGCATCGCGGCCTCTTGCGCTTGGCGTTGGTGTCGAGCCTCCAGCTTGGCGAGTCGGTCCGTATCCCAGCGAACGCCGGACCGATCGGCCACAAAGACCACGACCTGATCAATGCCAAGTTCGGTGAGTTTCTGTACCGCCCAATCAATGCGGTCGGCACCACCGGATACGGCAGCCACGGCCACGCCGAGTTCCGGTCTGGGGACGAGGTCGAACACCGCAGCACCGCATAGCTCCACCGCCGACGCCGACCCTCCGGTCCATCGTGCCGGCGCCCAACCGCCGGCGCCATCGGTAACCGTGATTCGTTCCCCCGACCGGAGACGAAGGACACGACGAAGGTGATGGTCGTCCTCGGGACCAAGCTCCGGCGAGCCGACGTCAGCGACGAACACGTGCGCTGCTGACGCCCGTAGGTCGTTGGCAATCACGAGAAAGCGGAGCGAATCTTGCCAAACAAACCGGACTCCCGTTGGGAGACATCGAGCCCCTGTAGCGCTGCGAGCTGACGAAGAAGCTCTTCCTGTTCGGGTGGCAGCCCCGCGGGTGTGTCGACGACGACCTGCACGATGAGGTCCCCACGACCACGCCCGTCGACGTGAGGCACTCCCCTTCCTCGAAATCGAACGGTGCGTCCGGTCTGGGTACCCGGTTCAAGGCGTACCTCCTCGGCTGAGTCGAGCGTTTCCAATGCCATGGTTCCGCCGAGCGCCGCTTGCACCATCGGCACGTGGAGTTGCTCCACCAGGTCGGCGCCGTGACGTTCGAATCGAGCATGGGCGGCAACCTTCACGCGCACGAAGAGGTCGCCGGGCCCACCGCCTCGCGGTCCCACCGCTCCTCGACCCGTGAGCCGCAACGTTTGACCGTGATCAATGCCCGCAGGAATGTCGACCGTGTAGGTGCGTTCCTCCACGATCCGGCCATCACCGCGGCATGCGGGACACGGCGATGGGATGATCTGCCCCGTGGCGCCACACCGCTGACACGCGGCCGCCGTCACCATCTGACCAAGTATTGATTGCCGAGTCTGACGGACCTGTCCCGCCCCACGACAATCGGGACAGGTGGAAATGGTGGTACCGGCGACCGCACCGACACCTTCACAATCGGTACAGGTGACGGCCGTGCGGACGGTGACCGGCGTTTGCGCACCGAACACCGCATCTTCAAACGCCAGCGATGCAACGGCTTCTATGTCGGGACCCCTCGGAGGTCCGCTCGGTCCCCGACGACCCCCACCAAAGGGACTCCCCCCGCCAAAGAACGCATCGAAAATGTCGCCGAAACCGCCGCCGCCGCCCGCTCCGGGCTCGTCGGATCCATAGGTGTCGTAGCGATGCCGGCGGTCGGGATCACTCAGCGTCTCGTACGCCCGTGCGAGTTCCTTGAATCGCGCTTCAGCCGAGGGATCGTCGGGGTTGGCATCGGGATGCAGTTCCCGCGCCATTCGTCGGTAGGCCTTTTTGATCTCGTCTGGGGTGGCCTGGCGGGACACGCCCAGGGCGGCGTAGTAGTCGACGTCAGCCATGTACTCGATTCCTCATCCCTCATTCAGTCGGTCGCCGAGCCGCTGACTCACGACCGCCACGGCCGCCAGCGCCTGCGGGTAGTTCATGCGTGTGGGGCCGAGCACGCCGATCGTACCCACCGTTTCGCCCTCCGCTTGAAACGAAGCAACGACCAACGCGCAGTCGGCCAACGGTTCGATTCCCGTCTCGGTGCCAATCGCAACGTTGAGACCCCGGTCGAGCACATCCCGCAAAAGGGTGACGACCACGAACTGCTGCTCCAGGATTCGAAGCACCTCGGAAACTTGCGCCACAGCGTCGAACGACGCCGCCAACGACGACGCACCACCGATATACACATGATCGGCGCCGGTGCCCTTTTGCGCCGTTTTCAAAACGTCGAGAGCCGCCTGGACGAGAACGTCCTTCGTGGCCGGGCCGGCGAATGTCACCAGGTGCACACGAGCGACGGACGTGCCGATGAGGCCGCCAGACAATCGAGACGTGGCAGCAGCCAGCGCGGCGTCGTCGGTCTCTTCGTCGAGTTCGAGGGTGTGCTTTTCGATCACGCCATTCGACAGCACCACCACGAGGAGCGCCAGCCGGGGAGCGAGTCCCACCATCTGCACTGCCCGAATCGTGGACTGTTCATGGGGCGGGCCCACCACCACGGCGGCGTAGTCGGTGACCTCGGCGAGCAGTTGGCTGGTGTCGCGCAGCATCTGTTCGAGCTCACCGTGGGCGCGGGCGAAAAACGTGCGAACCTGTTGTGCATCGGCACCAGCAAGCTGGCCTGGATCGCTCAGCGAGTCGACGAAGAATCGGTAGCCTTTGTCGGTAGGAATTCGCCCGGCACTGGTGTGGGGCTGCACCAGATACCCCTCGTGCTCAAGGGCAACCAACTCATTTCGCACGGTCGCCGGCGACACGTTGACGCTCGGCTTTCGCGACACATGACCGGACCCGACAGGCTGCGCGGTCTCGATGTATTCCTCCACCACCGCTTTTAGGATGTTGGCCTTACGGTCATCGAGCATTGGCGATCGAGTGTACCGACTGCCAATGCGGCCCCGGTAGTCGCACTGCTGGGTCATCATGGGCCCCGTTCGAACATGTGGGATGCCAAGGTTCGGCGCTGGGACACGCCCCTAATCGTCGAGTTTGAGGGCGGAGATGAACGCCTCTTGGGGAACTTCGACGCGGCCGATGTTCTTCATCTTCTTCTTGCCCTCCTTTTGCTTCTCGAGCAGCTTGCGTTTTCGGGTGATGTCGCCGCCGTAACACTTCGCCAATACATCTTTGCGTTTGGCCTTCACCGTCTCGCGGGCGATGAACTTCCCACCGATCGCCGCCTGGATGGGTACGTCGAACATCTGGCGCGGGATCAATTCACGGAGCTTCTCGGTCATGCGGCGGCCGTAGTCATAGGCCTTGTCTCTATGGACGATCGTGGAGAACGCGTCGACTGGCACGGCATTGAGCAGGATGTCGACCTTCACCAACTTCGAGACGTCGTAGCCGTCGGGTTCATAGTCGAGGCTGGCGTATCCCTGGGTACGACTCTTCATTTGATCGAAAAAGTCGGTGACCACCTCGGCGAGCGGCACGCGGTACACCATCTCCATTCGCTCCGGGGTCAGATACTCCAGCTTCTTCATCTCACCCCGTCGACCCTGACACAACTCCATGAGCGTGCCGGTATAGGTAGTGGGGGTGAGGATCGTGCATCGGAGGAACGGCTCCTCGATGGCATCGACCTCGGTGGACGGAGGGAGCTCGCTGGGGTTGGCGATAAACAGTTCCGTACCGTCCGTGCGGCGCACTCGGTAGGCCACCGACGGAGCCGTTGCGATGAGGCTGAGATTGAACTCACGCTCCAGACGCTCTCGGATGATCTCCATGTGGAGCAGCCCCAAAAACCCGCATCGAAAACCGAAACCGAGGGCGCCGGATGTCTCCGGCTCGAACGTGAAGGAAGAGTCGTTGAGGCAGAGTTTGTCTAGTGATTCCCGAAGCACCGGAAACTCGTCGCCGTCGATGGGATAGAGCCCGCAGAACACCATCGGCTTGGGTTCGAGATACCCCTCCAAGGCCGGAGCTGGGTTGGCTGCCTCGGTGACCGTCTCACCCGACCGCGCCTGGCCGACATCCTTGATTCCGGCGATGAGGTAGCCCACCTCACCCGGACCCAACGATGCAACCGGCACGCTGTTGGGGGTACGGACGCCAACCTCTTCGGCTTCGAGGGTGGCCCCGGCCTGCACAAACCGAAGCTTGGCCCCGGTGCGAAGCGTGCCGTCGACCACCCGCACGGACGACACCACCCCTCGATACTGGTCGTAGTGCGAATCGAAGATGAGTGCTTGCAACGGAGAATCGGCATTGCCCTTCGGCGCTGGAATACGTTCGATGATCGCATCGAGCAGCGCCTCCACTCCGACGCCCGTTTTGGCGCTGATGTGGAGAATTTCATCGGCCGGAAGACCGAGCACCGTCTCGATCTCGGCGGCATAACGGTCGGGATCAGCGGCGGGCAGATCGATCTTGTTGAGCGCGGCCACGATCTCGAGGTCGTGTTCCAGGGCGAGATAACAATTGGCCAGCGTCTGTGCTTCGATGCCCTGACTGGCGTCGACCAACAGCACCGCTCCCTCGCAGGCGGCGAGACTGCGAGAAACCTCGTACCCGAAGTCGACGTGACCGGGAGTGTCGATGAGGTTGATGGTGAAACCCTTGTAGGTGAGCTTCACGCTTTGCAGCTTGATCGTGATCCCCCGTTCCCGTTCGATGTCCATCGAATCGAGGTACTGGGCCCGCATATCACGCGGATCGACCGCACCACAGATCTCCAGCATCCGGTCGGCAAGGGTGGACTTGCCGTGATCGATGTGGGCGATGATGCACAAGTCGCGCTGGCGGTCGATAGTGGTCGTCATCCGGAAAGGGCTCAGCATCCTGCAAAGAAAAGGGTGGCCAGTGTTCGCCACCACAACAGCCCATTGCAAACGACCGCTCGCGCCGCCCCCGTCGGCCCAACCCCGTGCGCTCCTGGCGATGTGCGTTCCTCGGCCGCTCACGGCTACAGTCCGGGGCCGCTTCCCCCGACTCCCGTGTGAAGCCCCCCGACCCAAGGCCTCTGCCGGAATCGATCATGGCAAACATCAAGAGCCAGAAAAAGCGCAACCTACAGAACGAGAAGCGTCGTGTCCGCAACAAGGGCGTGCGCAGCGAGATGAAGACCCGCGTCAAGCAGGTTGAACAAGCGGCGACCAAGGGCGAGGGCGACCTCGAAACCCTGCATCGCCACGCCGTCAGCAAACTCGACAAGGCCGCCACCAAAGGCATCATCCACAAGAACGCCGCCAACCGACGCAAGAGCCGGTTGGCCAAACGCCTCGCCCGCCTCTCCGCCACCGACTCGTAAACACACGTTCTCGCCGTTTCTCGAAACGGGACGACATGCAGGTCGTCGTCAGCGACGGCTTCGGCTGGCCATTCGAGCCACCAGCATCTCCATCACCATCGCCTCGCGCACGTCGCCGGGGTACTGACGGGCACCCTTGAGGTCGAGGTCGGCTTGGGCCAACAGCCCCACGAGGTCGGCGATCCGCTCTGACCCCAACTTGCGGCCTTGTTTCATCGCCTTTCCGGCGGTGAACGGTGCGCCACCCACGACGAGTGCGGCGGCGTTGTTGTCGTTCGCACCGGAACCGTCGAGCGCCAGCATCTTGCCCACATGGTTGTGGAGTGTGGCGAGCAGTTGAAGTGGGTGCCGCCCGGCGTGGATCATCCGTTGTAGGACCGCAAGCGATCCAGCGATGTCGCCCCCATCAATGGCGTCGGTGAGATCCCAGGGCGCCATGTCGCCGGCATCGCCGAGGTAGACCGCAATGTCGTCGATCTCAAGCGCCGTGCCCGGAGCGAACGCTCCTTCGAGCGTGGTGAGCAACGCCGCGATCCGGCCGGGGTCTTCGCCAGCCCAATCGGCAAGGTGCACCGCGACTGGCCGGGCGAACTTCAGCGGCGAACCGTCGAGCTGACCTTTCACCCAGGTGATTCGATCCTTGCCCTTCCCGGCGTCGGTCTCGATGATTTGACCGATCTCCTTCACCCGTTCAAGCAGCTTCTTCGGTGCCGGTCCGCTTCGAACCTGCGGTACAGGGTAGGCCTCCCACACCAACACGAGGCGGGTGGTGGGTAGCGGATCGACCAGGTAAGCCGTGAGCCCGGCAACAGACTCCTGAGTGGTGAAACAACCGAGGTGACGGGCGACCACGACGCGAAAATCGGTGAGGAACGGCGACGTCTGGGCAGAGTCGACTACCGCTCCGAGGCCTCGCTCGCCGCGATCATCGTCGTAACGCGGTGCATCGAACTCCTCCAGCACGAGCGCACGCTCGTCCATACCAACCAGTTGGTCAACCACGTGATGGACCGCTTGATTCACCAACGTGGGATCGCCACCCTTGATCAGGATGACCGGTACTTTGAGATCGACCTTCACCGACGACGCCGACGCCATCAGTTCGCCTCCAGCAACGCCGCCATGACATCGGCCAGACGGCGGCCGGCCCGAGCGTCGTGGGCACGAAGAATCCGACATCCCAGGATGATGCCCACGGCGTGCGCACCCATGGTGCCATTGCCTGCGGACTGCACGTCGACATCGAGCAGCTTCCAAAGGAACCGTTTGTTCGAGGCCGACAAGAAAACGGGATAGCCCAACTCGGCCAGCCGATGCGACGCTCGCAATAACAGCGCCGACTGTTCCTCGGTCTTGCCGAGATCCAGCCCCGCGTCGACCATAACCCGCTCCCGGGGGATGCCCGCCGCCTCCGCCTGCGCTGCTCGATCAATGAGAAGGGTGACCACGGACTCCACGACGTCGGGGTAGGAGGGCTCGGGATCAGGCACCCTCGGTTGCAGTCTGATGTGCGTCGCCACCACGGAAGCTCCCGCTGCGGCGCAAACCGGGAGATACTTTGGATCGGCAAAACCGCTGATGTCGTTGCCGATGACAGCTCCGGCCTCAAAACAGGCCTGGGCCACGGACGCCCGCCACGTATCGACCGATAGTGGCAGGTCGAACCGAGTGCGTAACGCCTCAACCGCCGGGACCACCCGGTCGAGTTCTTGCTGCTCGCTCACGAACTCACCGGGGCCGGCCTTCACCCCGCCAACGTCGAGGAAGTCGGCGCCGTCGGCGACCAGTACATCGGCCTTGGCGAGAAAGCCGTCGAACGAAAAATAGGTGCCACGGTCGTAGAACGAGTCCGGGGTGCGGTTCAAGATACCCATCACGACCGCCCGCGAAGTGATGTCGAACCGATGCGGGCCGAGCAGAAGCTCGGTTGGGCGAACCGCCACCGGGAGCCCATTGGCGGGCGTCGGTTGATCGATGTTCGATGACAGGTCAGGGGCCAGGGGGGGCACGGGCTGACGCTACACCGATGGTCGGAAGTAACCGCTCCCCCACCTCCCGGATCTCCACTCGTACCGTTCCCCGATCGATCAACGGCGACCACGTTCCGGCACCTGGTCGCACGTGCATCACGACATTGATTCGATCAATCACCAGCCCTCCAGCATCACGTGCGGCGGCCGACCCGCTGCTCTGAATCAGCAGCACCCGGGTCAACGGAACCGAACGAACGGCACGAAACACGTCAGTAGCAGTCGTACGCCCATCGACCACCACGACCTGAAGCGGCCTACCGTCGGCGTCGGTCCCGCCCCACCACCCAAGGTTGCCGACCACCCCAGAGCCTGCCGTTGGCGGAGCCGGTGGGCGAGTACCGATCACGACGATGGCGATCAGGGCACCGGCGATCAACCAACGGTGATTGGTGCGTACCCCCGCAACCAACGCAAAACCGAGTACCGCCACCGCGACGAGTGGTACCGCCGACCACGTCACCGCCGCGCCCCACGCCGCCACGAGGTCGACCCACCACAAACCCAATCGTGTGGGGAGGTGGAGCCATCGCGCCACCACCGACCATCCAGCTTCCTGACACCAACCGGCAAGCGGACCAGCCACAATGCCCCACGCCATGATCGGTCCGGCGGTAGGCGCCACCAAGAGGTTGGCCGGGATCGCCACCAGCGAGAATCCCCCGTTACGAGCGGCCAGAAGTGGGGTGACGGCGAGCTGGGCGGCGAGGGTGACCGCCAACGCTTCGCGCAGCACACGCGGCCCCGGCACCCGCGTAGCGATCGGTGCCGACAGCAACAAGATTCCCCCCGATGCGGCCACCGAAAGCAGGAATCCCCCGGAACCAGCAATCAGCGGATCAGCAATGACGAGCACGATCACGGCGAGCGCCAACACTCTCCGACCGCTCATCGATCGACCCCATCCCCACGTGCCCACGGCGAGCGCCGCCATCACCGTGGCGCGCAACACCGACGGCTCGAAACGGGTGGTTAACGCCACCACCCAGAGCACGCCGAGCGTGGCGATTACCCGCCGACCGGGGCGGCAACGACGTAACACCGGCCCACATAACAGCAAAACGAAGGCCACGTTCTGGCCACTCACGACGAGGAGGTGGCTCAATCCCGAAGCTCGAAACCGGTCCGTGAGGTCGGCCGATTGATCACGATCGTCGCCCAAGACGAAGCCGCTGAGGAGTGCTCGCTGATCGGGAGCGAGGCTCGTAGCGCCGACGCCGACGAGCCGTCGAAAGCGGTTGACCACACGGTCGAGGCCGGACGCGAACTGCACGTCGCCCACCCAATCGGCCTCAAGGCGGCCCACGATATGGCGACGAGCGAGCCAGAGGTCATCGCTTCGACGCGGCGAAATGAGGCCACGCAACGCCACTCGGTCCCCGCCTTGGAGCTCATTGGCGGTCGACCGGCCCCGTCCGCTCACCCAGATATCGAGGCGGCGGCCTTCACCACCTTCCTCCACCCCGTCGAATCGGACGAGGCCGGGGGTACTGCTGGGCTCCGTGCGAACCAGGTACCAACCGTCCCCGACACCGCGGTCGGTGGGGGCGACGGCGGCCCAGGCCATGGCCGACAAACTGGCAACGAGGAGCACCAGGCCGATGCACACCCCAAAACGCCAACGCCGGACATACGAAACGACAAGTACCAGCAGGGCCAGACAGAGCTGAACGGAAGAGGCCACGGAAAGGGCCACGGAAGGCGCTCCCCACGCCGCCGCCACGACCGCTGCCGCTGTCGCGAGCAACGCCGTGTCGGACAGCGAGGCTCGCTCGACCGGAGGTGTGCGTCCGATCGTTGCCGCGGTCATCACACCACGACCAACGAACGAAGTTGGGCCAACTTGTTCGGCCCGATACCGCGGACGTCCTGCAACTGTTCGACGGAGGTGAAGGCTCCGTGTTGCTGGCGGTGCGCCACGATCGCCTGCGCCGTAGACGGACCGACACCAGGCAAGGTATCGAGCTGTTCCAACGTCGCTGTGTTGAGGTTCACGGGATCCACTGGAACGGCTAACGATCCTCCCCCTGATCCCACCGCCGACCCGCCCCCCGATCCCACCGCCGACCCCACCCCCGGAGGTGCTGGTCCGTCGGGTCCACTCACTGTCGGCGGAGCGCCCAGCTCGCCTCGGCGCGGAATATACACCCGGATGCCGTCGGCCACCGATGCCGCCAGATTGATCCGATCGTCGTCGGCGTCGACCGCCAGCCCGCCCGCGGCCCGCACGAGGTCCGCCACTCGACTGTCTGAAGGGAGCCGATACAGCCCGGGCCGCACCACGGCACCTGCGGCGTGGACCACGATGACAGACCCGTGCGGAGCGACGTCACTCACCGTTGGCGTCGTCCCCACCGGCATTGTCCCCACCGGCATTGTCCCCACCGGAGCGGCACCGGTACCCCCGGCGAGAGGGAAAGAAGTAGCGCCGCCAATCAACGAATCGGGGGACACAACAGCGCGGGTCGGCAATGGCGCAGACCGTGGCGGCGGTGCGATGCCCGCTGGCATTCGAGACCCGAAAAGGCCCGCCACCAGCACGACTACCGACACCATCACCACCAGCCCGATGACGGCGAAGAGCCACGCCTTCGGCGCCACCTGCCGCAATCGGTCACTGGCTCTTCTGCCCGAAAACGAATCCACGGACCCAACCCTCGGGTGTGGCGTATCCCCCTTGACGTAGGCATCATCGAGTCCGTCAGCGGGCGGCGACCGAAATCGATCAGCAACCGTCTTGGCATAGCGCCCCAGTCGGGCGATGCTCGCCGCCCATCCTCCGCGGGTTGGACCTTCCACGAACCGGGCCATCGCCGCGTCCTGTCGGGCATTCCTGGCTGCCCCCGCCGCGCCCTGCCCCGCTTCGGGCGCGTCCCCCGCAGACGACTCCGGGCCGACGGGGGTGGCGCCGATCGATGCCACGGGAGCAGTGGGGGGATGGGTGTCGGCAGCTTGGGGGGAAGCAGCAACCGGATCGTGGTGGCGCGCGTGCATGGCAGACCCTCGGGGCAACGGAGTTGGAGGATCGCCAGTGGCGACGAAGAGCGGCGACCGGCAAAAGCCATGGGTTACCGCAGGTTGACCAGTGGGCCGCGAAAGCCCAGAAAGCCCGGACGGCTAGAAAAGCCGCGAAGTGAGCTGCTTGCGCCAACCGGCGACCCGAGGATCATCGGGGCCGAGCAGTTCGAGCAGATCGACAAACTCTTGGCGGGCGACATCGTCGTCGCCTACACGATCAAGAAGGGAACCGAGTTTGGCTTCCACCTCTTCGGGCGAACCATAGTCGGCACCGGAGCGGGCCAACGCCGCAATGTGGCGGGTGGCCGGCGACTCGGGAATCTTCTCAAGCAGCGCTAAGCCCTCAGCGCTGCGACCGTCGTGCACCAGCAACTCCGCCAGCGCGGTGATTGCCGCGTCGTTCGCCGGTTCCAGTTCGAGCGCAGCCCGCAGCGAGGCCTCATCGCCCAACGCCAGCAACCGATCAACTTCGTTTACTTCCGCGCTCGGCAACAGCTTGGCCACGAATTCCGCCACCTGCCGCTCGGGGAGCGACCCAACAAAGCTATCGACCACTTTGCGGTCCACGATGGCGTGAACGGCCGGGATCGACTGGACACGAAAGGCGGCAGCCACCTGCGGGTTCGCATCGGTATCGACCTTGGCCAAGATCACTTGGCCACCCGTGTCCCCGACCACCTTCTCCAGAATCGGTCCGAGGGTGCGGCACGGGCCACACCACTCAGCCCAGAGGTCGACCACGACGGGCGTGGTGACGGAACGGTCGAGCACATCGGACTCGAAGGTGGCATCGGTGACGTCGATCTTCATAACCCCTTCACTCTACGACTCACGACTGCCGACACCTCCTTCACCGCCTTTCCCTCATCAAACGGTTGACCCGCCACCCTCGTTTCGACCTACCAGAATGACCGTCCGATAGGTTGACACTTGAGAAACAGCTGCCGAACGGTGGCACGCCGAACAAATGAAGGGGACAACGTGACCAACGCCAGCGAGGCATCCATTGAGGGTGTCGACGTCGAACGAGTCACCGAGTGGCTCGGCGAACGAGTGCCCACGATGGTCGCACCCCTCACGTTCTCCCTCATCACCGGCGGCCATTCCAACCTCACCTTCACCGTCACCGACACCGAGGGACGTCGTTGGGTCCTGCGTCGTCCGCCGCTCAAGCAGGTGCTTGCCACCGCCCACGACATGGGACGCGAGTTCCGGATCCTGTCTGCGCTGCAACCCACCGATGTCCCTGTTCCTCCCCTCGTGGATCTGTGCACCGAAGAAACCACCAATGGTGCGCCGTTCTATGTGATGGACCACGTCGACGGTCGCGTGATCCGCAACATCGACGATGCCAATGGTCTCGACCTCGGGGAACGCGCCACCGCCAGCCATTCACTCATAGATGTGCTCGCGCGGATTCATGCCGTCGATATCGATGCCGCCGGCCTGGCCGACTTTGCCAAACGGGATGACTACATCGCTCGCCAACTTCACCGCTGGAACGGGCAGTTCGAGAAGAGCAAGACCCGCGACCTACCGGTCATGGACGAGGTGTTCAATCTGCTGCAAGCGGCGACTCCTGCGCAAGGCCCGGCCACCATCGTGCACGGCGACTACCGCCTCGACAACTGCATGCTCGGGCCCGATGGTTCGGTGATGGCGGTGCTCGACTGGGAGATCTGCACGCTGGGTGATCCACTCGCCGACGTTGGCCTGCTTGTTGTCTATTGGGGCGACGCCGATGGCCCCACCCCCCACGGTGCTGCCACTCCCACCGCCGCCGAAGGTTTCCTCAGCAAAAATGATCTCCTCGAGGCCTACTCCACGGCATCGGGGCGCGACGTCGACGGCATCGAGTTCTACGTCGCCTTCGGTTTTTGGAAGCTGGCCTGCATCGTGGAGGGCGTGTATGCCCGCTACGTGGGCGGAGCCATGGGCCAACGAAATGTGAAGTCATTCGACTTTTTCGACGAACAAGTGGTGGCTCTCGCCGACGCTGCTCGCGCCGCCCTCGGACACCACGCGTGAGCCTGTTCGAGCTCGTCAGCCGCCCGGCTATTGCCTCACCGGTCCTCGTAGTGGGCCTCGACGGGTGGATCGATGCTGGCGTGGGTGGAGCCACGGCCCTCACGGCGATTCTGCAACAGACCGACATGGAGCCGGTCGCGGTCTTCGATACCGATTCCCTGCTCGACCATCGGGCCCGACGCCCAACCATGCACCTCATCGACGGCGTCAATGATTCGCTCTCGTGGCCCGCCATCGAGCTCCGAGTCGGCGCCGATCAACGGGGCAACGAGGCACTCTTCCTCCTCGGCGCCGAACCCGATCATTCCTGGCGCGCTTTTTCCGACGCGGTCGTGGAACTCGCCGTGGCTTTCGACGTTCGACTGCTGGTGGGGCTCGGCGCCTACCCCGCCCCGGTCCCGCACACGCGCTCGGTAAACGTCGTGGCCACCGCCACCACCGCCGAGCTTGCCCGGCAAGTGGGCTTCGTTCCCGGGAACATCGCTGTTCCGGCGGGTATTCACGCGGCGATCGAACGACGCTGTGCCGAGCAAGGTATTCCCGCCGTCGGGCTCTGGGCCCAGGTGCCGCACTACGCCGCCGGCATGCCGTACCAGGATGCCGGAGTAGCGCTACTTCAGAAGTTGGCGAGCCTGACCGGCCTCCAGTTCGATCCCGGCGATCTCGATGCCGGCGGCCAGACCACTCGTGCTCGATTGAGCGAGCTCATCGCCGGAAACCCGGAGCACTTGGCCATGATTCGCCAACTCGAAGAGCACTACGACGATGTCACCGGTACCGCCGGAATGAACATGGTCACGGGTGACGACCTGGTGGCCGAGGTGGAGAAGTTCCTCGAAGAGCAGGGCTGACCTCCACCCTGCTCCTCGCCCGGCCGCCGGGACTGCTCATTACCTGAACGCAGGAACCGCCTATCACCGGAACGGTGGACCTCGTTTCCCGTTTAGGGAAGCGGACGATTCGGTGCCGGATAGGTGGGCGGTCGCTCGTCTGCTGGCACGTCGTCGAGAATGGTCACCGTGTTGTCCACCTGTCCCACCGGAAGGTCGGTCTTGGGCATCTCGCCGGGGAGGTAGCGGGCGCCATTGTCGATGTAGCGCCAAAGGCCTTTACCGACCGTGCCGGATTCATCCGGGCCCTCGGCCTCGGTATCCCACCAAATCAGCGCCACGTCATCGATACCGAGATAGTCCGGAGAGGACTTCTTGGTGATGGGATTGGCAAAGAATCCGTGGTTGCCGAAACTCACCTGGGGCGAGGTGACGCCACCACCGGTGGGCGGGAAGTTGAACAGACCGTCTCGGAACGTGTCGGGCGAGAGCTTCGGACCCGCCATGTGAACGCCGAGAAAGGCCAACTGGATCCCGGCGTAGATGAGCGGCCCGGTGGTTTTGGCCGCCGGCTCCTTGTCGCCGAAGTACCACTTGTGCAGGCGCCACGCATCGCCCTTTTCACGGGGCATCTTGGCCGGAAGGGAGGAAATACCGAAGGCGTTCTTCCACTGCTTTTGGTCGTAGCGCCGGCCGAACACGTTGGTATCGGTGAGCACGGTGCCGGTAACAATCCATTCCGGAAAGTAGTTCTGTTCGGTGGCGGCTTTGGTTAGATAAATTGGCATGATCGGATCGCCGAGAAAGATCACCGACGTGACATTGGCCGCCTTCATCTTGGCCACGATCGTGGTAGCCCGCTCTCCGAGTTTGGCTATCTCGAGAACGTAGGTCTCCGTTGCTGCGGTTGCGTAGCCAAGATCCTTGCCGGCCTGCGCGACCTGCTCTTCAAGCTCTTTGTACACCGGAACCTTTTGCTCGAAGTGCACCACCCCGAACACCCGCTGGCGGTTGTGCATCTCCGGATCACCGGCGAATTCGGCGTTCTTGCCGTTCAATCGGCCGGCGATGAGATCGCCCAGGTTCAGCAGAAACTGCTCTGGCGTGGCCTGCGCGCCCCACACGAAGGGGGCGAGTTTCTGATAGGTAGCGTCCGGCACGCCTTGACCACAGCCGATGCAGAGCACCCCCCGTTCCTTGAGCTCGACGGCATAACTCTGCGCCAGCGCAGGGCCACCAATCACGGCGAAGGCGTTGAGCTCCTCCGCGATCTTGATGGCGTCCGCCTTGGCCGCCACCTCATCGTCCATCACTGCCTGGCTCTGGAAGTCGATAATCTCCACCTTGCGGCCGTAGGTCTCGTACATATCATTGAACATGCTCACGTAGGCCTTCCACGTGGCCTCCGATGCCTCGGCTGAGTCGGTAAGACCTTGCAGCAGCGCACTGAGGTCGCCGTTGGCGGAGGCCTTGTATTGCACGATCGTGATTTTGTCTTTGGTCACCCCTTTCGAGGTGGCGCCACCGTTGTCGGCACCAGCCTTGTGCGCCGGAACGCACGGCGGGGCAAACAGCGATGGCATCTTGATGCGCCCCGTCGTTTGGTCGCAGTCCTCGCCGTAGTCGGCAAGGTTGGCGCCAGTCTTCTTGGCGTCGGCAAAAACCACGGGAATATCGGTGTTGCGTCCCGTGCCGCCACCGGTGCCTTGGGTCGTGGCCTGCTCCCCTGAGGGTCCCCGTTTGGAGATCGATACTCCGGCGATCACGGCAATCACCACCAAGATTGCGGCGAGAGGGCCGTACTTTGCCACCGGGCTTGATTGTTTGGGTTCGGGTCGGTGCAACGAAGTCATCGCACACCCCTTTCCTGGGAGAGGTCTCGGCAACGAGACAGGGAGAACAGGGAGAACATGGAGAACAGGGAGAACAGGGAGGGCAGGGGCAACACGGACAAGATCAACCGCGCCTGGTCGTCGCACACGAACATGCCCGCGGCATTCCGCCGCGTTCGACGGGGCCAATCGGAGAGGATGCAGGCGGCATCGTTGGCTCAGTCATGCGCCCGTTCTCGATCCACTGCGATTGATCACTTCATCGCTGTTGCCGAGGTACGACGCCACGACCTCAGGATGAGCCAGCACCTCGGCCGGCGACCCAAGCGTGACCACATGACCTTGGTCGAGGGCAAGCAAGCGATCAGACACGTGGCTGATAAGCGGCATGTCGTGCTCAATCACGACGATGCTGGCTTGCAGGGTGTCGCGGATTCGCAGGATGAGCGGACCGAGGGCTTCGCTCTCGCGCTGGGCGATACCACTTGAGGGTTCATCGAGCAGCACCACGGCCGGATGATGGGCCACCACACAGGCGAGGTCGACCACCCGCCGCGAGCCGGTTGAGAGTTCGTGCACGAACTTGGTTCGGAAGCTCTCGATGCCCATGAGTTCGATGAGTTCGTCGACGGCGAACGCCACGTTGTCCTCAGTGTCTCGGAAGGCGGGGAGACGGAGGGCGGCGTTGAGCGGATCCTTCACATCGACCCAACGCTCGAGCGCCACGGCAATCGTCTCTTCCACCGTCAGCGCAGGGAACAGCCGGGCATCCTGGAAGCTGCGTCCGAGGCCGGCCCATGCTCGGCGGTTCGGGGCCATCCGGGAGAGGTCTTTGCCCTCGAGCACTACTCGTCCGGTGTCGGCGGAGGTGAACCCCGAGATGAGGTCGAAAAGCGTTGTCTTACCGGCACCGTTCGGGCCGATGATGCCGATCACCTCGCCGGGACGAAGCCGGAAACTCACTCCGTCCACGGCCCGAATACCTCCGAACCGTACGGAGAGGTCGACCACTTCGAGCGCAGGAACGGCGTTGTCGTCGAGCGGGATCTCTCGCACTCGAGTTGCCGCCACCACCGAGGGTGTCGATTCGGGTGGCGTGCCGGAGCCATCGCCCACACCGCTGGCGTCGCCGGCCATGCCTTTGCTCGCCCCTTCGAGGAACACCGATCGCAACACGTCAGGTCGGTCGAGCAGGTCGGCGGTGGGGCCCCGGAATCGGATCTCACCCTTCTCCATGAACACCGCGGTTTGGGCCAAGGTGAGGGCCACGTTCACGGATTGTTCCACGAGAATCACCGTGGTGCCTTGCTCGGCAATCTTGCGCACGATCGGGAGAAGTTGCTCCACGATCACCGGCGCCAGGCCGAGCGAGAGCTCGTCGATGGCGAGGAGCTTGGGCTTCGAAAGAAACGCCATGCCAAGGGCGAGCATCTGTTGCTGGCCGCCGGACAAGTTGGCCGCCGGTTCATCCATCCGGTCTCGGAGGATCGGGAACATCTCCAGCACTTCGGCGAGGCGTGGTGCCGGGTCGATCTTGCGTTTTCGGTCGAGCCAGCTCGCGACCCGGAGGTTCTCCCCCACCGACAGAGACGGGAACACCCCCTGCCCGCCGGGCACCATGGCGATCCCCAGCGCGGCTATCTCGTGTGGCGGTGCATGGGTGATGTCGCGACCGTCGAAGATGATGGCGCCGTTGCTGGCCTCGACCACGCCACAGATCGCCTTGAGAAGGGTCGACTTGCCAGCGCCGTTGGTGCCGAGCAGCGCAATGATCTCGCCCTCGCTCACCTCGAAATCCACGCCAAACAGAATCTGCACATCACCGTATTTCACGTCGACGTTGCGGCAAAGCAACTGCTTGATGTTTCCGTGGCGCCGTTCGTACAGCAACTCCGATCGAGCAGCGGTAGAGGTCCACACGTCTTTGATATCGCGATCAATCACCTTGTGGGCCGAACCAACGATGACGCCAGCGATGATGAACACCGGCGTCATCAACAACATGCCCACCCTGATTCCCCAGTTGTCGGCGATCCACCCCGCGATGGGCAAGATGAGCAGGCCCGGAATAACGAACACTACGGCGATCGAAAACCCCGACGCCCGAGCTCGAGCAGGAATGGCCAGCGACAGTGCGGCAAAAATGCTCGGCAACACCGCCGCCAACGACGCGGCAATCCCCATACGAGCGGCCACAGTCACCCAAACGTTCGGCGACAGAGCGAAGATCGCCGCAAACACCGCCGCCGCGACCGAGACCCAACCCGTGAAACGAACCACATACGACGGGCCCTTCTGCAAGAGCTTCAGCCCATACGTGGCGGAAATAACCAAACCCACCAGCTGTGCCGGTTCGGCGAGCGTCTCGTACAAACCGCGTTGTGCCGCGTCGAGGCCGAATACCCGCTCGTAGAGCAGGTTGGCGAGGTAGCCGAATCCCACGAACGCCACGGCGAGGAACGGCACCGCGTAGTAGATCCGGCGCAGGCTTTGGATCTTCCAGACCATGCGCCACGACTCTTCGAACGAGGGTGGCGCCTCGTCGAGCATCGAAACCTCATCGTCGGCACCCATAGCCCGTCGCTCGAAGTGGCCCCGGCTCGGCTCCTTCAGCCGGATCGAGAAGATGGCAATCACCACGCAAGGAATCGTGAGGATGATGAAGGGCACCCGCCAGCCAAAGGCTTGCCCAATCAGCCCAACCGTCACTGGGCCGACGAATTGCCCAATCGATTCGGCAGAACGATGAATCGAGAACACCGCCGGCCGGTAGGGAATGTCGTAGTAATCGCTCAGGAGCGAGTTATGGGTAGGAAACACCGTTGCCTGCCCGATGCTGGCCCCCGCCCGGGTGAAAAGCAGGGCCCACCAGAACAGCGGCACCAAGCCGGTACCGATCGAGAACACCGAAAACACCAGCGCGCCGATCACCATCAAACGAACCCGCTTGCCACGATCGGCCAGAATCGCGATGGGGATCGTGAGACTCAGTCCGAAGATCGCCGAGCAGGCGATGAGCAACAACATCTGCGAATCGGTCCAGCCAAAGGCATCTCGGATCTCGGGTGAAAGCACTTGCACGGCTGACCGGTCGAACGAGTCGAAAAGTGCCAATCCAAACAGGGCCAACAGCGGATAGGTCGTTTCGCCTCCGACCATTTCCTTCATGGTCCGAAGGGGATGGAAGAGCCAATCGAGAAGTCGCTGCCACAGCGTCTTCTTCTCCACACCGGTACCAAAGCTGATCATGACACCACCCCTTGCGTGGCGGTCTCGACAGCATCGATCACACCAGCACTATCGATCGAGGTCGCACCCGGAGGATGCGAGGCGGCCGGCGATCTGTCCGACGGAACGTCCACCGGAACGTCCACCGGAGACGCACCTCCCGGCCCGCCGGACCGGTCCGCGAGCACGGTCGGTTCTTGTTTGGCGTCGGCGAGCAGGCTGGGCACCACGATGCCGTTGCGTCGAGCCACGGAGCGCAACCACCGGTCACGGAGGTCGAACACCAGGCCGCCGAGTCCGCCGCGGAGCACCATCAGCACGAACAGCACGCCGAACGCCGAGGGCAGCAACGTCCACGGAAAGCTGAGGAACCAGGTACCGCCGCGGGAGAACACGGCCCCGATGGCCGCGCCCGCCAACGATCCGAGACCACCCACCACGGTCGACGTGAAGACGTTGAAACTCTCCTGGGCGGAGTAGGACGTGGCGGTGTAGCTCTGTTGACCAACGATGAACAGCCCGCCGGCAAAGGCGGCGATACCCCCAGAGAGGGCGAACGCCATCAGTTTGGCCTTCACGAGGCTCACGCCGTAACTCTGCACGGCCCGTTCGTTCTCCCGCAGCGCCAACAACACCCGTCCGGTTCGACTGCGACGTATCCCCCGAACGGCAAGGAACGTGGCCGTCAAACACGCCAACGCGAAGTAGTAGAAGCCCTGTTGCGAGGTGATGTCGAACGCACCGAAGACCGCTGGCCTCTTGATGCGATCCTTGGGGATCCAGGAGAAGTGTTTGGTGTTGAGCAGGTAACTCGACGTGCTTACCGAAAAGGCCAGGGTGGTGACGGCCAGGAACAGGCCCCGCAGGCGCAGCGCCGGCAGCCCGACCAGCACGGCAATGAACGCCCCCGCCAGCGCGCCGATCACCATGGCGAGAACCACATCGAGTTTCCATTCCGATATCGCCAGCCCCGTAACCGCGGCCCCGACTGCCACGAACGACATCTGACCAAGCGACACTTGTCCGGCCCACCCGGTGAGCACCACCACGCTGAGACCGATGATCACAAACACCAGCACGGTGCCGGCCAAACCCTGGTTTCCTGGCCCAAGCACCGACGGCAGCCACAGCACAAAACCGGCGCCGGCGGCGATCGCCGCCCACTTTGCGAACAACACTTCAGGAACCCGTCGAAGTTCCTTGGGAATGGGCCGCACTTCGTCGGCACTCTTCCAACTCGACGCCCCATCGTGTTCGGTGCGGCTCTGGCCGGTCTTTCGAAGAATGAGCCCGCCCACGATCACCACGGCGAGGATCGGATCGAACAACTCCGGGGAATCGTTGAATTTCCAGCCCACGGCCTGTTCAAGGATCCCGATCGCCACCGCTGAGGTGGCGATGGTCGGAAGGTTGGTGAGCCCACCGAGCGTGAGCGCGGCCAACGCCGCCAGCAGCGCGGTATAGCTCACCTGATTCACAAGCGGGAGACCAACCACGCTCGCTCGAAGGAACACGCCAACGAACGAGAGCAACGTACCGAGAGCCCACACCACGGTTTGCAATCGTTTCACGGGGATACCCAGCAGCGACGCGCGATCGGACCTTTCGGCGCTGGCCCGGATGCCGATCCCGACGTTGGTGTAGCGCAGAAACACGGCCACGGCAATCAGTGCGAGTGGTGCAATCCCCACCGCCACCACGTGATCGAGCCCGAACCGGATGGGCCGGATGTCGAAGTTGAAGTCGCTCGACAATGAAATGCGCTCGGTAACCGGCGTCTTTCCCCAGAGCCCCGGGATCAAGAGCGCAGCGACGGTGAGTAGCTGGGAAAGGCCGATCGTGGCCACCGTGAGAATGAGACGGGGCGCCTTGAAAAACCGGCGAATGATGGCCAGTTCGATGATGGCCCCGAGCAGCAGGGCCGATCCCAAGCCGATGAACATCGCCAGGAAATAGTTGAGGCCGCTGTAGACGATGAGGTTGACCGCCAATACGGTGGGCACAAGACCGAGATCGTTCTGGGCGAAGTTCAAGATTCGGTTCGAGCGATAGATCAGCGCCATGCCCACGGCAACGAGCGCACCGAGCAGCCCAAATACGAGCCCAAGGAAGTAGACCCCGGGTGCGTCGTGGAGCGGAAAGAACACCGCCTGGCCGAGCAGAATGATCCCCGCCGGAGCGAGCGAACGTCCGACGGTGGCAGCACGACTGGCCGCGAAGGAGTCAGCCACGGGGGCCTCCGACCAGGTCGATGCCATTCGATCGCGCCCGGCGGCCCGGACGGTCTTGCGTCGGCAGCAGCCCATGGAAAAAGAGCTCCACCACGGTGTCGGCATGGTGTTCGATCACCTCGGGATCGGAAACGTCGATGCCATAAATCGACCGCATAGTGTCTTTGACAATGAACGCATAGGCGGAAGCCGCGGCCAGACAGGTGGCGACGTGCTCCACCGGGAGGTCCTTCAGCCACCCATCAGCCCGGCCCACCTTGAGGGTGTCGTGGAAGAACTGGAGCTGACCAGCGCCCTCTTGCGAGAGGAGCCAATCGAGCCGCGGCCCGCCTTCCGCTCCTTCATAGGCGAGAATCCGACCGAACTCGGGATAGGCGGCGGAAAAGTGCACCAGGCGGCGCACGAGAACCTTCAGCTGGGCGACGGGGTCGAGATCGGCCAGCTCACGCGGCGAAGTACCGAAGTGCACGCTGAGCTGATCAAGCACACTGGAAACCGCAGCTCGCCAGAGATCGTCTTTCGTGGTGAAGTGGTAGTGCACGAGGGGTTGGGTAACGCCGGCTCGTCGGGCAACTTCCGCCGTGGTCGTCCCGTCAAAACCACGATGGGCGAATACGGCAAGCGCGGCCGCGAGGATGCGATCCTGGCTGCGCTCGTTGAGCGGTTCACTGGTCCCAGTGCGGCCAATATCAGCGGCATTCACCGTCACGAAAACAACTTCCCTTGTGTTCGGGCGCGAGGATGCCCGTGGGCACCGATGCGCAGAATCCCCGTGACCGGCCCACGATTCCCCCGTGGTCGATCATCACGTACTGAGTAGATGCAAAGGCAGACTGTGCAGTCCCTCACATCACCCACGTGACACTAGTCACCAATTTGTGTGGCCGGTGTTAGGTCACGGAGCGTGACCACAACATCATGCAAGGCGCGGAACGCAAACCCGAAGGTTCCGGTCTTGCTCAACGCCGTTGACGCTCGCCCAAGTCCGGCCGATAGGGTCGCGTCACGTCCGGCCGAGCGGCGGGTCGTCGTTACCGAGGGGGCAACGCATGAAGGTCGACGGAGGATTCGGGTTGGGCATGGGTGGGCTCGATGGAGCGGGCGATCTCGCCCGCGACGCCGAAGGCGCCGGCTACGACGGCATCTGGACGGCGGAAACCAGCCACGACCCGTTCTTTCCGTTGCTCGTGGCGGCGCAGCACACTTCATCTATTGAGCTCGGTACGGGGATTGCCGTGGCCTTCGCCCGCAGCCCGATGACCCTCGCCAACCAGGCCTACGACCTGCAGGCCTACTCGCAAGGCCGATTCATCCTCGGCTTGGGCAGCCAGATCCAGGCCCACATCACCAAACGTTTTTCGATGCCATGGTCCAAGCCGGCAGCTCGCATGCGGGAACTGGTGCTCGCCATGCGGGCCATCTGGGCGTGCTGGGACGAAGGCGAAAAGCTGGACTTCCGAGGCGAGTTCTACACCCACACGCTCATGACCCCGTTCTTCAATCCCGGCAAGAACCCCTACGGAATACCCAAGGTGTTTCTCGCCGCGGTTGGCGAGAAAATGACCGAGACCGCGGGCGAGGTCGCCGACGGAATCATCTGTCATGGGTTCACCACGGAGCGGTACCTGAAGGAAGTCACAATTCCCGCGCTCGAGCGGGGGGCAACAGCTGGCGGCAAGGCCCCCTCCGACCTGGAGATCTCCCTGCCAGCGTTCGTGGTAACCGGCAGCACCGAGGAAGAGATGGCCGCCTCGGCTAAGGGCACACGCGAACAGATCGCCTTCTACGGCTCCACGCCCGCGTATCGAGGCGTGCTCGAGCTCCACGGTTGGGGCGAGCTTCAGACCGAACTCAACGGGTTGTCGAAACAGGGTAAATGGAAAGAGATGGGCACGCTCATCACCGACGACATCCTGCACACCTTTGCCGTCGTCGCCGAGCCCGCCCACGTGGCCGACGGGATCAAGGCGCGATTCGGCGGCGTGGTTACACGTGTCAGCTTCTACGCTCCCTACAAATCCGACCCCGACACCTGGCTTCCCGTGGTCGCCGCCCTCAAGTCCGCCTAACCCCTCCCCATTCCCGTTTTTGGTAGGGGAGACGCATCAGAATTGATGCATCTCCCCTACCAAAAACCGAGATGGAGGGCGGACGGGGGAACGGCCGGTCAGGAAAGCAGTTCGGTCACCGTCACGGCGCGGAGGCCGCGGTCGGCGATTCCGACGAGGATGCCATCAAGGGCATCGACCGTGCCCTGATGACCGAAGTGCAGGCTCACAATCGACCCGCCTTTGATGGCATCGAGCGTTCGTTGCTGTACTGCCGCGGCACCGGGGTCTTTGTAGTCGAAAGGCTCCACGTCCCAGCCGAGCACGATGCCGTACCCCGCTTTGGCTGCTTCCTCGAGAATGGCCGCTGAGGGGGTGGCCAAACCGTCGTCAGTGCCACTTGGACGGAAAAAACGCCCACCGTTGCCAGAGAGCTTCGCCAGCGCATCGCGACAACGGCTGAGCTCACCGGCCATGGCGACTCTCGACAGCGCTGCGAAGGTGGGGTGGGTGTACGTATGATTCGCCAGTTCGTGCCCGCCATCAAGCAATTTCTTGGCCCACAACGGGTTGGCGTCGATCCAATTCCCGACCACGAAATTCGTGAATCGTGCATTGCGCCGTGCTGCGGTATCGAGCATCTGCTGCGCCATGCCGAGATCACCATTGGTGTGAAAGGTGAGGCCGACCTTGTCGGAAGTGGCGGGCCCTCGAATCACGAATCGTGCCGACGCGAGGGCGGGAGCGCTGGAGTTCGTGGAAGACGGAGTCGAAACAGTCGACGTTTCTGATGCAAGAGTACGGGGGGTCGCGGTGGACGTCGATGGCGTTGCCCGCGTAACGACCGGCGCCGTAGCGGGAGGGGGCAGCAACGATGCGGTAGACCCCGATGCCGCGCTCGCCCCTGTTGCGGACCCGTCAAGGGGCGGCGGGTAACCGGGTGCGGCATCGTTCGTCTTGCCACATGCCGCCGCGGCGGCGACCACCCCTAGTCCGAGGAATCGTCGACGATCAACGGTCATAGCCCCATCATCGCAGCTGCGGGCCGTACCCTACCAACACCCTCGAATTCCCCGATTCCACAGAATCCACGAATGCTCAAACACACATGGGGCAAGTGCCCAGGAGAACCCGATGTCTGAACCCGTAAGCAGCGACACCATCAATAGTTTGGCCGGGAAACTGGCCGATTTTGCCGAGACGCTCGACGATGCCGAACGCAGCGCCCTTGATCAGTTCTTCCTTCAGCACACCGATGTCGAAGGCTTTGTTCACCCAGGCGCCGAGGGCGTGGTCGCCCAAATCGGGAAGACGTGGACCAAACCAATCCGCCAGCAGTATCTCGTGATCACCCTCGAGAACGTGCTCACATCTAGCTATTGACCAAGAGTTTCCGGCGCGGCCAGCGTCCCCAATTCCCTCCAGTGTTAGGAGCACACATGCCCGAATCCGTGAGTAGTGACACGCTCGACAGCTTGGCGGCCAAGTTGGCCGACTTCGCCGACTCGCTCGATGACAACGAGCGCACCGCCCTTGATCTCTTCTTCTTGCAGCCAACCGACGTCGAAGGTTTCAGCGCCGACGGCACCACGCGGCCAGAAACCCACGAGGAGCGCGAAGCCGCGTTGCGGGCGAGCCTGGTTCACGGGCTTGCTACCTATTTTCCCCCGGACTCGTAGTTCACGGTCGGACCGCGATGATCTCGCCGCCGCGGGGCCAGGAAAAGCGACCCACGGCGCTGACGCATGTCGCCCCGGCGCTGTCACGACTTGTCGGGACGGCACTGTCGGGACGGCACTGTCGGGACGGCGCTATCGGGACGGCGCTATCGGGTATCGGGTCAGGCGCTCACCAGTTCGAGTTGGCCGGCCAGGTAACGCTGTTTGCAAAGCGCCCGCTGGAGCTTGCCGCTCGATGTCTTGGGAAGCGTGCCGGCGCTGGCCAGCACGACCTCGTGGGGCGGGATGCCACACACCTCGCCGACTCGATGGGCAATCGCGTGTCGAAGCTCGGCGTGATCGTCGGCCTTGACTTCTGCCACCACGATCAATTGCTCCTTGCCTTTGGCGCCATCGATACCGAAGGCCATCACGTTGCCTGGCCGCACACCCTCGACGGTGGCGACGCCTCGCTCGATGTCCTCCGGGAACACGTTACGTCCGCCCATGATGATCACGTCTTTGATGCGGCCACAGATCACCAGTTCGCCTTCGAGCAGGTAGGCAAGGTCGCCCGTGCGCAGCCAACCGTCGACCATCGATGCCGCCGTGGCTTCGGGATTTTTGTAGTAACCGGTCATCATCGAGGTACCGCGGATCCACAACTCACCGACTTCACGGTCCCCACGCTCGCGGCCATCGTCGGGATCGACGATTCGGAACTCCAGGCCCGGAACCGCCTTGCCGAGTTTCACAAATTCGCGGGTGCGATCGTCGCCTACCGCAGAAGGTGCGGCGTACCGTTCGGTCTCGAGTACTCGACGGTCGACGGCGTCGGTTCGCAGTCCTTCGAGCGGTACGGGAAACGCGCCCGCAATCGCGATTTCCGCCATTCCAAAAGCGGGGAACACGGCACCCGGGCGCATACCGAAGCGACCTCCTTCGACGATGAACGCCTCCACCGATCGCGGATCGATCGGCTCGGCGCCGTTGAGGGCAACGCGTAGCGGCGAGAGGTCGAGGTTTTCGCCCCGACGAAGCGCTTTGGTGGCGAGCACCCAGGAGAAGTTCGGCCCGGCGGTGACGGTCCCTTTGTAGTCGGAAAGCCATTGCATCCATCGCAGTGGTTTGGCGAGAAAGTCCTGTGGGGCGCCGAGGACCATGCTGCGGCCCGTAGCCATTGGCAGTGTCAGCATGCCCACGAGCCCCATGTCGTGGTAGAGCGGAAGCCAGCTCACAAACACGTCGTCGTCGCGTAGTCTGCCAGCATCCCGTGCGGCATCGAGATTCGAGCACAGCGCTCGATCGGGAAGCATCACCCCCTTGGGTTCCGCCGTGGATCCGCTGGTGAACTGCAAGATCACGAGCCGCTCGAGGTCGGTCGGCACCGATTCGAAGGCATCCGACCCGAGGAGCCGGGCCTGACGATCGAGTTCGTCGAGCCGGACCATCGGCGGATCACCCGGCTCGGCGGTGAGAAAGTCAGCGAGTTGTTCATCTATCACCAAAAGGGCGGCATCACCCTTAACTACCCGAACGCGGGTCTGATTCACGAACTCTTCGATGGAGCCGAGGCGCATCGGAAGTGGCAACAACATGATGGTGGCACCGGACAGCCAAGTGGCCTGGATCAGCGTGGCGAGGGGACGGGTGGTCGGCCCGAGCACCGCAACGTGGTCGCCCGGTCCTATTCCTTTCGCCTGGAGGGCGGCGGCCATCGCCCGGGCATCGTCGTGGACCTCGGCCCACGGGACGGTGACACCGGTGTCGCCGGACATGAACGTTGCGGACCCGCCGAAGCTGGTGGCCCGCTCGATGCGAGAAACAAGGGATTCCATCGATGGTTCCGACCTCGGTCCACGCACGTTCGTTACCCCTTGGCACACGAATACAAGGGTCAGGTTCCCACGCTACGTGGTCACCCCATCACGGAGAGTGGGAATGAAAGTGACATATACCACTTGTTTTCATGTGGAACATACTGAAATTATCTGAAACAGTATGGTCGTGCCGACAACGACCTGTGTTTCAGGATCCTTCCCGCCTTGCGAAACTCCCCACCCAACCGAGCCGCCCAAGCCACCCGGGTCCTGCGCCACGGCGTCCGATTCTGATTCCGCCTCCATCCAACCGGACCGGTCCCCACCTTTGCGGACTTCCGACCGAGTATCGAGGATTCGGAGACCGTGGGGATTCCGCCTCCTTGCCGCTCCATTCGCCTTGTTATCGCTGACCACCGTTGCGTGCAGCGGGCAGGGGGCCGACACCACCGATAAGGCGGGGGCGCAGATGATCGATGGCCGAACCCCGTTCGAGCGAGCGGATTCGACTGCCTCGCCGGGGAACCCGGCGGCGGGGTCCTCCCCCGAGGCGTCGCCCGAGACCGAAGCCCCCGAAATCGACCGAGCCGTCGTTGCGGGCAATGATCCGAAAGGGCCACGGGCCGTCTTGTCGCGCAAAAACAATGCCATGCAAAGCCTCAACTCCTTCCGTTTCCGCTACCTCCGCCGAACTCAGTTCGCCGATCCCGTCGCCCTCCAACAGCGATCCTGTGCCGGTCTCGGCGTCGGCCTCGATGTGTCCGGCGGGGTAGACCGCCGTTCCGGCGTCACGTGGAGCGCGCCCGCAACCGCAGCACCCGCCAACATAGACACGGCGGGACTCGCCGATTCGCCCTTGGCAAGCGATGGGAGCCCGGGACCCGACCCCGTCGGGAGCCTCACCCCCGATCCCGCAACGAGCCACGTCATAAACGTGGCTGGTGAAAACGACCGTGACGCCGATGGCCCTGATACTGCGCTCTTGATTCGAAGTACCACCGTCCCAACCGAGTGGCAGGTCCCTACGGATTGGCTCGCCATCGACGGTGCCGACGACCCCGTCAGTGGACCTGTGTTCGGGATCGTCTCGATTACCACCGGTGCGGCGCCCATCCGAACCACCGACGAGAACGAGCAGTCCCGGGACACCCCGGGACCCAACTCAAAAGCGGAAGTGATGCGTAACTCCGACGAGGCGCTCATCGACTCGGTGTACGACTTCGTCGTTCTCGACGGGAGCGTCGCTGGTTCAGATGCACCGCGCCACGTTCGTTACCGCATCGACCTTGTCGGCCTTGATCAACGACTGCGCCAGAGATTCGCCGCCGAAGGGATCACCAAACCCGTCGATGCCCCCGCCCCCGACGCCGGCGACCCGACCATCGACCTATGGCTCGACGAAACGTTCCGCTCGGTGCGAGAGAAACGTGTCGACCATCAGCTGCCCGCCGGCGTTCCCCGGAACACCACCACCGAGATCATCAGCACCACCACGTCCATCCAGGTCCGCACCGATTTCAATGCCGCACCATCGTTCCCGGCTCCTGAAACCGCGTCCGCCACCACCATCGGCTCGTTACCGGCCCCGCTTGTACTTGCATCCCTCCAGGGCGCCGGTGACCCCTGGCCAAAGTGCGCTGCGGAACGCCCCGCCGGAATCACCTCCGCCCCTGTGGCTCCGGCGAACCCACCGGGATGGCAGGCCTTCGTGGACTGCGGACTGGCGGAGGATCGACGCCGGGTCGAAGGTAAGACCTGGGGGGAGGTCCGCACCACAATCCTCGACGTCTACGCGTTCCGCAACGATTTCCAATTCGGCCCGTGCCAAAACCCCACTCTCACCGGCGGATCGGTGCGGTAGCCGGTCTACCACCGCAGCACCGGGAGAACTTCACGTGGCGCGAAGCCCGAGACCTATTTCCGTTCCGGCACCGACTCGTTCGACACTCCGCAGGCACGTGCAGCCTTCGCGGCGAGCGCAACGAGCTCATCGGCGTCGAGTGGTTCTGGACCCGAGTAGGAGAAGCTCATCTTCGGTAGGGCGCAAAGGTCGAGCGCTCCGGGCGCGTCAACCACCTCTGCCGGCACAAATCCGACATCAGCCGCGTAGTAGCCGACAATTTGTCCGGAAGTGTCGTACACCGGAAACAGATCGGCCTCGACCGTTGGCGGCGGCGCGTCCAGCATTTTCGTGGATACCACCCCCCGTGTCCGTGTCCCGTCGCTAACGGGGACCCATCCTGATTGCAGGTCCCGTTCCAGTTGAGCCACGCCGTCGCGCACATCCGGCGGCGCGTGGGCAAGGTCACGAGCCCGCTCCGCGTCGGTGCGCTCACCGATCATCTCGGTGACGCTGGCAGGCTGGCGCGCAGCCTTGTCGGCATCGTTTTGAGTTCCAACGGCCGCGCCTATGGCCACACCCGCGAACCCGAGCACGCTCAGGGCCCCTACCGCGGTACCGACGAGCAATCCGGTGGGTCGTTTCATAACCAAACCTTTGGGGTCGAGAGAATCGCCGTTCGATTCGTGCCGAGAATGTAGACGCCGTGCAATCCGGTGAGGCTGTAGTTGCCTGAGCCGCATTGGCTGTAGTTGACGATGGTTTGCGACATCCATTGGAAAGCTTCGAAATCATTCGTTTTGTTCGTAAGATAGGCACACGGGTAGTAGGAGGACAGCCCGGTCCACTTGAGGATGACGCCTCCGACGCTCATGTTGCTGGTGCCAACGGGGTAAGGCTCGGAGCAAAGCCCCCACTGGCGCGATTTCGTGGTGACGGAAGCGGGGATAGAGCCCGCACTTCCAACCGTCGCGGTCCCCAGCGCACACCGGTAGTGAGTCGGCGCCGGCACGGCCTGCGCGTAGTACGCGTAGTCCGGGTACGACGTCGATGCCGCTTCAGCGGCGGGGCTCGCACCAACCAAGAGCGCCACGGCGATCGGTACCGATGCGAGGCCTTTCACGAAAGGTTTCATACCGCCATGATGCCCCCCCGGGAGTTGTCAATAGGGAACTTCAGGGTGGGTCCCGAGTCGAATGAACTCCCGCCTGGAGGGTGAGGGCAGAACGCTCAGGCCACCACGTTCACGAGTTTGGGCGGGCGGGCGATCACCTTCTTGGGTTCGGCCCCGGCCAGTTGGTTCTGTACCGCGGACGACGCCAACGCCAAGGCCGTGACTTCGGCTTCGGAAACTCCGGCGTCGACCTCGATCCGGTCGCGCACCTTGCCGTTCACCTGTACCACCAGGGTGACCGTCTCCGCCGCAACGAGCGCAGGATCGGCTTCGGGCCAGGAGACCTCGTGCACGTGCGCTCCGTCGTGACGGTCAGACCACAACTCGGCGGTGAGGTGCGGGGCCATCGGTGCGAGCAGGAGCAAGATTGTGTCGACGGCGAAGGCCAAGGTGTGCGAACGGGGCGGCTCGGCGGCGGCCACATACCGATACAACTCGTTGGTGAGCTCCATGCAGGCGGCAACCGAGGTGTTGTAGGACCAACGTTCGAAGTCTTCGGTGACCTTGGCGATCGTTCGATGGACCGCTTTGGTGATCGCCACATCGGCCGAGGATTCTGGGCGATCCACCGGGGTTTGGCCGTACTCCCCCACCGCAAGACGCCAGACCCGTTGTAGGAAACGTGAACATCCGTCGATGCCCACCGCTTCCCAGTCGACGTCGTCTTGGGGCGGGCCGACGAACAGGTGCGCCAGGCGCAAAGCATCGGCACCTTGCGCGTCGAGGATCTCCTCGGGCGCCACCAGGTTGCCTTTGCTCTTGCTCATCTTGTCGCCGCCCAAGCGGATCATGCCCTGGGTGAACAACCGGGTGAACGGTTCGCGCAGTTCCTTCGGCGCAACGCCAAGGTCGGACAGCGCCTTGGTGAAGAAGCGGGCGTACATCAGGTGGAGGATGGCGTGCTCCACCCCGCCGATGTACTGATCGACCGGTAGCCAGCCGGCGGCCGCCTCCTGGGAAAACGGCGCCTCGGTGTTCCACGGATCGGCGAAACGAAGGAAGTACCACGACGAGTCGACGAAGGTGTCCATCGTGTCGGTCTCGCGCGTGGCCGGCCCCTCGCAACTCGGACAGGTGGTGTTGAGAAATCCGGGGTGGCTTTGCAGTGGCGATTGGCCGGTGGGGAGGAACTCCACGTCGTCGGGGGCAAGCACCGGAAGTTGCTCGTCAGGCACGGGTACGGCGCCGCAGTTGTCGCAGTACACCACGGGGATCGGGCACCCCCAGAAGCGCTGTCGGCTCAACAGCCAGTCGCGCAGACGGAAATTGACCTTGCCCTCGCCAATGGCGCGGTCGACCAAGAACTTCGTGGCGACTTCGATGGCTTCGGTCTTGCCCATACCGTCGAGGAAACCACTGTTGATGTGGATGCCGTCTCCCGTATATGCCTCGCCTTCCCAGCCCTCGGGAGGTTGAATCGTGCGGATGATCGGCAGGTCGTAGGCGGTCGCGAAATCGTGATCGCGTTGGTCCTCGGCCGGCACGGCCATGATTGCCCCGGTGCCGTAGGTGGCCAGCACATAGTCGGCCAAGTAGAGCGGCACGGGCTGCTCCGTGAACGGATTGTGGCAATACACGCCGGTGAAGATCCCGCGTTTGTCGAGGGTCGTTTCACTACTGAGGCGGTCGATCTCCGACGTCTTGCGCACCTTGGCGACAAATGCATCCACCTCGGCCCGCCGTGCCTCCTCGACGATCAGCGGCACCATTTGGTGTTCGGGCGCCATCACGGCATAGGTCATACCGAAGCTGGTGTCGGGACGGGTAGTGAACACCCGGACCGTGAGGCCATCGGGCCGGCTGTTCCCCTTGGCATCACAGATCGCCATATCGAACTCGGCACCCTCGGACCGCCCGATCCAATTGCGCTGCATGGTCTTCACCCGTTCGGGCCAGTCCAGCGCATCGATGTCGTCGAGCAGTTGTTGGGCGTAGTCAGTGATCTTGAAGAACCACTGCTCCAGCTCACGTTTCTCCACCACGGCGCCAGATCGCTCCGCCGTCCCGTCGGCCAACACCTGCTCATTGGCGAGCACGGTCTGGTCGATCGGGTCCCAGTTCACGGTGGCCGAACTGCGATACGCCAACCCGGCCTCCCACAACTGCAGGAAGATCCACTGTGTCCACTTGATGTAGGCCGGGTCGTGACTGGTGACCTGCCGGCGCCAGTCGTACACCGAACCGATTCGGGTGATCGACGATCGCAGCAACTCGATGCGCTCATCGGTGAACGCACGGGGGTGGCGGCCGGTCTTGATGGCGGCGTTCTCTGCAGGGAGCCCGAAGCTGTCGAACCCCATTGGCGACAACACCGCATGGCCACGCATCGTGCGGTACCGCACGATGAGATCACCGAAGGTGTAGTTGCGCACATGGCCCATGTGGGCCGGCCCGCTCGGGTACGGGTACATGCAGAGCACGTAGTAGTGGGGCCGCGGGTCGTCGTTGTCGACGTCGTAGGTGCCATGGTCGGCCCAATAGGCCTGCCACTTTGCCTCGATGCCCTGCACGTCGTAGGTCTCTGCCATCCGCCGATCGTACCGGTGCGCTTCCTACGGTCCCGCAACGGTTGTTGTCGACTGCTCGGGGATGCAACTCCCCTCTCGACTTCGACTGACCTCAAGAAACGGTGGTCAGAGAGGCGGCGACATGACAACCCAAGCGGCCTTATCCGCGCTGCCTCAGCGCGGCCACAAAGGCCTCACTGTCAGACCCCCGGAGGAGAATGAGAAGGCCCCATTGCCGGCGCCAAAGGACAACCCATGTGCCATGTCTGTAACGATTTCATCGAACGAACGAGGGCTGGTACATTGCCCACTCCGCACGGGGCTATGGCTCAGTTGGTAGAGCGTCTCCATGGCTTGGAGATGGTCGCCGGTTCTATTCCGGCTACCCCCACCCCCCGGCAGAAACAACCACGGGCCGAGGCGAAGGCCTCGGCCGGCTTCGTATTCGGGGGGCTCGTGGCGGGCGAAGGCAGCTTCATCGTGACCAGGAAGTCCACCCCGTACGCCGACGGTGTCGTCCGACCAAGGTTCGTCTTCTGCATCACGATGGCTGATCGAGACGAACTGTCGATTCGTGCGCTGCACAACTACTTGGGCTCCGGATCCATCGGTTTCGCGGCTCCGCGGAAGCCGGGGTATGAGCGCACAGTGTCCCTCACCATCAATTCCTTGCGCCAGCACCATGCCGTCACCATTCCGTTCGCCGACTCGTTTCTGCTCCCGTCTTCCAAAAGGCGCCAATACGAACAGTGGAAGAGCGCACTGCTGGCCCACGAGGCGGCCTACCCCAACCGTTGGGGAAAGGGTCCGTCGCCCTGCTCAGTCGAAGGCTGCGACCGACCGGTGCGGGGACGCGGCCTATGTCGGTCGCACTACTACGCCGCAACGGGGTACTGACGGTGACCATCGTGCCGATTGGTGCCTGTGCCGAGGCTGCCTTCATCGCTGGCTTTGTTGTCGCCGAAGGATCGTTCGTAACCTCCAGCACACCGAGCAAGACACGGTTTTTCTTCGCCGTCAGCCTGGGAGCCACGGATGCACCGTTGTGCGACGACCTCCAGCAATTTTTCGGGTGCGGCACGATTCACTCCTCCCCCCGACGGCAACCGCACTACGACGATGAAGTGCGGTTCCAGATCGCCGACCGATCAGACCTCCTGAACCGCCTGATCCCGTTCATGGACGAACACCTCCCGCCGTCGTACAAACGTCTCCAGTACGAGGCGTGGCGAGAGAAGCTGCTGCACTATCGGGAGTTCGAGGCCCGCCGACCGCGTTCCTGCGAAGTCGACGGATGCGACCGCACCCGGCGCGCCAAAGGCCTCTGCCGGGACCACTACTACGCCCAGTTCGGCCGCTGATCGAGCCACCGCCCCCGCTTTGTCCTCGTCGGCGACGGCGTCAGCTGATTCGCGCCACCACGTTTATCGTTGCGATGTCTTGCGACGGACTTCGCCCGCGGAGCCCAAGTATCCTGAGCGGTATGGGGGTGCAGATGATGCGAGCTTGGCGGGTCGGACTCATGAGTGCCGTCATCACTACCGCCGCGTTCGCCGGCAGCTCCCCCGCTCTCGCCTGCTCGTTGATGATGCTGCCGGGGGTCAGCGTCGACCTACACGCCACCGTCGAAACCCACGACGAGTCGAGCGTGACGGTCCGCGTCGACTCAATCGGCAACGTCGAGCGGACCGAAGGTGGCACCGCGGTAAGCCCGCCGGTTGCGGGCGATCGCATCAACGTCCAGTTCCCCAAGGGCGAGGCCGAACTCCTCATGGACGGTCACCCGTATCTTCTGCGCACCTTTCGGAGTAGCGGAGGCGCAAGCCGGGGGTCCAGCACGAAGGACCGCCTTGCATCAGCCGGCAACAACTGCCCGGGTGAAGTGCCCGCCGGTGTGAGAAACCTCGACGGAACCGGCGTCGAACCAGCCTACGAACGGGCCGAACGCCAGCTGATCATCGACGCCGCCGCGATACCGACGGGCGAAGCACATCCCCAGATCTACGCCATCGGCACAACCATCGCGGTGACCATCGTGGGATTCACCATCGTGAACATTCTGATCGTGCGACGACGAAGGAAGCGGCAGCGCGCCTCGCCATTCACCGGGTAGCCCGAGTCGCGGTAAACACGCGAAAAGGCCCGGGGAATGTCCATCCCCGGGCCTCGAGTTGTCGCTCGTTCCGCACGCCGGCACAGTTCATGCCTGGTTCAGTTGTCAGTCGTCGCGCTCTACGTTTGAACCACCGGCCCACGTGGAGGGCCGGGCGGGTCTTGAACCCGCACCTCGACGAGTCGACCGGACAACTCGATCCGGCGATGAGCGGGAATGTTCAGCCTGGAGTGGAAGTCTTCGTAGGAAACGCACGAGAGCTGCCTCTTCTGTTTGGCCCACTTCTGGGTCAGAGGTCCCGCCGGGAATGACGGGAGCAGGATTCGAACCTGCACGTGGACCCCCGCACTTGACCCGGAGGCCTGTAACGGTGACGTTCAATCTGAGCTTGGTACTCCGGCGCTGACCCTACCGATCGCCGCGGTGAAACGAAAGTGGTTTCTCGGACGGACGGCCCGTGGACAAACAGCCCCCTCAGACAACCAGCCCGCTCAGGCCGCGCCGTCGGCTCGGACCGCGCCGACCGCTCAGTCGGCGAACAAAAAGTCGAACACCTGCTTGTGGACTTCGCGTTTGTCGACCTCGCGGCCGTTCGCTTCTTCACGAGCGAACTTCACCGATCGTTGGAGCTTCTCCACCCGTTCGAGCAACTCGTTGGCGCGTTGTGCGGTGACGGCGCCCGAAAACTTCACGGTGCGCCAGTGCCCAACCACGATGTCTTCGTAGTACACCTCCACCTGGGCGGGGTGCTCTTTGGTGGCCTCGGCCTTCACGTGGTTGCGCGGCACCTTCTTGGTCTTCGTGGTCTGCACCTGATCGGTAGCGAAGCAGTCCGACGCCTGATCGAACGTCCAGCTTTCCGACGGATCGAGCACCGGCAGCTTCTTCACGAACGTGTGCAAGTCGACGAGTTGTTTCTCCAGGAAGAGCAGGTACGTGACCGGGGCGGCGGCGACGATCACCTCGCCGTCGACCTCCACATCCGCGGTGGCCTCAGCGTTGGCCCAATCCTTGGTGGCCGTGACATCGAAGAGTTCGACCAGGGCGGCGGCCACGTCGCGAGCGAGCTCCTCGGCCTTCACCTGCACTTTGGTTGATTCGGGCGGGTACTGCTCGCCGTCCTCGTCGGCCGGCTGGTAGGTGCGGCTGATGCCCGCCAACACGGCCGGCTTTTGCAGCACCTGGTGCGCGTCGGTGATCGCTGCGAACGATTTGGTCTTGGCGCCCTTCTCTACGGCGATGATCTGGTTGAGCTTGGTGGCCACCCTCGGCCCCTTTCCTTCGTTGAGGGCCGAGCCTACGCAGATCACCCGAGCCGACGCCGGTGAGTTTCCCGACGGCCACCGGTCCCCGACAGAAACCAGCCGGCGCGGCGAAGGCTCAGATGGGAAGGTTGCCGGTGGCCACCTTGGTAGACCCGTGGTCGCGGTACGCAGCGATCGTGCGTTGGGCGATGCGCATCTGATGAATCTCGTCGGCCCCGTCGGCGAATCGAGCCCAGCGAGCGTGCTGGTACATGTGAGCCAACGGCGTGTCGGTGGAGTATCCGAGGGCACCGTGCACCTGGATGGAACGATCGATAATCCGGCCGAGGGCGTTAGCCACAAAGTGTTTCGCCATCGACACCTCACTGGTGAAGTCGAGCTTGTTGTCGATCTTGTAGGCGGCGTGAAGCACCATGAGCTTGGCCTGGTACAGCTCCATAGACGAGTCGGCGATCATCCACTGCACGCCCTGTTTCTCGGCCAGCACAGAACCGTGAGAAAACCGGTTGAGGGAACGGTCCACCATCATGTCGAGTGCGGTCTCCGCCTGAGAGATCCAACGCATGCAATGGGCCAGACGGGCCGGGCCGAGGCGGTACTGACCGAGCCGATGCCCCGAACCCCGTACCCCGAGCATGTTGCCGGCCGGGATTCGTAGGTCTTCGATCCTGATCTCGGAATGACCAGAGCTGCCGTGCATGGTCTCCACCTCACGCACCCGCTCCCAACCTTCGGAAGGGATATCGACAATGAACCCGGTGTTGGCCGCTTGGGGAAGATCGGGGTTGTCTTCGGTGCGGGCGATGAGGATGGCGAAGCTGGCGCGCCGGGCATTCGAGATGAACCACTTGTGCCCGTTGGCCACCCACTCGTCGCCGTCGAGCACTGCGGTGGTGCGGATCAGTGTGGGGTCGGAACCGGCCACCTCCGGCTCCGTCATGGCGAAGCAGCTCATATGGAAGCCGTCGCAGAGTTGGCGGAGGTACTTGTCCTTCTGCTCGTCGGTGCCCCAATGGAGCAGCGTGTGCATGTTGCCTTCGTCGGGCGCCTGGCAGTTCATCACCCACGAGCCGTAATAGGTTTTGGCTCCTTCGGCCTGCACCATGGCCAGCTCCACGTGGCTGAGTCCCATGCCTCCCCACTCCGCCGGCATGTGCGGCAACCAAAGGCCAGCGGACTTCGCCTCATCGCGCATGTCGAAAAGGATCTTGATGTAGTCGTCGCGTTCGATGTCGTCGGGATCGCCAAGCTTCTCCTCACCCGGCTTCACCACCTTGTCTATGAAGTCCTTGACGCGCAGGCGTATGGCCTCTACCTCGGGGGTGAGCGTGAAATCGATCGCCATAACGGTTCCTTCCGTGGTGGACTACAGGACACCAGAGTAACGCATCTGATTTAACTCTTCAACCGGGTGTATCATTCGTAGGTATGTCACCCGCTCTCACTGTCCCGGCGGCCGACCTCACCCGATCGAGGATCCTCGACGCCGCCGAGGAACTCTTCGCCTCCCATGGCATCGAGCGCGCTTCACTCCGAGAGATCACCCGCCACGCGGGACAGGCCAATACCAACGCCGCGCAATACCACTTCGGAACGCGAGCCGCTCTGGTCAACGCCGTACTTGCGCGTCACCGCCCCATGATCGACGCCAGCCGCAACGCGCTGCTTGATCGGTACGAGTCTCAGGGGGTCGACGACCTGCACGAGCTCGCCTCAGCCTTCGTCGTCCCACTCGCCGCGAAGCTCACCGATCCGAGCGGCCGGGCCTACCTACAGATCATGGGCGAAGTGCTCAACCGACCCGATCCCGTACTCGACCTAGGCGCCGGCGACACCGACACCAACCCTCCCGACAGCCTGCACCGCTGGCGAGTTCTGGTCGCGCCGCTCCTTTCCCACGAGGCCACGGATGTGTTCCACGTCCGTTTCTCGGTGATGCGGTTCGCCCACGGCGAGTTCGGTCGGCGCGCCGCAGCATCACACCGCCGAGACGACAAGCTGTTTGCCAGTCGCGTCACCGACCTCGTGGCGGCAATTCTTGCCGCCCCCCTTTCCGACACCACTAATCGTCTGCTCGTCGAACGCCCCCGCCGCCGACGCTGACGCTGCGGCCAACGCTGACCCTGAGTTGGGAGCGACCGCCCGACGGCTACTCGTCGCTGCCGGAGGCGTCGGGATCTTCAGCCTCCGCTGCAGGCACTTCGGCCTGCCAATCCACCACGGGCACGTCCTTGTAGAGCCGCTCGAGCTCATAGAAGGCGCGGGTCTCGTCGTGGAAGGCGTGCACCACGAAATCGCCGTAGTCGGCCACGACCCAGTCGAGGGACTCGAGGCCCTCCATACGCAGGGGTTTCGGACCGCCCATGGCGTCGATCTCGTGTTCAATGTTGTCAACAATCGACTTCACCTGGCGGCCGTTGCGCCCACTGGTCACCACAAACCACGTGGTGATCGACAACACCTCGCCCACGTCGAACACCAACGTGGTGGCATCGGTCTTCGCGTCAGCGGCCACGCAGGCGGCGATCATCCACGACCGCACCTCCTCGGCCGAGGCGGTGCGGCGCACGGGTTTGGTGCGACCACCGGTACCTCGCCGAATGATCTCCATGCGGCGAGGGTCGGCGTTGGGAGTAGTGGCGGGAGTAGTGATGACCTCCGCGTTTGTGTCGGCGGCTGCGTCGGTGTTGGCGGCGTCAGCCACTGGGTCCTCCAAGGATGGTGGTGCCTACCACTTCAGGTGGGCTGGTAATGACGGTAGAACCGGCATCTTGCATGAGCTGCTCGGCGTCGGCGCCAAGAATGATGGTGAGATCGACGCCTTGCCCGGCGGCGTCGGATTTTTGCACGCGACCCACCCCGAGGGTAGCGGCGATCTTGTCTACCTTCTCACGCCGGGCGTCGTCGTGGAAGATGAGTTCCGTGGTGGCGATATCAAACGTTTTGGCGTTGCCGATGGCGGTGATCTCGCAGCCGGCCTGCACGAGCGTGGGCGCCAACGACTTGCCCTGAGAGAAGCGCCCGGTGCCGTCGAGCACTCGAACCCGGAGCCGAAATCCCGGCGCGGGGCTCACCGGGAACGGCACCATGCGGGAGACAATCGGTCCGAGCCCCACCTCGCTGATCGTGAAAAGCGATCCCGATGCTTGGCCTTGTGGCTCTCCCGGCAGTGCAGCCACATCGGCTTCGAGGGCCGACATTCCCCGCACGAACTTGCCGATCCCGGAATTGGACTCACCCGGCAGAGCATCGGCGGTGCCCGTGGTTTTCACCTTGGCCAGCCACGCATCCCAGAACAACCGGTTGCGGTTGAGGCGGTTCACGTCGCTTTCCCCTTGACCCACGGCGGACAGGTACGAACTCACGTCGGCCGGCTTCAGCGCGAGCGGACCGGTTCGGAAAAGCACCTTGTCTTCGACACGTACTTCCTCGGGATTGGTGAGCTCAACGGTGCCCACCGGCTGCACCAACTCGGCCCATTTCGTTGGATCGACCACCACGACATCCCCGATCCCCACCTGGAGCGACAATTCGGCGCTGAGCTTGATTCCGGGAAGCCCCTTTTCCTTGAACGCCACGTCGAATCGGATCGGGGGCATGCCCGGAATCGTGATTGCCGTACCCGGCGGCATCACGATCACACCCCCTACCTTTTCGCCGGAGAGCGCCATGAGGGTCGAACCCGTGACTGCGCCGCTGGAGTCGGTCTGCACCACAAGCAGCGTTGGTGTGGGTTCGGTGAGCACTTCGTATCCAGGGGCGGTCGGGTCGCGGGGGCGGTCGACCAGTTGGCCACCACGGCTTTGCAACACGTCGTCCAACCCGACTCGCACCAGGGCGACGGCCACGAATGCGAGCGCCAGAACCAAGGCCGGAAATCCGAACCGCCAGAACGGCGAGGACTCGCTCCGGGCGCGTACCGTTGACCGGCGTGGCGAACCAGCGCCGCCGCTGGGTCGACTGGGACGGGCCGGACGAGCGGGCGGCGCCACGCGGGCAGCAGCATCGTCCGCCGGTCTGTTGATCGGCGCCACAAACTCGGCGTTGTCTTCCAAAAGGGCGAAAAGCCCGGCTTCGACCACGCGCTCATCGCCGGTATCAGCAGTGGCGGACGGGTTCCAACCGTCGTCGGGCGCGGCAGCGCGGCGCGACGTCATGGCGTGGGACTCCTCATAAGTTCAGTTCACGATAGAGGCCAAGCCGGTCGATGACCGCAACCACCTCGGGGGGGACGAGATAGTCGAGGGGCTCCCCGAGTGCTACCCGCCGGCGCAGTTCAGTACTCGATATCGCCAGCAGCGGGATCCGCACCCGAGATTGCACCCATGCCGGGACCTCGTCTTCGAGACCATCGAACAGGGCCGTTTCGGCCTCCGGACGATCGATCATGGCGACGGTGCAACGAGCCAGGACCTCGTCGAGCCGGTCCCATGTGGCCATTCCCCGTGCGGCATCGGCGCCAACGAGGAGGATCAATTCAGCATCGGGCCACTCCCCCGCGAGCGTGGCAAGCGTGTCGGCGGTGTAGCTCAGACCTCCGTGCCTCAGCTCTACATCGCAAACTGAGGCGCCATCGAGATCGATGATCGCCGCGGCCACCATGGCGCTTCGGGCCGCCGTGGAGCTGATCGAACGGGTCGACATCTTCTGCCAGGGCTCGTTCGCCACCACGAAGAGCACCTCGTCCAGCGAAAGCAACGCCAGCGCATTACGAGCGGCAACCAAGTGACCGATGTGGGGCGGATCGAAGGTTCCGCCAAATACCCCGATGCGCCGCCGGTCCGGAGCGGTACCCTGCATTGTCACCGGAGGGACCTTATTGAGTCACCGGAGCAAAGTGCAGTCGCCACGTGACCAAGGTCACCCGTCCTGAGGGAACAATCCCTCCCTCGATTGCCGTTAAACCAGGGCAAGTCCGGAACATTGGGTGTTCCGGATAGAGAAAGGTCGAACAGGCGATGAGCGATTCGGTTGGTCAGTATCTCAACGAGATCGGCATGGTCTCCTTGCTCACTGCGGAGGAAGAGCGTCAGCTCTCCCAAGCAATTGAGCGTGGACGCGACGCCCAGACGAGGCTCGACAACGGCGAGCGCGGACGGGAACTTCAGCGAGATGTGCGAGATGCCGCCAGGGCAAAGGATCGTTTCATTCGTGCGAACCTGCGCCTCGTGGTCAGTGTTGCCCGTCGCTACCCCCTGCCGCCGGCGATGGAACTGCTCGACCTTGTCCAAGAGGGGAATCTCGGCCTCGAGCACGCGGTCGACAAGTTCGACTGGCGTAAGGGTTTCAAGTTCTCCACGTATGCAACCTTCTGGATTCGTCAAGCCATCGGCCGGGCCCTGGATCAGAAAGCCAGCCTGGTGCGTCTGCCGGGCGACCGTTCCGCTGGGCTCCGTGCCGCACTCCGGCATGTGTCGGGAAACGGCGAGGAACTCGATCCCGAGAATGCGTGGCTTCACCGGCTCACCACGCCCACCTCACTCGACCGCACGGTGGGCGACGACGACGGCAACGAACTCGTCAACCTCATCGCCGACCCGAAACCAGGTCCTGAGCAGCTCATGCTTGCTGGGGTGGAGGAGCAGATGATCACCGACCTCCTTGGGGTGCTCGAACCACGGGCTCGGTACGCCGTCGAGCAACGGTTCGGGCTGATCGACGGTCGCAAGAAGAGCTATCGGGAGGTCGGTGACGAACTTGGCGTCACCGCCGAAGCGGCTCGTCGCATGGTGAAACGGGCCGTCTCCACGGTCCGAGAGCAAGCCCCCGACATCGTCGATATCGACGCTGCCTGAGGTCCGCCCTCACTCGTTTCCGGAGGCCAACGGGAATGGCTTTGCGTCGGAGAGTTCCATAGACCACCCTTTGCCGTGGACAACCTTTGGACGCCGTCGTCGTGGCGGGACCTCTCCGTCGAACAGCAACCCGATTGGCCCGATCCGAGCGAACTCGATCAGGTCACGAAAACGCTGGCCACCTACCCTCCACTCGTATTCGCTGGCGAAGCACGGTCGCTCAGGTCGCACCTCGCCAAGGTTTCGCGTGGCGAGGCCTTTCTGCTCCAGGCGGGAGACTGCGCTGAGTCGTTCGATGCGTTCGGTGCCGACACCATCCGTGAACGACTCAAAGTCATCTTGCAGATGGCCGTGGTCCTCATGTACTCCGCCGGCGTGCCGGTGGTGAAGGTCGGTCGCATCGCCGGGCAATACGCCAAACCCCGTTCGGCCGGTACCGAGCTGATCGATGGCGTCGAACTGCCATCGTTTCGCGGTCACATCGTGAACGATGTCGGGTTCACTTCCGCCGCCCGGCAACCCGACCCACAACGAATCCTTACCGCTTACCACCAGGCATCCGCCACGCTCAACCTCGTGCGGGCGTTCACCAAGGGCGGTTTCGCCGATCTGTCCCGGGTGCACGCATGGAACCAAGAGTTCGTGGGGAACAGCGCAGAGGGCCAGCGCTACGAGCAGCTCGCCGACGAGATCGACCGTGCCCTCCGTTTCATGAAGGCGTGCGGTATCCACACCGACGACGAGCCGAACCTCCATGAGGTCGACATCTACACCAGCCACGAAGCATTGATCCTCGGCTACGAAGAGGCACTCACGCGACAAGACTCCATCACCGGCGACTGGTACGACTGCTCCGCCCACATGCTGTGGATTGGCGAACGCACACGCCAACTTGATGGTGCCCACGTGCAGTTCTTGGCCGGTGTACACAATCCGATCGGCTGCAAAATCGGGGCCAAGGTCACACCGGGCGACATCGTGGCTCTCTGTGAAGTGCTCGACCCGAACCGCACCCCCGGCCGCCTTACGCTCATCGCCCGCATGGGTGCCACCACGGTACGCGATGCACTCCCCCCGTTACTCGAGGCCGTCAAGGAAAGCGGTCATCCCGTGGTGTGGGCGTGCGACCCCATGCATGGCAATACCTTCACGGCGCCGAACGGCCGCAAGACCCGCCATTTTGACGACGTGCTCGCCGAAATCGCTGGCTTTTTTCTGGCCCACGAGGAGGCGGGCACCTGGCCCGGGGGGGTGCACGTGGAGCTCACGGGCGACGATGTCACCGAGTGCCTCGGCGGATCCGAAGGCCTCGGCGAAGACCAGCTCGATACCCGCTACGAGACCATCTGCGACCCTCGGCTCAATGCCCGGCAGTCACTCGACCTCGCCTTTCGGGTGTCGGAGTTCCTTCGCCGCTGATCACCGGCGGGAGTCAGCCCGGGGAGTCAGCCCGGCCAAGATTTCTTGGATATTTCCGTTCCTTGGGAACGATTGGCCATCAGATGGAGTTGTCACGGGAGTTAATTACCCCTAAAAGGAGAAGTCCATGCCCGTCACCCGAGTCATTCGGTTCGGAATCAGCGCCGCCGCCCTCCCGTTGGTGTTGGTTGCCTGCAGCAGTACGGAAACTGCCACGACCGCGGCCTCCACGGCCAAGCCGGCCGCTTCCGTAGCCCCCACCACCAAGGCCCCAAGTGCGGCGACGAGCGCGGCACCGGCCACCGCACCCGGCACGACACCGGCCAGCACGAAAGACATCGTCGATACCGCCGTTGCGGCGGGGGACTTTTCCACCCTTGCCGCCGCGCTCAAGGCCGCCGCCTTGATCGACACCCTCAAGGGCCCTGGTCCGTTTACCGTCTTTGCACCCACCGATGCCGCCTTCAAGGCGCTTCCGGCGGGCACCGTTGACGACCTGCTCAAGCCCGAGAACAAAGAGACACTCACCACCGTGCTCACCTACCACGTGGTCAAGGGCAACGTGATGGCTGCCGACGTGGTGAAACTTGATGGCAAAGAGGTCGAGACCGTGGCCGGACCGAAGCTCATGGTCAAGGTCACCGGCGACAAGGTCACGCTTACCGACACCAGCGGTAACACGATCAACGTCGTGAAGACCGACATCAAGGCAAAGAATGGCGTGATCCACGTCATCGATGGCGTGTTGATCCCGAAGAGCTGAATCGTGGGCTTTCCGGAGGACTTTCCGCTCGCAAGGCCAGCGGGAGGTCCTCCGGATTCGTCGCCGTTACCCACCGAGTTGATCGGGAAGTGACGGACGACCAGGGCAATTGTTGAGCGAGTAGGTCAGGAATTGGCAGACTGAGGGAATTGTTGAGCGATTTGGTCGGTTTTACCGGCCATGGTCGCCCACCCGGTGTGTACCGGCTCATCGTGGGCGTGTACACCAGTCGCCTGCCCACCTCGTTGAAGGACAATTCCATGGTGCTACGAGAAATCGATGCCGCTGCTACAGCGGATATCGCCAAGTTCGAAGCGATGCTGGAGAAGTACACCAGCGGGGAGATGCCGGAAGACGTCTTCCGGGTGTTCCGGCTCAACAACGGCATCTATGGGCAGCGCCAAGGCGGCACGAACCAAATGGTTCGCATCAAGATGCCGTACGGTCGGATCGACCCCGAGCAGTTCGACATGCTCGCCCACGTCGCCGATACCTATTCCCGGGGCTGGGGTCACATAACAACGCGCCAGAACATTCAGGTGCATTTCGTGGAGTTGGCCAAGATCCCTGAGGTGATGCGCCAGCTCGCGTCGGTCGGACTCACCACGCGCGAAGCCTGCGGCGACACCGTGCGGAACGTGATGGGGTGCCACCTCGCCGGTGCCTGCCCCCACGAAGCGCTCGATATCTCGCCGTGGGCGGAGGCAATCCACCAGCACCTGCTTCGCCATCCTTTCGCCCAGCGCCTTCCCCGCAAGTTCAAGATCAACTTCAGTGGTTGTGGCACCGACTGCGGCCAGGCCATGTTCAACGACGTGGGAATTGTGGCCGTCTCCCACACGCACACGGACGGCACGGTCGAGGCGGGCTTTCGGGTCTACATCGCCGGAGGGCTCGGCGCTACGCCCCACCCGGCGCTCGCCCTCGAGGAGTTCACGTCCCGTGAAGATCTGCTCCCCACGATCGAAGCCGTACTCCGGGTGTTCGAGCAGACCGGGAACCGAAAGAACAAGCTTCGAGCGCGGCTCAAGTGGGTGGTCGATCAGCTCGGGTTCGACGAAGTACAAGCACGAGTGCTCAACATTCGGAAATTCCTCGTGGCCTCGTCCACCTGGCCGGGCGGCATCCCAAAAATCGTAGAGGAGCTCGGCGATTCCCCAGCCGGCCAACACGCCACCATCGCGCCCACGCCGATGGGGCAGGGCATCCCCGTGATGATCTCTGGCACCAAGTCGTTCGAACGATGGGAGGCGGGGAACGTCGTCCGAGGCAACGCGAAGGGAACCGTTTCCGCAATCGCCTACGCCAGATTGGGCGACATCACTTCTGAGCAGTTTCGAGTACTGGCATCGATCCAGCGGGAGTTGGGGCTAGAGGTCCGCCTCACGAACCGACAGAACGTGGCGTTCCGCGGCCTCACCGAAGCGCAGCTGCCGGTGCTGCACGAACGGCTAGCGGTCATCGGCATGGCCGAGCCCGGTGCCGAACTCGCAAGGGATGTCGTGGCCTGTCCCGGCGCCGACACCTGCAACCTCGCCGTCACCCAGAGCCGCGGCCTCGCCGATGCCATCGGCTCTGCGCTCGACGAAGCGGGGCTGGCCGAAGTTGGGGGCGTGCGCATCAACATTTCCGGGTGCACAAATTCGTGCGGCCAGCACCACGCCGTCGACATCGGCTTTTTCGGCGCCGAACGCCGAGCCCACGGGCAATCGGCGCCCGGGTACCAGATGCTGCTCGGTGGCTACGTCGGCGACGAACAGATCTACTTCGGCGAAAAGGCCCTACGCCTTCCCGCCAAAAACGCGCCGGAAGCCGCCGTGAAGGTTGTCGCTCGATTTGCTGAGGAGCGCAGCGCCGGCGAGTCGTTCCGCAGCTGGATGGACCGGGTCGGTGGAGCCAAAGCCATCGCCGAACGGCTCAAAGATCTCGACAACTTCCCCACTCCGGAGGAAGGTCCCGACTACTACGTCGACTACGACGAAACCGGCCCCTACGTGGCGGAGGTGGGCGACTCGGAGTGCGCCACCTGACGGGCGACCGCCCGTTGGTTCGTATCTCCACCCGCCCGCCAGAAAGGACTTCGATGAGCGTCATTCCGATCGCTTCAGAACCCACCTACCAACACCCCGGCGTCACGTCCCCCGACGACTTCACCGACGCTGATCTCGAAACGCTCAGCAACGAGTTCGAACGTAAGCCCGCCACCAAGATCATTGCGTGGGCGGTGGAAAACTTCGCCCCCCACTTCGCGCTCACCGCCTCTTTTACCGACGCCGTGCTCATCGATCTCGCCGTGCAGGTGTATCCGGAGATCGAAGTCGTGTTCATCGATACCGGCTACCACTTCCCGCAGACCCTCGACACGGTCGAACAAGTCCGACGCAAGTACGGGCTGAACCTCAAAATGATGACCGTGGCACACCACGACGAGGAACTGTGGAAGGTCGACCCCGAGAACTGCTGCTCGGCGGTGAAGGTGGGCCAGCTCGACCGGGCGCTCCTCGGCAAGAGTGCCTGGATGAGCGGCCTCCGACGCGACGAAGCCTCAAGCCGGGCGGGGGCCCCTCTGGTTGCTCGCGACCTTCGCGGACTGATCAAAGTGAACCCGATCGCGATGTGGACCAACGCCGACGTGGCGTCCTACATCGCCGACCATGACGTGCCCTACAACTCGCTCATCGACGAGGGATATCCCTCGATCGGGTGCATGCCGTGCACCCACAAGCCCACTGATCCCAACGATCCTCGTTCGGGCCGCTGGTCCGGTCAGGACAAGACGGAGTGCGGCCTTCACATGATGTGAGTCGTTTCGTTCCCGGAACGGATCGACGGCCAGAACGGACTGATTGGCGGAACGGACTGATTGGCGGAACGAACTGATAAGCGGAACGCACCGGGCCGTAGGCCGGGAGAGAGCAACATCACCGACGCACGTTTTCGAGCGTGCCCGGTAACGCTCCGAGTGCTGGGACGCGAAAGTCTGCCGATCGTCGGCATACTCGATGCCTGTTTGGGGCCCACCCGGGCTCGCTCGATCTCCACCGAGGGATAGGGTCCCGATTGTGCCGATCTGTCCCCACCCAACGCGAACCCGCCACCTCTCCAGGGCCGTAGCGATGCGGTTCATGTTGATCCTCGCCACTTCGGCGCTCGCACTCGGGGGTTGCGCGACGACTTTGGATGCAACCTCGCCTGGCACCGCCACCACCGTCAGCCCACCGACCACCCGGCCCGCGGCCACCACCACGAAGGCGCCGACGCCGGTCCCCACGGTCACCCCCTATTGGATTCGAGACAAGGTGGTCGGCGCAGGCCAACCCCGACCGGTGGCGCCCGAAGCCGCCGGCGACCTTCCTCGGGCGGCGCTCGATGCCCTACTCCTGCGACCCAACGAGCTCGAGAGAGCCGAGGGGTTCTCTACCGAGCTACAAACCAACGTGCTGGTCTACGACTTTGCCGTGTTTGAAGGCGTGGCCACGGTGAACTTCAGCCGCACGTTCCAGACGTTCAACACTCGCCCGCAGGTCGCCCAGGTGGTGTTCACCCTCACCCAGTTCAAAGAGATCAAGAGGGTGCAGTTCATGGTGGAGGGTCTCACCAATGGCGCCACCGGCGTGCCGCCTATGGATCGAACCGACGTTGAAGACATCATGCCCCCGGCGTTGGTGGAAAGTCCCACCGTCGGGTCTCGGCCCACGAAAGGCAAGATCCGGGTGTTGGGGACGGCCCTCGTCGAGATTTCCGCCGTGCGATGGCGACTCACTGGGGTGGACGGACCGCCTCTGGCCGAGGGCACCATCCCCGTCACCCCCCGCACAGACGACGAGGTGCGCGGCCGATTCCAAGCCGACCTCGATGCCCCCGCACCATCGCTCTACAACGGTCCCGCCTGGCTCACCATCGAATCCGGGAATCCCAACCACACCCCCATTCGAATCCCGCTCAACCTCCCCGAGTAGCCGCCGAGACCAGCAAACCTCCCCCTCGGACCGCTACTGGGCTGCGGTGTGCACTCCACCGACGACGACGTCCAACCACGGCGTCGTCGCGCCCCGATCCGTATGCCACCCGTGGTACGTTGCACCGGTCGTCGCCCACCCTTCAATCAACTCGGTAACGCCGCACACCAACGCAGCTGCCTGGTTGGTCAATCGGCGGTGAATTCTCACCCTGCCGGTGGCGGTTAGTGCCGACTTCAAGGAACACACGCTCGCACACCACCCCGGAGTTCTTCCCCCCGATCCGATGCCAGATCCGCCCTCCCAAGTGCCAATCGACCGTCGCCGGTTCCTTTCCTCCTCCTTACGTACGGCCGGTTTCGTGGGAGCCGGGGTAGTGTCCACGGGGGCGATGGGAAAAGCGTGGTCATTTCCTGGATCGAGGGATTCGACCGAGCTTCTTGCCGCCACGTCGAGCGTCGGCCATGGCGCGCCGATTGATCTTGCCGAGGCGCTCGCTGCCCCGGGATCTGCCGGTTTGGTTGATGAGGCGGTCTATCAGCGCCGGATCACGGAATACTTGGCGTTCGCAACCAAGGAACTTGATGCCCGGAGCCCCACCGGGATCGTGGCCCAGTTGGTTCGTGCCCATCGTGAACCCGACTACGCCTGGGACACCAACGCCGCCACGGTGGCAAGTTTGAACGACGTGTGGGTGCGTTTCGACAAATGGATGGATACCCGCGACTTCCGGGTCATGTACTTGCATTGGATGCTCGCCCTCGCTGACGGCAAAACCCCGTCGACCACGCTGTCACCGGAGTTGCTCGCCACCACCAAGGGGTATTTGGTAGGGAACCGCTACCGGTACAACGACCCTCTCCCCGCTGGCGTCGTCGACAATCAGTGGTATTGGTCCGAGAACCACGTGATGATAGGTCTGGCGGGTGAGTACCTGGCGGGGAAGCGCTTTTCTGCCGACACGTTCACGGTTAGCGGTCTCACCGGAGCGCAGCACGCCCAACGATCACGGCAACCCATGCTCGATTGGATCGACGAACGAGCCCGGTTCGGATTTTTCGAGTGGCACAGCAACGTCTACATGAAGTTCACGATGGGTCCCCTATTGATGCTCGCAGAGCTCGATGACGACCCCGAGATCGTGCGCGCCGCAGGTATGGCGTTGGATCTCTGCCTACTCGATATCGCCGCGCACACCCATGAAGGTGTCTACGTCGCACCACGTAGCCGCACCTACACGGCGAACAAGGTGTCAGGGAGGTCCGATTCCAGTTTCACGTTGACCAAATTGCTTTTCGCCGACACCGAGATTCCGTACCGCGACCCGTCCGACTTCGGTGCCGTCTATTTGTGCGCGGCCAAGCGGTACCGACCACCGCAAGTGTTGATCGACATAGCAACGGCAGACCAGCCGGGTGTGGTGCGAGAACGTCACGGCATCTTTCTCGATGGTGCGGCGCCGGTCACGGACAATCCGGAAGCCCCGTACGGATACGACTTCGACGATGCCGCCAACCTCGCCTTCTGGTGGAGTCAAGGTGCCCTTGGCGCATGGCAGCTCACCGATGTCACCCTGGCCGAAGCAACGAAATACCGTCTCCTTGAGACCACCGCGATGGCGCCAATCAAGGCGCTCGTGTCGATCAATGGTGGCGATCCGGTCCGGCTGAAATCCTTCCTCCAAGCCAACCACAACGTGGTGAACTTCGGTCACTTGCCGGAGGCCAACACCTATGCGTGGCGTGGCGACCATGTCTCGCTCGCCACTGCGGTCGATCACCGTTTCGGCCAGATGCGAGACCAGGCACAGGCGTGGATTGCCGCCATAGATGCCGATGCTGTTGTGTTCGCCAACCACCCCCGCACCGCACCCGACGCCGCGCCGGGCTGGCCTACTGATGGTAAGCCTGGATACTGGACCGGCGAAGCAGCGATGCCCCGCTCCGCCCAATTCGAACGCACCGGCGTGCACATCTATCAGCCCGCCTGGGGCGACGCGGTCGACCCGTTGCTGTGGGCGGTGTTCAACTATCGCAACTACACCCACGCCTACTTCCCGCAAGACCACTTCGACGAGGTCACGCAAACGGGGCATTGGACCGTGGGCCGCAAGGGCGATGGCTACATCGCGCTGTGGTCTTGGCGGACGCCCACGTGGCGCGATGATGATCCCGCCCAGCTTGTCGCGAAGGGCATGAAGAAGCAGTACGACCTTCTCGCCAATGGCGGCCCCGACAATGTGTGGATCGTCGAGGTCGGCGAGAACCACGAAGGCGGTTTCAACGCCTGGCGAGAGCTCATCACGGCAACCGAACCCGTCGTGGCACGTAGCGCCGAAGGTTTCACGGTTCGCTGGACCTCACCCTCGTCGGGTGCCATCGGGTTCGGCTCCACCGGTGAGTTCACGGTGAACGCAAAAGCGCAGCCCCTCACCGACTTTCCCCGCCACGCATCGCGCTTCGGAACGATCGAACGCCTATCACGAATCCACGCCGTTGCTTCAGACCACGCTCGGCTGCAACTGGACTTCGCGAAGCTCACCCGGACAGTTGCGGTGAAGGCGGACAACCCCGGCACCCCCAACAACCCCGGCACCCCAAACAACCCGGATGTCCCCGCGGTCCCCGATGTCCCAGTGGTCCCCGTGGTCCCGTTGGTCACCGCCACGCCCATGTTCACGGGTTGACTTCGCGGTCTCCGCGTCACCCCATATTTCGGTTTTTGGTAGGGGAGACGCATCAGTTCTGATGCGTCTCCCCTACCAAAACCGGAAGTTAGACCAGCTTGTCGACGAACTTCTCCAACTGGCGCAGGTTGCGGCACTCTTCGACCCCGTCGCAGTGAATGCCGTACTCCCCCACCACCGAGTCGCCGGTGTTCCAGTAGCTCGCCGGTTCGGGATTGAGCCAATAGACGTGGCGGGCCTTCTGCTGGATTTCCTTGACTACCCAACTCTGGGTGGCGTGGTAGTTGTTCCGGGCATCACCAAGGATGAGCACCGTGGTTTTGGGGCCGATCTCGTTGCCCCACTTGTTGAAGAACACCTCGAAAGCGTGGCCATAATCGGAGTGGCCGTCGACCCACACCACGTCCGCTTCGGTGTTGACGCGATGCACCGCATGGGCGATGTCCTCAACGCCGTCGAAGTAGCTGGTGACCTCGTCGATACCGTCGATAAACACGAAGGCCCGCACCTTCGAGAACTGATTCGATATGGCATACACGAGGTGGAGGGTGAATCGAGCGAACGACGCCACCGAACCGGAGATGTCGGCGATCACGAAAATCTCGGGCTTGGATGGTCGGGGATATCGGAACTTCAGTTCCGCTGGCACGCCGCCGTAGGAGAGCGAATGACGCACCGTGCTGCGGAAGTCGAGCGCGCCCTTGCGCCCGTGGCGACGTTTGCGGGCGAGCCGCACCGCAAGTTTGCGGGTGAGTGGATAAATCGCCTTGCGAAGCGATGCCATCTCCTCCCGGGACGCATGCATGAAGTCAACGTCTTCGGGTAGTGGCTTACGCAAGGTCTTGGCCATCGCTTCGACGCCGCGGTCCATCACCAGCCGACGCCGTATTTCGGCCTCGATTTCCTTCTTGAGTTGCTCGATGCGACCGTCGTACTCGTCGTGCTCGAGACGCTCCTCCAGCGGCGTGAGCGGCTTCGGGGCCTCGGCCCGGCGCTGGTTCACCATCCGTTCGAGCATGTTGTCGAGGTCGAGGTTGCGCAGCGTGCGATAGAGGTAATACGTGCCGCCGACGGGCCGACCGGGTTCCATGCCGGCGTACCGTTTCACCGCCTGCCGAGCGAGCGCCCGCAGCATCGCCTGATCGCCGTCCATGAGCGCCCGGTAGAGCATCTCGGCCAGTTCTTCCTGGCTCATGCCGTCGCCGCCACCCGATCCGGCCATGCCCCCTTGGCCCGGCATCTCGCCTTGCTGGCCGTCATCGTCGTCCCCTGGCCCCAGTTCGTCGAGGTCGTCGCCGATGGCCCACTGCTTCCCGCGCAGCGAGAAGTACACCTCGAACACCGTCTCGAATGCCCGCCAGTGGGCGTTGCTCTTTACCAGCGTGGCGCCAAGGGCGTATTTGAAGGCTTCGCGATCCTCGAGCGGGATATGGCGAACCGCCTGCATGGCGTCGAGGTTCTCCGTGAGGCTGGCAGGGATTCCCGCCTCACGAAGCTCACGAATGAAACCCTCGAGGAGATCGACCATCGGTGCGCCGGTAAGGGCGGACAAGTCGAGGTCGTCGGCGCCGTCGAAGTGGAGATCGGTGTCGGTCACGAAGGTGCGGTCCGGATCAGTTGAGGTGGTGACGAGCGGGGCGGAATCGAACGAGCAGATTCAGGGTGCGATCTTGGGGAAACGGTTCTTGCCTTCTTTGTCGGTCGCGAACTCCCGCATGGCCTTGGCGATGTCGGACTGATACTTCAGCAAGATGTTGATCGTGGAGGTAGCCGCCTGCTCATCCACCTGCTCGATGCCGAGCAGCACCAACGTGCGGGCCCAGTCGAGGGTCTCACTCACCGACGGCGACTTCTTGAGTTCAAGCTGCCGGATGGATCGAACGATCCGTGCGATTTGATCGGCGAGGGCTTCGGTGACTTCCGGAACCTTCGTGAGCACGATCTGCTTTTCACGTTCCATGTCGGGGTAGTCGATGTGAAGAAACAAACACCGTCGTTTCAGGGCCTCGCTCAGCTCCCGGGTGTTGTTGGAGGTGAGGAACACCATCGGGATCTGTTTGGCGGTGATGGTGCCGAGTTCGGGGATCGACACTTGGTAGTCGGACAGGATTTCGAGCAGCAGCGCTTCAGTCTCTACCTCTACCCGATCGACTTCGTCGATGAGCAGCACCACGGGATCTTCGGCCGTGATCGCTTCGAGGAGGGGTCGGGTGAGGAGGAAGTCCTCACCGAAAATGTCGGTGGAAATGTTGTCCCAGGTGCGGCCGGCATCGTTTTCCGCTTGGATCCGAAGCAGTTGTTTTTTGTAGTTCCACTCATAGAGCGCCTTGCTCTCGTCGAGCCCCTCATAACACTGCAAACGGATCAGGCGACTATTCGTGATCTCCGCCACCGACTTCGCCAGCTGGGTCTTGCCCGTGCCGGCCGGTCCCTCCACGAGGATTGGCTTGCCTAAACGATCGGCGAGGTAAACCACGCCAGCGATGCCCTCGTCGCTCAGGTAGTCGACCTTGCTGAGGCGGTCGCGGACGTCCTGCACGGTGTCGAAACGGTCTGTCATCATTTCAGCCTACCGACTCCCTTGACCGACCGGTCAATTGACCATTCCCGCACCACGAGGCCATCTCTCGTGTGCGGGACCCGACCGTCACCTACGCTCGCACTCCATGCGGGGGGCCTTCATTCACACCGTGGTGTACGTGGCCGTGAACAGCTTGCTTCTCGCGCTTTGGGTGCTCGGAGGCGGCGGCTCGTCCGACGATGCGGCCCGGGCTCTGGGCAGTCTCGACGCCGCCAAACAAACGGGATTCTGGCCGCTTTGGGTGATCCTGTCGTGGGGCACCGGGCTGATCATCCATTGGAGTTTCGCACTGGCGGGCATCCGTCGTCGTCGCCGGCGCCGGCACCGCAAACGCTCCCGTCAGGATCAACGGCGCGACGGTGTTGGGAACGGCAGTGCCGCCGGCTCGCCCCAAACCGAACCGCAAGAGACTCGCCGCCGATGGCTCGCCGTAATGTTCACCGACCTCGTGAACTCCACCGTGCTCACCGAACGTCTCGGCGATGACGCGTGGGCCGAGTCGTTGCGGCGCCACCGCGATTTCGTGCGGGGCAAAATCGAACGTCACGGCGGCGTGGAGGTGGGCACCCAGGGCGACGGGTTCCTGATCCGTTTTCCCAACCCCGACACCGCTGTCGCCTGCGCCGTCGAACTCCAGCGATCCTCCGCCAAACGCCGGCGCACCCATCCCGACACGCCGAAGCTTCGGGTAGGTATCCACGCCGGCGAAGTCGTGCACGATGGCGACGACGACGACCTCGTGGGCCGGGTGGTGAACTTGGCGTCACGTGTTACCCAGGTGGCAGAACCCGACGAGGTTTTGATCACCGAGGCGGTGGCCGACCATCTCGTGCGCGAGATCACCCTCACCGATCGAGGGTTGCACCAGCTCAAAGGGATCGAACGTCCTCGACATCTGCTCTCCGTCGTGTGGGGTCGTGCGCCAAACGTCGTCGACCTCGATTCCGGCACCCGCGCCGGCGATCGCATCCCGAACGCCGACTCGGGCACCTGACCCTCCACCTGACCCTCCACAAACACGCAGTCCACCTACACGCAGTCCACCTACATCGTCAGGGGCGAATCTGCCCGTCGCCGTGCACGATGAACTTGGCGGTGGTCAGTTGTTGTAACCCCATCGGGCCGCGGGCGTGCAGTTTCTGCGTCGAGATCCCGATTTCGGCGCCGAAACCGAACTCCTCACCATCAACGAATCGGGTGGAAGCGTTTACTAGTACGGCGGCGGCATCCACCTCACGAGTGAAACGCTCCGAGGCGGCGTAGGACGAGGTGATGATGGCTTCGGAGTGCCCGCTCGTGTAGCGCGCGATGTGATCGATTGCCGCGGCGATGTCCGGCACCACACCCACGGCCATCTTCAGCGCCAGGAACTCCTCCGCCCAGTCGGCCTCGGTGGCCACTCCGATCGACGGCACGATCGCCTGAGCGGCGCCATCGCCGACCAGTTCCACCCCGGGCATGGCCGCCGCTAACCGCGGGAGAAACTCGGCCGCTACGGCGTGATGAACCAGCAAGCTCTCGGCGGCGTTGCATACCGAAGGACGCTGCGTCTTCGCGTTCACCACGATACGAATCGCCATGTCGAGGTCGGCGGACTCGTCGACGTAGACATGGCAATTGCCGTCGCCGTCGATCACGTAGGGCACCGTGGCGTTGTCGAGAATCGATCGGATCAACGAGGGCCCGCCTCTCGGAATCAGGCAGTCGACGAACCCGCGTTGCTGCATGAACTCCACCGCGGCCCGGCGAGACGTGTCGGGCACAAGCACGACGGCATCGGCGGGCAAACCGGCTTTCTCTACGCCGGCTCGAAGGGCGTCGGCAATGGCGAGGTTCGACGAGATCGCTCCCGACGATCCTCGGAGGAAGGCGGCATTGCCCGATTTCAGGCAGAGCGCGGCAGCATCGGAGGTGACGTTGGGTCGGTTCTCGTAGATGATGGCCACCACCCCGAGCGGTACTCGCACCCGTTTGATGGCCAACCCGTTGGGGCGCACCCAGCCGTCGATCACTTCGCCCACCGGATCAGGCAACGACGCCACGTTCCGCAACCCGCCCGCCATGCCTTCCACCCGACCAGCATCGAGCCGTAGGCGGTCGATCACCGTGGGGCTCACCCCCTCGGCCTCGGCCCGGGCGACATCCTCGGCATTCGCCCCGAGCACCTGCTCTGTCGACGCAACCAGGAGGTCGGCTGCAGCGAGCAACGCCTCGTTCTTCAGGGAGGTGGAAGCCGCCGCAACGGCTCGGGATGCGGCTTTGGCCCGTGCAGCCAGGGCGGCAACGGAGGAAGGAGACGGATCGGGCATGAGGCTCAGAATAGTGTGCTCGGGTGAACATCGATCTCGGGCTCGAAGTGACGGTAAACGAGTTCGTGCGAGTGCTCACCCCAATCCTGGCCCAGGTGTACGAGGATCTACCCGGCGGCAATCCCAGCAAGGCCCACGGCGATGTGGTGGTCGAGGCCTTCAATCTGAGCTGTGGGTTCATCGATGCCGACGGCCGAGCCAGCGATGACGAGTTGCGGGCCTTGTTGCAGACGTTCGCCCCGCTCCTCGACCGCCGGTTCGCTGCCCTTTCCCCCGCTGAGGCCCGCGCCAAAGCAATCACGGTGGCGCAGCGACGGGTGCTCACGAAGCCGACGGCCATGTTCGACGTGCTGCTCGCGGTCGATCGCAACCAAGGGACCGGGTGCGCAACGACCTACTACCAGCACGCCATGGCTCTCGGGCACATGGTCGCATCGCTCGACGCCGCCACCAGTCGTAGCGAGCTCCTCGCCCTGGACGACTTCCGATCCGTCCTCTTCACCAAGCTGCAAGGCCTCGCCTACGAGGGGGCCGACGCACCTCAGGCCGGCGGGGCGACTGCAGCTTTGGCCGCCGTCACCAATGGGCTGGCCGACAAGATCCCCGACGAACTGCCCCCGCCCCGCCCGCTCGACGAGTTGCTCGCCGAGCTCGAAGCATTGGTGGGTATGGCCGAGGTCAAACGCGAGATCAAACTGGTCGCCAATCTCATCGCCGTCCAGAACCTGCGGGCCGAACGCAAGCTGCCCGTGCTCGAAACGAGCCGGCACCTGGTATTCACGGGCAATCCGGGTACGGGCAAAACCACCGTCGCCCGACTCCTCGCCGAGATCTATCGAACCCTGAAGGTGGTAGACCGCGGGCAGCTCGTAGAAACCGACCGCTCGGGGCTTGTGGCGGGCTTCGTGGGCCACACCGCGATCAAAGTCACCGAGGTATTCGACCGGGCCGACCAAGGCGTATTGCTCATCGATGAGGCGTATTCCCTGGTTCGTGGGAGCGAGAGCGACTTCGGACAGGAAGCGATCGACACGATCGTGAAACTGGTGGAGGATCGTCGCGACCGAATTGTGGTGATCGCTGCCGGTTACCCCGACGAGATGGACCAGTTCGTCAACGCCAACCCCGGTCTCAAGTCGAGATTCCCGCGCACGATCGCCTTTCCGGACTACTCGACCGACGAATTGGTGGTGATTTTCGAGCGGCTCGGCGAACGCAACCACTACACCTGTGACCCCGACGCCCTCGGCCGGGTTCGGGCGTGGATCGAGGCCCAGCCTCGAACCAAGGGGTTCGGCAACGGACGCCTGGCCCGAAACCTGTTCGAGGAGGCGGCGGGGCGGCAGGCCACTCGCCTTGTGGAGCTCAACGATCCCACCAACGAACAACTCGTCACCCTCACCAGCGCCGACATTCCCGACATCCCAGGAACTGCTGGCCCAGGAACTGCCGGCCCAGGAACGGCAAGCCCAGGAACAGCGCCCGCAGCAACACCAACCACGCCACTCCGAGCGACCCCAACTCCCGGACCAGCCAAACCAGCCGACACCGCCGGGCCAGCAGAACCACCGACACCGAACGAGGCCGAACCATCGGGGCCAGCCAACACCGCCGGGCCAGCCGGGCGATCCACGCCGAACGAGGCCGCCGACCATGCATGAAGATCGCGTGGCCGACCGTTCGCACCCTCACGTCGACAAGTAACGTCGCCCGCATGCGGAGGGCTCTGGCGGTGGTTGCCGCCGTCATAATGATCGCGTTAGCCACACTTGTGCGGTCGTGGCGTTCCAACGAAGGCGCCGGGCCCGGCCCCACTGCCTCCGCCGACGCCCCGGCCACCATTGTTTGCGTCACCGAACTCCGCAAGGTGTGCGATCAGCTCAAGGCGGGGCGGCCCTGGCTCACCGTTGTCGTGGAAGACGCTGGCCGTACCTACACCACGATCACTGCCGCCGCCTTCGACCCCGTAGCCGCCAAACTCGACGCCTGGATCGTCCCCGAACCCTGGCCAACCATGGTCGACGAAGCCCGCCAGCGTCGTGGGGCATCGCCCATCTTTGCCGACGGACGCAAACCACTAGCTCGCTCGCCACTCGTCATCGCGGTATGGAACGATCGGTATGCGGCGCTCGAACGACGCTGCGGCGCCGAGCCGGGGTGGCGGTGCATCGGCGAGGTGGCCGGACGACCGTGGGCCGAGGTCGACGCCTCCGCGACCTGGGGTGGCGAGGTGAAACCCGGTATCGCTCTCCCGCCAACCAGTGCCGAGGGTCTCCTGATCGCCGGGCAAGCCAGCGCTGCCTACTTTGGGCGATCCGATATCGCCACCAACGACTTCGACGAGGAGTTCCGCCGTTGGTTCGAACAACTCGCCGACGCCGCCACGTCGGCCAGCGCCAACGGGGCCGGCCGCCCCCCCCTCGATCAGATGCTCTCGATCGGGCGGGCTACCTACGACCTCGCTGGCACCACTGAAGCTTCCGCGGCGGCGATCAGCACGGGCCGCGACAGCGCGAACATCCGTATCATCTACCCTTCGCCTTCCGCTACCGCCGACATCGTCCCCGCCGTCTTCACGTCGTCGGCGTCAGCGTCTCGGCTCACGGCCGCCCTTACGTCCTCCGAAGTGGGAGGCATATTCGCCAACGCCGGCTGGCGTGTGAACGACCAAAGTCTTCCCCCCACCAACGGCCTACCCCGATCCGGAGTGCTCGAAGACCTCCGCACCCGCTGGCAGGAGACCACCCGATGAACATCGCACCGCACGCTCCCCCCACTCAAACTCCTCGGCCGTCGGCGCAACCGTCGACCCGGCCGTCGGCCCAACCGTCGACCCGACGCCGTCCGCTTGTTCGGGCTTTGATGCCGATCGCCGTCCTGGCATCGGTCGTCGCCTGCGCCAAACAGACCCCACCCCCCGAACCCGGTTCGGCCGCGGGCGACCCCGCCGGGTGCCTTGTCGTGCCCCTGGCCGCATCACCGGAAAAGATCGATCTCCTCACCGAACTGTCGCGAACATTCAACCTCAAACGGGCACAGGTGAACGGCAACTGCGTTTTCATCGACCCGAAGAGCAAATCTTCGGGGGCAAGCACACAACTATTGGCCGACAACTGGGATGAGAAAGCCGAAGGCAGTCGCCCCGTCATCTGGTCGCCGTCCGCCAGCACGTGGGGAGCGATCCTTGATCAACGTTTGTCGGTAAAGAACCAAAAGGCGATGGCCGGTCAGGGCACACCGTTCATGTCCACTCCGCTGGTGATCGCCATGCCCAAGCCAATGGCCGAATCTCTCGGATGGCCGAAGACGCCGCTGGGCTGGTCCGATCTGCTCAAACTCGCGAAAGACCCGAACGGATGGGCCACGAACGGCCATCCCGAGTGGGGTCCGTTCCGGCTTGGAAAAACTAACCCGAACTTCTCCACGAGCGGCCTCTCCGCCCTCGTCGCCCAGAACTACGCCGCCGCCGGGAAGACCAAGGACCTCAGCAAGGAAGACATCGACAAACCCGAGGTCATCGCCTTCAACCGAGCAGTCGAGAGTGCCGTGGTGCACTACGGCGATACCACCCTCTCGTTCCTCAACAACTGGTATCGGTCCGATCAGCGCGGCACCCCCTACAGCTATGCCTCCGCGGTGGCCGTCGAAGAGAAGTCGGTAATCGACTACAACAAGGGCAACCCTGATGGCGTGCTTGCGCCCGGCGAAGCGGTCCGTCCGCCCCGCGTGCCGCTCGTCGCGATCTACCCGAAGGAAGGCACCCTCTTTTCCGACAACCCGTTCTTCATCCTTGACGCTTCCTGGGTCAGCGAAGAGCAAAAACAGGGAGCTCGCATCTTCCAGGACTTCGTGCAGGAACCCGACAACCAGCGCAAAGCTCTGGAGTTCGGCTTCCGCCCCGGGAACACTCAGGTGGCGATCGGCGAACCCGTCACCGCCGCCAACGGCGCCGACCCGGCCCAGCCCCAGACCCTCCTCCAGGTGCCATCCCCTCCCGTGATGGTCTCGCTCCTCGACGCGTGGGGTCAAAATCGAAAGACTGCTCGTGTGCTGTTGGTGCTCGACGTGTCCGGATCGATGGGCGACCCCGGCTCGGATGGCAGGACCAAACTCGACCTGGCGAAAGAAGCCGCCATCGATGCGCTGGATCAATTCAAAGACGACGATCTCGTGGGGCTGCGGGTGTTCTCCACCAACATCGGCAATGGCGCCACGCCGAACCAGATCGACCTCGTCGACGTCGGCCCGGTCGGCACGGTAAAAGAGCAGCTCCGCACCAAGATTCGGGATCTTCAACCGCTAAACGGCACGCCCCTCTACGACGTCGCCACCACGTCGTTCCAGACGATGCTCGACGGGTACGACGCCGCACGTATCAACGCGGTGGTGTTGCTCACCGATGGCAAGAACGAAGACGGCAATGCTTCCGACGACAACCGCCAATTCACCGATCTCACCAGCATGCTGCAAAGCCAGACCCAGGGTGAGAACGCCAAACCCATCCGACTCTTCACGATCGGGTACGGCGCCGACGCCGACCTCAGCAAGCTCAAAGAGATGGCCGAAGCTGCCAACGGTGCGAGCTACAACGCCAGCGACCCGAAGAGCATCGCCAAGGTATTCACGCAGGTGATCTCGAACTTCTAGGAGCGTGTCCCAGTAACGCTTCGAGAAGCGTTCCGTTCCACACCCCACCACCCCGTGCAGCCGCGGTGGATCGTTGGGAGTACATCTGATGTGGAGCCTGGCGTGGGGAAAGGTGGCGAGTGAGGCACAATGGCGGAGTGCGAGCGTTGAAGTTCAGGGATCGGTTCTACACAACCCAGGTTGCTCGGGCGATCACGTCGCCGCTCGGGATCATCCTTGCTGGTGCCGGGCTGGCGATCGGAATTGGTGCCGGACTGCCGATCATCGCCGCTGTCGCTCTCGGCGTCGGTGCTTACGGCGCGCGAGTCGCTGCCGCCATCCCCCGTGGCATCGATGCCGACGGCGTGGATCCCTTCTCCCTCGACGAACCGTGGCGAACCTACGTGTGGCAAGCCCGCAAGGCTCGCCGGCATTTCGCCGATGCCGTAAAGGCCGCAAAAGAAGGACCCCTCCGAGATCGGCTCCTCGAAATCGAGGAACGGATCGCCCTCGGCGTGGAGGAGTCGTGGCGGGTGGCCCAACAGGGTCAGGACATCGCCCGGGCCCGCGCCCGCATCGACATTGCCACCGTCACCAAACAACTCTCCGACCTCTACGCCATGAATCCCACCCCGCCGCCCGTCGACAGCCCCATGGCCCAGACGATGCAGGCGGTGCAGGCGCAACTCGACACCGCCAAACGGCTCGACGCGGTTATTGCCGACACTGATGCCCGGCTCCGACTCCTCGGTGCTCGGCTCGACGAGTCCGTCACCCGCACCATCGAACTTTCGGCCCGCGTCGGGTCGGTCGACGACCTCGGCAGCGTGCTTGACGACGTCGACGTGCTTGTGGGGGATCTCGAAGCGCTGCGCCAAGCCCTTGGCGAGACCGATGAAATGTCCACTCGAAAAACGGGCGTTCCCGCCCTCCCCACGATGGTGCCCACCACTTCAGGGGGGTTGCCCGCAAAGGCAGGCACCCATGGCGCCCTGCCCCCCGGCGTGATCGCCGGCTCCGTCGCCGCGGTCCCGGCTCCTCCGTCGCAGCCCGTGGTGTTTCCCGACCCCTCTGTGGTCCCGCCACTGCGCCCGCGAGATGGCTGAACCCCCACCCCGTCCCCCGTCGGAATCTACCGACCTCGCCTCCGAGCAACCCCCGAACCCGCAACTCCCGAACCCCGAACCGCCGAGCCCCGAACCTCCGAGCGCCGAACCGCCGAACCCGGAACCAATGGGGGCCACCACCACCGCCACCACCGCCACCACCGCCAACGCCGACGAACGCGCCGCATCCGGTGGCATCGCAGCATCGCGGGCGCCCGGCTCCCGACTGCTCCGGTCGACGGCGGTGGTGGCACTCGGAACCCTCAGCAGCCGAATCACCGGGCTCCTCAGAACGGTGGTAGCGGCCGCCGTCCTTGGGGCCACCACCGGGCTCGCCGACGCCTTCAACCTCGCCAACACCCTTCCGAACCTGTTGTTCGACCTGCTCGCCGGCGGGGTGCTCGCCGCCACGGTCGTGCCGGCATTCACCGAGGCCCGCGCTCGTCGTGACCGCGTCGCCACCGAAACGATCGTGTCGGCGCTCGGCGTTGCCCTCGTGGCGCTCACCGGTGTATCTATGGTGCTTGCACCGCTTGCGGTGGCGTTTTTCGATCTTGATGATCGAGCCCGTCGGCTCACGCTGTTTTTGGCTCTGGTGTTTCTCCCGCAGATCTTCTTCTACGGCATCACCACCATTCTCTCCGGGCTCCTCAACGCCTTTGGTCGGTTTGCCGCCGCCGCCCTCGCCCCAGTCGTGACCAACATCATCGCGATCGCCACGCTGGTTGTGTTCGGCTTGCGGGCCACGAACCCCTCCGACGAACTGATCGACACCGATGTCGCCAGCCTGCTCCTGCTCTCGATCGGCACCACTCTGAGCGTGGCCGCGATGAGCTTCGCCCTGCTCCCTGCCGTGCGTCGCCTCCACCTCGGGCTTCGTTTCCGATTCGATCTACATCATCCGGCAGTCCGGCGAGTCACCCGCCTCTCGGGCTGGATGTTCGGCTACGTAGCGATCAATCAAGCAGCGTTGTGGCTCATCCTGCGTCTGGCCCAGGGGGTCGGCAGCGGGCCCCTCACCTACTACCTCTACGCCTACCAGTTTTTTCAACTTCCGTACGGCGTGCTCGCCGCTGCGGTCATGACGGCGTTCCTCCCTGAGCTCACCGCCCTGGTACAGGCTGGCGACCGCATTGCCTTCGGCCAACGTTTCCTGCAGGGCCTCCGGCTCACCCTCCTCCTGATTCTCCCCGCCACCGCCGGCTTTCTCGTACTGGCCCGCCCGATTGTGTCGGTGCTGCTCGAACGCGGCGCTTTCTCCGAAGTCGACGCCACCACCACGGGCGATGTCCTTGGGGCATTCGCCATCGGACTGCCGGGGTTCTGCCTCTACCTTCTCGCCATGCGAGGCTTTTATGCCCACGCCAACACCCGGGTGCCCTTCGTCATCAACCTCGGCCAGACCACGTTGCAAGTTGGGCTTTGCGGGTTGCTGGTCGGCCCCCTCGGGGTACGGGGATTGGCTCTCGGGTTCGCCCTCGCCTACCTCGTTGGCGCGGGGTTCGCCCTGTTCTGGCTGGACCGATACGTCGGCGAACTGCCTTGGGGGGATTCCGCCCGATCAATCGGTGCGATCTCCGCCGCGGCCGGTGCGGCGTTGCTCGTCATGATTCCCGTGGACCAATTCATCGGCGCCGACCACGGGTGGGGCGCGTTGGCCCGGGTTGTCGTTGCTGGTTCCGTCGGTGGCCTGGCCTTCGTCGCCGTTGCTCGGGCACTGCGTATTCCTGATCTGAGACACCTCAACACGCTCCTGCCTCGGCGTTGAAGCCCACAATTCGTCAGGATTGAGCAAACGCCCTTCCCCACTCGCCCGTCGCCCGCCGTGATCCCGTAAGCTGCCCACATGTTCAAAGCCTTCAAACGCTGGTGGAAGTACCTCACGGCCCGAACCACCACCGCCATCAACGACAAAGCCGATCCCCGCATCCAGCTTGAGCAGGCCATCACGGAGGCCCACGATCAGCACCGGCGGCTGAAAGAGCAGGCGGCCAACGTCATCGCCAACCAGAAACAAGCGGAGATGCGGCTCAACCGGTCGATGGAGGAGTTTGAGCGGCTGAATGCCAATGCCCGGCAAGCCATCTTGATGGCCGATGAAGCGCAGCGTGCCGGCGACGACAAAAAGCTCACGGAATACACCTCGGCAGCCGAAAGCTTCGCCAACCGCTTGATCACGCTTGAGTCCGAGATCGACCAGGGCAAAACCATGGCCCTGCAATCGAGCCAGGCCGCCCAGCAGGCCAAGGCGGCGGTAAGCCAGAACGCCTCGGCGTTGCAGAAGAAACTCGCCGAACGCCAGAAACTGCTCAGCCAGCTCGATCAGGCCAAGATGCAGGAACAGATGAATACGGCGATGGCCTCGCTCAGCGAAACCGTGGGCGAAGACGTTCCCACTTTCGAGGAGGTTCGCGACAAGATCGAGGTTCGTTACGCCAAGGCCAAGAGCGTGTCCGAGCTCACCGAAGCGTCGGTGGAGTCGAACATGATGGAGATCGAAGCCGCGGCCCGCAACGTGGAAGCCCAGACCCGCCTGTCGCAGATCCGCGAACAACTCGGCATTGCTCCCGCCCCCTCGGCCGAGGCCGCCCTTCCCGCCGCCACCGCCGAACCTGCGGTAGTCGAACCAACGACGGCCGAGGTGGCAGAGCCAGTGGCCAAGGCCGAACCGGCCTGACCGCCGAACACCGCTACCCAAGGGTGTCCGGTTCGCCACGTCGGCGCCGCTGCTACTCCCTTCCGGCCCCGAAGGCCACGGGTCAACAACGCTTCCGGGCACCCAACGAACCTCGGAGTGCAGCCGAATAAATCTGCAGGGCTACCGAAGAAATGGGTCAAGTTTCCCAGAAATGTGGTCGAAACACGATCGAATGGGTTTCCCCCCATCGCACCCTTGGAGACACACATGAAAACCCGCACCTTGGCAGCGACGGCTGCCTGTGCCACGCTCTTCGCGTCGGCTTGCCTATCGGAAACCGCATACACCGGGAGTGGCACCCAAAAGGTGGCAATTGTTGGCGATGCTCGGATCTTTCCGGCCGCCGGTGAACTGCACGCTGCCCTTGATCCCGCCTACCTGGTGCGGATCTCCGCCATCGGTGGTATCTCCATCGCCGAGACTCGACGCGAGGCCGATATTCTCGCCGCCACCACACCTCAGGTCGCCGTGATCGCCGTCGGTGTCGGCGACGTGTGGCAGAAGAACGTCGACCCCGCGACCTCCGCGGCTGAACTCCAGATCATGGTCGGCCTATTTCCGAGTTCGTGTGTCGTAATCGTGAACCTCAGCACGGTCACCGAAGGCGGCGCCTACAACAACGCCAAGGCGGCGCAACTCAATACCGTCATCGCGGGAACTGGTGCTCGGACCGTCGACTGGGCCAGCATCACCGCCGCTGACCCTCACCTCCTCACGGAAGCGCCGGAGCACATCGTGCCCAACCAGGCCGGCCAGGACGTGCTCGCGGCGGAAATTGCTTCGCAGACCGACACCTGCTTCGGCGACTAACTCCCGAAGGTGGGGTGGTCCATGTCGCAGCCCGAAGGGGCTACGGCATGGCCACTAGGTCGTCTCGTTGGATGGCGACACCGAGACTGAACCGTGTTTGGCCGCTCGTCCCTGGGGTCGCTGGCACGAGGTTCACGATGTTCGTTGACAGGATCCCCTTCGCGAACACCTCACCACTCGGGCCCACCACTTCAACGGCGTCGCCCGCTTTCGCCTCGCCGTCTGCTGCCGTGATCCCGGCGACGAGCAGCGACGCTCCCCCGCTCACCACCGCTTCCATCGCTCCCTGATCAACCGTCAAGCGACCCTGCGATGGCGTGGCGAAGGCGATCCAGAGCTTTCGGGCGTTGAGCCGGCTGGCGTGGAGGTTTCGGTCACGAGCGAACACCACGGTGCCAATGCCCGCGACACCACGCACAGCATCGGGAAGCAGGTCAGGCCGATCGGCGGCGGCGATTACCGTGCGAATCCCGGACCACGCTGCGATTTTCGCCGCCGCGAGTTTCGAGGCCATGCCCCCACTGCCCCGCACCGTACCTGCGCCACCAGCGAGGGCTTCAAGTGTGTGGTCCACCTCGACGATCTCCTCGATCAACGATGCCGTTGCGTCGAGCCGGGGATCTGCGGTGAGTAGCCCGGGCGTATCGGTGAGCAACACCAGCAGATCGGCATTTACGAGGTGGGCCACCAGCGCGGCGAGGCGGTCGTTGTCGCCGAAACGGATCTCGTCGTCGGCCACGGCATCGTTTTCGTTCACCACCGGTACCACGTTGAGCTCGAGCAGCCGCTCGAGCGTGCCGCGGGCTTGCAGGTACTGACGTCGCTCGCGAAAATCATGGGGAGCCAGCAGCACCTGCCCAACCACTCGACCGTGGGCACCCAGCGACGCGTCGTACACCTGCATGAGACGGGTCTGGCCGACGGCGGCCACGGCCTGCAGCGTGACGGCATCACGCGGCCGGCGGTCGCCGCCCAGCCCAAGCGCCGGCAGACCGGCGCCGATTGCTCCCGATGTCACGATCACCACTTCGTGACCTTCCACGCCCAGCGCTGCGACTTCATCGCACAGCTTCACCACGGCGGAAGTGACGATGTCTCCCTGGTGGTCGGTGAGGGAGGAAGTGCCGATCTTGGCCACGATGCGCATCGGGCCGCGACGCTACACGTCGTCGGGCTCGTAGGTGAACGCCAGTTTGCCAATCTGGACCGCATCACCGCTCACGGCGCCGAGCCGCGCCAGTCGTTTGAACACGCCGAGCTGCTTCAGGCGGGTGTGGGCCACATCAAGCGCCTCAGGGTTGGTGAGGTCCGACAGGGCAACGGCACGCCGGGCTTCTTTGCCCTCCACCAGGAACGACCCGTCGTCGGCCCGCTCTACGGTGAATCCTTCGGCCGCCGGCCGATACACCACAAAGGCCTCCGGTTCGGGTTCGTTGGCGCGGGCACCGGTGACCGCGGTGGCCATTGCCCCGACGGCACGGTCGAGACCGAGGCCCGTAACCCCGCTCACCATCGTTAAGGCCCCCGCCTGTTCGGCCAGCTCGATCCACGTCGGTTCCGCTATGTCGGCCCGGGAGCCGAGCACCACCCGAGGACGGTCGAGGAGATCGGCTTGGTAGGCCCCCAACTCGGCGAGCAGCACATCGAGCTGTTCCTGGGGCGAGGGCTGACCGCTCTCGGCGGCAAGGTCGAGCAGCACGCAAAGCACTCGAGCCCGTTCCACGTGGCGAAGGAATTGAATACCGAGGCCCTTGCCGTCGCTGGCCCCTTCGATCAACCCCGGAATGTCGGCCACCACGAACTCGGCGTCGTCGAGCCGAACCACGCCAAGATTCGGTTCGAGTGTCGTGAACGGATAGTCGGCGATCTTCGGCTTCGCCGCCGAAATGCGGCTGATGAGCGTGCTCTTGCCCACGTTTGGATACCCCACGAGGGCAACATCAGCCAGGAGACGCAACTCGAGCCGCACCCACTGCTCATCCCCCACTTCTCCTTGTTCCGCAAAACCCGGCGCTCTGCGTTTGTTCGAAAGGAATCGAGCGTTGCCCCTGCCCCCTCGGCCGCCGGCGGCAGCGAGCCAACGATCGCCGTGCTGCACGAGGTCGGCGATCACCTCACCGTCGAAATCCCGCACCGTGGTGCCCGCCGGCACATGCACATTGAGGTCGTTTCCCTGGTGACCGTGGCGACCTTTGCCCGACCCATGCGTGCCACTTGTGGCTTTGCGGTGCGGATGATCTCGGAACGAAAGCAACGAGGCGACGTTGCGGTCGGCGATCATCCAGACATCGCCCCCCTTGCCCCCGTCACCACCGTCGGGACCACCCCGGGCCACGTGCGCCTCCCGCCGAAACGACACACACCCGGCACCACCATCTCCGCCCTTCACATTCAGGTTGCATTCATCGACGAAGGAACTCACCCCGGGCACAGTAGTGCGCAGACCGAACCGCCAGCCCCAGCGGTCGGCCCGATGGCAAGCCCCGACGGTCGGGCCCAACGGCCGGCCGGGAGTCGCCGACGACCCTGGCGTCGCTCCTGAACCCGTTCCTCTCGCCGTACGACCCTGTCCCCGAAGGAGTAGCTGACGCAATGCTCACCGAGTGGCCCTCGGGTTCCTGGCTACCGGGCACTCGTTGAAAGGATTCGTTCCGTGCCGCGCATTGCTCAGAATGTTGGTTCCACTGACATGCCGCCACCGCGGTCGGCCTCCCCAGGGCAAAAGGCCACTACCTGATCCTGAAACGGTCGGGGGTCGGATCCGGCGTTGCCACTACCGATCGGCAAGACGACGAACACCAGGGACGCCGCCAGGGTGACGGTCACCTCGGCCTTTTGGTTGATGTTGTGGCGTTGGCGGCGGCAAAGTGCAATTCACCTCAAAGCAATAGGGGCCCGGGCGGGGCTGAATCAAATCGGCGCCGGGAGCCTCTTCGCTCGGCGCAGAGGGACGGGTTTGCACCGCTTTGGCCGACGACCCGCTCACATCACCATTGTGGGCTGATTTGCACGGCGTGAAACGCTTCGTCGAGGTCGGCGAGGGCTACGGGAGTTGCCCTCGTTTTCGGACACAATCCTTCCGTCCTGCACCCCAAGTAAGCCGGCTCGATGTCGTATCCCACCGCGCCCCCAACCACCGACGAAAACAGCGTTGTCGATCCGATGCTCTCCTGCGGTTTGGGTCACCTTGCCACCCCAGTCGATTTCTGTCGGTGATGAGGAACTAATCCTCAGATCAACGTCCGGTACCTGTTGGGGGCGGGCTACCCGGTCACGGCGTGATACGTACCGTCCAGGTGGCGCGGTCGGAGAAAGAAGCAGGGGCAAAGTAGCGGATCTTCCACCCTGTCTTCGTACCGTAGAGAGCTGCGTAGTTCGTTGGGACCGTGAATTTTAGGCGAAGGACACGGTCACTGTATTTGCCGTCCTGGCTCAGATTGGGGAACGGTTTTGTGCCAGCGCCGGACACGTCGACGCTAGTGGCGGTCCACGGGCCATACCCCCCTGTCGGGGATGCTTCCCCGGTTGTGCACGGCCCGGTTTCGGACCGATAGGTGGCGTCCTTGCACGCGATTTCCGCCTCAATCGTCTGTGGGTTCCCGTTTGGATCTATGAGTTCGATGGCGTTGGCGCCCTCGGCCGGGTCGAAAAGTTCGACGTTCATCTGCTTCCCGGCCTGTTCGGCGCCCACGCTGGCGATGAAGAACGACTGACCACTCGTGTAATTCACGCGGATTCCCATGTGCTGCAACGCAAAGACCTTCGGGCAATCGACGGTGTGGGGATTCGCCGTGGTCGCCGCCGATGCATCAGCGGAGCACCGACTGAACCCGGCGGGTTGGGAGGCCCGTAGGGCGAAATGCATGTGGCCGCCTACGGTAATGCCTGTTCCGGGCGGGGTTCCCGGGGGCACGAGCGGATTGACTTGGATGTAGTACACCG
>JANOSD010000150.1:0-1737 GCA_031415655.1 Actinomycetes bacterium
CGTTCGAGGAGCTGTACCCGATCTTCGAAGCGAGTCTGCGTTCCTACCTCGATGCCACCGACAACGTGCCCTGCCGGATTATCTTCAACGCCCCCGAACGGTGGGCTGCCAACGCCCCACCGGAAACCGCCGCACTCTGGCGAGCGTTGCTCACCCGCGTAAACGCAGCGCTGGCGGCCATCGATCCGAACGAACACCCTCATGTTGTGGTGATCGACTGGCGGGCTATCACCGCCGCAGACCCGGCGCTCCTGCTCGATGATCAGCATCTCAGCCATGCCGGCATCAACCGCCGCGCCAACCTGATCCTCGCCGAAGCGGCTCGCTGTCAAACACGTTGATCACCAGGTCTTCCCAACGCAATCTCGTCCTGGCGGCCCGCACGTACCCATGACATCTTCGGCGCTTCGCATCAGGTGGTCGCATCTCAAACGGTCGATCACCGCAGCGGACAGTCACCCGCCTGCGGCGTCGAGCAAACATCCTGGCGTACTCGGATACCAAGGCGGTAGCTGCGACCGCACCTCAGACGGCACGCATCTCAGATGGCCCGCGTCTCAGACGGCGCGAACCTCGACTGCTTAGTTACCCTTGTCGCCTTGCGCGAGTTCGTACTCCACGTTCTGGCCTTCATCGAGGCTGCGATAGCCGTCCATCTGAATCGACGAGTGGTGAACGAACACATCATCGCCGTCCTCTCGGGAGATGAATCCGAAACCCGTGTGAGAGTTGAAACACTTCACAGTACCGATTGCCACGGAACGCCCCTTTCACTGCTCACCAGTCGACCCAGTCGGATCGGGCGGCAACCTACCGGGGGCACCGGCGACGGCGCGGATGGCGATCGGAGTTCGTCGGGGCGAGGTCCAATGAGCACAGACGCGAAACGATCGGAACCGATCAACGGCCGAGCACGTTTCGCCGCGCTGGCACGAACGGCTGCAAAGAAGCCAACGGTGACAGTCGGAGCGGTTCGGTGCGGCGGAGGATGGCCCCCAGATCGGCACCCAACGTGGCCGACTTCGAACCGGGTTGGCGGTTTACTCGACCGCGGGGCGAAGAGGCGAGTAGCCCGTAGCTGTCAGCCCAGTTCGAGCAGTTCCGAACCCTCGAACTGCTCGTCGACGTCGGCCTTGATCGTGACGCCCAGCAACGCGGCGATGATCGCCCCGGTGACCATGAGGCTGACGGGAATGGCGATCACGAGGACGATGACGATGATGACGGGGCCCACCTGCGTAGTCTTACGCACGCACGAGAGCGAGGCCAACATCACCCCGGGGGCACAAACGCCCAGGCCTCGATCTCGAACATTGCGCCGGCCGGAAGCTCCACCACGGCGACGGTGGATCGGGCCGGAAGGTCGCCGACGAACTCTTCGGCATAGACGGCATTCATGGCGCCGAAGTCGCGCATATCGAGCAGGAAACACGTGGTCTTGACCACGTTCGACAGGGTTGCCCCCTCGGCTTCGAGAAGGGCCCGGACGTTGGCGATCGCCTGCCGGGTTTCGGCCTCGATGCCACCGGTGACGATGGCGCCACCAAGCACACCCACCTGGCCCGACGTGATCAAAAAATCGCCGGCTCGTACGATCGGCCGGTAGGGCCCAAGGGGTTTGCTCATGCCTGGAGCCTACGACGTGATCCAACTCACCGGTCAGGATTCCCAAGCGCAATCGTGGTGGCACTCACGACGTTGGTCCGGTCGCGCCTTTCACCCTTCGGGCGGTCGGCG
>JANOSD010000151.1:0-37309 GCA_031415655.1 Actinomycetes bacterium
CGACAGCGGCGCAGCGGGCGCGTCGGGCCCGGGATCGGCCAAACGAAGACCGCACGCGCCAACGCCATCGCCAACCTGGTCTATGACGCGCTGCGGGCCGCGGTCGACGTCCACTTGAACGTTTCCGGGCTCAAGATCACCGGGAAAGACCAGCACCAGATCTCCGTCGAATACGCCCACGCTGAACTCACGAACATCTTCAACACCGACGACCTCGAGATCTACGACGAGCTTCGCCTGGTGGGCAACCGCGTCGTCGAGTACCCACCCATCGGGAACTTCATGCCCCCCACAAAGGACGAAGCCGCGAGGTACCTCGCCTCAGCTCACCGTTTCGTCGCCGCCATCGACACCTGGTGGCGGGCAGCACAATAGGTCCAACAAACTCGGTGCCGCCGACCCCGTCATCGGGCTGAGCCACCCCCAGGGACAACCGCAAAGTCGGTTCATAGTTTGAGGATTGCGACGACGAGGGCGACGTTGTGGGCGTGGGCTCTGAGCGCTGCTCGGATGTTGGTTGCGCCGTTGATGCGGTGGAGGCTGATTGCGGTGTTGCGGAGTGCGGCCATGGTGCGTGGCGCGTTTCCGGTGCGGGTGGTTGACGCGTCTTCTCCGAAGGTCACGTCTCGGACCCAATGCAAGAGAGCCCCGAGGATTCCGGACAGCGGACCACATTCGAATTCGTCGGATGGACGAGGAGCAGCTGAGGGCAGCAGCGATGCAGCTGAGGTGCTGGTGGAGTTGGCTGGCGAGCGGGGCGACCATAACGAGCTTCGCCGCCTTGCCGGCGGTGGCAACCAGGACGCCGCTGACGTGTTTGCCGAGCTTGACGAGGAATCGCACGACGACGGAGCGGAGTAGGGCTCACCTCGATGGGTGCTGGATCCGGCGAACTGCGCGTTCGCGGCGCGTGGTTCGGTGATACCCGGCTCGGGGTCGGGGACACCGATTCACGTTCGTAGTATTTCGGCACGGCCCAATCTTGCGGGCGATCAGCCTCGCTCCATGAATGTGTACAGTTTGTCACCTAGCTGCTGTACACTTTGCGAATGGACGTAGCCGTGACTGAACTTCGAGCGCATTTGAGCGACTGGCTCACACGTGCCAGTCAAGGCGATGAGATCGTCGTCACAGACCGAGGGATCCCCGTCGCTCGCTTGCTCGGTGTCGACGCGACCGCGACGCTCACGCGACTCGTTGAGGAGGGGGCCATAGCTCGCCCGAAAAGCGAGAGCCGCCCACAGGCACGGGGCTTGGCGCGTCCCCGACCTCGTCGGTCAGTCGCCGACAGCGTCAGTGAACAGCGGCGTTGAGCAATGGCGCTCGTCTACTTCGATTCCAGCGCGCTCGTGAAGCTTGTGGTCGACGAAGCCGGCACGGACCTCGCCAGTGAGCTCTGGGACGGCTGCGACGCCGCTCTCTCCAGTCGACTGGCGTACCCCGAGGTCCGAGCCGCCCTCGCAGCGTCTGCGCGGAACTCGGACCTGACCAAACGCGAACTACTCACCGCAGAGGCGACTTGGGAAGACTTCTGGGCTGCAATACGCCCCATCGAGCTGACCTCGAGCGTCGAACGCAGCGCCGGCCAACTGGCCGCGCAGCGAGCACTCCGCGGCGCCGACGCCGTGCATCTGGCAAGCGCCCTTATCGTCGGCTCGCCCGACCTCGTCGTCGCGGTATGGGACCGACGACTCCATGCCGGTGCGGTCGCCGAGCGTCTCGCTGTTGCGCCGGCAACCCTTGATAACTGACGCGCCACCAGGCCGGCGATCTACTTGACCGGCGTGGCGTTGATCGGAGACTTCGCCCCTGTGGTTTTGCCCGTTCTGACTGACGGGCCGACATCAGTCAGGCCGGTCGACGCTTGGCAGCGGCCTTGGCTGGGGACTTCTTGGTTGGCGCGGCCGTCACGGTGGCGCTCGATGCTGTGCGGTTCTCCTTCGTCGCCGAGGGCACGGGTCGTTTGTGCTGTTTGGAGCCCCCGATGAGGGCGACCTTGCGGGTGCCCTTGACGACGTTGACCTCCAGGTGGCCGCCGAGCCCTTCGACGTACTGCTCCAGCACGTCCAGGGTGACGTTCCGCGATCGCTCGATCGCCGCCACCCGAGGCTGGGAAACTCCGATGCGCTTGGCAAGCTCGCGCTGAGACAGGCCTTCCTGCTCGCGCAGGGCAGTCAGTCCCGCCGCGAGGCGCAGCTCCTCCTCGATCTCCCCGACACGCTTGGCTGCGCCCGGCTCGGCAAGAACCTTGTTCTCCCACGTCTTGATGCTCATTGGTTGCTCCTTCGTTTCCCGCTCTTGGTCGCGTGCTTCTTCGCGGCTGCGGCTTCGTTGGCTCTGCGCTTCTCGATACCTGCCCGGTGTTCGTCGAATCGCTCATCGGCGATCGGGATGTCTTCGACTTACCAGCCGCGCCAGTCGTCGCTCGTGTCTCCCCCGACCAGCAAAATGGCATGGCGGTCCAGGTCGAATGCGAACAGCAACCGGATCTCGGTGAAACCGGTCGACCCAGGTGGTAGCTCCTTCATGTTGGCGTGACGGCTGCCCACCACGGTGTCGACCAGCGGACGACCCAACGTCGGGCCCACATGGCGCAGCACACGGATTGCGGCCAGGAGCGCTTCCTGATCGGCTCGGGGAAGGCTGTCAGCTCAGATCTCCCAGTCCCGATGGAACTCGACCGGTCAATCCCTGCTCGACATGGCGATAACAATATCATTATCGTTTCCACTGGCCAACCGGACAGCTGGCACCCTGCCTTGTCACCTGCCAATATGCCCGACCGATCACCCGTTCCACACGCGCTGAGGGGCCGGCTCGCGGCTTCGTATCCATCGGGGACAGGCCCGACACCTCGGGGCTCGACCGCCGTTCGTGACGAACCGGCCGTCACCGGGCAGTCAGCGTGGTCCGCCACCGGGCAGATCCTGCTGACCGCCAAAAGGCCACGAACCCGGCGCGTCGCCACCGGAAAATCAACAGGCGGGGGCGATCAGCGGTTCGAGGGTGGGGGTGACGGGGGCGGTGTTGGCAACGATGTTGTGGCGGTGCGGGAACGGGTCGAACGCCCGGCCGGTGCCTTGGAGGTAGGGGCCAACGGTCAGTCCGTGGGTTTGTATGCGTTTGCCGTTTCTGCGAGCGAACGTGGCGTGGTCTTCAAGAAACTGGTTTGTTACGCAGTGCTGCTGATCCCTGACGGCGAGGGGTTCGTCGGACGGGCCGCTGTCGATCTCGATGTCGCCCGCGATGCCCGGCGCCCATCTCGGGCAGGTCGGCGCCACGACCATCGGCCAACCCACCGGTCCCCGCCACCGCGGCGGCCTGAGCTTCGGCGGCGGCTTGTGCTTCGTGTTCGGCTTGTTGGCGGGCGGCTTGTTGTTCAAGGGACAGGGCCTTGCCTTCGAGGTAGTCCACGATCCGTCGGGCCGCCGTTCGGCCTCCGGCACCGTGTCCGCCAAGTCGGGTCACGGACAACTTCATGACCGCACCCCCAACCCGGTGTCCGGGGAGGTGTTCACGGCCGACGCGGCGGGCTTCATGGCCGCGGTTTCGGTCACGGTGACGGTCAAGGTGACCGTCACGGTCCCGGCCACACTCATGCCGGGTGGCCGTGGCCTGGTGCCCGGCGGCGGGGTGCCGGCCGGGGGGTTCACGGTGGTGGTGGCGGGCCGTGAGGCCGGTGGTGGTGGGGTTGAGCAGGTTGCCACCGGCAACCTGCAAAGGTTTATTCCACGTGATATCTCTTTTCTCGTCTCTTGACCTTGATCTTCATCGTTGGCTTGGTTCGAGAAGTGAGATGAGAAAAGAGTTGGGTTCATGGTTCTCGTGAAGTCCTTCATGGTGTTCGCGTTTCTCGTTCTTGTCGTTCGGTTTTGGGTTGACGTTTCGCGTTCGGTTGTTGATCTGGCTCGTGCCCCCGCCGCCCCCTCGAAGCCCATTCGGCAAAGGCCCCAGTGAGGTGACGGGGACGGTGCGGCCCCGTGGGGCGCCGGTCAGCGCCTCGGAGTTCGGACTCCCGCCCAGGCGCCGGCGGACGCCGAACCACGGGGGCATCGGGATCGACCGCGACTGCACCACCCGTGAGGGTCGAGGTCGGCGTGCACGGGAACCGGCGGGGAACACCCATGTGGGTCGTCGGTGTGCCCCTGGCGTAGCCCCGACCTTGGCGCTGTGCCGTGTCACCTGCCGCTGTAGGCCCGTGCCCGGCACCACCGCCTGGGAGTGCGCCAACATCGGTGCTCGTGTCGGTAATCGTGGTCGCGATGGACACCACAGGGTGGACCTTCTCGGTCGGCCGACACCGAAGCCGTCGATGCGAATGAACGTGAGGTGGCTCGTGAGGTTGCTCGTGAGGTCGGTCGTGAGGTCGACGGGTACCGCTGGTTGCGTGAGCTTGCGTGGCGGGGTGCACATGGCGAAGCGGCCGGCCGGTTGGGGCCTCGGAGCGCTGATTGCTGACGGCGGAGGTGAACGGGGGCGGCCGTCGGTGGACGACGGCCGTGGGGTCGGTGGATGGTTCGTTGTTGTGTCGGGTCGGTCATTCGGGTTGGTGGAGTTGCGCGGTGACCCAGGCGTGAAGCGCGGTTTTGGGGACTCGGACGGATCTGCCGATCCGGATGCAGGGCAGTCCGGTGAGACCGTTGGTTCGGAAGAAGCGGGCGGTTTCTTCGTAGGCGGTGGATCGGCTGATGTGGAGAAGCTGCGCGGCTTCGTCGACTCGGAGCATGGCGGGTAGGGCATCGAAGTCCATGCGGACCTCCTTCGTGTGGTGTGCCGCCAACCGGGGTGGCAGGCGGGGGCTGAGTGGCTTGACGGTTGGTGGTCCACTGTTTTTGACCATCACTTACCAACGCCACGCGGTGTGACGGTTCGGACAAGAAACCGGTGGCTGGTTCGGAACGGGTCAGAGCGACGGCGGTGGACGCGTTCGCATCAGGCATGGCCAACCAGCACCCCGAAATCGGACACCGACCTTTTTTGGGGGCGTGAACGGCGTCGGTGTTGGTGGTCCTACCCTGAACGTCGAAACGCGACGGTGGTTGAGCCGAATCGGTCGAAATCGCCTCGTTGTCGTTGTCGACGGGGGCGGTCGCCGTCCGTGGTGCGTGACGTTGGCTTACGGCGAACTTTGCACGGTGAGGTCTCACTCCCGCTCGACAGCGGGTCGTTTCACGGTGCTTGGCTCCTCCCCAACGGCCTGTGGGAGGGGGTCCTTTACCAGTGCATCGCGGGAATGTGGACCGGTGGCTCACAATGCTCCGCAAAGACGGGTTCGTACGCCGCACCGTGAACGGTCAGGCCAACACACACCCCGACGACAACCCCCCAACCACCGACTAGATTTCCACCCACCAATGCTCCCGTTTTCGATGCTCCCCCGCTCCCGGTTTCAATGCTCGTTCACATACGGGGGAATGTGCAATAATGTCAAGGGGAAGGGGGGAAACGGTCATCACCTACCACGTCAGGCGGCATTCGGTGGCGATTCCGATGGGACGGGTCTGGCGATGAAGCTCACCGCCAAGGATCATCGCAAGTCGTTTAGCTATGGCGGTAGCGAGTGGTATCAGGCAAAGCAGAAGTCATACATCCGCCAAGGCCGCTTTTGGCACGCCTTCGCGATGGACGTTGAAGAAGTTCTCTCCAAGTACGGGGCAAAGTATGCGGTCGCTATGTGGGAGCTGGTCGAATGCATAGGTCTCCTCTAAGTCATGTTCACTGACCTTCAGACTTTCATTGGCTCGATGCGGATCGGCGACGTTATACGCGAGCCTTCTGAAGCAGATTCTCTCTATGGGATAGCGTTTGATTTTCTGCCTCCGGGCCCACCAATAGTTCATGACCTGGAAAGCGCCGATGGACTGCTTCAGCTCGCCATTCGTGAGTCGATCCTGCGACGGGTACTGATAATCAGTCCCTATTTTTCAGAGAGCGAGGATCAAGATCTACCGGTCAACCATGCCGCATTCCCCGCCTGGCTTGACGGGATTGACTACCAAGGCGTCGGCCTGTTCGAGATCCGAGAGATGTCAGTATTCGAACGGCTCTTTCCCCGCGCCAAATATGAGTACGACTGCAACTATGTGCGCGATCAAAATGATCTAGTAAGAATCAAGCTTGGTGAACTGCACCAGACCACAGCTCACCTCCCAGTTGTAGAATTCGTTTCCTTTGGATCGGAAGACTAGGAATCCCTTGGCCGTCGCCTCCCCAATCTCCGGTCCGTTCGAGGGCGGGTTCCCCTGGTCAACCGCCGCGCAGGTCTACGCTGCGGCCCGCGTTGCACCCACCGGCTGAACTCGCCCTGCGTACTATATAAATATGAACCAAGCGGTGGGGTGGCTGGGAGGAAATGACGGTTCGGTTTCTGGAAATCCGCCATTGTCCTACATCATGTTGGTAGTTGAGACAGGAAGCAACAGACTCGTAACTGCGTTCCCATACTCAGGAATAGAGATGGAGCCATGAACCTATGGGGTCGACTATGAACGAAGACCAGTGGATGATAGTAGTAGGCGATTGCCCCTTCGGCGACGACGGCATGGTTGGTCTTGCGAGCCTCGATCGCGAAGTGATCCTGATGTGTGACGTTTGCAATTCTTGCTGGCTGAGTCTCGACGAATTTCGGCAAGGAGAGGAAGGTATGAGTCTCATACTCAAGAGAAGGGTCGAACTACTGTTGGCGAACCGGACCGATCAGCGTCCAGCGATCAACTTTCTTGAACCCCGCCAGGTTGAGCACCTTAGTTGGACCAAGGAGTTCAACTATAGATGTGTGAGAGGTGCCACTCTGCCGTCGCCGGGCTACAGATCTGATTCTCAATAGCCCGGACTACGTTGGTTCTCTTTGACCTATAATCGACGCGGTCGTCAGATGAGTTTGGGGGCTCTTCGGATCGCCGCGCCAGCGGACCCCTACCCAGCTACCACCCAAACCCTAGAGTAGATCCCGCGTATGAACCCGCTCGCTGAACACATACACATACCCCGATCCTTGCAGTGGAAGGTGACATCTATGAAAGTAGTTAGCCGCGGAAGAGCCTTCGTGATGTCACCTGATGAATCGTTAGCTGTTCTGGCAGCAGCTCTCGGGATCGGCTGGCGAATGCGGACCACTGGAGATCAAGAGATAGACAGTCCAGAAAGTTGGGATTCCCATGCATTTGCCCAGATCATCTGTTTGCCTCCGCTTTCATGGGTCACGCCTGAAATGACAAATGTTGTCCCTCCTGAGCTGCAAAGGTACTTCATCATGGGAACCTCCTTTGCCCCATCGTTTATACGCGACGACTGCCTTGTCGGCGGGGATATTGGCTTCAAGGGTCCGACGGAATGGGAGCTTGCACTGTGGCGACCGTTCCTTAAGCTTGTGACATCCACTGTGCGTATGAAAGCAGGCTTGTTTGAATTCATCGATCCGGAAACACAGGAAAGATGGCCATTCAAAGACGGGTGGATCTCCGATGACGCCAACCAGCTTGTGGAGTCCGGGAGTCGCACCGCCGCCCCAAGCGATTCATCAAAAATTCTTTGCGGGCCTCCTCTTGAGCGTGGCGATGGTGCCGGTCGGTGATCGGGGGTGTTCAAGGTGTGCCAGGGCGGTTTCTAGTGGTCCACATCCCAACAGCTCTACACTCACGCCCTCAGTTCACCGACCTCTTGAACTCGCCCACCTTTCGGACCGGTGGAACCCGCGAGGTAAAGGCGAGCGGCGCAGCTCAAGATCTTTCCTGGCATTATTTCTCTCGCTTTCTGGTCGGAACTCGGAATGATCTGAGTGTGACGATCAGTCTCGAAGTGGGGGTGAAGGTGAGGGCTCGTTGACTTTTCTTGGAGTGGCTGTCGTGGTCTTGATGGTGGTTATGGCGCTTGCCGCTGTGACGTCGCTCATTCGCCGAGAATGGTGCCTCTTCACATGTGTGCGTATCGATCCTGGGAACGGAAAGCACAGTGTTCGATCAGGTCAAGCGGGTAACGGTCAGATAGAGGCTTTTCGGATAAACATCTCTCCAGGAAAGGTCTTTCGGACCGGCCCTCAGGTGCTTGTGTACTCTGGAAGTGTCTGGGGTATTTGGGAGTATCGGGGGTTCCGTTGTAGGTACACCAGTATCCCGTGGGGTCGCTTTGCTTTCGGCCTTTTCGCTCTGGGGTGTTGCGGGATGATCGAAACAATCTGTGTATGAATATTGTAGGTCTACGTAAATTGGATCGGCTCAAGACGTTAGGCCTTGTGGCGGCGTCCTCTCGACGCTGGGGGTGACGCTGAAGTTCTTCGGCCGGACCCGCTGCATCGAACGATCGGACCTGCGCGACGAAGACCAATGGGGATGGTGGACACGCCATCTTGTGGAGGATCGGCAACGAGTTGGGCATGAAGCCCCAGCCTTCGCTCCGCAACGATGTTCGCTGATCGAAAGCGTTGCTAACATTTTGCTATCGCGCCAGAAGCAGCAGGACCGATCAGGGCGAGATGCGGCGGACGGCGGGTCAACGAAAACCCGGAAAACACGGACTGATCCGGACAAGAACAAAGTAGATGGAAGGCTTTTGCGGCACTCTGAGAGCGGATGCGCGTTGGACGAGGTTCGCGTTGAGAGCCGAGACGGACGATCACCGCCCTACTGGCAGACGCTGCGGGTGGTCGGCCAGACGGCGGCCGCCATTTGCGTCCCGCGTGTTTGCGTCCCGCGTGTTTGCGTCCGGCCTCCAGCCGGTCAGGCCCCGGAGTTGGCGTTCGGGTCGGTTTCTTCTTGCCGAAGGGCGTCGCCGAACAGTGCCTTGCGGATCTGGTCAGCGGCGTCGGCTTGCAGGTTCTCGATGACGTGGCTGTACGTGTCGAGGGTGATGGAGATGGTCGAGTGGCCGAGTCGCTCGGACACGATCTTCGGGTGGATCCCGGCGGACAATGCCAATGTGGCAGCGGTGTGCCTCAAGTCATGAAGTCGAATGGGCGGCAGCCCGGCGGCGATGGCGAGCCGCTTGAACCCGATCGTGATCCGGTTGGGGTGGAGCGGCGAACCCATCTCGTCGGTGAAGACCAGATCGTGATCACCCCACTCCGACCCGGCCACGAGGCGTTCTTCGAGTTGGTGGCGCCGGTGGCGCCGCAACTCAGCGACCGTGTCGGCATCAAGCGAAACGGTTCGCCGCCCCTTGGCGGTCTTGGGTTCGCCAAAGTCCGCCGTGCTCTTGCCGGAAATGAGGTAGGTCTGACGAACGGCGAGCACGCCGCGGTCAAGGTCGACGTCCTTCCATCGAACGCTGAGCACTTCGCCACGCCTCAACCCGGTGGTCACGAAAAGTGACCACCTCGTGGCGAGACGGTCGCCGTCGACGTGCTCGAGGAAACGGCGGGCCTCGGATGGAGACCACGCCTGCATCTCCTTTCGCACGACCCGTGGTGGGTTAATGAGCTCAGCCGGGTTGTTCGGCAGCAGCCCCCACCTCCCGGCATCGCGAAGCGCATGGTGCAAAACGCGGTGGACGTAGCCGACCGTGCGCGGGGAAAGGCCACCGCCGTTGCCTCGGACCCGACCATTCTTCAGAAGGTCCGAGTGGAGACGAGCGATGTGGCCGGCGTCGAGATGCGCGAGCCGCACGGATCCGATTCTTGGCTCCACCCAGTTGTGCATCAGGTCGGTGTAGCTGCGCGCCGTTGACGGGCGCAGCGTCGGCACGACCGCTTCCAGCCAACGCTCGCAGAACTCCGCCACCTTGGTGGTGCCCGGATCGGCGAACCGGCCTGTGCGCATCTGTTCCAGCTCCGACACCAGGGCGGCCTCGGCCAACTTCTTGGTAGTGAACCCTCCAACCCACTTCTGGCGTGTGCGTCCGTCGACGCCCCGACCGAGGTAGAGCACGTAGCTCCAACTCTTGCCTCGCTTGAGCACGCTTCCTCGCATGGTGGTCCTCCTCAGTTGGCGTCGAGGACCAGGAATCCTCGTGGAGTGGAGGGAAATAAAATGCGCTAAAAAGTCCATAGGATTCTGGCGCCGGATTAGCAAGGGATTTGCAAGGGACTCGCGAGACGGCCGCTTTTCGTGGCCTGATTTCACCAAAAACTCTCTGACTAGCATGTTTGTGGGGCTGCGAAGGTGGCCAGGAGGGCAAGTTTCTGACACGATGTCAGATATGACTGAGCGCTCCCTTGTCCTCGTCGATACCCCGATTCCCCATGTGTCGGTCATCCGGCTGAACCGGCCCGAGCGGCTCAATGCCATGACGATCGATCTGGTGATCGAGCTCTACGACGCCATCGAGGAGGTGGCGGCCGACAACGACTGTTGGGTGGCGATCCTGACGGGGGAGGGTCGAGCGTTTTGCTCCGGTCTCGACCTGAAGGACTACGGGATCATCCCGAACATCGACGGCCTTTCCGTTGGACGGATTGCCCAGCGGTCGATGCGTTATTACTCGCGAGTGGTGTTGGCCATGCGTCGGATGCCTCAGCCCCTCATCGCCGCCATCAACGGGCCAGCATTCGGGGGAGGCATGTGCTTGTCGCTTGCGGCCGAGATCCGTATCGCCAGCAAGACCGCAGAGTTCAACGCGACGGGCATTGTGAACGGCCTGACGTCCACCGAGATGGGTGCGGGATGGTTGCTGCCGAGATTGATCGGTGCCGCCCACGCCAACGATCTGCTCCTCACCGGCCGTCGGATCGACGCCGACGAAGCCCTGCGAATGGGACTGGTCTCGCGGGTGGTGGACGATGGCCTCGTGCTCGATGAAGCTCTGGCGATGGCCGAGCAGATGGCGCGCTACAGCCCGTATGGATTGGCGATGACGAAGGACATCTTGTGGGTCAACCTCGAAACCACGTCGCTCGAATCGGCCATCGAGATCGAGGACCGCAATCAGCTCATGCTCGGGTTCACGGAGAACCTTCAGGAAGCGATCCGAGCGTTCGACCAGAAACGTGAACCGATGTATAGCGATGCTCCGCGTCGCGATCTCTTCGGTCCCGAAGGCTGAAGGGCCCAATCCGCGAGGGGCGTAGTCGCGAGAACGGCATAAGCGATCGGGCTACCGTTCGTCAGGTGCTCCTGGTTGCACCGCAACCTTGAGACCACCAGCGGGACGACAGGTCCCACGAACGAAAGGCATCACGATGGGGCTATTCAAGAAGGTCAAGGAAGGCCTGGACAATTCAGTCGCCGCCGCACAAATGGGTGGCGGAGTGCAAGCGCAGAATCAGCAATACGCCCAGATGCAGCAGCAGGGCGCGATCGGCGTGCAAGGTGCCCAGGGGATGATGGATCCCGCCGCCATGGGCGGACCAAGCACCCGGCCGCTCGATCCCAACGATCCGCTTCTCCAGCCCGTCCACGGCATCAGCCTGGAGCAGTACGCGCAGTACCTCAAGGCCGCGCAGCGCGCCGGCTTCACCGATGAGGCCGGGCTCTACGGCTACATCGAATCCACCTACGGCGTGCAGCCCGGCGTTATGCCAGCGGTGGCCGCCGAGTGGACGGCCCGCATGGGCCAGTCGATGGTGGTTGGTCAGCAGTTCAACCGCATTTTCCAAGTCTCCTGACACCCACGGGGTTCGTGGCCCGGCGACGTCGCATCGGGCCACGAACTCGAAATGCCCTGCCCGCTGCGGGTATCCGGTCTCGTTACGGGTACTCGTAGGGCTGTTCGGGGGCGTCGACCAACCGTACGGCCGACGCCGTCACCGCCGCCATCGCGAACTGTTCAACTCGATCGGTGTTGGCGGAGATAATCCCATCGGTGAGCGGACCATCCAGCTTGGCCGTGATCTCCACCCACTGATTTGCCTCCGGCCAACGAGGTGCGTCCGACCTCGCGTTGGGGGACGTTGTTGCGACCGTCACCTCCACGACGAGCGGTACGGCGTCGGCCGCACAACAACCAACTTGGAGGCGCGAGAACAGGCGTCGAGCAGGGTCGGTTGGATGCGGAACCACGAAACCGAGCAACCGGATCTCCGTCGCGTTGAGGGCATCTCGGTCGGCCGGATTTCGTGCGGCGGTGATGTACTGCGCCATGGTGAGCTGTGGCGCCTGACCGCCCGTGGTGTGCGTCGCCAGGTAGTTCTGGAGATCGAACGGCTCGGAGAACGCCTGACGCGCCCCTCGATTCTGGCTGACGGATGCGGCGCCGAGCGCACGAGGGTCGACGATTGCTCCGAGCGCCACCGGCAGGAGGAGCAACCAGCACAGCCATGTTGCGTGGTGTTCGTGCGCGTGGGCTACCTGGTCGGGGGCGAACGCGGGGTCGGTGGACCCGACTGGCTTGTGCGGCCGGGTGCGCTGCCACGCATCCCAGAGGGCGATGGCGCCCAAGGCAAGCAGCACCACTCCAGAAGCGATCAGCCACGGTCGCATCGACGGGCGGAGGTAGCGGAAGACCAGGTCGGTGGTGCCGACACGAACGGCCAGCGTGCCGGAGGCAATCGCCAAGAGCGGCGGGTCGAACGGTCTCACGTTCCCCCGAGGAGGATCTGGCCGACGGCCACACCGGACGCCACACAAACGAGGAACGTGAGCGGGGCGAAACGTTGGGTGAAACGACGGCCGAACGTTCCCGATTGCAAGGCCACCAGCTTGAGGTCGACCATGGGCCCAACGGTGAGGAAAACCAGGCGGGCGGTAAGGGAGAACCGGCTCAAACTTGCGGCCACAAAGGCGTCGGCTTCGGAACAGATCGACAATACGACCGCGAGCGCAGCCAAGGTGAGGATCGGCACGATCCCGTCGCCGCCGAAACGATCGAGGGTGGTGCTCGGGATCAAGGCTTGGAAGGTGGCGACCAGCATTGCGCCGAGCACGAGGTAACCGCCGGCCTGGGTGAAGTCCGCAATCGCGACGTTGGCGAAGGCCCGAACCTTCGGGGTGTTGTCATCGTGGCGGTGATGTTCGACAAGTCGCGTGATGCGCGCCGAAAGGATTTCCGGTGACGCAAAACGCTGCCATAACAAGCCGACCGTCACCGCCGCCACGAACGATGCCAGGAATCGGGCCAACACCATCATGGGTTGGTTCGGAAACGCCACGGACGTTGCCACCACGACCACGGGGTTGATGGCCGGGCTGGCCAGCAGGAAGGTGAGGGCGGCCGCTTGGGGGACGCCGCGCTGCATGAGCCGGCCCGCAACTGGTACAGCACTGCACTCGCAGCCGGGCAGAAGCGCGCCGAATGCTCCCGCTGCGGGCACCGCCAGCACCGGGCTCTTCGGAAGAGCACGCTCAAACCACGCCGTCGGCACAAGGGTGCTTACCGCAGCGCTCACCACCACACCGAGCACCAAAAACGGCATGGCCTGCAACATCAGCGACAGAAAAACCGTCGCCCAGTTCTCCATGCGTTCCGACGCCACCACCCTCCCGAACGCTCCGCTGTAGGCCACTACCAGCAGCAGGTTCACCCACACCACCGCCGTGATGGCCGGGAGGTGCTCGATTCGCGAGGTCGGGTTTGGGCTCGGAGAAACGGCGGTGTCGGTTGGCGACCTAGAGCTCATAGAGAGTTGGCATCGAAGGGTCTGGCGGGCCTGGCGGGGCTGGCGGGTCTGGCGGGTCTGGCGGACGGAGTGACCTACTGGTCAGCTCACTTCGTTCATGTCGAAGCCGCAGTTCCCGAGCACCCACTCCTCGATACGTGTGGTGGCGGCGTCGAATTTCGGATCGGAATTGGTGGTGTTGTCCATGGCAGTCATCGAGGTGAAACCCTGCACCAGCCCATTCACGTACTGCCAGTCGGCGGCGACAGGTTGAGGCGCATCGGCGGTGGCAGTGGCGAAGAACTCTTTCATTTCTGTGAGGGTGGACTCCTCGGTTTCCGTGTCCGATTTGAGGAGCGCATCCACGACGACCAGTCTGTCGAACAGTGTTCCGCACCAGTCGGCGTAAGCGGGATCGGCCGGCCGCAAGGTGGTCGCAGACCCGCTGCCGGACGTGGTGGTGGTGCGGCGGCGAGTGGTAGTCGTGGACCCATCGGTGGGCTTCGTAGTGGACGGGTTCGTGGTAGACGTGCCGAGCGGTTTTGTGGTGGTGGCGGTTCCCGGTGTTTGGATTGTGGTGCCAGGGGCCGCGGTGGCGCCGGCGGTAGAGGCGGCGGCGTTGGACGGTGGAGCGAGGACGGTGCTGCTCCCTCCGTCGGAGCCAAGCTCGGTCGTCGCGGTTGTGGTTTTGGAACCACCACACGCACCGATGGCCAACACCGCGGCGAAGGTGAGGGCCGGAATGAAGAAACGCCGAAACATGGTCACCTCAGATGGGAAGCGGGAGCATGGACGGTAGCCGCCAGACCCATGGTCAACAGGTCGCTCCGTGCATCAGGTCGACGGGTTCAAAACGCAAAGGCAGACAGGAGCCGCAGTCCATCCGGATTCGGGCAGGCCTGCTCCGCAGGAGATTCAGGTCATCAGGTGGCGGCCGGTAACAAGTGGCAGGTCGAGGGTGGAAACCAACCCCGGAGGGGCGTCGCACACCGCGGGGATGGCGTTGAGAATACGCATCGCCGTCCCGACGAGTCCACCGGTGTTGTGATCGCCGTCGTCGCCCACGATCTCGAGGTCGCAGCGATAGGTGGGGTTCCCGATCACCTCAATTCGGTAGCCACCCTGAGGGTTGGTGTGTTGGGGCCACTCGGGCGCGGCATCATTGTGCATACGCGTGACGTGCTCGATCACGATCTTGTCGACGTCGTCGATCACGCCACGTAGCTCGAAACGCAACCCGGCCATCGTGCCGGCCTCGATTGGCCCGACTGCAGTTTCGTAGCGGACCGGGGCTTCCCACTTCTCGTGCCACTCGTCGATTCGATCGAGGGTGACACCGAGCCCATCAGCGATCATCTGCACGACTGGGCCCCAACCCATCGTGAGCACACCTGGAATCAAGATGAGCGGCATGGCGTCCATCGGTTGACCGAAACCCATCGTGTCGAACAGCACGGTCGGCTGGTTGTAGGTGTCGTAGTTGAGGATCTCCTGGACGTGCACCTTGTCTATCCGGGACGCAAACCCGGTGAACATCAGCGGAATCAGCTCGTTGGCGAAACCGGGGTCGATGCCGTTGGTGAAACACGACGTATTTCCCTCGGCGCATGCGGCTTCGATGGCATCAACCCAACGCTGCTCGGCCATCGGCGGGTACACGAGCGCCACCACGGAGGTGGACACCACGTTCATTCCGGCTCGAAGGAACCGACACAAGTCGGCCACGGCTTCGTCGGGCCGGAGGTCGCCGGTGGCGGTATAACAAACCACGTCGGCCCCAAGGGCGAGCAGCGCGTCGACATCGTTGGTAGCGAGCACGCCGGTGCGAGGTGCACTGTCGGGCAGGCCAGCGAGGTCGGCGGCATCACGCCCCACCTTGTCGGCGCTGTGCACCCAAAGGCCAGCCAGTTCGAGCCCGGGGTGTTCGATGATGGCTTTGAGGGCAAGGGTGCCCACGTTGCCGGTGCTCCACTGGATCACTCGATGTGTCATGTGTTGCGTGCCTCCCTATTGGATTGATGGTCAGTGTTCGGGCGCCACCTGGACGATGACCTTGCCCGTGTTCTCGCCGGTGAACAGCATGTTCAGGGCGTCGGGGGCATTGTCGAGTCCATCCACCAAATGTTCGCGCCACCGGAGTATCCCGTCATCGGCCCAGGTGCGGAGCGCGGCGAAACACTCGTCGAAGCGGTCCCAATAGTCGAGGGTGATGAAGCCCTGCATGCGGCCTCGTCGGGCGATGAGATTGAGGTAATTCGACGGTCCGGGGGGACGCCCTTGGTCGTTGTAGACCGAGATCGCACCGCAGAGCACGACCCGTCCGTGCATGGCGAGGGCCCCGAGAGCGGCATCGAGAATCGTCCCGCCAACGTTGTCGTAGAAGACGTCGACCCGCTTCGGGCAGTGTTCCTTGAGCGCCGCTACGAGGTCGAGGTCGGGGGTACGGTGGTTGATACAGGCGTCGAACCCGAGCTCGTCGACGACCCACGCGCATTTCTCGTCGCTGCCCGCGATACCGACCACGCGGCAGCCGTGGATCTTGGCGATCTGTCCGACCAACGATCCGGTGGCGCCGGCGGCGGCCGAGACGAGCACGGTCTCGCCTTCCTTGGGCTGGCCGATATCGAGCAGACCGAAGTAGGCGGCCGCCCCGGTGGCGCCGAACACACTCATCATCGCCCGGAGCGGCGTGTCGGGCGCCAGTTTCGTGGTGAAAGCGTCGTCCTTGCAGATTCCGTATTCGCTCCAGCTGCTCAGTGAGTAGACGAGGTCGCCAATCTCGTAGGCGTCGCAATGGGTGGCGACGATCTGTCCGATCGAACTCGCCCGCACCACTTCGCCGATCTCCACCGCGGGTAGGTAGCCCTCGCCGCGGTTGAGCCACGTGCGCGCCGTGGCATCCATGCTGAGGTAGACGTTGCGCATGAGCGCCTCGCCCTCGCCCAACGACGGGAGCGGCGCATCGTGTTCGAAGATGAAGTCCTCGGCGGTGAGCAGCCCGACCGGCCGACGGGCCAGCAGGATGCGGTGCTGCGTTTGGGGCAGGACGGGTGGAGCGATGTCGGTGCCGGGCATCGCCGGACCCTACACCCGCTCCTGACGCTCCGTCAGGAGCTGATGGGGGTAAGCGAGCATCGGCGTTGGCGGCCATATGTAGACTTCGAATATGACTTCTGTGTCTACATCGGCCCCGTCGACCACTATTCGGGTGCGACTCGACCAACGCGACCAGCTGCGCCGCCTCGCCGCCACGCGCGGAGCTTCGATGGCCGACACGCTCGACGCGGCGTTGGATGCACTGCGTCGCGCTGAGTTCCATCGAGGTATGGCCACCGCCGAGCGGGCACTGCGAGACGATCCCGAGGCATGGGCCGACTATGAGCGTGAACGGGACGCCTGGCTGCTTCCCGAACTCGGCACATCCCCGGGGCATTCGTGAACGTCGGCGATGTCATCAGTGTCGACTTCGGCATGCCGCTCGGGTCCGAGGCGGGATTTCGTCGGCCGGGGATCGTGCTCATGGACAATTCCTTTCTCCGTTTTCGGCCATCGACCATCTTTGTGGTGCCGCTCACCACGACCCCACGCCTGTTCCCGAGCCATATCGAGGTGGTTCCGGACACCAGCAATGGACTCACCGACACGAGTTGGGCCTTGGTCGAGCAGATGAGAGCCGTGGCCCTGGAGCGCTGCGGGCCGACCCGAGGGGACGTTGGACCGGTGGTGGTAAGCCAGGTGCTCGACGTGCTTGCCATGATCACCGGCATGCCCTGATCGCCGGGCATCCACTACCTGCTCGGCATCTATGCCCTCGTCGGCCTCGGTGAGGCAACGTTGGTTCGGGCATGATGCGGGGCATGCGCAAAATCGTTTGTCCGGAGCTTGGTGGTCCCGAGGTGTTGGTGGTGGAGGAGCACCCCAACCTCGAACCCCGTGCCGGCCAGGTGGTGATCGATGTGGAGGCGGCGGGCGTGAACTACGTCGACGCCCTATTTGTGGCCGGGACCTACCAGATCAAACCTCCAGTGCCATTCACACCGGGGAGTGAAGTTGCCGGGCGGGTCTCAGCGATCGGCGACGGCGTGGAGGGGTTCGCCGTGGGCGATCGGGTGCTCACCATGTGCGGGCTTAACGGGTACGCAACGCAGGTGGGGGCGTATTCGTTGTCGGTCACCCGTATTCCTGATGAGCTCACCAGCGGCCAGGCGGCGACATTCACCCAGAGCTATTGCACGGCCCTGTTCGCGCTGGGCGAGCGGGCCAAGCTGGCTGCGGGCGAGTCGGTGCTGATACTCGGGGCCGGCGGTGGCGTGGGCCTCGCCACGATCGACGTGGCCAAGGCGCTCGGCGGGATCGTCATCGCAGCGGCGTCGTCAAACGAAAAGCTCGACGCCGCACGGGAGATGGGCGCCGACCACGTGATCTGTTATCCCGACGAGTCGGTGAAGGACCGGGCCCGGGAACTCGCCGGGGGGACCGGCGTGGATGTGGTGGTCGACCCGATCGGCGGCGAGCAAGCCGATGCGGCGTTGCGATCGCTCGGGCTGTTCGGTCGTTACCTGGTGATCGGGTTCGCCGCCGGCGAGATCCCGCGACTGCCGCTCAATCAGGTGCTGCTCCGGAACCGATCGATTCTCGGGGTGGACTGGGGTGCGTGGTCCATGCAGTTCGGTGCGGAGAACTCGGCGCTGTTGGCCGAGGGGCTGAACATGGCCGCCGACGGTCGGCTGCATCCGGTCGAGCCCACGGCCTACCCCTTCGATCGGGTGGCGGACGCCCTCAACGATCTGACCGGTCGGCGGGTCACCGGCAAGGTAGTGCTCGTTCCCTAAGTGGCCGTGTTCTGGAGCACCTTGGCGGTTCCGTAACGAGCTTCGACCTTGGACCGATTTCGAGGGTCGACGTTGATGCGGGAAAGGTCGCCGTCATAGACGTCGAGCACCCGATGGTCCATCACCTTGCGCCAGAGCGGGGGGATGTACGCCAAGCCGATCATGAGTCCGTACCCGCTCGGCAGTTGGGGGGCTTCGTCGAACGTCCGCAGGGTCTGGTAGCGGCGAGTCGGGTTGGCGTGGTGGTCGCTATGTCGTTCGAGCCCGTAGAGCAACACGTTGGTTACGACATGATCGGCGTTCCATGAGTGCCACGGCTGGGTGCGCTCGTACTTGCCGTTGTTGTCCTTTTGTCGGAGCAGCCCATAGTGCTCGAGGTAGTTGACGACTTCGAGCAGAGAGAACCCGATCACTGCCTGGATCACGAGGAACGGCACGACGGCGATTCCGAACACGGCAATCGTGGCGCCGAACAACACCACCGTCATCGTCCACGCGTTCAACACGTCGTTGTCGAGTTGCCACGGGCTCTTGTTGAGGTGGGCGAAACGTTTGCGTTCGAGGTCCCAGCCGGAACGGACTCCACCGATCACCGAACGGGGAAGGAACCGCCAGAAGCTCTCGCCGAATCGTGACGTTGCCGGATCCTCAGGTGTGGCGACCCGGGTGTGGTGCCCCCGGTTGTGCTCGATCTCGAAGTGGCCGTACGCGGTTTGCGCCAGTACCACCTTGGCGAGCCACTTCTCGAACTTCTCCTTCTTGTGGCCGAGCTCATGGGCGTTGGCGATGCCGACCCCGCCCACGGATCCGACCGTGACGGCAAGCCCTATCTGGGAGAACAGATCGAGCCCACCCCGAGTGACCATCCATGCTCCCCAGAAGAACCCGGCGTACTGAATCGGGAGGTAGAGGTAGGTGAGGATGCGGTAGTAGCGGTCTTCGGTGAGGGCAGGGACCATTTCTGCTGGCGGGTTGCTCTTCTCGGTGCCGACGATGGTGTCGAGCAATGGAATCCCGATCAGGATCCACATCGGTCCGAGGTACCAGAAGATGTTCATCCCGGTTCGTTGAACCAGATCGTGGGCGCCGAAGGGCAGCAACGGCACGATGAGGGCGATCGGGTAGAACCAGCGCTTCCTGTCCTTCCAGGTAACGGTCTGGCCGTCGATCTGTGCGGTGATGGTGGGCATGGCGAACCTCTGATAGGGGAGTAGGGGAGTGCTGGAGCGGGTCGGACCGGTACCTGATCTGCGAGTGGTGCTCAGATCACGGCAGTCAGGGAGCGGCCGTGATCTGGTGGAGGCCGCTGGCGACGAGCGCAGCGATAAACGAAGCCACCACCTCGGGCGGATCGTCAGGCGCGCTGACCGCGTAGCTCACCAGGAGGCGGGCGAGCAGATCGGCGGAACGTCGTCGGTTGACCTCGGTGAGCGAGGGCATTCGTCGGGCGACGATGCTCTCGACGACCTCGCGCACCGCCGTGGCCACCGGCCCCATCTCGCCGATCATGAAAGGAAGAAGCGTTTCGGGCTCGGTTCGGACCAGTCGATCAAGCAGCGGGTGTTCACGAGTGAGTTCCAAGGCGGCGAGGATGCCGGCCTCGAGCGCCTCTTGAATGTCCTCTTTGGCATCGGACGCGGCGACGACTTTGCCGACTATTGCTGCGGCCTCACGCAGCACGGCACTCGCAACGATTTCGTCCTTGGACGCAAAGTGTTTGTAGAGCGTCTGCCGGGAAAGGCCCGCCCGTTTGGCCACGTCCCCGACTGAGAGCTTGGCGATGCCGTGGATTGTCGCTGCCTCGACGGCGGCGCCGAGCAGGCGGTCACGGGTGGAGAGATCCTCGGCCATAGGTGACAAGTTAACAACCCTGAGCCATTTGTCAATTGAGTCCGGGTGTGACATCCGTCCGAGAGCAACGGTCGCAGCGGTGTCGGCGAGGGCGTTCCGACAGCAGGGAACTACCGGACCGACAGCGACTTCAGGTGCGGCGATCGGGGGAGACCATGGACGAGGAGCGATACCGGCAGAAGGAATCCGCGGTTTGGAACTCCCTGGGAGCGCGTCCGGAAACCGCATGCGTGTCGTGTGCCCGAACGGGAGCAGACGTCCGGGTGCAGATCATCGGCGACGGACCACCCGTTGCCTTCGGGGCGACAACGGATTCAACCGGGGTCTTTTGCTTGATGTTTCGAAAATCGAACGCATTCGCCAACCCACTCGATTGTTGCGGGGGACGGCCGATGCCTTGGGTGGCCGGACGGCGGCCGAACACCTGGCTTCAGGGTTGCCAAACGCTCGACTGACGATGGTCGAGGGCGCGGGCACGCTCCGGGGCTCGACGATCTGAACCCCGTGGCGTCCGAGATCAACACGTTCCTGTCGCAACCTTGAGCAACAAATCGATCGACCTGACTCGGTTGCGTCGTGATCATGCGCGCGCCGATGCGCCGGTCAGTCGGAGCGTCGTCGCCGGCGAAGCCAGATCGTCGCTCCCACCCCGAGCGCCACCAGTATTGCGACCCCTCCGATCCGCGTGAAACGGGCCGATGATTCGCCGGTTGACGAGTCGGGCGCTATCACGGCCCCGGACAACGACGGGTCCAGCAGGCGGGCCGATAACGGCTGTTCAGCGTTGGTTTCACCGGGGAGTATCCGAGGTACGACCGTGCTGTTACCGAAGTGGCTATGGGTTCAGCGTTCGGGGCGGTTCAAACAGAAAGTGCACCGTCGGGGGCGATGGTGATCGAAGTGCCGATCATCTCCTCCGCACACATTTGCGCCATCAGTGGGCCGTCGCTCGTCACACCCCACGCCCGCCGCCCGTCCGGCATCGTGACAGCGGCGATCCCTTGTTCGGGACTGCCGTCGCGGCCGTGCATCACCGTGTACGACTCGACCGTGCCGAGGCCCGACGGCTCGGGATCGAGCTCCACCGATGGCGTGGCGTCCACGTCGGCCTGGCAATCCTGCCAACGGAACGAACCGGATTTCGGCGGGCTGGTGCTGTAGACGCCCATCGCATGTTTGGTGAGGTAGCCACCGTTCGCGGTGACGAGGCCGTTCGAGCCGGCATCGTTTCGAAGCACGGTGAGCATGGTGGCGAGGGAATGCATCACGTAGTTGTTCCAAGGTCCGCCAGCGAAGCTCATACCGCCGGTGACGGTGAGTTGCCGGTCGAGGCCCAGCCCGATCTCGTGGGCAGCGATCTGCACGGCCGAAGGGAAGCAGGAATAGAGGTCGACGTGGGCCAGGTCGTCGGTCCCGATGCCGGCGAGGGAGAGCGTGGACTTGCCGGTGAAACGCATCGCCGGAGAGGAGTGAAGATTCGCTCGGTTCGAGATGAACTGGTGGTCGTGGGCGTCGGCCCCACTGTGCAGGAACACCAGGGCATCGTCGGTCACGCCGAGTGAGCGGGCCTTCTCCAACGAACACATCACTACGGCCGCGCCCTGCTCTGTCATGTTGTTGGAGTTGAGCCGTTTGGTATACGGCAGGCCGACCATACGGTTGTCGGGAGTGGCGGTGGTGAGCTGTTCCGCCGTCCAAATGTCTCGGCTCCAGGCGTGTGGGTTGTCGGCGGCGACCTCACTGAATCGGGCGTACAACTCGCCGATGCGTTTCCGGTGTTCGTCGAGGGTCAGCCCGTTGGCGGCACGCAGGGCGTTTTCAAACAGCGGGTACACCTGCACCGGCATGATGATGCTCCGTGCCATTTCTTCCTGGCTCATGAGGTCCGTGTCTTCGCCCACCGGCTCGGCGACAGCGACGTCGTCGTCCTGTTTGGTCCACGCCAGTTCGCCGCCGCTCTTGCGGGAGTCGCTCCGTGTGCGCCACGCCTCGGCGCCGGCGAGGATCACCACATCGGCCTTCCCCTCAAGGATGTCGAGGCCGGTGCGATTGACGAGAGTCTGGACGTAGTTGCCGCCCATCACCGTGTACGACGTGTGGCGTGGCGACGCCCCGATGCGCTGGCCGAGCAGCGCCCCCGGATTGCGGTAACGCCACGACAACAGATTGATCACACGAATCGAGTCGGCGGCGGCGAGCAACGAGTTGCCGACGCCGCTGTCGTCGGCTGCGCCGCGCAACGCCTCGACCATGAGATCTACCGGTTCGAGCGGCGTTGCGCCCTGGTCGACCCGGTTGTTGATCTGACCGCCGCCCACCAGCACCGGCGTGCGGGGATTGACGGAAGAGTTGATGGCCATGGTGCCCCCTATTGGTGCGGCCTCACGTCGGTGAGTGCCGCCCTTGTTGACTTGTGCGTCAAGGGTAGAACTGTGCCTGTGGCGGCATACAATCGACATCATCGACGACCTTCCCACTCTCGGTAACGCTGCGAACACGACCGCGCTCGCGCCGACGGCCCCGGCGGCCCCGGTCGTTCTCGTGCTTTGCACCGCCAATATCTGTCGGTCGCCGATGGCCGAACACCTGCTTCGGGCGGAGTTTGGTCGGCGAGGCATCGCCGCCACGGTTCACTCCTCAGGATTCATGAGCGAAGGTAAGTCGGCGTCGGCGGAGGGAGTGGAGCTGCTCGCCAAACGGGGCATCGATGCGTCGACCCACACCAGCAGAGCCACGACCGCCGAGATGCTGGCCGCGGCCGATCTGGTGCTGGCCATGACCGCCGAACATGTGCGCAACGCCACGTTGGTCAACGCCCCCACCTTCGACCGCATTTTCCTTCTCAAGGAGCTGAGCGTTGCCGTCGCCGCCCATCCGAGAGCCCCCGGAGAGTCGTTGCCTCGGTACCTGCAAGGCGTGTTGCCGGACCGCTCCCGGGCGGACTACCTCGGTGTTCGTCCCACTCTTGATGTCGACGATCCGTACGGGCGTCGCATGAAGGCCTACAAGGCCACGCTTGCCGAACTCGACGAACACCTCGTTCGGTTGGTCGATGGCGTCTGGGGAAGCCAAGCTGCAAGCCTCGGTGCCGTCGCGGCGCCACCTGTGTCGCCTTTGCTCTCCCCCCACTAGTTCTCTCATTCACCCGGCGTACCTTGCGCCCCCACCTCAGGAGCTGCCGCCATGGGCTGGCCCACCGATCGAGACACCGAATTGTTCGACCTCCTCGCCGCCGAGGATGCGCGTCAGAACAGCACGCTTCAGCTCATTGCCTCCGAGAACTTCGCCTCGCCGGCAGTGATGGAGGCCACCGGGTCTTCGCTTACCAACAAGTACAGCGAGGGATATCCCGGCAAGCGTTACTACGGCGGGAACCAGGTGGTGGATGAGGTAGAGGACCTCGCCCGCAACCGGGTGAAGGCGTTGTTCGGGGCCGAACACGCCAACGTGCAACCGCACTCCGGTGCGAACGCCAACATCGGCGTCTACCTCGCGCTCCTCGAACCAGGCGACAAAGTGCTCGGCATGCGGCTGGACCAGGGTGGCCACCTCACCCACGGATCGCCGGTGAACGCGTCCGGCAAGCTGTATCAGTTTGTGAGCTACGGGGTGACCCCATCGGAGGAGCGGATCGACTACGACGAGGTACGCGATCTCGCCAAGCGGGAAAAGCCCAAGCTCATCGTGGCGGGCGCAACCGCCTACCCACGCACCATTGATCCGGCGATCTTCCGCGAAATCGCCGACGAGGTGGGTGCGCTGTTCATGTTCGACGCCGCCCACATCGCCGGGCTCATTGCCGGTGGGGCACACCCGAGCCCGGTGCCCTACGCCGATGTCGTCACCTTCACCACCCACAAGACGCTTCGCGGGCCCCGAGGCGGGTGCATCCTCACCACGGCCGAGTACGCCGCGACGATCGACAAGGCCATGTTCCCCGGCTTGCAGGGGGGTCCCCTGGAGCACGCAATCGCCGCTAAAGCGGTGGCGTTTCGCGAAGCTTCGCACCCTGCCTTCCGCAACTACGCCGCGCAGATCGTGAAGAACGCTGGCGCGTTGGCGTCGGCGTTGGCCAGCGAAGGCTTCCGGCTGGTGAGCGGTGGCACCGACAACCACCTCCTGCTCATCGACCTTCAACCGTTCGACGCCGACCTCACCGGCAAGGTAGCGCAGCAGGTGCTCGACGACGCTGGAATCGTGCTCAACAAGAACACGATTCCCAACGATCCTCGTTCGGCTTTTGTCACCAGCGGCCTACGGATCGGCACACCGTCGGTCACCACCCAGGGGATGACCGAGGCCGAGATGCCGGAGATCGCTTCGCTGATCGCCCGTGCGTTGAAGGGTCGGGATATTTCTGGCGAGCAGGCTTCCGTGAAGCTCGACGTCAACGCGTTGTGCGCCCGGTTCCCGGTCTACGCCTGAAGTCGTCCATCGCTGAGCCCGTTCCTGGGCTACGCCCTGTGTAGTGACGCGCCGTTGATCGAAGCGACGGCACGAGGAGATCCAATCCCATGGCACCGCCCCCGTTGATCCTGCTTCCGCCGTCGGAAGGCAAGGCCACGGGTGGCGACGGCGCTCCTTGGGCACCCGGCTCGTTGGTGGCGCCCGACCTCGACGACCATCGGGCGAAGGTGATGGCCGCGCTGAAGACCGCCATGCGGGGAACGATCGCTAACCGCATGAAGTTGCTCGGCGTGAAAGGCGACGTGTTGGCCGCCGCCACCGAGGCCAACCGGCTCGTGACGTCGTCCCCCACGTGTGCGGCGATCGACCGGTACACGGGCGTGTTGTACGGCGAACTGGCCTACGGTGAACTTCCGGCCAGGCTTCAACGCCGGGTCGACGCCCAAGTGCTGATCTTCTCCGGGTTGTGGGGCGTGGTGGCGCCCACCGATCCAATACCCGACTACAAGCTCAAGATGGGCGGTTCGTTGTCCCGGCTGGGAAAGCTATCGACCTCATGGCGCCCCGGAGTGTCCGCCATGATCGACGGTGCTGCGGCCGGACGAACCGTCTGGAACCTGCTCCCCCAGGAGCACGCTGCGGCGTGGGCATCGCCGCTGGTTCCCGCCGCGACCCCGCTGGCAACCGCGGCCTCCGTTGCCTCTGTTGCGGGGCCGCGCGGCGTCATCACCGTTCGTTTCCTCGACGAAATGCCGGACCCGGTTGCCGGTCCACGGGCCACAAAACTCGTGGCCGTGAACCATTGGAACAAGCTGCTCAAAGGTGCGCTGGTTCGGCACATCGTCGCCGAGCAACTATCGGCCGTCGAGGGTGTGATCGATTTCCGCAGCCCTCACGGCTATGACTTCCGGCCCGACCTCACCGTCGTCCGACCCGACGGCACCATCGTCGCCACCCTGGTTCGCGTTTTGGTAGGGGAGACGCATCAAAATTGATGCGTCTCCCTTACCAAAAACGGAAAAGGGCGTGGGATCGCCGGGGTGAGGTTGGTCGGTTAGGCGGCGGCGGCGCGGAGGACGGCGAGGAGTTCGGCGGTCCCGCGTTGTTGCTGACCAACGAGATCGACAAGTTGTTGTTTGTAGAGGACCGGCCGGCCAGCGCCAAGCGTTGATGACGCCAACTCTCCGTCGCCGGTGCAGACGCAGACCTTGGCGCCCGGGACGGCGGCGCGGAAATGCGCCTCGGTGTCGGCGCCGGCGGAGTCCGGCAGGTTGAGGTCGAGCAAGACGACGTCGAACCCGAGAAGGGCTGTCTGCTCTGCTTCGTTTCGGTTGTCGACGTGCACGATCTGCACCGCTTCGGGGATCGCCGGGGCGAGAATGGCGTGCACCATTGCGGCGTCGGCAGGATCGTCCTCGACCAGCAGAATCTGCAAGGGACCACCGGTGTTGTTGGCCTTGGCCTCGGCGAGAAGGTCGGCGGTGCGGGCAGCGTCTTCGGCGGCGAAGGCGTGAAGGGCACGGGTAGTGATGGCCCATGCTTGGTCGCAATCAACGCAACGGTGGGTACAGGTCAAGGTGTTCCGGTTTCCGCTCACCACGAACGATGTAGCGCCGCAATGAGGACATGCGCAGCGGTCGCCTTGGCGGAGCACGTGGCCGGGTTGGCTGTTTGCCATGACGGCGCGCACAACCTCGAGTTCCTGCGCCAGTGGCTCACTGAAGCTGAGTTCGTCGGACTTGCGGTGGAAGATGCCCATGACGGTTCCTTCGGTTGGTGTCGACTTGTACTTGGTTTGCGCAGACGGCTCGTGTTGCTCGAGGAGGGGGTGCAACCTCTACCGGTGCTCCCGATCTGCCACTAAATGGAGCGCCGGGATGAGAAATTGGTCCGGCAGGCCGACGTTGCTTCAGGCACCAGGGTACGCCTTGCGACCCCGGTTGGGAAGGTCGTTGCCCAGGCACGCTCCGGAGCGTGAGGCCGAACGTTGTTGCAGCCGTCCCCCTTGTAGGGGTTCGGTTGCAACATGGTTGCGCGAGGCGGGCCGGCGGGTGGGAGCGGGCGGGAGCGGAGGGGCAAGCGTCGTTGCCTCGAGAACGGCCCCCGTTGGGCTGGTCGGACTACGATCAGATCTCGGTGTCTCGCGCTGCCTCCTATGCCGTCGTGCTCGCTGTTTGTTTGGGCACCACCTTTGCCCTCACCCCGCTCGTCCGCATGCTGGCGCTGCGATTCGGGGCCGTCCAGGAACCCGACGAACGTCGGGTCCACGAGAAGACCACCGCGGTCATCGGTGGCGTTGCGATGTTCGGCGGTTTTCTCGCAGGGTTCGTGACGGCGTCGCGTCTCGATGCCTTCAACGACGTGTTCGGCGGCAGCAATGAGCCGCGTGGGGTGCTCCTTGCCGCGTTCATCATCGTCGTAATCGGCCACATTGACGACCTCAAAGACGTGTCGGCGCCGGCGAAGCTCGCGGGTACCGTCCTGGCCGCCAGCGCACTGGTGTTGTTCGGCGTCAGCATGATCGAGCTGCGGGTGCCTTTCTACAACTCGGTGCAACTGGCGCCGGAGCTCACCTTCCTGTTCAGCGTGCTGTGGGTGGTTGCCATGGCCCACGCCATCAATCTCATTGATGGCCTTGACGGTCTCGCCGCTGGCATTGTGGGCATCGCCGCTACCGTCTTTTTCCTCTACACCGTGCGCCTGAGCGATCAGGGTTTGCTCGATGCTGGAAACATCGGCCCGCTCATTGCGCTTCTCGTGATGGGCATGTGTGTTGGTTTCCTGCCGTGGAATGCCCACCCCGCCAAAATCTTCATGGGCGACGGCGGCGCGCTGCTGCTCGGAGTGTTGATGGCGGCTTCGACCATGGTGGTGGGGGGTCGGCCCCGGCAGGATTTCAACGGGCAGGTGTTCTTCTTCTATGCGCCGCTGGTGATCCCGATCCTGGTCCTCGGTGTACCGATCTTCGATACCGGCTTCGCCATCATCCGGCGGGCGGTGAAACGCAGCGGTGTCGCCACCGCCGACAAGGAACACCTCCATCACCGCCTCATGCGCCTCGGCCATGGACATCGCCGCACCGTGTTCATCCTTTGGGCATGGACGGCACTGCTCTCCGGGTTCGTGCTGTACCCGGTCTATACGGGCACGGGCGATGCCTTAGTGCCGCTCGGTCTCGTCGGGCTGGCGTTGCTTTTGTATTCCGTACTCCACCCCACGTGGCGCAAAGCCCGGGACGTGGAGGTCGCGGCAGAGGTCGAGCCGGGGGTTCGGGCGAACGTCAATCCGGTGGTCGGAGCCGGAGCCGGAGCCGGGTCTGTCCCCTCAGCAGGAGCCGTTGCGGCGGCAACGGCCGAGCCAAGACCACCCTCGGGAATCGCCCCGACGACGCCCGCACTTACAACTGCCGGTATCGATGCGTCCCCGGTCGACGGTCGGGAGATCCGCAAAAAGGCGGCTCGCCAGCGGGCCGAACGTCGGGCCACCGGTCAACTGCCCGTCGTCGATCCCCGTGGCAAACCCCGACCAAACCGCCCCCGTCGCCCCCGCTGAGCATTGCGGGCCAGTCGTCGGCAGCCCAAACCGATTCCGGATGGGATTCCGCCCGTATTCGGGCGGAATCGCATCCAGAACGGCAGTAGTCAGGTTTGGGGTACTGCCGAGTGAAGTTTGGGGAGGCCCAAAACCAGATTTGCCCCGCGCAAGGCCGGGTTGCTACTTTGCGAAAGTCTTCACAAGCGTCCTGCCCCCGTCCGACCCCGGACAGAGAGGCGAGCGCAGCCGGAAGACAGCCACCGCCGCAGCGCCCGCTGCATTCCCCACCGTACGAGCAACCGTGAACACGTCGCAACGAAGCGAGTTTCAGCAAGGAGTCAACCGCAGCACCGGCTCGTATGAGTTGGTGTTCTCGCCGGTCATCCTGTCGCTCCTGGGACTCTGGCTCGATCGCACGGTCGGTACCACGGCATTGTTCGCCGTGCTGTTTGCGATCCTGGGGTTCATCGGGTCGGCGATTCTCATCTATTTCCGCTACAGCGCCGAGATGGCCGAACACGAGAAGGGTCGGCCATGGGCGAAGCCATCCTGACCCGCCTCGAAGGCCCGGCCCCCGAGGCCGACATCGCTCGTGACCTCGTGAAGCGTGCGGCGATGGTTGCCCCCGCCGCAATCGTTGTGTTTGGGCTCATCTGGGGCACGGCTGGCGCCGTCGCCACCGGCTACGCAATCGTGATCGTGGCGGCGAACTTCTTGCTTGCCGCCGCGTCGATCACCTATGCCGCCAAAATTTCCGTTGGTCTGATGATGGGGTCGGCCCTGTTTGGCTATCTCATCCGTATGGGCTTGATCTTCGCATCGTTCTTGCTGGTGAAGGACACCTGGTGGATGAAAACGGGCATCATCCCGTTCGCTATCACCCTCGTAGTCACGCACCTCGCCCTGTTGTTCTGGGAGATGAAGTATGTCTCCGCCAATCTTGCGTTCCCCGGGCTCAAGCCCGCCGAAGTGAAGGAGTCGTAGGTGATCTTCGCATCCGAAGGAGCGGGCGGAGGCCTCGTCTTCCCTCCGATCGACGCCCTCGTCGTTTGGCCAGCTGCTGGCCTGCCGCTTGAGTTCAACAAGATCGCGTTCATCAACGTGTTCGCCGTCGTGGCGACCGTGTTGATCTTCCGCCTTGGGGCCAAGAAGAAGTTGGTACCCAAGGGCGCCCAGAACCTGGCCGAAATCTCGGTCGACTTCATCGACAAGGGCATCATCCAGCAGGCGATCGGCCACGGCGGCGAGAAGTACCTGCCGTTCCTCGCCTCGATTTTCTTCTTCGTGTTCTTCGGCAACATCTTCGAGGTGATTCCCGGATTCGCCATGCCGGCCAACGCTCGAATGGCCAACCCGGCGATTCTGGCCCTCACCACCTGGGTGATGTTCATCTGCGTCGGCGTGAAGGCGCAAGGCCCGAAGTACTTCTTCAACGCCATCTTCCCTCCCGGCGTGCCTAAGGCGTTGTACCTCCTCGTCACCCCGATCGAGTTCATCTCGACCTTCATCGTGCGGCCGTTCTCGCTCGCCGTGCGGCTCTTCGCCAACATGCTTGCGGGCCATATCCTTTTGGTCACCTTCGCCGTGCTCACCATCACCCTCGCCGGTGCCGGCATCTTGGCGATCTTCAGCCCGCTGCCGTTCCTTGTGCTTGTCGGTCTCACTGGCTTCGAAGTCATGGTGTCGTTCCTGCAGGCCTATGTGTTCGCCATTCTCGCCGCCGTATTCATTGGCGGTTCGCTCCACCCGGAGCATTGATCACCCGTTCTTCCGCCGACACAACGTCGACGGACCCGATGTCGCCTTCGTATTGCGGAGGCACAACCCCCACACAACAGGAGAATCCACTCACATGAGCGCAACGCAGATCCTCGCTCAAGCGACCGGCGCCGCCGGCAACCTCACGGCTGCTGAGCAAAAGGGTGTCGCCGCGGCGGCCTCGGCTGGTTTCGGTTACGGCCTTGCCGCGATCGGCCCCGGCATCGGTATCGGTTACCTCGTCGGTCAGTCGGTCCAGGCCATGGCCCGTCAGCCTGAAGCCGCCGGAATGGTGCGAACCACGATGTTCCTCGGTATCGCTTTCACCGAAGCACTCGCCCTCATCGGGTTCGTGGTCTTCATCCTTCTCAAGTTCGCCTGATCAGTCGATCGTCTGATCGTCCCCGCTTTCCCCTCGTATCACCAACGGGGACGGCGTTGATCGAAGCCATCCGCTACCAAGGAGCACGCCGTGGGAAGCACCACGAGCAACGTGTACTTCACGCTCACTCAGAGTGAGCAAGAGGTCGCGCAGTCCACCTCCACCACGATCGTCAAGGAAGCGCGCACCGCCCCCGGTGTCGACCCCAAGGTGACAAGTGGGGGTCCAACCCCGGTTTCGGCCGTGGTCGAGCCCACGCAAGGGGTCGTTGTCGTTGCCGCTGCCACGACAGAGGTGAGCAACCCCATTCTTCCGGTGGGCCCCGAGCTCATCTGGGGTGCTGTCACCTTCTTCTTGCTTTGGGCGCTCATGAAGTTCGTGCTCCTCAAGCCGGTGATGAAGGGCATGGAGGACCGCCAAGCCAAGATTCGTGCGGACATCGATGCCGCCGACACTGCCAAGGTCGGGGCCGACTCCGCAGTCGTGGAGTACGACGCATCGTTGGCCAGCGCCCGTGCCGAAGCCACCCGCATCATCGAAGATTCGCGGGCCCAAGGCGAGGCCAAACGCAAGGAACTGGTAGGCGCCGCCGAGGCTGAAGTGGCCGCGCTTCGTGCCACGGCCGCCGAAGAGATTGCCGTGGCCAAGGCAACGGCGATGGGGCGTATCCGGGGCGACGTTGCTTCCATCGCGGTTGGCGCCGCTGGGGCTGTTGTCGGCAAACAACTCGACGTAGAGGCCCATCGGGCCACAGTCGACTCGTACCTCTCGCAAAACTAGGACCGATCCACGATGAACGAACTATTGATCCTGGGCTCCGGTAGCGGCGGCGACGTGTCGCTTACTTACTGGCTGTACCACGACGTCAAGGAACTGATTGTCGGCTCGCTGGCGTCGGTGATTCTTTTCGGCCTGCTGTGGTGGAAGGCCGGTCCGGCCATGAAAAAGGCGTTCTCTGACCGCACAGAGGGCATCGCAACAGAGATCAGCACTGCGGAGGAAGCCCGTGCCGACGGCGAGGCCGCACTGGCCCAAGTACAGGCCAACATTGGCAACGCCGACGCCGAACGTCAGCGCATCCTTACCGAAGCCCGCTCTACTGCCGAGCAGGTGAAGGCCAGCATTATCAGCCGTGGCGAGCAGGAAGCGGTCGATGTGCGGTCCCGGGCCACCTCGGACATCTCCGGCGCCCAGGGACAGATCACTGCCGACCTGCAAGCGGAGGTTGCCCGGCTCGCGCTCGGTGCGGCCGAATCGGTGGTCGTTAACAGCCTCGACGCCAGCACCCAATCCGACCTCATCGAGAACTACATCTCGTCTGTAGGAGCATCTGCATGAGTGATCGCAACGATCTTTACGCCGACGCCCTCCTTGCCGTTGTTGCGGCCGAGGGAAGCGTCAACGAGGTACAAGACGAGCTTTTTCGGCTGTCCCGTGCCATCGACGGGCACGACGAACTGCGTCAAACGCTCGCTGACCGCACCATCCCGGTGGAGCGTCGTCAACAGATCGTGTCCGACCTCCTCGACGGCAAGGGCGCAAGCCCCGTCACCCTCGGCGTGGTCTCGCTGCTTGTCGCCACCGGCCGCATCAAGGAACTTTCTTCGATCGTCGACCGCTTCCTGGCGATTACCTCCAGCCGCTCGAACTCCGCGATCGCCGAGGTGCGCTCGGCCGTCGAGCTCACCCCCGACCAGCGTGAACGCCTCGCCGCTGCGCTGTCCGCCAAAGAAGGCCGTCAGGTCGACGTGGTGGCCGTGGTGGATCCCACCGTTCTCGGTGGCATCGTCACCCAAATAGGCGACACCGTGATCGACGGTTCCGTCCGCAACCGACTCGCCCAACTCCGCGAAAACTTCTGAGGAAACCGTCATGGCTGAACTCACCATCAACACCGACGACATCACCGCCGCACTCCAGCGCAACCTCGCCGGCTTCACTCCCCAAGCCAAGTCTTCCCAGGTGGGGCGCGTCGCCGAAGTGGGCGACGGCATCGCCCGCGTGTCGGGCCTCCCCGATGCCGCCGTGAACGAACTCCTGGAGTTCGAGGGCGGCACGCTTGGCCTCGCCCTGAACCTCGACGAGGACTCCATCGGCACCGTGGTTCTCGGCGACTCCGAGCGCACCGCCGCCATCGAGGAAGGTCAGACCGTGCGAGCCACCGGCCGCATCCTCGATGTTCCCTGCGGCGACGGGCTGCTTGGCCGGGTCGTGAATGCCTTGGGCGAGCCCATCGACGGCAAAGGCGACCTCGTCAATGTCGGTCGCCGGCGCATGGAGATCCAGGCCCCCGGCATCACCGGCCGCAAGCCCGTACACGAGCCGATGCAGACCGGGATCAAGTCGATCGACGCCATGACCCCCATCGGGCGAGGGCAACGAGAACTGGTCATCGGCGACCGCAAGACCGGTAAGACCACAGTGTGCATCGACACGATCCTGAACCAAAAGGGCAAGGGCGTGAAGTGCATCTACGTGGCCATCGGGCAGAAGGGTTCCACGGTTGCACAGACCGTGGGACTGCTCACCGAGCTCGGCGCTATGGACTACACGGTCGTGGTTGCCGCCCCCGCGTCAGACCCCGCCCCCTTCAAGTTCTTGGCCCCCTACGGCGGTTGCGCCATGGGTCAGCACTGGATGGACAACGGCGAACACGCCCTCATCGTGTACGACGATCTCTCCAAGCAGGCCGAGGCCTACCGTCAGATGTCGCTGCTCCTTCGCCGCCCGCCCGGCCGTGAGGCCTACCCCGGCGATGTGTTCTACCTCCATAGTCGGCTCCTGGAACGAGCCGCCAAACTCAGCGACGACCGTGGTGCTGGTTCCATGACCGCCCTCCCGGTGATCGAGACCAAAGCCGGCGACGTTTCGGCCTACATCCCTACCAACGTGATCTCGATCACCGACGGTCAGGTGTACCTCCAGGACGACCTCTTTAAGTCCGGTGTGCGGCCCGCGGTCGACGTGGGAATCTCCGTGAGCCGTGTGGGCGGCGACGCCCAGATCAAAGCCATGAAGAGCGTCGCCGGTACCCTCAAGCTCGACCTCGCCCAGTTCCGTGAGCTTGAAGCGTTCGCCACCTTCGGTTCCGAACTCGACGCCATCTCCAAGGCGCAGCTCGAGCGGGGCTACCGCCTCACCGAGTTGCTGAAGCAGAACCTCAACTCGCCGATGGAGGTCGAGGAGCAGGTGTGCGTGATCTTCGCCGGCACCAAGGGTTACCTCGACGACGTTCCCGTCACCGATGTGAAACGTTTCGAAGCCGACCTGCTCGACTTCATGCGGGCTCGCCATAGCGATCTGCTCGCCACGATCCGCACCACCGGCAACTTTCCTGAGGGTGACGCCATCGCCGATGCCATCAAGGCGTTCAAGGCGGAGTTCAGCATCGGTGGTTCCGGTGCTGGCGGCCCAGGCATGATGGCCGACGGCGATCGGGCCACCGAGCAGGTCTCGAGCGCCGTGCATCTGCCCGAAGACGAAACCACGGTCGAGGCGTAGAACGTGGCCGGTGGTCAGGAGCGCATCCTTCGTCGACGGATCAAATCGATCGAGTCGACCAAGAAGATCACGCGCGCGATGGAACTCATCGCCGCCACCCGGGTGGTGAAGGCACAGGACCGTGCCTCGGCGGCACGTCCTTATGCCGAAGAAATCACTTCGGTGATCGTAAGCCTCGTGAAGGCCGGCGCCGCCAAGGATCACCCCTTGTTGCGCAACAACCCGTCGGCCACGAAAGCGTGTTTCGTGGTGATCACCTCGGACCGTGGACTGTGTGGTGCCTACAACACGTCGGTGATCCGACTCGCCGAGCGGGAACTGAAAGAAGCCCAAGCCAAAGGCATGGACTACTCCCTGGTGCTGGTGGGCAAGAAGGCCGCCACCTACTTCCGTTTCCGTGAATACCGGATCGACGCCACCTTCGAGGGTGTTACTGATCAGCCCACCTACGAGCACGCCCGCGACATTGCCCGCGCCTTTCGCAAGCTCTACGAAACTGGCGAACTCGCCACCGTCGACCTCATCTACACCAAGTTCCATTCCGCTGGTGTGCAGGAGGCGGTCAGTCGTCGGTTCCTTCCCCTGAAGGTTGATGGCGCCGTTGGTGGTACCGAGGGTCCAACCGCCGACCTGGAGTACGAACCATCCCCCACGGCGATCCTCAACGCGATCCTGCCCCGCTACGTGGAGAGTCGAATCTTCTCGGCGCTGCTCGATGCCGCCGCATCGGAACACGCCGCTCGCCAGCGGGCCATGAAGTCCGCCACCGACAATGCCGAGGACCTCAAGACCCGCCTCACTCGGGTCATGAACCGTGCCCGTCAGGACTCCATCACTACCGAGATCATGGAGATCGTGAGCGGGGCCGAGGCGCTCAGCGCCGACAAGGGCAGCAAAGAAGACCTCATGCCGGACAACCTCGTGCCGGCGCACCTTTTTGCGCAGCATCTCGCCCCCACGGATCACGCGCGCTCGCTGCACTAAGCCAGCCGCACTCCCAAGTCGCTACACCTCAGAACGCCACACCTCAGAACGCCGGAACACCAGGAGACAACGATGACGGTCACCGACAACGCAACCGAACGAAAAGAAGGCCGGGTCGTCGCCATCGCCGGCCCCGTGGTCGACGTGGAGTTCCCTCGCGGTCACCTCCCCGAGATCAACTTCGCGGTGGAGCTCGAGGTAACGATCGAGGGCACCACGGAAACGGTCACGGCGGAGGTTGCGCAGCACCTCGGCGATGGCCGAGTGCGCATCGTGTGCATGAAGCCCACCGATGGATTGCGCCGTGGGCAGCCCGTCCGGAACACCGGCCGTGGCATCTCCGTTCCCGTCGGCGACGCGGTTCTCGGGCACGTGTTCAACGTGCTCGGCGAGCCGCTCGATACTGACTCCATTGAGGGTGTCACCGAACGCTGGGACATCCACCGCACCAGCCCCCTCTTTGCCGACCTCAAGCCCAAGGCCGAGATGTTCACCACCGGCATCAAGGTGATCGACCTCCTCACCCCCTACCTCAAGGGCGGCAAGATCGGCCTCTTCGGCGGTGCCGGTGTGGGCAAGACTGTGCTCATCATGGAGATGATCACCCGTGTGGCCAAACTCCACTCTGGTGTGTCGGTGTTCGCTGGCGTGGGCGAGCGCACCCGTGAGGGCACCGACCTCATCATCGAGATGACCGAGAGCGGCGTGCTCGAAAAGGCTGCCCTCTGCTACGGCCAGATGGACGAGCCTCCGGGTGTACGGCTTCGCGTAGCGCTCTCGGCGCTCACGATGGCCGAGTATTTCCGTGACGTGCAGGGCCAGGACGTGCTCATGTTCGTCGACAACATCTTCCGCTTCGTGCAGGCCGGCTCCGAGGTGTCCACCCTGCTCGGCCGTATGCCGTCGGCCGTGGGTTACCAGCCCACCCTGGCCGACGAGATGGGCGAACTGCAAGAACGCATCACCTCCACCTCCAAGGGATCCATCACTTCCTTGCAGGCCGTGTATGTGCCCGCCGACGACTACACCGACCCGGCGCCGTTCACTACCTTCACTCATCTCGACGCCACCACCGAGTTGAGCCGTCAGATCGCCTCACTCGGCATTTACCCCGCAGTGGATCCGTTGGCCTCAACGTCCACCATCCTCACCCCCGAGGTCGTGGGCAAACGTCACTACGCCGTGGCCCTGCAGGTGCAGGAGATCCTCCAGCGCTACAAGGAGCTCCAGGACATCATCGCCATTCTCGGCCTCGACGAGCTTTCCGAAGAGGACCGGCTTTCCGTGGGCCGTGCCCGCAAGGTGCAGAAGTTCATGTCTCAGCCCACCTACGTGGCGGAGCAGTTTACCGGCGTCGAGGGCGTGAACGTGGAGCTCGACGAGATGGTCGAAAGCTTCGAGCAGATCTGCAACGGCGGCTGCGACGACATGCCCGAGCAGGCGTTCCTGAACGTGGGCGGCGTCGAGTCCGCTCGAGTGAAGGCCCGCGAGCTTCAGGCCAGCGTCTGATGCCGATGCAGGTTGAGCTGGTCTCGCCTGAAGCAGCGGTGTGGTCCGGCGAAGCCACGCAGGTGCTCGCTCGCACGCTCGGCGGAGGCGATATTGCCTTCCTCGCCGGACATGCGCCATTTCTCGGTGCTCTCGACACCTGCGTCGTCGTGGTCACGTTGCCCGACGGCAAGCAGGAGAAGATGGCCGTGCGCGGTGGCTTCGTGGAGGTTTCCGACAACCACGTGAAGATCCTTTCGGATCAGGCCCAGTTGCCCTACGCCTACGATCCCGACGACGTGCGCGCCGCCCTCGCCCGTGCGGAGGAGGCGTTGCGCAAGGCGGAGGACGACGCCGACCTTGCTGGCGACGTGCGTTGGGAAAACGTTCGCCTGCAAGCCGCCGGCGCTGCGTCCGCCGCCCACTGATCACCGCCCACTGATCACCGTCCGGCGTTCCCCGGGTCTGCACGACATCCACACACCTGCGGAGGGTTTGGCGCCGTAACGTGCCCATGTGCTCCTGAGTTGCTTTGCGTGCGATTCCTTCCCCGCCACAGACTGGCGACCGATCATCTGGCCTTTCGTGCCGATGGTGGTCCCCGTCTTCGGCCTGGCGGTGGCCGTGCTGGGCCGGCACACCTCGCGCTGGTGGACGGTTGGTGGTGTGGCTCTTTCGTTGGGAGTGTTACTCCCGGCCGCCTCCTGGTTCGCGCTTGAACCTCCAACGTCGTTCATGTCGGAACGGAGACTGAGGGGGGAGCAAGTGCTGGTGATCTGCAGGGCGCCATGGCTTCAAACGGTTGACCGGTCCGCTGGCTCCTACACCGACGAGGACTTCGAGCGGTTGGAGTACCACCAAGGCCGGTGCATCGACGACGCCCGGCCCCGGATGCTGTCGGCTGTCGGGCTCGCCGCAACCGCCGCGTTGTTCCCGGTGCTGGGCGTGGTTCTCGACCGATCCCGACGACGCCGCACCCCGCCGACCCCCCAACTTCGCGTTTTTGTTGCGGGGACGCCACAAAAAAAATTCGGCTCCGCGACCAAAACCCGGGGGGGGGGGGGTGGGGGGGGGGGCGGGACGGGGGGGGGTGGGAGGGGGGGGGGG
>JANOSD010000152.1:0-65027 GCA_031415655.1 Actinomycetes bacterium
CCAAACGGCAGCGGCAATGGGGTGGCGACAGACGGGGCCGGCAACTGGGTCGCCGTCGGTGCCATCGGTGCCCGGGCGTGGCAGTCAACCGACAACGGGGTCACCTGGACCGCCGCCACCACCCCACCAACCGGCCGAGTCTTCGGGGTGACGACAGACGGGGCCGGCAACTGGGTCGCCGTCGGCCTCGGCGGTGCCCGGGCGTGGCGATCAACCGACAACGGGGTCACCTGGACCTCCGCCACCACACCACCAAACGGCACCGGCCGTGGGGTGGCAACCGACGGGGCCGGCAACTGGGTCGCCGTCGGCGACGCCGGTGCCTTGGCGTGGCGATCAACCGACAACGGGGTCACCTGGACCGCCGCCACCACCCCACCAAACGGCGACGGCCGTGGGGTGGCGGCCTCACGGCTGCTGCCCTAACACGCGGCCGGACGAGGGCACTCGAACCGAATCGTGTAGCACACCGGATCCGATCGGGGTGGCGGTCCCGCAACACCAAACCGGCTCACGGATGATGTGACGGCCTTCTGGCGCATCCAGGGTCCTACCCGCGGCGGGCACGTTGCCCGGGGCCTGGTATGAGTCCCGCGGCGTGGTGAGGTCGCAGCGCAACGGAACCAGCCCGCCGATTCGTTGACGACGGTGTCTTGATCAACGTGCGACAATCGATGACTCAGTCAGTCGGCCGCCATGGGGATCACCAGCAGGGCTTCGTCTTCGGTGACCGCGAAGTGCTCGATCGCCTCAAGGTGATCCAGCAGAACCTCAACGATGGTGATGGTCGAGGCGTTCTCCACCCTCAGCCACGCAACCTTCGGTGGCGTGCCGTAGAGGAAGGCGAGCTGACGGAAGTCCGAATCTTTGGAAACGATCATGTGGCCGTGGTCCCGGTCGTACTCCCAGACCTCGCTGTCGGTGGACGCGCCGAGCCCGACCAACCCGACGTGAACAGACGCCGGAACGGCGTCGCGCCGGTGTTCCACCAGATGCGTCGACAAGTTCTGGTGGAAGAGGAACTTCACGCAGTGGCGAGCCGTCGCTCACGCAGAGCGGCGAACATCAAGGCAGCCCGGACATGATCCGGCGTCAGCTCGGGAAAGTCGGCGACGATCTCGGCCGTCGTCATTCCGGAAGCGAGATATTCCAGTACGTCATAGACCGCGATCCTCGTCCCGACGAAACACGGCTTGCTGCTCCGTACACCAGGTCGAGTTTCGATCATGTGCACCACGCCAGTCACCGTACTCACCAACATCACGAGAACGACTTCACAATCGCCGACTTCGGTTCAGGCCACGCTTGACCTGCTCGTCCTCCGGTGTGGCGACATCCGAGCGACGAGATCGTTCTACGCCCTCCTCGGCCCCGCATTCGTGCTGCCGCTGCCGTCCAACGGGCGGCGACCGTCAACTGTGTCAGGCGACGCGGAAAGATCCGGGCGTACGTGCTCAGGTGGGACGTCGCCGACGTACCGCTTCACGGTCTGTCACCAATTCACCTTGACCAGATCTACCGCCCTCTCGTCACGACCGGCGGACGCAATGGCACGGGTTTCATCACGCCCACCCGCACGAAGCAGCGCTGGCGTTGACGACCAAGGTGCAGCGAGCCGAGCGATGCCGCTCAAGCCGGAGGAACCCATCATTGTTCGCCAGCTCTCTGGTTCGCTGGTTCAGGTCCGCACCACGAATCGGGACCCCAGGCTGCATCGCGTTGCGGAGCACGCGCGACTTCCGCAGATCGAGCCCACGCGGTGATCCCAAATCCGGTGTGAACTGATCTAAAAGCGAGAGCTCACCCGGCTGGAGCGTCGTCCGGATGTCGTTCGTCGCACCATCGAAGTTGGCGCTCGCGACCACGTCCACCGGTTGGCCCGGCATCATCGGGCTGAGTGACTATCGAGATCTCGACGCGTGTTCGGGGCAAGCAGCGCACGGCAACGACAGCCGCCGAGGAACAGAGCGTGATTGCAACGACGAGCCATGGGACCACGACCGTGAGGAGCGCGACGGCTCTGCGGACTGGGTACCGATCGGCAGCCATCACCTGTGGTCTCGCACTCGCCGCTGCACCGAAACCGGTCTTAGTCAGGGGATGAGGTTGAGGGCATCGCAGTGGGCGGGCCGGAGGACGGTGAAGTCGCGGCGGTTGAGAGTGGCGACGGTGGCCACGCCGCCACGCCGAGGCGTTCGGCGGCCGTGATGATCGAGCCGTCGACGAAGCCGAGGCCAAGGTCGGCGTTAGCAGCCGATGAGCTCGATGACCTGTGGGTAGTCGCTGGTGGTGAGGTCGATGATCTCGAACCGGGTGTTGGTGACGAGGGTGAAAAACTTGGCTTGGGCGGCGGGACCGAGTCGACGTTCGATCAGCCACGCCGCTTCGGTGATCACCGACGAGGTCACCGCCAGGTCACGATGGGCCCGCAGCAGATCGGCACCGTCAATGTGGCGCAGCGGGGTTCGTCGCGATCGGCAGCACTGACGAAGATGCCGGTATCGACCAGAATCACTGGGACTTCAGGCTCCGTCAGTGAGTTGGCGGTCGGCGAGCTCGGCCCGTTCGCGGTGGATGTCGAAAGGCCGGGTGTCGCCTGACGCGCCGCACTCGAGGAACGACTCCAGCGGATCCTCGATCGGGAGGCTGGCCGCAAGCTCGGCAATGACCTCGTCGATGCTGATCCCGCGGTGGGTGGCTTCGGTTTCGAGGCGAAGCAGTGCTTCGGCGGGAAGCTCGACGGTCACAGACATGGCACCAGTTTAGAGGTATCCCCCTCGCCGACGGTCCGGCCCCGACGGGAAACGCATCGCGTGGGGTTCGCCTTTCACCGCTCACGACCCGCACCGCGACATTTCATCGACCACGACCGCCGCCGCGTGCCTGTTCAGCCGTGGCCATCGTGGCAGTCGTGGCCATCCTGGCAGTCGTGGCCGGACAACAAGGGATCCGCTTCGGAGATCTCGTCGAGAGACCGGCCGAATTCTACGGCGAGGTCACCAGCGATGAGTCGGCGCACGATGGCCCGGCCGTCGTCCGTGAAACGGGGGTCGCCGGCTCGGCGGCGCGCTCTGCGTTCTTCAAGGAGCCGATCGGCGACGGACACGCCCGCCTGTATGCCCGGCAAGATCGGCCGCATCGACTGACCCACCGATCACCGCACGAACGGCACGGGGGGCACGAACGAATGCCGTCTCACCCCAACGTGGCCCTCGGAGAACGCATCCGCCAGCTCCGCGCCGAACGCAACTAGCCCCAAGCCGAACTCGCCGACCACCTCAGCCCCGAGGCAACGGATCAGCCGCTACGAATCCGGCCGCATCACCCCCAGCCTCGACAACCTCGTACGCATCGCCGAAACCTTCAACGTCTCCCTCGACTACCTCGCCGTCGACGTAACCCCCCGCCGACACCCCACACGGCGCCAGCGACGTCCTCTGCGAACAACTCGCCGCCATCGCCGAACTCAAACCCGACGACCTCGCCGCCCTCGAAAGCATCATCGAAGGCCTCATCGCCAAAACCCGCCTCCGCACCCTCGCCGGCGTCATCAGCTGCAGGCGCTCACCAGTTGTCGTCAGCAACACTCGACGAGAATGCCTCGGCGACGAACGGGCGGACCGGCGCGATCTGCACATCGAAAGGCGCGCCGGCGCGCTCGACGTCCACACCCGACCCGTCTGTGTCCATGGCGCTCAACGCCGAGCGAACCGTTGATTGCCAGCCCGGAAGCAACGGCTCTGGGAACCTTGGTGTGGTCTTCGGATAGGGGGTCTTCGCCGCCCGTGGCCGGTTCTTGTCGCCCGCCAGATGCAAGGAACCGGCGCCAAAAACACCACCGCGCGTAGATCCGCAACCCAAGCGCGCTTCATCGAAGGGATCACGGTGGTGGCCTCGACCGGGGCAGTTCCGGCCGTCGTTGACCTCGACTGAGCGGCCAGGGACAAGACTCCGCGCCGCTCACTGTTCGCCTTCATGGCACCAAGAGATCGTTGATCTCGATGGAAATCGAGCCTTTGGATCCTTCTCGAAGAATCAAACTCACCACCAGGTCACTTCGTCCTTCCTCCGCCGACCGGAGAGCCTGTTCTACGAGCCACGCATTTCCCCTCTCGAATGCCCAGCCCGCCTCAGCGCAAGCTCCTTCCGGCAGTTCGACGAACCGTGCTGGGTAGTCATCAAGCACGCGCGCAAGGTCCTCGGCCTCCACCCGTCCAAGCCAACCACGTCGCTCCAGCGCCACGAACGAGCGGCCAATGAGCAGGGCGACAAGCTCGTGAACGATGTCGACGAATCGACCGGGTATCGGATAGTCGGTCATCTCGGCCTCCTAATAGTCACCGTCTGTTGAGGGGAATCCTCGTCTCCGTGTTGAAATCGATTTCGAGATCGTCAATGAAGTAGCGATCTGCGTACTCGATCGAGGCGCGTGCGTCGGCTCGGCTCAAGCCCGCATCGCACAGCGCGCGGTAGCCAATTCTTCGCTCGGAGGCGTACGTCCCACCACCGGACCTGCGCTGGATCTGCGTGGCTTTGTAATGCGGTGACCCGACCTCCGAGGCTGGACCTGCGAGCCGGACCGCCGGAGCGTTCCCGAAGCTGTAGCCGGGAAGATCGCGAACCGCCACGTCCTGAATGATGTGGTGCCCGTCATAGCCTGAGCCAGCTTTAGCTCGTTCTTGGAACCGAGGTTCGGTCCGCACGTGTTGTGGACCAGCACCGTGTCCTCACCGGCGGCCACGCAAATAGGTGTGGATGTCGTCGACGGTGAGGTTGTAAGCGGCCGCCGTCCGGGCGCTCGACCAGTCGAGACCCTCGACTTCGAGCAGGTCGCCGTCGGCGCCGCTGACGAGGTCACCTTCGTCAAGTTGATCGGCGCGCTGCCACTCACCATCGGTTTCGTTCCAGAACGGGTGATCCTCGGTAGTGGTGATCACGTCCCCGTCGACGACCAGGTCCACAAGGGTGTCGTCGTGGACCCACAGGTGGGTGACCTCACGGGCGACGGTCTCACCGGTCTCCGGATCGGTCGCCAACACCTTGTCGACGACCTGGACGTCTTCGATCGGCTTGCGTGACCCGTCGGCCATGAGCACGAGGGTCGCCCCACTGAATGAACAGGCCGTGGCCCCGGCTGGCGCTCTTGTGGCGGAGAATCCGTATTTGGAGCGCGAACGATCGCTTGCTGGCTCTTCACGCGTCATGCTGCGGTCGTGGATGAAGACCGGCCGGTCGAGCGGCGGATCGTTCCACACGGTACGAGCGCTTTTGGCGGTCCATGCAGATTCCGGACTGGACACCAGGGATGGACCAGTTGCAGGAGCAGCTGACACTGGGCGGGCCAAGGCGAACACCGACAGTATCAAAGCCAGTACGACGAGCAGGGACGTCGTACTCGCACCGGCGAGTAGACGGAGCACCGTGAGGAATCTGGCGCGCCGGCGTCCGATCGGCGCTGCGGGAGTCAACGAAATGGCCGCCACTTGTCCCGCTCAGCGCCGTTGATCAAAATCAACCCGAACTCGGCGTCGATCCACCGGAGAACCGCGTCAACGAGCGGATAGCCCTCGGGGTCGAGAGGGTGGACGCGCGATGCAATCTCAAGCCTCACGAGGCCGTCATCGAGCGCCGTGAGCGCGACGCTGGTCAGGTCAGGCCGAACCTCCTCCGAGGGTTCGTATTCCGGGAACTCACCTGGCAGGTCCTGCAGCTCGAGCACCCAACGAGAGGTCCAGTGCCCGTGTTCGCCCTCCACCTCGGGAGGACGGAGCCAGTCGATCTGGTCGCTGCTGTAGGTTCCGGACACGTCAACTCCCGCCCGGCTTGAGGATCTCCCAAGTCGCGTCCCGATTGATGATCGGATACGCCTCGGGGGTAAAAACAGTCTGTGGGATGTCGACGCCGGAAATTCGCTCGGTGATCACATGGCCATCTCGCTCGAGATCGTCATAGCTCGACCTCGGCAGCTTGCGGATCACGACACAGGTGTCTCCCCCCTGCTTAAGTCCCATCTCGTACGCAACCTCTAGGCCGCTCGTGTCCTCTGGTGTAACCCGGAAGGTGTGGAACGAACGAGGTTGGGCGTAACGGCCCCCTCCCGTCGCGCTCGATGCCGAAGCTGCGTTGAGGCCGCCGTCGGGATCAACGATCGACCGAGCGGACGCCTTAGAGGTGCCCTGAGCGAAGTCGACCGTCCCGCCTCCGCCTCCTGGTGCTCTTGTGGCGAGGACTTCGGGATCGGAGGCCGAGGAGGCTCGCGCGACGCCGGCGAGCGTCGCGGCGGAGTCGTAGGTGTGCGAAACAGTCCCTGACGACCGGCTGAGGATCGAGGCTTCCTGTACTTGTTGGGGCCCAAGCACGGGGAGGGCCGCACCGATAGCCGCTGGAAGGGAGGCGTTCGGACCCTCGGCACTAGCCGCAGTGCCGAAGAGGGCCAGTCCGATGAGCGACAGCGCGACGGCGACCACGAGATCCACGAGGGCGGTCATAGCTGTAGCGGGCCGTCGCATGTCGCCTACTCGTAGGTTGAGGCTGCGAAGAGCATCCGGCCGACGAGCCGCCAGTCGGGCTGCGGAGGCTCGTCGACGTGCTGGTTCTTGAAGTACCCGCTCATGTCGCCGATCCAGCCCGCGAGAGACTCGAGGAAGCGGTCCAGGGTGTCGTTCTCCCAATCCTCCGGATGATCGATCAGGTCTCGCCGTAGCGCGAGAACAAATGCCTGCAGATCTTGTTTCGTCGAGATCCCTTCGAGCTGTTCGCGCAGTTCCATGTCAGCCTCCTACCAGAGCCTCAGCTGGATTGACGTTCCGCCGTTCAGGGTTGTGAAGTGCTCGTCCCATAGTCGGTTGATCTCCCGCGGCGTAGCCATCCGGTACGGAACCGGCACGCCCGCCTCTTGGAACGCGATCAGTCTTCGGTTGTCGAGCGAGAACATCGAGCCCTCATGCTCTACAAGTCGGATGGGAGGCACCGAGTCAGCGTGACCTGGATTCAGCCTCAGGTCGTCGGCCATTCCCGACACGCTGCCGCCGCGCCGGAACGACTGACTGGCGCTGTCCTGAGTGAACCGGATCGTCGACGGATCCATCACCCCTTCGGCCGACCGACCCAGCTGTACTGACCCGGCATCGCCTTGCATTCGGCCGCCGAACCGGGGTCCTGTCGACTGTGTGGCTCCTCCGCCGCAGGTGTTGTGGACCAGCACCGTGTCGTCGCCGGCGGCGACGTAGTAGGTGTGGATGTCGTCGACGGTGAGGTTGTAAGCGGCCGCCGTCCGGGCGCTCGACCAGTCAAGGCCTTGGACTTCGAGCAGGTCGCCGTCGGCGCCGCGGACGCGGTCGCCTTCGTCGAGCAGGTCGGCTCGCTGCCACTCGTGGTCGGTTTCGTTCCAGAACGGGTGGTCCTCGGTGGTGGTGATCACGTCCCCGTCGACGGTCAGGTCCACGAGGGTGTCGTCGTGGACCCAGAGGTGGGTGACCTCACGGGCAACAGTCTCACCGGTCTCAGGGTCAGTTGCGAGCACCCTGTCGCCGACCTTGACGTCCTCGATCGGCTTGCGCGACCCATCAGCCATGAGCACCAACGTCGCTCCGCTGAACGAGCAAGATCTGCCTCGCAAGGCTGGCAGGAGTTTCCCGGCTCCATGCCCAGCCCCGCCCATGAACCCACCGATCGCGGCAGCCTGCGCTGAACGTCCAAAGTCGATCGACCCCGTCGAAATGTATTGGCTGAAGGCATCCATCCCGCCGGCGCCAATCGCTCCCCCGAGAATCGCTCCGCCGAAGCCTCCACCAGCGGCTCCGGCCAGGAATCCAATGGCAGCGCCGCCGACGACTCCCATCGCGCACTCCGACGCTTGTTGGCCGTCACGACAATGAGCCTGGAATCCCCCGAGTGCACCACCGACCGCGCCGCCAAGCGCCAAACAAAGGACCGTGCCTGTCCCGACGGACGCCGCCGTGCATCCGGCCACTACCGCGAAGACAACGATGCCGGTGACGATCATGTCCTTGTGTTCGCCGACCCACCGACTTGCTTGCTCCACTTTCTCCTTGGCACCGTCGTACACCTTTGAGGCGCGTTCTTTGACCGAGTTCGCGCCCCGTTTGACGGTTTCGTACCCAGAAGCCACCTTCTGTTTCACCGAATTGACCTTCGAGGTGACCGTTGTCTTTACGGTCTCTGCTTTGTCCTGCACCCAGGCGACGGTCTTGTCTATGGCTTGGCGAACCGGTTGCACAATGCGGTCATTTACAAACTGCCGTGCGGGTTGAACAACATGCTGATTGACAAACCTGACGGCGTTGTCCGCCCACTCTGGCCAGTAGCCAGTCGGGTCGACCATGTTCACCGGGTCCCCGTGGCCAAAGCCATAACGATTGAGGGACTGGGGACTCTGAGGGTCACCGCGGTACGTGTCCGCTTGAAGGAACATCCCCATATCGGGGTCGTAACTTCGCACTCCGGTATCGGTGAGCCCCGTCGTCGCATCCGTCAACTGGCCCTGAAACCCGAGCGGGGTGATCGGGGAACCCACCGTGGTGGGATGACCGAACGGGCCGTACGTCGTGACGTGGTTTGCCTTTCCAGAAACGCCATCCGTAGGCGCTCCTGCGACGACGTCACCATGATGGTTTCTCACCATCATCACGGTGCCGTTGAGCGGATCAGTCGTTGAGCTGGGGGACCCGCCCGGCGTTGACTGAACCTTGATAGCACCCCACGAAACCGACCGGTTTGTGTAGGCCGTAACCTTGTCTGTGCTTCCGTCGTACGCAAATGTGTCGTAAGGAAGCCCTGGCCGGGTGCGTGTCAATGCTCGTCCCAAGGCATCCCGTGTGAAGCCAACCAGCGGCGTCGTCACCGTGCCGGCAACCTTGTTTACGTTCTTCAGGCGACTGAAACCGTCGTACGCGTAGGTGCGAGTTCCTTCGCTGGGTGTGGTCGACCCCGTCATCCGGCCATCGACGTCGTAGCCGTAGGTGGAACCGTCGGACCCGCCAGTAATGCGGCCGACGCTGTCGTAGGTAGAGGTCACGGTGCCGTTGCCGGCAAGCCCGAAAGCCTTCGCCGACATTGGATCTCCGTCGGCACTACCTACAAACCCCGAAGCTACGGTCTTGACCCGATTGCCCCTAGCGTCATAGTCGAAGTTGACTGAGGCCGTTGCGGCCCCCTTTACCCGTGTTGACACATCTAGACGACCAGCCGCGTCGTAGGTGAACGAATCCTCAAATGTGGCAAGCGGCCCCGGAGCAGGCCCCACCGATCCTTCTTGGTACCCCTGCGAAATCGTCGCCACCTGACCATCACGGTTATAGGTGTAGTTGTTGTTCCACACACCAGAGTCGCCAGCAGCCATGCCATTCGTTGCCAACCGGGAGCGATCGTCGTAGCTAAACAGCTGATACGACTGTCCCGTCCTACGAGTGTTCACACGGCCGATTTCGTCATGCTGGTAGTTCGTGACCGACGTGCCAGTGGTCACCGACGCGAGCGTGGAATTGAAGTCGGGGTTGTACGCGTAGGTCGTGGCGGTGCCGTCCACGGTCTTCGACGCAAGGCGGGCATACGCATCGTAGGTGTACGACATTGAGCCAGTTGGCCCAGTTGCACTAGCGAGAAGGCCATTGCTGTAGCTGAAGCTTTGAGCAGCGCCGAGAGGAGGGCGGTCGGATCCTCGAGCGGAAATCACGAGGTTGTCAAAGAGACTCCATCCATCAGCCGCAAATGCGGTGACACCGGCTGCGTCGACTCCTATGCCGACACGGGTTCCCGCCGCGCCACTCGGGCCAGTTGGCGTGGTAACAACCATGTGCCGATCAGCAGGAGTGAGGGATAGCGAGATCAACTTGCTTGCGCTACCACCCACTCCGGTATCGGCGACGGTGAACCTATTTACGGAGGATGTGAAGAGCGAAAGTGAACCCGTTTGCCGGGCACGAGCACCGTCAATTATGCCTCCGGGAGCTTCAACCGCCCCGGTGGTGCCTACCGTTGTTGTAGGGAGCGCAGTGGTAATTCCGTGCGATACCCAGCTATCCGTGCGCAAATTGACGACAGGGATAGTTGAAGACGCGTACTTGGTACCTACCGCCGCCGAAGGTGCTATCACCACCAGATCACGACCGGTTGTACTGACCGCATCCGCAGTCGAAGCTACCACTACCGTCCATTGCATTGAGGTTTGTAGACGGTTCCGTAAGGCCGTGTCGGCGGGTGTCAGCGCTGACTTGTTGTTCACGACCAGCAATGCCACCGTGGTCAACCCTGTCCCAACTGGGGTGTTGGACGCAGAAGTCATCCGCCCCGCCGGGTCGTAGCCAAAGCTCCGGGTCTCGCTGGGAGCAGACGCTGCCGACGTCTTGACCCGTCCGAGCTTGTCGTAGGTTTGGTTCACGGTGGCGTTAGAAGGGGCTTTCGTGCTGACGAGGCGCCCCGCAACGTAGGTAAAGGCCGTCTCGGCGTTGTCCGGCCGACGTTCCTTGGCCACCTCGCCCATCGCGGTGAAATCGTAGTGATACGACGCTCCGCCGGGGAACGTGACATCGGTGCGACGACCGCCAAGGTCGTAGGAGTACGACGCGCTTGTCAGAAATGGACCGGCAGCGCCTGCGGTCGAGCCTGACTTCGCTTCGGTCGGGTTGCCGTCGGAAGCATAGGCCCAGGCGTCGGTCCGGCCCATCGGGGAGGTTGTCGAGGTTCGGCGGTCAGCCTTGTCGTAGGTCGTTGTCGATACCTCGTTCGCCCCGGACGGATCTACGGTTGTCGAGATTGGGCGACCACGGCCGTCGTAGGCGTAGGTCTTGCCCGCCTGATAGCTCTCGCCACTGCTCGTAACTCGTCCCGTCTTGTCTCGGTAGATATGGATCCAACCGCCCTTGGGTCGCCACTGTTGACGCACTCGCCCAACACGGTCGTAGTAGGAGGTTGTGCGACGGCCACCAACGATCTCCTCCAACAATGAACCACCAAGATTCCAGACCCAGGTATCCTTTGCATTTGCCGTGGCTGGTGTCCATTGCTCAATCTTTCGACCCATCTGGTCGTAACGCATTTGCACCGCAAGCCCCGACGGGTCGGTGACACTCTGGAGCCGCCCACCGAGGTCGTACGAGTTAATCGCTGGCTTCGTCGGACCATTCTCCGGGTCGATCGTCAGCAACGGTCGATTGACCGCATCGTAGGTATATGTCCACGTGTTCGCCGAACGATCGACACGGGATGTGACATTTCCCGACTTGTCGTAGCCATACGTCTCAAACGTCGCGTCGGGAAGGGTGCTCCTCGTTACCCGCGACCCCACATCCAATACGTAGCTCGTGAGGGCCCCGACGGGATCCACAACCGACGTCGGTCGCCCGGAAAGGTCGTAGGCCGTTGTTGTAACGCCGAGACGAGGAGACGTGACCGTTGTTTGGTGTCCGTCGGCGTTGTAGCCGAACGATGTTTCGCCGCCCTCACCGTCCCGATTCCACGCCACCCGGCCAAGAAGGTCGTAGCCGCTCGTCCCAATAGGGCCGACTGCGTCGGTTGCTCCCGTGGGCCGATCCGCGGCGTCGTAGGTATATGTCGTGGACCTGCCCTCCCGGTCGATCTTCTTCGACATATTGCCGACGTCGTAGTACTCACGTGTCGGGTAACCGAAATCCTCCGCAGGATCAGCGACCATCACCGGGCGGCCGGCAAGGTCGTAGTCAGTCTTCCACTGGTGCCCCTCCGGTGGGGTAGTGGCCGTCTTCTCCCGGCCCATGGCGTCGTAGGTCTTTGTAGAGCACGCCACTCTGATGTCGGTACAGGCCGGAGCGACCGCGGGAAGCGGCGTGATCCCTACGAGGAGCTTCGCCTCGGTCACCGCACGGCCCCCACTGAGGTAACTGAAGCAAGTCGCCCCGCCGGTTGCATCAGTGACTCTCGACAGCTGCCCGTCGTCGTTCTTCGAAACCGAACTCGTGCCTCCCCTCGGCGTCGTCGACGACTCGACTCGGTTCGCAAGATCGAACGCGATGAGCTGGCGGGCCGGCGTGGGCTTCGTCCGTTCTATGGCGTCGGTCAGCGAGGTCACGTTTCTGAGATCGGAGCTTGGTCAAACACCGAGCCCGGCCAGACAATAGTGATTTTCCGCTACTTCTCGGTGTCAGAAAGCGAAGTCGAGCGGCCGGATCGCTTAGGCGGCGGAGCGGATGGCCTTGAGCGCCTTGGCTTGATGCTCCTTGACCCGTAGTTGCGATTGGAACACCTCCCGCACCACGCCTTTCGGGTCGATCACGAAGGTGATCCGCGGATCGAACATACCGAGTTGTTTGGTGATCCCGTAGGCAGCACGCAGCGATCCATCCTCATCGGCAAGCAGCGTGAACGGGAGTTTGTGTTTGACAGCAAAGCCGTCGTGTTTTTCAAGCGAATCGCCGCTCACCCCGATCACGACGGCGCCCGCATCGGTGAAGTCCTCGTAGGCATCACGGAACGAACACGCCTCGGCAGTGCAGCCCGGCGTGTTGTCGGCCGGGTAGAAGTAGAGCACCACCCACGATCCACGGTGCTGGGCGAGAGACACGTCGCCTTCGTTGGACGGAACGGAGAAGTCGGGCGCAACATCGCCGACGTTGATCGAGGTCATGCGGGCTCTAACCCACTCGCATCACGAACTGTTCCCCACCCGACAGATCGCCCATCAACGGCGCCCGCTACCCCGATCGGTCGCGTTTGGAACGCAGCAGTTGATCGACGGTGCTCGGCGTCGGTGGCGGTGGGGCGGCCTGCTCCTCCGCACGATCAACCGCGGCATCAACGATCGCCCGGGCGGTGGCTGCCTCAACCCCAGGGCCGCCCGAGGGTTGCTGACCCGACGGCGTCGCGCTGATCGAGGGCGACGCTGTCGTTCTCGACCGACGGCCGGGCCGCCCGCCGACCGGGCCCCGGCGCCGAACGCGCGAAGCCACGCCGGCGAACGACAGTCGACTGGCCGCGACGGCGAAGGGCCAAAGCAACGCGCCGAGCAAGAGCAGGGCCGCCGCCAGCGGCACCCGTCCGACCGCCGGCGGCAAACCGTCGCGTGAGAACACCTGCGCCGCCGTGGGTTCGGACCGTCCCCCGGTGATGCTCACGATTCGGTCGAGCCCGTCTCGATCCACCGGCCCGGGGAGATACTCGGCCGAATAGGACTGCGTGGCGATGGCGGTACCGCCGCCGACGTTGGCGCCACCGACGCTCACCGCCCCGCCAACCGCGTAGGCCCCGGCGGCGCTCACGGGTACCTCGCCCACAAACGTCGACGCATCAAGCGGCTCCAACGTGATCTCTTGCGTGGTGCCATCGGGGGCGCCAACACGGGCCACCGCCTGGGCACCGTCGGGCCACACCGTATCGCTCTCCAATCGCACCGAAAGTTTGCCGTCAGCCACCCGGGCACGCATGCCCCCCGACGCTGTCCGAGGAAACGTGTCCTTGGTGACATCCGACCAGAAACCCACCCAACCGTCCCACTCAGCCCAGCGTTTCCCCCATCGGTCTCCGCCGTCGCTCATCCATGAGGTGACCTTGCCCAGGCCGAACTGCCACGATGCCAACAGCGGATCGTCTTCCTCGCTGATACGGAGATGCACGGCCGCCGCCGGCTTGGCGGTGACCGCTACATACCCGAGCAGGGGCGGCGTGGCCTGCAACGAACGCACCGGATCAGCGTTCGAGGTGATCACCGGCAGATACTCACCCTCGTTGATGAAGCTCCTCGAGGTCTGGACCACCTCGTCTTCGGCGATGCGGGGGACGTCTTTCACGTCGGTGGCCAGATGAAAACGACCGCGGCCCTCGCGGGCCACCGCTTCGAGTTGGGCGGCGTTGGCGGCCCCCACCCCGATCACCGAGGTGGTGATCCCTTCGTCGGCCTTCACCTTGGCGTCGGCGGCGAGGCGCACCAACTCGGCCGGATCGGTCTCGCCGTCGGTCACCACGATCACATGTTTCACGGTGGCAGAACTGCCCCGCAGCGAATCAGCGGCGGTCGAGATTTGGGTATCGAGCTTCGTGCCACCGCTCGGGGCCAGGCGGTTCAACCCTTCGTCGAGCACGTCGTCCGACGGCAGCGGCTGGAGATCGATGATCCACGTGTCGCCGTCGTCCACCCCGAGTACCCCGACCTCATCGGTGGGACTCAACGCCGAGATGGCCCGAGCGGCAGCGGTGCGCGCCAGCTGGTTCTTGCTCCCGTTGCCACCCGCTCCCCCGCTCATCGATCCGCTGGTGTCGACCGACAACACCACGGCCACCGACACCCGGCGTTTCGGGTCGACCACTTCGCTCACCACGGGCAGCACGTCTTCCAACGCCGTGTTGCGGTAGCCACCCACGCCGTAGGACTGCGTACCACCAACGGTGACGAGGCCGTGGCCGAGGTCGCGAGCGAAGGCCCCAAGATCGGTGACCTGCTGGGCGGACAACGAGTCGGCCTGAACGTCGACCAACGCCACCGCTGCGAACCCCGCCAGTTCCTCAATCGACGGCACGCCCGACGGGGTCACGGTGACGTAGGGAATGCCTCCACCTTGCAGGGCCTGTCCAACGCTGGCGGCGGCGCCATCGTGGCCCTCCACCACCAGCACCCGCTGCTCGCCGGTGACCTGCACGGCGGCGAAACCCACATCGTTGTCGGGCACACGGTTGGCATCGGCGCTGACCAGAATCCGGTAACGGTGCACGCCCTCGGCACCGCCGTTCACCACCATCGTGACCACGTTCTCGCCGGCGGTGAGCTCCACCTCACGCTCTTCCACCGGCTGCCCGTCGGCGAGCAACGACACTTTGGCGGTCGTGACCCCCGTGGAGAACACCCGGGTGCGCACCTCAAAGCGCTCACCCGGCTGGGCATGGCTCGGCGCCTCGACACCCACGACGGCCACGTCGGCCCGCGCCGCCTGGTCCAACCGGTGAACGTCGACCACGATGCCCTGGTCGCGCAGCCGCACCGCTTCGGCGATCACATCGCCTTGGGTGGCCCGACCATCGCTCACCAACACCACTCGGCGCTGCGAGTCGGTGGGCATGACGGCCGCCGCAAGCCGAAGCGCAGCGGCGAGATCGGTGCGACTGGGATCGATCTTCACCGTGGGGGCGGCCAGCTGCGTCCCCGTGCCAAGAGCCTGTTCCAGCCGAGTGTCGCCGCCGAAGAGGGCCACTGCCGTGCGGGCCTCATCGGGTTGTTCACGGAGCGCCGCCTGCACCCAAGCAATAGCGTCGGGCCGCGCCGCGCCCACCGAATCGGAGCCATCAATCAAGAAGACGGTGGCGACATCACCGCTTGGTCGCGGGACCGTGAGATCGACGAGCGACGCCACCACCGCAACGGCCACCACCACCCGCAAGGCCAGCGCCACTCGCCACTGTCGTGAACTCACACCGGTCCGACGACGCGCCAACACGGCCTCGCCGATGAGCAGCAGCAGCAATGGCAGGAGCACCCAAAGCAGAAGCGATTCCTGCCCCCCAACCTGTTCTGCGTCGCGCACGTCTTCGGGGCGTTGCACGATCGGCAGCGCAGTGATGGGGCGAATGCCGGATTCGGTGCGGGCGGGGTTCACCGCTAACACCCGTTCCGGACGGTTCGGCACCCGCACGGTGTAGAACCCTGGCGCCGTGGCCGTTGGCGGCGGCCGGCCGATCGTAAGGGGCGTCGCCGCGCCGCCGGGGTCGAGGATCACCACCCCGTCGTTGGCCGCAACCGGCAGCACCTCACCCACCACAACATCGGCCGGAGCGGATCGGGTGCCGGTCAGTTCCTGCACGATCCGGTCCATCAACACCGGGTAGGCCACGTCGAGCACGAGGTTGCTGTCGGCCAGCCGGAACGTGAGTGCCAAGTAGGGCTGCCCGCCGTGCACGCTGCGCACGAGCAGCGGCGTGCGCTCCGCTCCCACGAGGATCTGGGCCGCTCCCGGCACCACTCGCTGCGCCGAGGCGATGGCAACCTCGGACAGGTCCAGGCCTTCGAGCAACGGATCCTCGGTACGCACCAGGGTGACTGCCGGCTTGGTGGTGGTGCCGTTGATCTTGAGATCGTTGAGACCGCCCTTCGGCGCCACGGCCACGAACGGCGCACCGGGAGTAGCCGGAACCTCCACCTCGTTGTAGACGGCCAGGTCGAAACCATCGGCCGCCCCACTGTCGTCGCGATGTTCCACCGTCACCCCGGGAAGGGCGGCGAGCAGACTGTCGAGGAACGGGCTGGGCGGGCCAAAGGTGATCACCCGAACGTTGCGGCTGCGGGCCGACACCGCATAGGAGGTGTCGTCGGCCGAAAGCAGGTCGTTGCCGTCGAGGCGAGCAACCACACGGTCGCCGGCGGGCAGATCAAGATCGAAGACGGCGGACTGCCCGGCGGGAACGTCGGCCAGCGTGCTCGCCCCAACCTTTCCGTCGACCTCCACCGTGAGCAGTCGGCCCGCCGGTTCATCGCCGGCGTTGCGCACGCTCACCCGCGCATGAAGGGTGGCGCCGCGGTTGTCGAGGATCACCCGTTCCACGGCCTGGTTGTTCGACGCCGAGCCGACCGGCACGAACTGGGTGCCATCCGGGATGAGGGTCTGCGCGGTCTCGTCGAGCCCACCATCGCTCACCAACACAAAACCGATCGGTGTGCGCGGCGTCTCCAAACTCGACGCCAGCGTGAACGCCCCGGCGAAGTCGGGACGACCGGAAGGCTCGGAAAGCCGGTCGAGGGCGGCATCGAAGGCACGCCGGTCGGCGCTGCTGGTGAGCAGTACACGGGGCTGGCTCGACACGGCAACGATCGATGCCACCGCATCACCGGGAAGCTGGCGCCGCAATTCCGATGCCTTGCGGCGAGCCTCGCCCAACCGGTCCGGAGTGCCATCGGTGGCCGCCATCGATCCGCTGGCATCGAGAAGGAACACCGTGTGCGGCGCCAACGCCACGTCGGTGAGTTGTACGGGCCGAGCGATGCCGAGCGCCAACAACACCACCGCCAACAACTGCAAGAGCAGCAGCAGGTTCGGATGCAGGCGTTGCCACGGGGTGGCCGACGAAACAGGGGACGCCACCTGCTCCCAGAGGAAGGTGGACGACACCGCCTCAGGTCGACGGCGCGGCCGCAGCATGTGCAGCAACAACACCGGGATCGCCAGACCAAACAACGCCAAGCCGGCGGGATTGGCGAACGTCATCGCAACGCGCCTTGACGCTGCCACGCCGCCACCAGCGCGGCGTCAACCGGCTCCTTGGGGTCGACCCGCACATACCCCGCGCCCGCTCGCATGGCGGCGGCGCGCACGCGGTCGATCCAGGCTTCGGCATGGCGGCGGTAGTCGCGCCGAGCATCGGCGGAAAGGCTCACCGCCACCCTCGCACCAGTCTCCACGTCGACAAGATCAAGATCACCGACCAGGTCGGGCTCGATGTCGGGTTGGGCCACCACGTGGACCACCAGCAAGTCGTCGCCACGCGACGGAAGGCGACGCAACGCCGGCTCCCAATCGGGGGTGAGCAGGTCGCTCACCAGGATCGTGCAGCCCGCCACCCCTCGCCCGGCGAGCAGCGCACCGGCGGCGGCGGGGACGTCGGTGAGGCCGCCGGGTTGCAGCGAAACAAGCGCCTCGAAGAGCGCACCCGACCCGCCGTGGCCGCGGAACCGGCGGCGATGTTGCCCATTCGGGAACGACCACAGTTCCACGACGTCTCGCCGCAACAGCGAGACGAATCCGAAGACGCCGGCCACCTGCTCGGCGCACCGCAACTTCCCGTGGAGCGCCATCGACGCCGACGTGTCGATCAGCAACCGCACGGTGAGGTCGTCGTCGCTCTCGAACAGCTTCACGACCAATTGATCGAGCCGGGCCAACAGGTTGTAGTCGACGCGGCGGAAGTCGTCGCCCGGGTGGTATTCCCGGTAGTCGGCGAAGTCCAGCGAGGTGCCCCGTTGGCGACTGGTGTGATCGCCGGCAAAGGAACCGCCGAGCCGCCGCCGAGTGCCGAGTTGGAGTCGGGCGAGGCGCTCCAACAACTCGGGCGGTAACAACGGCGCCGTCACGGCGCGCCCCGAACCCCCGACGTTGGGGTGGGTACGGCGTCGAGCACGTCGGCGATCACGGCATCGGCGGTGACGCCATCGGCAGTGGCTTCATAGCCCGTAACCAGCCGATGCCGGAGCGCGGGGATGGCCAGCGCCCGCACATCATCGATCGACACGTTGGGCCGACCGTCGAGCAACGCTCGGGCTTTGGCGCCGAGCACGATGGCCTGGGCCCCACGGGGCGAGGCGCCGTACCGCACATAGCTGCGCACCTTCGCCGGTGCGGCCGGGTGATCGGGGTGGGTGGCCGTGATGATGTCGACGGCATGGCGGACCAAATGCGAGGCCACCGGTACCTGCCGGGTGAGGTCGATGGCGGCAGCGAGCGATCCCGAGTCGGCAACGGGAAGGAGTTGCACCGTTTCGTTTCCGGTGGTGCGTTCCACCACCTGCACCAACTCCTCCACCGAAGGAAACGGCACGACCAACTTGAGGAGGAAGCGGTCGAGTTGGGCCTCCGGAAGCGGGTAGGTGCCTTCCATCTCGATGGGGTTCTGCGTCGCCATCACGAGGAACGGGCGAGGCAACATCCGCGTGGCCCCGGCGGTGGTGACTGATCGTTCCTGCATGGCTTCGAGCAGAGCGGACTGTGTCTTCGGGGTGGCCCGGTTGAGCTCGTCGGCCAGCACCAGGTTGGCGAAGATCGGTCCCGGCCGAAACGTGAACTGACGGTGCCCGGCTTCATCGTCGAGCAGCACCTGCGTTCCAAGGATGTCGGCGGGCATGAGATCGGGCGTAAATTGCACGCGGGAAAATTCGAGCCGCACCACGTTGCCGAGGGTGCGCAGCAAGGCGGTCTTGCCGAGCCCCGGCACACCTTCGAGGAGCACGTGCCCTTCGCAGAGCAGAGCCACCATCACCCAGTGGACGAGGTCGGCCTGACCAACGATCACTTTCCCCAGCTCTGCTCGGATGCCATGGGCAATAGCCATCGCATCTTCTGGACCGAACGGCGACCCGAGACCAGGTTCGTCGGTTCTCACCGTTGCCACCCCTCGACGACAAAAATCATTGTTTGGCCAACTCCTCGAAGTAGGTCTTGATGACATCACGAACCGACGGGGGAAGGTCGGACTGATTGGCGGCGTCGGTGGCCTGCTGCGCGTGCGACGGCACCGAACCGGCCAGCGGCACGCGGCTGCTGCCGTCGTCGGTCGCCACATCGGCGTCGCCCACCTGATCGCCGAACCCTTCGCCGCTTTGCTGCCCGTCAAGGGAACTGTCCTCGCCGCCCTCGGGCGGGTCGTACACGTCATACCCGTTCTCGCCGCCCTCCCCGGTACCCGGCGAATACCCGTTGCCCTGCCCCTGACCCTGCCCATTTCCTTGGCCCTGGCCCTGGCCCTCGCCGTCGCCCTCGCCCTCGCCCTCGCCCTTGCCCTTGCCCTTGCCCTCGCCCTTGCCCTCGCCCTTGCCCTCGCCCTTGCCCTCGCCCTTGCCCGCACCTTCGCCCTTGGTACCACCCGATTGCAGGCGCTCTTTGGCCGAGCCGGCGACCGCCGCCGCCTTGCCCCGTTTGTCGCCCGACTGCTGACGCCCCGTGGCATCACGTTGGGCTTGGGCTGCTTCCCCCAGGGCCTTCGCCGCCGCCTCGTCGTCGCCGTTTCGCAGAGCATCCGCGGCCTCACCCAACGCCTTGGCTGCCGCCGGATTTCCTTCCTTCTGCGTGGCCGCGAGCTGATCGAGCCGGTCGGCCAGCTCACTCTTGGCGGCTTCGCTCATCTCCCCGACCTTGCCCTCGAGCTCGTCGAGCTGCGCGGCCGCGTCGCCCCCGGATGCGCCAGGAAGCGGTTGTTGTTTCACGCTCTTGTCGAGCCCTTGGGCGGCGGCTTTCTCGGCCAACGAACCCTTCGCCTTGCCGGCCCCGAGCTCGTTTTCCGCCCTCGCCAACTCTCGCACGGCCGACGCGGTGTCGGGGGCCTCCTGCACCTTGCGGGCGGTTTCCTCGAGTTTGTCGGCCAGGGCTTTGTCTTCCGGGGTGGCCAGCGGATCGGCCCGGATCGCCTCCGCCTCGACCCGCAGCTCCGCCGCAACTTGTTCGCGTTCACTGGCGGCCGCAGCAGAGGCCGCCCGTACGTCGTCCTGCGGGTTCGGTACCACCGCCAGTGCCAGCATGAGGCCGAAGACCACGAACCCGGCGGCGATGGGCGCCCATCGAACCCGAACCGGCACCACCTGCGCCGGCGAAGCGTTCCGTGCGAGATCGGCGGCACGAGCCTGCACCCGGGCGGCGAACGCGCTGGTGGGCGGCACCTCGATCGCCGTGGCAAAGGTGTCGGCGGCATGCAGCCCCCGATCGGTGGTGCGGGCTACCACGGTGTCGGGGAGCGCCACCCGGAACGTGCGGATGGCGAGGGCCAGCAGCGCGCCGGCGATCACCGCGCCAGCCATCGGCTCGCTCCACGCCAGCGGCCACCGTCGTCCGGCGACCACGAGCACGAGGGCCACCCCTGCAACCACCGTCGCTTCCCGCTCCAGGGTGGCCACGCACCACGCCCGACGCAATCGTCGTCGCACGCCGGCAAACAACACCCGCACCTCCGCCGTGGTAGCGGCCGAGTCGGTGGTGGTGGTTATGCGGTCGGTGTTGATGCGGTCGGTGGCGCCCATCAGCGTTCCCGCTCGGCCGGGGTGCGCAGCTTGGTAGACGCAAACCACACCGCCAACATCGCCACGGTGATGAGTACCAGGGTGGAACCAACGGCGAAGTTGAACACGTCGTTGCTCGGGGTGATCGCCCCGATCGACTGCGACGAGCCCGACCCGAAGGAGTTCGATCGACCAGACTGTTGCACGATTGCCCGCATGCCCGTGAGCGGTCCATTGATATCGAGCAGGTTCGACGCTTTGCCGCCCGCCAACGCTGAGGCGTTCATGAAGGGATTCAGCGTAAGGAGCAATACCGGGGGCTCCGACTGGGTAAACGAGCCGGCAATGCCCCACACCATGAAGGTGCCGATGTTCAGACAGAGGGTGAGGAAGTAGGCCAGCAAGGTGGCGGTTTGTGTGCGTTTGGCGATGGCCGAGCACCCCGTGGCGATACATGCCATCACCAGCCCGGTAAAGGCCACCGCCACCAAGCCCAACACGGCGTCGACCACACTCAATCCGCCGATGGCATAACAGATGCTCACCAGGGGAAGGGCCGCCACGATGAGCAGGAGCAGGAAGGCCATCGAGGCCTGCACCTTCCCGGCGATGATGTTTCGAGGCCTCAGCAACGTGACCTGCATCGGCACGAGAGTCTGACGTTCGCGTTCACCGGCCACGGCGCTCGACGTGAGCCCGGGCACCAGGAACATCACGAAGATCAGCATGAAGAAGATGAGCCACTCGAAACAACTTCGGCCCACGCGGGCCACATCCGTCGCCTGCAAGCCACCACCCCGGGAACCGCTTTCGATGGATGCGTAAAGGGTGAGCAAGAAAAACGCGCCGAGCAGCACGAGATACAGGGTGACGAGAACACCCGAACGCGCGCCACGGACTCGTTCCCGCAGTTCCCGGTCGAGCACGGGATTCATCCTCATTGAATCCGTCCTTCCGTGACCCGCATGAACACGCTTTCGAGGTCGTCTTGGATCTCGCGAAACTCCACCACATCCCGCCCGAAGTCCACCACGATCCGCCGCAGCAGCGCCGCCGCTTCCACATCGTCGCGCACGGGAACCTCGTCGACCGCCCCATCGGCGAACCGGATGTGCACCCGACGCACTGCGCCCATCTGGGTGAGGATCGCTTCGGGGGTACCCGACGCCAGCAGGCGGCCCATCTCCATGATGCCGACCGTGTCGCACATCTCCTGCAGTTCGGGGAGGATGTGGGAGCTGATGAGGATGGTCTTGCCCATTCCTTGGAGGTTGGCGATCAGGTCACGAAGGTCGATGCGGGCCCGAGGGTCGAGGCCGCTCGCCGGCTCGTCGAGGATCAACACCTCCGGGTCGTTCACCAACGCCCGGGCCAAGCTGAGGCGTTGTTTCATGCCTCGCGACAACGAATTGACCATGGCGTCACGTTTGGCCGTGAGATCCACCAGCTCGAGCAGATTCCCGACGAGATCGTTCACTTCGCGTGTGGGCACACGGAACGACAGGGCAAAGAAACGGAGGTACTCCCCCACCAGCAGGCTGTCGTAGGTGCCCACGATGTCGGGCATGTACCCCACCTTGGCTCGCACCTTGGCCTGCTCGGTGACCGGATCATGGCCGGCCACCCGAACCCAACCCGACGTGGGCAGCAGCAGCGTGGCCAGGATGGAGAAGGTTGTGGTCTTGCCGGCACCATTGGGCCCGATGAGCCCGTACACCGCCCCCTTCGGAATCTCGAGACTCATGCTGCTCAGGGCATACAGGGAGCCATACCGTTTGGTGAGCACGGAGGTCTGCACCGCCAAACCGGGATCGGCGAGTGGCGCCGGCGTCACTTGTGCCGAAGCAGGCGGAGGAAGCGGGGGCGAGAGCAGCGGAGCGGGAGGTGGCGGCGGAGGATCTACCGCGGACAGGTGGGCGTCCGTCATCCGGCACCACCTTCGCCGGCGCCGTCATCGCTCTCGACGACGGGCGGTAGCGCCACTACGAGGCCTTGGTCGTCGTCGAGCACGAGATCCCATTGCACCCCGGCCTGGAACTGCTCCATCGCCAGCAGGACTACGCCGTGATCCACCGCTTCCGGGGTGAGGGTGAGCCGAAGGGTGCCACGCATTTCCGGGGTGGCCGCCGACCGGACCCAGGAGTCACCCACGAGGACCGACGCCGTGCTGGCGGGCATCACAACGGTGACCCGCCGGGGGTCGAGCGGCGCACCATCGATGGTGGGGGGAAGCACCAACCGGAACAGCGGCACGTTCGAACGAGGCTGCGTAGCCGTGGGCGGACTGGCGGGCGGGCGAGTGGTCGGGGTGGTCGGCCGGGGCTGACTGCTTGTCGGCGGTGAACCATTGGCGCCCGTTGGGGTGAGGCCCACCGACTCGAGCCGGGCGCCAAGCAACGAGAGTTTCGCTCCGACCCGGGGGTTCGTGCGCACGACCACCGCAGTGATCCCCTTGTCGATGGGCCCGCGTCCATCCACCCCGATCGGGGTGGGCAACCCGTCGATCCACCCGACCACCACGACCTGCTGGGAAAGCCGGAGGGTGGGGTCGTTTCGCCGCAGATAATCGTTCCAGAGCGGCTGGTTGACGTGGGACGGGTTATAGGCATTTGCCGCTGAGGAGCCCCCGCTCGACCCGTAGGAATTGTACGAGCCTCCGTTCGACACACCGGGATTCCATCCGGCCACCTCGGGAATGTTGGTGGCCAGACCGGAGACGGTGAGCGATGTCTCGGGCACCTCGAACGACACGGGGGCCGAGCCGCCGGGGTCGAGATCGGGAAGGGCGAGGGCCGAGTTGGCCACAATCAGTCGAACGTTGCGGATCGTTCGATCGGTCGTGTTGCGCACCACGCCCGAGAGTTTCCGCCCGTCGGCCTGCACGTCGACGTCGAGCGGTGGCGCGGACGCAACCGGCCCCCGAGCCCGGACCAATTGAAACTCGCCGGGGTCGAGCTCGATCGCCACCCGGACGGGGTCCCCAGGAATGAGTGCCGGCGGCGCTGCCAGGGGCGCTGACCGCCGGGACCCGTAGCCGTAGTTGTACTGCTCATTGTCGGCGCCTTCCGACACCCACCCCGCTGGCAGCGTCAACGAGGCCTGTTCCCCGGCGACCGAGCCGAACAACAAGTTGGTGGACGCCACGGCACTGCCAGCCCCGTATTCCACGACGGTGGTGTGCGATGCGGCGGCATTGCGCCGATTGCTGCTACCGGTGACGAACAGTCCGGTGGAAAACAACACCGCGACGGCGGGTACTACCACCCATACCAAGGTGCGTTGGCCCCGTTTGGCGAGGACCATGAACACCACTGGGCCGGCAATCAGTACATAGATCCCGAACACGGCCACGAGCACCGTGATGTCGGGGTAGGTGAACCCGGCGGCGATGGAGAGCCCCGGCGTGAACGAGCCGTAGGACGAACCGCCGAAACCGTTGGCTTCGGATCCGTTGTAACTGGGGCCGGACCCACCCGAACTCGAGCCAGACGAGCCACCCGAGCCAGTCGAGCCGGTCGATCCGGTCGATCCAGACGAAGAAGCCGTTTCCCTCGGCGTTGCGCTGACTCGAAGGGCGGCCGGCCAGTCCCCCGCCGAGGCCGCTCCTCCCGATGTTCGAATCTCACCGGCACCGGCCAGGGTCCATCCCCCTGCTCCCGGCTGCCACGCATCCGGCAAACCCTTTACCGCCGGCTCGTTGGTATCGATGACGAGGCGCCCCCCCTGGGACACCCATTCCATGAGCGTGGATCGCTCGCCCGGCGTCAGCCCTTCCAGGTCGGAGGGAAGGGCGACGATCGTCGAGAACTGATCCAGGGTTCGACCGCCCGCCGAAAGCAGCAGAGGATCGACTGGGTACAGCTCGACCCAACCGAACGGGTCGCCCAGTTGGATCTCCTTCGGCGGACGGGTCTGCGCGTCCAGCTTGGCCATCACCCCGGCCGCTTCCCGCGTGGACCGTTCAAGGAAGAGCACGTTGGCATCGCCCACCTTGGTGCCGTCGCTATCGGCCACGTGAACCTCAACCGTGACCGACACCGGCGGCGCACTCGGCGTGGAGGTTCCGGTTTTCGAGGTGACGGAGGTGGATGGCCCGTAACTCCGATTGTTTCCATTGCGAAGGCTCTCCCCGGTCGGCGTCGGCACGGCCAATACGATCCGCTTTTGCGTTCCGCCCGCCACCTCCACCTCGACGCGAACATCACCAGCAGTCGACCCGCCCGACCGTTCCCGCAGGGTGGCACCAACCGTGCCGGTGAACAACCGGTCAGGGGCCACGGTGACCACCACCACCACGTCTCGGCCAGGAATGAACGACTCGGCGGACACCGATTCCGCCGCAACCCGGGTTTGTGCGTGGGCAGATCCGGCACCGCCACCGATCAAGGCGCCGAGGATGATCGAGATGAAGGTGAGGCGCAGCACGAGACGCCGAGCGTGAGCCCCGAATCGACGATTGCTCCCTCGCTGCTCCACTCGGCCTCCCAGCCCGGTTGAGGCCACGTCCTCTTGCCACGACCTACACGCCACGATACGCGACCTGGCATCACAAAGGCCATCGTCTTCACCGAATCTGCACAGGCCCCTCACCTCGCAGAACAAAAGCGCCGAACCGGGTGTCGCCGCACCGCTTGGGCACACGACACCCGGTTCGGGCCTTTGGGGAGGACTGTTGGGAGGCCTGTTGGGGGTCAGGCCTGCTGGGTCAGGCCTGTTGGGGTCAGGCCTGTTGGGGTCAGGCCGGGGTGGTCGGCGTGGAGCCGGCTTCGGCCGGCGGGGTGGCGTCACGATCCCCACGATGACCGCCGGGCCCACCGGGGCCGCGGCCACCGGCGGGAGGGGTGCTGTTCACCCGTTCGGTCATCTTGGCGGGAAGCTCAGCCTTCTTGGCATCGGCTTCGGCCTGCGTGAGCTTGCCGTCGGTGACCGCCTGATCCAGGCGAGTGGACGCATCAGCGACCATGGCATCGATCACCTTCTGCACATCCACGCCCTTCTCCGACGCCAACACCGCCAACGTCTTGCCCTCATGACGAGCCGTGTGCACCTCTTCCTCGGTCATACCCAGTACCGCCGCCACAGCCGCCGAACTGGGCTTTGCACCCATGCGACGATCCCCGTGCTCGGGGCGGTTGCCATCGGGCGTAGCCGACTGCACGGTGGGCGCCGTCGTGTCCTGAGCCGAGGCGGGGACCAGCGGATTGAGCAGTCCGAAGGTGAGACCGCCGACGGTCATTGCTCCGGCGATCGCACCGATACGAGCGAGCTTCTTGGCATTCATGGCATTCTCCTTTTTGGTGGCCGATCCACGGTGGCTCGGCGCTGGCTCTTCTGTTCTGTGGGGGTCGAACAAAACCCACTCTGGCGATCCGGGCTGGGCCGCACCTGCGCCGCAGATCGGAGTTTCCTGTGAGCGGTCACCGGACTCGCCGTTGGCCCGCTCTTCCCAATTTCCGGCCGGGGTGCCGCGATCCCCCCCACCCCCCGCAATGCCCATCTCGACATGCCACCCGAACCTAGGGTGATCATCCGTTGTTGTCGGCCAACACGGCGACGCGTCACCCGTTTGGCCATCCAATTGGCTACGCGTCGATCACCCGCAATCGTTGTGCCGTTCGCATCCCTGAGGGGGCCCCGTGTTTCGATCACCGCCAACGCGTCACCGTCAACGTGACACCAACGGCCCGCACGCCACCGGCCTCCTGAGCGCGGCACTCGCGGGGGTACTGACGGGCGCGCTGTTGCTCGGGGCTTGCACCAGTGCCACCACACCGTCGGCAGCACCCGGCGGGTCGTCCCCAACCTCCATGCCTGCCCGACCCGGATCGTCCGCCCCGACCGACCCCACCAAGCTCGAACTCACGGCGTTGTCGACCCGCGCCGAGTACGTCACCGGCGGCGACGTCACGGTGGAGGTCCACGTTCCCACCGGCGGCACCGTCGACCCCAGCACGGCCACGTTCACCCTGAACGGACAGGCCGTTACCGCCGCCCGAGTCTTCAAGGACCGGGCCGAGCGGACGGTGGCCACCATCCCCGGGTTGAAGGACGGCGCCAACGAAATCGCTGTGGCCCTCGATGGCCAGAACGCTTCGTTGGCCGTCACCAACCATGCAACTACCGGCCCCCTGTTCTCTGGTCCGGCCCTTCCCATGCCGGTGTGTTCTACCGAGGCCTACGGCTTGGGCCCGGCCACCGACGCCAACTGCTCCGCCCCCACCAAGACCACTTGGCGCTACAAGAGCACCGACGGCACCACCAAGCCGCTCGACGATCCGAAGTCGAAACCTTCGGACCTCGCCACTGTGGCCGACGGGCCGAACAAGGGAAAGAACTTCATCATCCGTGAGGAAGCGGGGGTGCTGAACCGGTCCATCTACTGGATCAACGTGCTCGATCCTTCACCGCAATCCAAACCCGGAGCCACCGCCGCCTTCGATCCGAGCGGCTGGAACGGTCGGCTCGTGTATCAGTTCGGTGGCGGCTGTGGCACCACGTACACGCAGGGTTTCCTGCTGCTCTCAAGTGCGCCCGAGGCCGTCATCGCCCAGGGCTACGCCACCGCCACCGGCACGCTCAACACCTACCAGGTGATGTGCAATGACGTGCTCTCGGCGGAGACGGCGCTGGTGGTGAAGGAACACTTCTCCGAGACCTACGGCCCACCGGTGTTCACCATCGGGAGTGGGGGTTCGGGTGGCGCAATTCAGCAGTACCTCATCGCCCAGAACTACCCCGGCATCCTCGACGCCGTCGGGGCCACCCTCCCGGTCCCCGACGCCTTTTCCATCGCCCCTGGCGTTGTCGACTGCCTGCTCCTCAACAGCTACTACCGCGGCGACGGCCGTGCCTTCACGCCGGAGCAACGGTCGGCGATCAACGGCCATCTGTCCCCGCAGACGTGCGACTTCTGGGAGAGCACGTTCGCCCAGAACATCAAACCCGACTCTGGTTGTGCACTGGACATCCTTTCGAGTGCCGGGGACTTCATCAAGGGGCTCCCCAAATCGGAAGGCGGGGGAGGCGGCATTCCGAAGCTCCCCGTCGAAACCCGGTACGACCCCGTCACCAACCGCAACGGCCTGCGCTGCACCATGCAGGACGCCATGGTGAACGTGATCGGACGTGATCCCGCCACCGGCTTCGCGTTCCGCCCGCTCGACAACACGGGCCTGCAGTACGGCCTCACCGCCCTCAATGAACGCAAGATCACGGTGGAGGAGTTCCTATCCCTCAACGAAAAGATCGGCGGCACCGACGTAGACGGCCGAGCCACCGCGGAGCGTATGAACGTCGACGAAGCAGCGATCCGCCCGATTTACGAAAGCGGCCGGGTCATCGAAGGCGTGGGGCCGCTCACCGAGATCCCGATCATCACGGTGAATGTCTATACCGACCCCCAAGGCGACATTCACGATCGGTTCCGGGCGTTTTCGATTCGCGACCGGATGAAACGGGCGGACGGCACGAACGCCCCGAACTCCATGATCTGGACCCGTGGCGTGCCCAAGGGGCAGACGCTGATCGACTCCCTCACCGGCACCATCGACGTGGGCGTGGAGCTCATCACGGTGCTCGACGAGTGGCTGACGAAGCTCCACAGCGGCGGTGGAAGCTCCGACAATTCCGGAACGCGTCCGGGCCGGCTCGAGGCCACCCGGCCCGCCGCGGCCATCGACAACTGCCTGAGCGATACCGGTGAGCGCCTCTCCGGGCTCGACATCTACGACAAACCCGGACCGTGCCGGGACCTGTATCCGATCCACGGCGACACGCGCACGGCCGCAGGGGCTCCCCGCCGCAACAACATCGGCAAATGCCAGCTGCAACCCGCCGCCGCTGCATTCGACGCCAAGCTCATCAACGTGGAGTTCGCCCCCGAGCAACGGGCTCGGTTCGACAAGCTCTTCACCGCCGGCGTGTGCGACTGGACCAAGCCCGGCATCGGCCAAGTTCCCAGCAAAGGCCCCTGGCAGAACTTCGGTTCGTAGTCGCCCCCACCAGCGTCAGGTCAGGGCCACCCAGTCGGTGGGGGCCAGCGCCGATACGAGCGTCTCGTCATCGATGAGGTCCCACTCGCGAAGCCACACCAGTGCTCGCCTCGTGCGCCGGGCGTTCGAGAACTCGTGCCATTCCGTGATGAGGCCCGAGCTGCCTTCATCCTCGGCCCGGTACACCGCGTCGCCGAACGCTCGGAACGGTCTTTTTTCTCGAAGCGAGCGGGCCAGCCGGTCGGCCAGCTCCGCATCCTCCCGGAGCGCCACGAAGTCCTCCATGTCCTTGAAGCTGCCTCGGTTCCCCACGTAATCGATCGGCACCACCAGCGGGTCGTAATCGGCCACCTCGATCGGATTGCCCTCCTCGTCGATCTCCGCTTGCACCCGGCCGGTGGACGGGCAGTAAGAAAACCCGATGAAGCCGTCGAAGCTATGCAGAGCCTCGGTGAGCATCTCCAAATCGACGTGATCGAGCGGTACGGGCGGCGGGACCTCCATCGGATCGGACCCGCTCGGTGCATCAGCACTGGGCATCCCCGGACGGTAGCGCGGCCGATCCATGCGGCTCACAGAACGGTTCAGCACTGCCTTCGGGGCTTGCCATAGTCATGTCATCGGTATATAACGGTGAACATGACTACTACCGCAGATGAGAGTTCCCGGCGGGCGATGCAAGAGCCGACCTTCCTCATCCTCACCGCCCTCGCCGCCGAGCCCCTCCATGGGTATGCGGTGATCGGCAAGGTGGCCGACCTCTCCGACGGTCGGGTCACCTTGCGTGCCGGCACGCTTTACACCGCGCTCGACCGTCTTACTGCCGAGGGCCTCATCGACGTGGTCAGAGAAGAAGTCGTCGACGGACGCCACCGGCGCTACTACGCGTTGACGCCTCCTGGCAGTTCGCGTCTGACGGAGGAGGCGGCGCGGCTCCGCAGCAATGCCACCCACGCGCTGCGTCAGCTTCGCCTCGGCGGGTTGGGCGCATGACTCCGCTCGAGCGTCGGTACCGCATCCTGCTCCGCGCCTACCCCAATGCCTACCGCGACGAACGCCAAGCCGAACTTCTCGGCGTTCTCCTCGACAGCGCCCCCAAAGGACAGACCCGACCGGCGCCCCGGGAGGCCATCGACCTCGTCTGCAGTGGAACTCGCACGCGGCTACGGACCCTTCCCACCGTCACCGTTGCGGGCGGTTGGTGTGATGTTGCCGCCATCGCGATCCTGGGAGGCCCACCGTTGCTGGCAGCGTTGCTCTTGATCCACAGCAATGGAAGCGCAGCAACGATCGCCGTCGCCATCAGCTTGTTCATCGGCGCCGTATGCCTTGTCGTTCGCCGACCGCCGGCCGCTTCGGTGCTGCATGTGTGTGGAGCCGTTGGATTTCTGATCGGGCTCCTGAGTGGTTGGATCGACTCCCACGCCTTCGCCGGGTTGACGCTGTTCGTCATTGGGGTGACGCTCCTCCATCTGATTCCCTCGATGTGGGTGCGTTGCTACCGGCTCACTGGGACGGGGCGGCGAGGCACCTCGATTCGGACGGGCATCCTCGTCGCCGGCGTGGCCGCCGGAGTATCAGGGGCCAGCCCGATCCTGGGGTTCTTGATGGTTATTCCTACGGCCGCTAGCCAAATCGCCTTCTTCATGCTGCGGATGCCGCTCTCGCTCAAACTCGGGTTCATCGCCCGAATGGCCGCCGCGACTTTTGGGGTCATGATCGGCGTGTTGGTCGTTCTTCCGAGTGGGTTGCCGAATCCTGCCGAGAACGGGTTGGCCTTCGCCTCTGGAGCCGGACGTGCCGCCCTTGGAACGATCATGGTGCTGCTACTGATGGTGTGGATCGATGGTCGAATCCAACGGCGATGGGTTTCCTGGCGACGACAATCAGCCCCGACCCCAACCTGACCCCGGTCGGAGCACCCACGACGACCCCCTCGGACGCACCCCTATGGTGCCGTTTCTCGCCGCGTCCGAACGGGTCGTCCATTTTCCTTACCTTCAATTTTGCCCGGCTTTTGTTGACTCAATTGGCCATTCCGTTGGTCGGGGCGGCCTTAACTGTCAGTGGGGGTGCGTACGGTTCAAGCATGGAGTTCGGTGCCTCCGACGGGGCGTTCGATGACGGGGCAATCGCCGGCCCGCCGCGTCGACCTGCGCCGCCTACATCCCCGAGCTCATCCGGCGGCCCGAGCGTGGCGGACGACCACGAGCCCGACCACCGCGACGCCCACGCCCGTCACTACGTCAACGGCAGGGTCGCCCTCCACGGTGGACCTGACGACGTTGGACCGCCTGACGACGTTGGACCGCCTGACGACGGTGGGCCTGAGGACGGCGGGTCGCCTGACGAGGGTGGGCCTGAGGACGGCGAAGAAGTAGATAGCGGGGATGCCCCGTTTGATCCAACAGTGTTCCTCACCGCGATGGGACTGGAACCCGGAATCGACTTCGAAGGCGCATCCCCCGATCATCTTGACGATGCCTTCGAAGCCCTGTCCCGCCTGCAACGCATCGTCGAATCCATGAAAGTTGCCGTCATCGCCGAAGTGGACCGCCAAGAACTCGCCCCGCTCGACGGATGCCGCACCCTCGCCGGCTGGGTGGCCGACCGATCCTGCACCCGCATAGGCACTGCCCGCCGCGAGGCCGCCGTCGCCCGCCGCCTCCGCGACCTTCCCCTCCTCACCGCCCTCTTCCAGGCCGGCGACCTGTCCTTCGACCAAATCGAGGTCGGCACCCGGATCGCCAAACACCACCCCGAAGACAACGTCATCGAACTGCTCCGAACCCACACCCTCGCGCAACTCGACACGTACGCCGCGCAACTCAACGCTCGGCCGCCCACCATCCCCACCGAAAAACAGATCGCCGACCGGGCCGGCCTCGACGCCCGCATCGACCCCGACACCGGCGAACTTCGCATCACCGGATCGATGTCCGCCGCCGACGGCGCAACTTTCCTGGCCGCCCTCGACGAGCTCGCCGCCCGTCTCCGCAACGAGAACGCCGACATCTGGCACCTACCCCTCCGAAAACAACGCCTCGCTGCCCTTCTTGTTCTTGGCGAACACGTCCCCCAAGCCCGAGGCCGCCGCGCCGATGTCTCGATTCACGTCAACCTAGCCGACCTCATCGACCCCGACACGTCCCCGGATCCTGAAGAAGAAGCCGAACGCCAATACCAAGCCACCTGCACCCGCGAACGACTCGCCGCGCTCCGCAACGCCCGCCATCAACGCAACCAGCGCCGCCGCCACCCCGAAGACCCACCCCGCGGCCTTTGGGACGAACCACCCGACCCGAACCACGGAAAACCGAATGCCACCCTCCACACCGATGGCACCACACCCGTGGTGGTGCCCCTCAACGCCATCCAACGCCTCCTCTGCGATAGCACCTGGCGGATCATGATCACTGATGCCACCGGCATCACCGGCGTCGGGTTCACGACTCGCGAGATTCCTCTCCCCATTTTCCGCGCCGTGCAATCTCGCGACGACGGCTGCCGATGCTGTGGAGCCCACTACGGCATCAACGTCCACCACCTCACCCCGTGGCCCCAAGGCCCCACCGAGTTGTTCAACCTCCTCGGCCTCTGCCCCACCTGCCACGAACTCACCCACGACGGCACCATCACGATTGCGGGCGATCCGAACCAGACGATCACCTTCACCCACACCCCCACCCGCCGCAGCTGGACCTCCACCCCCCTCACCCCCGCCCCCGCCTGAACGCTGAACTGCCCCCGTAAGAAGCAATCGGTATCGGCGCATTACCGTGCGGCTGCGCTCGACGCTGTCTCGTCAGCTATCGATAGCGGTGCAGTCGGTCGGGAACCATGACTCCGGTAAAGTCCCCGGCTTCATCGCGGTGCACCGGCTGTCGAACGTCACCCCGTCCGGTTGACTCGTGGTCCACTTGATCGTCCCAGGTGCGGTCAGCTCCCACAGGATCCGCGTCTTGCCTCCCGGCTCGCTCATGAAGAAGCCGTAGTCGCGCAAGATGGTGCCGACTCGCCCGGCCAGGAACGCGTCGTGGAAACACGCGTAGAGAGCAACGGTCGCTTCGGTGCTGACATCGTCGGCGGTGTCGGTGTCACCGCAGTCGAGGGGGAAGGTGGTCGTCGTGGGTCGGGTCGTCGTTGTGGTGGGCGCCGTTGTGGTGGGCGCCGTTGTGGTCGGCACCTTGACCACGGTCGAGGTGGTGGGTGCGGTGGTGCTGGCGGTGGTCGTCGGACTGGCGACGGTGGAGGTGGGGGCGTCGGTCGCTGGAGGGTCGGTGACCGCCTGCGCGGATGCCGTGGCGGGCGTGGGGTCAGCCGCAGCAATCGTGCCAACCCGGGTGTCGGTCGACCTGGGCGGCGCAGCCTCCACGGCTTGGCCGGACTGACCACAGCCAGCCACCATCAGGCCCGCCGCGGCCAACGCAGCGGCCCCGAGCAGCTGATAGCCACCGGCCCGGCGACGAACAGAGGTATGCGCAGTCATCGTCATGTTCCAGCTCCTTCTTGTCCCCACCACTTGACATAGAACTTGTTGTCGGTCCCCTGGAGGTAGAGGTCCCAGCGTCCGGGGGTGACCGATACCGGCCCCGGACGCGACGGGCCGCCCCCGGCCTGGCCTCCCAGGTACTCCGTGTACCACCCCGATCCTCCGCTTTGCCACGAGTGGTACAGCGGGTTCCCTGAGCCGGTTCCGGGGAGGAACACGTGGCTGCGACCGCTGCCCCACGATGCGGCCGACGGCGCAGACGTCACGGCCAGCCCCCCGGGCACCTCGAACCAACCCGACCAGTTCCACCCGTAGTCCTCAGTCCAGGCGTGGTAGAGATTGTTGTCGGTGGGTTTGCGGGCGAAGCCCTCCAGGAAGCCAGGAGCCCGCGACACCGCCGCAGGGCTGTCGTTCGTGACGAACCCGCCGGGAATCTGGGCCCAAGTCGACCAGGTCGGGCGCACGTAGTTGCGCCAGTACAGCTTGTCGTCGCTTCCCCGGACCACGGTTGAGACCATCCCGAACCCCCAACTGATCACATCGGGATCACCCTTGAACGACGCTCCGGTGGGGTTGGAGAGCTTCTCGGGTGCGGTCGACGGTGTCCAGAGCTCGGGACTTGTCGTCGCCGATGCGCCCAGGCTCCGATGGCACAATTGGGGGCTCCCGGTTCCGCAGTTACCCCGGTAGAACGCCTCCCGGTTCCCGCCCCGCCACGATGTGACCGCCGGGCCACTCAACGCGTTCACCGAATACGGGCCTTGGATCCCCGGGGCCTCGAAGAACCCGTGATGCGACGAACCGCCGGGATACATGGTGTTGATCCCCGCGATGTCGTCGGCCTGCAGGGACGTGATCTGCTGGTTCGGTAGGTAAGTGTCGTACATCACCGACCCAGGCACGGAGTGGCTGAGACCAAGTGTCTGACCGATCTCGTGCAGCAGCATGGTATGGATGTTCACGGGTTGGCAGTCCGCCCCAGGGGTTTGGGCTTCGCCCACGTTGGCCCATACCTCTGACGAGTCCAGCGTGGCCAGGCCAGCGTTTTGCCTGGACGGGTGGGTAGTACCCCCAACCCATCCGGAACCCGGCGCCGTTCGAACGTTTCCACTGGCCATCATCGGGAAAGTTGGGATCTGGCAACGCCGCGAACTGGACGCGGATGTCGGCGTCCTGGGCGTCGTCCACCGGCTGCAACGAGAACGGTGCCGCCGCATCCCGTTAGCGATGGCCGCCCGAATCGATCACCGGGTGGGGCCGAACAACGGCACGGACTTCACGAACCTCACAAGTTGCGAATGCGACCCCCGTACGGCTGATACAGCATTGGGGTATTCCGGCCCGGGCGACTCCCGAGTTCAAGCCGCTTCTCGACGACCCGAGTCCTGAGCATCGTCGGATCTAGAAGGCCATGCCCATCGGATCTAGAAAGACACCACCATCCGATCTGGAAACATGGTCGACGCTGATCGGGTGTCTACAGCGCTGATCGGCCACCGGATCCTGTCGGTCGTCGCCGACCGGATGACCGAAACACCCGTGGTCGTGCTACGAGGTGCCCGCTCGGTCGGCAAGTCCACTGTTCTCGCCGAAGTGGCCCGCCAGCAGGATGTCACGATCACCGACCTCGACGATCCGGCTGTGCGCGCTCGAGTTGAGGCATCGCCATCAGACGCGGTGCGAGGGCCCGCACCAGTGTGCATCGATGAGTACCAGCTTGTTCCCGAGTTGTTGCAGGCGATCAAGGCTGAACTGAACAAGCGGCACGACAACGGTCGTTGGCTGCTGACCGGCTCGACGTCGTTCTGGGCGATGCCCCGTGGCACCCAGGCGCTCACCGGCCGCATCCACCTTCTCGAAGTGATGCCGTTCTCCCAAGGTGAGCTCGATGGCAACCACGAGAACTTCCTCGACATCGCGTTTGCCAACCCCGCTGCGCTTGTCGTTCCCAGCCAGTCGGGCACTGAACGCGAGGAGTACGAGCGGCGTGTCTGTCGAGGCGGCATGCCGCTGGCTGTTCACGCGGACGCGCGCCAGCGCGCCAACTTCTACCGCTCCTATCTCGAGACGTCGCTCACACGCGACGTGCTCGACCTCTCACGGGTCCGCCAGATCAACGCGCTGCCCCGGCTCATGGAACGACTTGCCGCGCAGACCGGCCAAGTTCTGAACATCGTGAAGGCATCCAACGATGCCGGTATCGAACCCCGATCCGGTGATAACTACGTCCGACTACTCGACGCCTTGTTCCTGATCCGTCGACTACCTGCCTGGGGACGCACGCTGCGGTCCCGAACTGCACATTCGCCGAAACTGCATGTCGTCGACTCCGGGCTCGCCGCCTACCTGCTCGGCATTACACCCGAGAAGCTCGCACGACGCGACCCGGCCGCGCTCAGCGAGTTCGGGCATCTCCTCGAAACCTTCGCCGTCGGTGAGATATTGAAACAAGCGTCATGGAGCGACGAGGTTCGGGCCGTTGGCCACTGGCGAACCCACAACGGCCAGGAAGTCGACCTCGTAGCCGAAGCCCAAGACGGCGGCGTCGTGGGCTTGGAGATCAAAGCCGGAAGAGAGGTCGACCAAAAGGCGCTCCGCGGTCTCGTCACTCTGCGCGACGCACTCGGCGAACAGTTCCGATGCGGCTTCTTCCTCAACACCGGCACCGAGGCCTACCGCTTAGCGGACCGCATCTACGTCTGCCCGATCGACCGTTTGTGGCAGACCAACCACACCACGACCGCAAGCCCACCGTAGCCACCTTCCCGGCCAACCTGAGATGGGTGAGTCTCCACACATTTTCGTGGTGGAGGTTGGGTCCGCCGACGGGAACGGCCGCACCGGTGGCGTGAGTGGCAGTGGCGTGATCGGGGTTCGTCACGGACGGGTGCCGGTGGACATCCTACGGAACACCCCCCATGAGCGTTCCACAGATCCGGCTTGCGGCCTCCGCAAATAGTGTGTTCATGGGCCGCAAATACCTCTTGCGTGGAGCGCAAATCGGGCGTATGGCGCGCCGGTGAACGATCCAGAACGACCCAGACACTTCCGATCACCTGAGTAGGCGGCACCTCGACGCAATCGTGGAGCGTCGTGGGGCGTGAGCGCAGACCGAGATACTCCAACGGTGCTCGTTTGTGCCGACCGAGCAGTTTGGAGGACGTTTGTACACGCTGAGGGTGTGCAAACGTCCCGCAAACCCGGGCAAGCGCTCGCTGCGATGCCCGGTTCCACAACGTCCTAGATCGAGGCGCGGTTGGGAACCCATGCTCGGGGGGCCAAGGTGGCCAGGCTGCTGGATTGCAGACCCCCGGACGACAGGGTGAGCAACCCGTCACCCACCACCACCGAGCGCAGGATCGGGTCGCCGATCGGGTTCTCGGGGGGCGGGCACTCGCCGTTGGCGGCACAGGTAATCCCGCCGGGCACCACACAACCCACACCGGGAGGACACCACAGGCCCATGATCGGGTTCACCACCCGTCCGACCTCGCTGGCCTCAGGGGCACCGGCTTCGATACGAAAACCGATTGCCCCGACGAGGGGATCGGTGCCGACGGTTTGGCGGACCGGGACCATCGCCAGCGAGGTGGGGGCCCACCAGAGAAAGGCCCGGTAGTCCTGCTCCACGATCGACGACGACATCGGCACGATGCTGGTCGAAAGTTCCTTGGGGGCGGACGGATCGGTGACGTCAAACAGCGAGATCTTCGTCCCCAGCGTTTGGCCTTGCGCGGTGGCGTCTTGACCGATCCCGAGGAGCCGCCCCGGCCCGACGGGATGGAGGTAGGCGGAGTAGCCGAGCAGCTTGAGCTCACCAGCCACCTTGGGGTTCGCCGGATCGATGAGGTCGATGGTGTAGAGCGGATCAATCTGGCGGAAGGTCACCACATACCCCAAGGAGCCCACGAATCGCACCGACTGAATCCGCTCATTCTTGCCGAGCCCCCCCACCTGACCGAGTTGTTTGAGCGCCCCGCCGTCCTCCCTGAAAGTGGTGACGTAGGACTCGGCACCCGTCGCACTTCCCGGCGAGCCGTTCGCGGCGGCATGGGTGGTGGCAGCTCGGAGCACCCCGTCAAGTTCCGACAACGCAAAGTCGTTCAGAAGGTGTCCCGTGAGCTCGCCCGACGCTCGGTACTCCGGTCGACCGCTGGCGGGAACGGCGAACTTGTGGACTGCGGTGCGCACCGACTCTGCGGGGTTCGGCACCGGCGGACCGGGCAACACAGTGCCGACCGTGGTGCCCGGCGTGGTGCCGTCGTATTCCGGGGCGGCCACCCTCGTGGTGCTCATGTAGAGACTTTCGGGCGTGGCGTACACCTTGTCGGCCGTCGCCACCACCCCAACCGTGTCCGTGGGCGTCACCGATCCTGCCGCCACGTCGAGTGACACCACGCTCACCATTCCGAAGCCGCCGAACGAAGTCGGGTGACGAGCGTTGGCGCAGTCCACGAGCGGGGTGGGGGGCTTGGTGAGCACCTCCGTGGTGAGGGCGGAACCGGTGCGATAGGTGGGCACCCACTTCTCGATTCCTGCTTCGTCGATCACCCGCTGGTTGGCCTCCCGGGCGGCATCCTCCGACGCTTTGTCGCCCGAGATCGACGGGTACAGGAAAGGAAGGTCGGTGGCGGTGTCGGAGCTCACGACGATCCGCGCCTTGCCGCCTACCACCCGAGCGCTCACGTAGGACCCGGCGATGTGCACGGTGTCGGTGAGCTTGGGTGCGGCGAGGTCGGTGAGGTCGATACCGGTCAGGATGGTGGTGAGCACGTGGCGACCGGAGTACGACGCGTCGCTGTAGCTCCGAGCGCCGGCAGAATCAATGGCTCCGTTCGTCGAGCTACTGGAGACGTAGGCGGCCGACAACACGACGGCCCGATCGCCGGCGAGCAGGAGCGACGGCTGGCCCGACGGGTCACCCGGACCGCCGAGCGCCTGCATCACCGACGAGTCGAACGTCGGCAACTTCACCGAGCCGGCCAGGCGGGGCGTCACCCCGTCGAGGGCGTAGGTCGTGAGGACGCCGTTGAGCAGCGTGATCACCCGGCGAGGATCGGCCTTGATGATGTCGGGTTCGTCGACGCCGATTTCCTCGGTGTTGGTGCCCGACACCGAGGACTCATCGAGCGTTGAATTGCTGTAGGCCGCCGCGCCCGGGCCGGAACCAGGCGCACGCTGATTCAACTGCTGATCGGGGGCGGCTCCCCCACCTTCGCCGGTCGCCCTCAAGGATTCGTCGACCAAGGCGCCGGCGGTGGGATAGCCGTATCTGGACCCGAACCCGTAGGGACCCACTCGTTTCTTGGCTTCGGTGCGCACCCAGCCGAGGAAGTCGTCGCAGGAGCCGAACGGTTGCAACGACGACGCCAACGCCAAGTTCGGTGTGGCACGCCCGGCTCCGTCGACCCCGCCCGCACCGGTTCCGTCGGACCCCCGACCGGCGACGTCACCGGCTGGCCGATCGCCGGTTCGTGGTACGAGCAACAGCGCCAGCACCACCAAAACGGCGGCGACCGACACCATCGACCGCATCGCTTGCCGTCGCACTCCGAGCTGTCGGGACCGGTTGAACACGCCGGTTACCGGCGGCGCCACGCCCGTACCGTCGAGGCCGGACGCCCGCCGTTCGAGCGAATCGGCGAGGCGGCCTTCGATCCCCGAGGTGGGGCCGGTGGACGGACTCGTGGACGTGTTCTTATCGGGAGCACTCATGGTTCGATCTCCTCCCGGAGTTGATGGATGGCCCGGTGCAACAGCGACTTCACCGTGCCCCGCCGGACACCCAGGGCCTCGGCGATCTCTGGCTCTTGCAAACCTTCGTAGTAACGCAGCACCAGCGCCGCCCGTTGACGAGGAGCCAATCGGGAAAGGGCGTCCCAGAGCTCGTCGGGTTGATCGTGCGTGGCTTCGGGATCGAGCAATGACGGTTCCCGTCGTCGATAACGCGCCGCCCGCCGGCGATCGTCGCGACAGGCGTTGAGCACCGTTGCACGAAGGTACGCCTGCGGCTGGGTAACCGATCCCCAACGGAGGTGCACACGGGCGAACGCGTCCTGCACCACGTCCTCGGCCAGTTCCCGTGAACCAAGCGTCAGGTAGGCCAGGCGCACCATCGGCGACCACTGCGCCAGGTAGAACGTCTCGAAGTCGGGGTCGAAATCGGGGCCAACATCGAGGTTTCGGCGCGTGCGCACACCAGGATCATCGTCGGCCAATCCGGCCGGTGCCGGGATCGGCCCCACCACGTCGGAGGCGAGCAAACGTTCCACTACCTGTCGAAGACGAACAACTCCCTCACGGGGTTCCGTGCTTCGACGAGGTTCCGTGGTTCGACGAGAACGGCGCCGCTACGCCGGCGGGGCGATGACGGAGATGCGGCGAGCCAGGTCCGCACACAGGTCGGTGATGCCGCCGGCATCGTGGCTGGCGATAGCGATGTCGACCCGATTCCACACGTTCGACCAATCGGGATGATGGTCGAGCTTTTCGGCGAGCAACGCCACCCGGGCCATGAACCCGAACGCCTCCGAAAAGTTGGCAAAGGTGAACGACCGGAAGAGTTTGCCGTCGACGATGGTCCAGCCGGGAAGAGAACCAGCAGTTTCGGCCAAGTCGGCCTCAGAGAGGAGAGTCATTTCGCCACCCTACGGCGGGCCGGCGCCCTCAGGGGATGCGAGGGTGGGGCGATCCCGAGCCATCGCTCGCAGGCCGGGGGTCAGGAGCGCCGCCAACCATTCGGCCAGTTGTTCGGGTCGCACCTCGGGGTGTTCTCCCCACCAGCCCGCCAATGACTCGAAGGCCCCACTCACGGTGTGGGCCAGCGCGTCGAGTTCGACGGGGCCGATGTTCACCGGGGTGTCGCCTTCGATGCTGCGGTCGACCGGGGCACCGGCAATGAGAGCCGCAACCAACCGGCGTTGCTGACGGCGCATCTCTCCCACTTCCCCGTCGAACGGTTGAGCGCTCCCGGCGAGAAGCACCGTCCACGCGGCCCGATGGTCTGCCACAAACCGAAAGAACGCCAGGCCGCCGGCCTGCATCTGGTCCTGCCAGGTGCTCGCCGATGACACCCCCGCCGCCACCGCAAGGGCGAGTTCCTCACCCAGTCGTCGGATACACGCGTCGAATACCTGCTCCTTAGTTCCCACCAGGTCGTACACCATGGGTTTGCTCACACCGGCACGTCGAGCCAACTCGTCCATCGAGGCCCCCGTGAACCCGCGTTCCACGAAGAGTTCCTCGGCCAACGCCAGCATGTGCCGCACCCGCACGTCTCGGGGTACTTTCCCGTGGGCAAAGGTCGCCACTTCCCGGGCGGCCTGGTTGACGGCGCTGGGCCCGGATCTGGCACTGGCGGGTGCGTCGGATGTCACGCCACGGACTCTAGCGCTCACCCCTTACTCGCGGTAGGTTACTAAAAGTAGGGAGGTGGATATGTCGCCGACCATCATCGAGGGAGACTCCACCATGACTGAATCGCATACCGATGTGCCCCATACGCGCATCGCCATCGTGGGATCCGGATTTGCCGGGATGGGGTTAGCGATCAAGCTCCGACAGGAGGGCCGAAACGACTTTGTGGTGTTCGAACGTGGTACCGATGTGGGCGGCACGTGGCGAGACAACACCTATCCGGGCTGCCAGTGCGACGTGCCATCCAACCTCTACTCGTTCTCGTTCGCGCCCAACCCGGACTGGACCCACACCTACGCCAAACAGCCCGAAATCTGGGCCTACCTTCAGGACTGCGCCGACCGGTACGGCATTCGCCCCCACATCCGGTTCGACCATCGAGTGCTCGACGCGCGGTGGAGCGACCACGATTCCCGCTGGCACATCGACACCTCTGAGGGTCCGTACACCGCCGACCTGATGATGGTCGGAGTCGGGCCGTTGAGTGACCCGTCGATCCCCGACATCCCAGGAGCTTCGACGTTCGCCGGCACGTCATTCCATACTGCCGCCTGGGATCACGAGCACGACCTCACCGGTAGACGGGTGGCGGTGATCGGCACTGGCGCCTCGGCCATCCAGGCGGTGCCGCAAATCGCGCCCACGGTTGACCACCTCACGCTCTTCCAACGCACCCCTCCGTGGGTGCTCCCCCATCCCGGCCGCGATGTTCCAGAGGCCACTCGTCGCCGCTATCGGCGATTCCCGCTGACGCAAAAGATCGACCGCTCCTTCACCTACATGGCTCGGGAGCTCGCCGTCATCGCCTTCACCAAACGTCCCGATTTGATGAAGGCACCGGAGAAAGACGGGATCAAACACATGGAGGCGGCGGTGCAGGATCCGGCATTGCGCGCCAAACTCCGGCCCACGTTCTCCCTCGGTTGCAAACGAGTGCTGCTCTCCGACACCTGGTATCCGGCGATCGCCCGACCCAACGTCGAGGTGGTGACCGATTCGATCAAGGAGATCACCCCCACCGGTGTGGTGACCACCGACGGCGTGGAGCACCCCGTCGACACGATCATCTGGGCCACTGGCTTTCACGTAACCGACATTCCCGCCGCCCAACACGTGTGGAACGCCAACGGCGAACATCTGCTCCACGAGATCACCGACGGCGACGGCATGTACCTCGGCACCACCGCCCCTGGATTCCCGAATCTCTTCGTGATGGTGGGTCCCAACACCGGGCTGGGGCACAGCTCGATCGTGTACATGATCGAAAGCCAACTCAACTACATCCTCGACGCCATCCACCAGATCGACGACCGCGCACTCGCCACCGTCACCGTGCGGGGCGGCCCGGCTCGGGCCTACAACGCCGAACTGCAACGAGGGCTCGCCGGAACGATCTGGAACTCGGGCTGCGCCAGCTGGTACCTCGATGCAAAGGGTCGGAACCAGACGCTGTGGCCCACGTTCACCTGGAAGTTCCGAGCCCGCACCCGAAAGTTCGACATGGCGAACTACGACTTCATCACCCAGCGTGAACGCGAACTCATCGCCTCTCAACGCTCGACGTCCGTCGGCGGCGCTACTCGGAACAGCACGACCGTCAGCGGCGGGTGAGATCTTTCACGGCAGACCGCTGCACGGCGTAGCTGTCGTCGAGGGTGACGAGGTGTAGCGCGGTGTCGAGATCGAGCACTTCCTTCACCGAGCAGTCGTGGTCGAACACGAGATACCGGTCGAACGCTTTCATGAACCAGCGATCGTGGGTGACGCAGAGCACCGTTCCGTTGAAGTCGGCCAAGGCCTCTTCCAACGCTGTGGCAGACCCCATGTCGAGGTTGTCGGTGGGCTCGTCGAGCAGCAAAAAGTTCACGCCCGCAAGCTCCAAACCGAGCACCTGAAGGCGAGCTTTCTGGCCGCCACTCATCGTTTCGTAGGGTCGCCGGGCGCAATCTTCAAGGCCATACCGGGCCAGCGCGCCCATGGCTTCACCATCGGTGAGGTGCAGCGAGCCGATAGCTTCAAGCGGGGTGCGGCCGGTGAGCCAGGCTACGTCGTCGGTCTGGTGGAACAAGCCGACCTTCACGCTCGCTCCCACGCGCCAACCGCCGTCGACCACGACGGAGTTGTCGCCTCCGAGGAGCCGTAGCAAGTGGCTTTTCCCGCTGCCGTTCGGACCGAGCAGCGCCACGCGGTCGCTGCGGAAGAGTTCCACCGAAAACGGTTCGGTAAGCCCGATGATCTCCAACTGCTCGATCATCAAGGCACGATCACCCGACCGTTGGCCTTTGAGCCGCATCTTGACCGATCGTTCCGGTGGCGGAGGCAGTGGCGGCCCCACCGCCACAAACCGTTGCCAACGACTTTCAGCGGCATCGGCCCGACCAGCGTTGGTATCGGAGCTCGCCGCCCGGGCTTTCATTGTTCGGTAGAAGTCCCGGAGACGTTTCTCCTCGGTGGCCCACCGTTCAAGCTGTTTGCCGAGGTCAGCGTTTCGGGCGGCACGGGCTTCGTCGTAGGTGGCGAAGGGGCCTGCATGCACCCAGGCTCCGAAACCTTCGAGCGTGACCACTGAGTTGCCGACAGCGGTGAGCAACTCACGATCGTGACTGATCACGAGCACCGTCTTTTTGGTGGCGTTGAGCTGGCGTTCGAGCCAGCGTTTTCCCACGAGATCGAGGAAGTTGTCGGGTTCGTCGAGCAGCAGGATCTCCACGTCGCTGGCGAACAGGGACTCGAGGACCAGCCGTTTGCGTTCGCCACCGCTGAGCTCGTTGATCGGACGATCGCCGGCGGTCACGAGACTCTCGCGCAGCACGGCATCGCAACAGGCATCCCATCGGGCCTCCTCCTGATAGCCGCCCACCTCGCCCCACTCGGCGTAAGCCTCGGCCAAAGCGATACCGGTTCGGTCCGACGGCGTTTCGTCGTTGTCCCGTTCGGCTGCCTCGAGCGCGAGGTGAGCGGCGGCCACCCGAGGGGCAGCGAACTCGGCCAGCAACTGGCGAACGGTGGTGTGGACCCCGGCCTCCCCCACCCCAATGGACTGGGGCATGCGGGCCACCGAGCCATCGGTGGTGGCGTTGCCCTCGATCGCCGCCAACTCGCCGGTGATCACGCCGAAAAGAGTGGACTTGCCGATCCCGTTGGCGCCCACCAGCACCGCGTGTTTGCCGCTCCCGATGCGAAAGGAAACGTCGGCGAACAATTCGTCGCCGCCCGGGTGGGCGTACGCCACCCCGTTCACCTCGATGACCGCCACCCCCCGAGCTTTGCACGCGGCGGCGGTTCGGCCCAGGGTTCAGCCAGGGTTCAGCCAGGGGTCAGCCGACGGTGGACGCCAGGACGAAGGGAAGTACCGGACCGCTGCCGGCCGCACGCAGGGCGGCGCCGACGGTGGTGAGGGTCCACCGCGATGCCGCCACATCGTCGACGAGGATGCACGGGCCGTCGGGGACCGCATCGAGCCCTGCCGCGGCGGGATCGAGCCTGAACACCCCGACGAGGTTGGCGGCCTGCTGGGCGGAGTTGGCCATCTGGGCCTGCGGGCGATGTTCGAGCGCAAGCCGAACCAGCGGGTGAAACGTGCGGCCGATGCGTTCGGCGAGGGCCGCCCCGATGGCCTGCACGGGGTCGACCTCCTTGCCGTCGACCACCACCCGTCGTTGCGAGGGCACGGCACACACCCAGCCCTTGCCTCGGCGGGTGGGGTCGAGGCCGCGCCACTCGATGATCAGGGAGGCCGCCGCATCGAGCACCTCCGGTGCGGGCAGGGTGCCACCCTCCACGGCGTCGGCCACCAATCGACCCCACCCGCCGTCGGCGTAGCGGCTGAGGGCCCGCCCCTCCTCCACCACGCCGTCGCCGATCCGACCCTTCACATCATCGAGGCCCGACGGCCATTGCCGACGAGGTTCGAGCACCAAGGGCGATGCCCGGAGGAAGGCCAACGCCTCGCCCACCAGCGCCGGGGCCACCTCGACGGAAAGGGCCGGAAGGCGACCGACGCAGCAGTCGCACCGGCCGCACGGTTGGCCGGCGCCAGGTTCATCGTCGTCGAGCAAGGCTCGCAGGAAGGCCATGCGACACGCCCCGTCGTGCAAGGCGGCGTACCGAGCGAGTTCGGCCTGCTCCGCCCGGCGGTTGGCCGTAACTTGTTCTACTCGATCGAGGTCGTAGGCCCACTCGTGGTTGGTGCGGGTGTACCCACCCTTCACGGAGGCGATGGCGTCGTCGACTTCGAGCACCTTGAGCATGGTGGACAAGCGCCCTCGGCTGATGTTGACCGCCGCTTCGATCTTGGCCACCGACTGGGGGCGGGGATCGTGCCGTTGCAGAAAGCTGACCACCGCTTCCGCCACCGGCTGCGAAGGAAATGCCGTGTCGATGAACCAGTCCTGGATCTGTGCGTCTTCTACGCCGGGTAGCAGTACCCCCACCGATGCATCGAGCCGTCGGCCGGCACGACCCACTTGCTGGTAGTAGGCCACGGGCGAACCGGGCGACTGGAAGTGGATGACAAAGGCGAGGTCCGGTTTGTCGAAGCCCATACCGAGCGCCGACGTGGCCACGAGCACCTTGATCTCGTTGGCCAGCAGGGCATCCTCGGCTGCGATTCGGGTGTCGGTATCGGCCTGGCCGGAATAGGCGAGGGCGTTGATTCCCTGCCCTCGGAGGAATCCGGCCACGCGCTCGGTATCGGCCACCGTGAGGCAGTAGACGATTCCCGCGCCGGGGATGGCCGGGATTGCCGTAGCCAGCCAGGCCAGTCGCTCCGCTTGGGTACCATCCCCCACACGGATCACCTGGAGGGCCAGACCCGGACGCCCGAGCGGCCCGCGCAGCACGGCAATGGGATGACCGGGATCGGCGCCGAGCTGCGCCACCACATCGTCGACCACCCGGTCGTTGGCGGTGGCGGTACAGCACAGCACCGGCGTTTCGGGGGCGAGAAGATCGAGTACCCGCACGATACGGCGATAGTCGGGCCGAAAATCGTGGCCCCAGTCCGAGATGCAATGCGCCTCGTCGACCACAAGCAACCCGGCCCGGCTACTGATCTCGTTGAGCACCTGGGTGCGGAACTCGGCGTTGGCCAGACGCTCTGGGGAGATCACCAGAAGATCAACTTCGTCGGCGCGCACACGATCGATGATTGAGGACCACTCGGCGGTGTTGGTGGAGTTGATGGTGACCGCGGTGATCCCCATTCGCGACGCCGCGTCGATCTGGTTTCGCATCAACGCCAACAACGGCGAGACGAGGAGGGTGGGACCGGCACCCTGATCCCGGCGGAGCCGGGTGGCGATGAAGTACACCGCACTTTTTCCCCAGCCGGTGCGCTGCACCAGGAGCGTGCGCTGATGCGGGGTGATAGCGGCGGTGATGGCGGCGAGCTGGCTGTCGCGAAACGTGGCCCCCGGAAGCCCCGTGAGCTGCGCCAGCAGAGCGTGTGCCTGCTCCGCCAGCGCCGGGCCAGCCAGCGCCGGGCCAGCCAGTGTGGGAACGGCATCGGCGGGGGCGGACACAGAGGGATGGACGAACGGTGGTGAGGGCACAGAGGCACCCTACCCAGGGGGTATGACAGCGAACCTCACATCGAGAGGGCGTCGATCTGTCCCCGACGGCTGACAGCGTCACGGCAAAACCACGTCGATGACGCCGCCTGGCCCACGGTGGCAGACACTACGGTGGCAGCAACGTTCGAGGAGTCGGAGTGAGTATCCATCGCCTGTCCACAGCCAGCAAGGACGACCAAACAAGGTCGGCCAAGGAACTGATGCAGGAAGGTTTGATCGGCTGTATCGAGGGCGCGCCACCCACATGGATTGACAACGCGGGAGAACCTCCCGCAACGACGGTCCATTGGCTGGCAGATTTGCTCAGCAAGCAGGACACGTATCGGGCAGGCGCACTCACGATCTTTTGCTGCTCAGTTGGCACGGGATCGATCATGGATATGCGTCCGTTTTCCGACGGTGTTCGCGGTGTTGGAGAGTTCACCAAGAAGCTGCTGCCGCACCTCGCAATCCCCGCGACAAGGGGAAACCCGTTCGAGACGATCGCCAAGGGCTCCCCCGTTTACATCGGGCGGACTCGCAAGAGTTGGAACGAATTGCTCACCTGGGCCTCGACGGACGCTGAGTACCACGAAGTCAAAGCGGTCACCGCCTACCTCATTCGATCACTCGCCGCTCTGCGTCGTGATCTCCCGCCGATGCCAGAACTCGACACCGAACGACTCACGTGGGCCGCGGTATGCGATGTGGTCGACCGGCTGCTTGCGACCGGTTCCGAGGGGACGTACGAACAGCTAGTTGTGGCCGCATTGATCGAGTCGCTTCACGCGGAGGATATCGAACAGAACAAGGCATTCGTCACCACGAAATCGGTGAATGCCACAGATGCGAGCACCGGCGTGGCCGGCGATATCCAAGTTCGGACGCCCGGAGGTCAGGTGCGTGAGGCGACCGAGGTCGCCGGCACGAACTGGACGGGAAAGGTCGGACAGGCGGTTGCCTCGATGAAGCGAGAAGACCTTCGGCGCTTTCTCATCATGGCGATCGTGAGCGATCCGCCGAGTGGAGCGACCGTTGAGGCCGCGATTCGCAACGCGCAGGGAGATCCGGCGCAGAGTGATCTTGCGGTGCTCGATCTTCGTGCGGAGGTGCGATCCATGGTGGCAAGACTTGACAAGGTCTCGCGTCGGCGAATGCTTCAAACGCTGTACCAGTACCTGCTCAACTACCAGCCCTTGGATAGCCGGGTGGTGGACTATGTTGCGGCGCTCCGGGCTCGAGGCATCACGACCTCCGACAGCTGACTACTGATTGCTACCCCGATCGCGTGTGCGAGCCGGGGAGGTACCGCGTTGCCGATCTGTCGATAACAACTCGACCGGCGCCCGGAAAAGTTGGTCCCAATGGGAAACGCCTGGATGAGGGCCGCCTCATCGGTCGTGATACGTCGAGCACCTGGCACCTGTCCTTGGCGAGGCTTGCCGCCGCGAAGCAAGTGGGCGTGATACTCGCGCACGTTTCCTTCCGTATCTACCCACGGCGTCTTGTTTCCACCCATGCTGGCCAAGAGTGTGGGGGCCGGCTGGGCGAGGTCCATTGGTCGGCCACCGCCGTTGTACACATGCCCGTCGTACGGACTCGGCCGAAGATCAGGTGAGCGTGCGTAGGTCACGATCGATGCATTCGGCACCCCGAGGGGATCCGACCCAACGATGGTCCCCACTGGCACCCAACATGACCCACGACCAGGCCCATGGGTAGGAAGGGGGAACTCAAAAGCCCCGTGGCGCATACCAACCACGATGAGTCGTTGGCGCCTTTGCGGAACCCCGAAGTCGGCGGCATTGACCACGCTCCAGCGAACGGCAAAGCCCCTGGCTTCCAACTCTTGAACCAAATGTTCGAAGTGCAGCCGGCGACTGTGCGCCGCCAGCCCTGCGACATTCTCCGCGAGAAACACCTCAGGCTGGACTTCGTCCAGAACCCGCAGGTAGGTCGGCCAACCGTCACGCGGGTCCGCGGCCCCCATTCGCTTGCCACCGGTACTCCAGGGTTGGCAAGGAGGACCTCCCGCGAGAACAGAGACCGAGCCCCGCAAGTGGGTGAACGACATCGCGTTGATGTCGCCCTCGAACACTTCCGCCATCGGGTGTGCCTTCGCGAATGTTTCACATGCATCCGGGTCCCATTCCGCGCCGGCGACGATGTCGAACCCCGCAGCCTCCAACCCTGTCGACAGGCCTCCTGCCCCTGCGAAGACGTCAAGGACTCGCACATCCCGGAGCGTAGCCAGGTGACTGGAGACCAGGTGTGATCGTGTGGGAACACGCAACGGCAGCGCCTTTCGCCCGACTCTTGACATATCCATCCCCTTCTTTGGGACGTAGCCGGCCCAGGGCTACTCGAAAAACGCCTATTTGTGATACCGATGGTTTCTCACACCCTACCCAGGGGGTATGACAGCGAACCTCACATCGAGAGGGCGTCGATCTGTCCCCGACGGCTGACGGCGTCACCCGCAAGGCTTTCCACCCAAACCCGCACGGGCACGCCGCCACACCGATTCGTGAGCTCCTTCGTGAGCAACGGTAAGAGCGAGCCGAGATCGTCCGACGAGCTGCACACCACAACGAACGTTCCGGGTCGAGTAGTCACGGTCGGCTCGCCCGAGTTGAACCGCCGACCAAGTGCAACCGCAACATCAATCTGCGCACCGAGTCGGGTGAATCCGGGGCGGCGATCGGCCGTAAATTCGGCGATGAGCAGGAGATACAGGTTCTCGATGCGAGCGCCGAGCGCTTGACACTGCTGTTGCAGTTCCAAGAGTCGTAGGTGGAGGTAGCCAGCGTTGCCGAGCCCGGTGAGACCGTCGACTGCGGCCAGGTCCGTGTTCCATGGTGGTAGACGAGCCACGTCAAGCACGCAAGAGAACGTGGCGAATCGGTCGATCATCGGGCGTCGCGAGGGAGGGAGCACCGAGATCAGCTTGTCGATTTCCCCGGCGATTTCCCGAAGGTCGACGCCGACGCCTTGCCGTTGAGCCGCAAACCGCCGGAGGGCCGGGAGCGGGTCTACGCCCGCACAAACCCGTTCGATCAGCGCCACCGCCGCATCCGCTGGCCAGTCCACCGGCGCAAACATTGGCGATTCGAGCGGCCCATCGCCGCACGGTGCAGATCGGCCTGCGCCGCCACCTGCCACCCGGTGGCGCCACTCGTGAGCGAGTTCCACCGGGGTCAGTGGCAACCTCCCCGGCGTCCGGACGCTTCGACCGGCCGGATCGTCGCTTAGGGCGGGCCAGAACGGCGCGGGGTTGTCGTCGAAATGGTGGGCCTCGGAAGAGGGCGAGTCCGACATCAGGTCACGAAATCCGAAGCGTGAAGTTGCGCCCGGCCAACACGGTGCCGTTGGCGGAGAAGACGGTGACCGTGTAGAGATACGATCCGGACGGGGCGTTGCAGGAGGTGCCCACAAGGTCACTCGGACAAAGGTCGGCCTGGCCCGATTCCGAGATCCTCTGAAAGCCCGTAGGTGATCCGTCGGCCCAGCCCGACACCCTCACAACGAGCGCACCCGCGTTCGCCGATGTGAGCGACCAACGCAGTGCGGGTGAGCCAGGCCGGCCGAGGTCATAGATCGGGCCGACGTGTGATTCGAGGAGGTCGGCTCGCAGCGAGAACACCGGCACCGTCACGATGGGAGGCGGCTCGATGGTCGCAGGGCTTGAGGTGGTCGGGATCGGCGGGGGTAGTGACGTGGTGGAGGGTGGAGCCGTGGTGGTGACACTCTCTGAACTGGTGGTCGACGAGGGAAGGATGGGGGTCGGCGTCGTAGGGGTCGACGTCGTGATGGTGGCGGTACCGGGCGATGGGATAGACGCAGGGGCGCTCGCGGGGGCGGTGGCCAATGCCGTGGTTGGCACGACGGGTGCCGGGGACGACCCGCGGCTCGCCACACCGACGCCACCGGCCACTATCGCTGCCGCCACGACCGCGCCCATCGTGACGTTTCGCGCCACCGTAGGTTTGGGGGCAGCGACAGCCCCGCCTGCCCCCGCAGTTGCTCCGGTACTCGCCCCCGCGATCGCGATCGACGTGCCGGCCCCAGCCTTCGCTAGGAGATATCCGGGTACACCTACGCCGAGCAAAGCTGGCCCGACGATCGAGTGCATCGCCACGGTGACATCAGCCCCCCGAGCAAACATGTCGCGACAAGCGTCGCAACCAATGAGGTGCGCCTCGATCTCGGCCCGCTCGGCATTGCTGAGCGCATCGGGTTCGTCGTTCTGCAACCGGATGGCGAGTTCGTGGCACTGTCCCGCGGTCGCTTCAGCTCGTGCCTTCACAAACGCCGTCCGCAAACCAGTGCGCGCCCGGTACAGCAGGGCCGAAACGGCATTCGGGTTCATTCCGAGAAGGTCGGCCACCTCTCCCGGCGCGGCACCTTCGAGTTCGCAATGCCAAAGGACGAGGCGCCACCGCTCCGGAAGCGATTCAAACGCCACATTCACGGCTACCTCGATATCGGAGGTGGCGTTGAGGTCAAGAACACCGTCGTGCTCGATCAAGCGGAGGTCGAGGTCGTCGTGTTCCGACGGCAGTTCGCGACCGGTTTTCCGGAAATGATCCACCGCCACGGTGCGCACCGTGGCGAGCAGGTAGGGCCGGAATGCCACGTCGGGCCCACCGCCCCGATCAAGGACACGCAGCACTCTGGCAAAGGCGTCGCTCACGATGTCGTCAGCGGCGGGTCCACCGTTGGTGAGTCGACGTGACAGTGCGGTGGCGGCGGCGACGTGACGCTCATAGAGCCCGCCGAATGCCTCTCGATCCCCCGTGCGCGCCAGCGTTATGAATTCGGCGTCGCTGCGGATGACGTCGGCGTTCCGTGTTCCTGGGCCGGGTTCCGGTACCCCGATCCTTGCGGAGCCGGTCACTGGAGATGGGTTTGGTTCCTGACGGCGATCGCCCGCGTGTGCGTCCACGGTGAGGAGACGGTAGCCAATCGGTGATCATGACGCCGATCCTCAGAAAATCCAGTTGGCATGGGAAACGCCGTGCCCCTGCGCTCCCCGTGCCGCTCTTCGCTCTCCGACTGTCATACCCCCTGGGTAGGGTGATCCCACAACGACGAACGCGTTGTGCTCCGGGCAATCGATGCCTCGCGCTTCTCGGCGCTTCTCGCCGATGCGCCACCGAAGTTCCCACACGTCACTGGTCGCCCTACGGCGCAACCCGTGCTTTCCCGGAGGTATCACCATGCCCATGGCAGATCTCGATCTGTGCTGCTTCGACGACTTTTCCCAGGTCGCCACCCGACTGCACCGCGTCCACCTATCCCACTTCTTCGCCGCGGTCCTGCTCGACCCCACCGGTCGTGTGATCGATCTCACGGCGCACGCCGAACCTTGGTCCGACATCCACTCGGCGATTGAGTGGGCCGGACGGGTGGTGAGCACCGATGATCGTGTCAGCGAGTTCGTTCTTCTTTCGAGCACCGTCGATCCGTCGCATCATCACGACATTGATCTTCTCGTCTTTCGTCTGACCCAACAGGGTTTCGAGGAGATCGGGGTTGATCTGCTCGACTGGCTGTGCACCGACGGCATCGGGGTGGCGTCGATGGCCGAGCGCAACGGCCACGACCCCTGGTTCCGCCACGATCGGTGATCGCCGCCCGGCCCGGTCAGGCCCGGTCATGTCAGGTCAGGTCAGGCCCGGTCAGGCCCAGTCAGGGATCGAACCGTTCAAGGGTGGCGAGAGTCGGCCAGGCGGCATCGCCCGCATAGAGGTGAGGCCCGATTCGACGCAGCCCAGCCGCCTCCGCCGCCCGTTGATAAAACCGACCGGGCCGACGCAGATATTGCTCCACATCGCCTTCGAAGTCGTCCTCACTGGTAAAGACCTCGATGAGGGCCACGCCGCCGAGAAGGGCGCTTATGGCGCAGAGACCAGGAGTCACCTCTCGGTCGGGGACATAGCCCATCACGTCGCTACACACCACAAGGTCGAATGTTTGGGCGGGGCCGAGGTCGATGCCGCTGAAATCCATGCTGGCCAACTCGACGATCTCACCCCGGCGAAGGTTGCGCCGCTGGCCGAATCGTCGCACGGCGTACTCGCTCGGATCCACGCCGAGGTACCCGGCATCGGGGCGAAGTCGACGCACCGCCGCTCGCCAACTGCCCTCCCCACACCCCACGTCGAGCACACTTCGGATCGGTCGATCGAGCACGTACTCGGCCGAGCCGACGGCATACCGCACCTTGCGTTCTAGCCTTCCCGGGTCTCCAAAGCTGTCTTCCCGGTACCAACGGTCGAAATAGGCCTGGTCGTAACGATCGGCAGGCACGGACATTCCTGCAACCTACTGCCGGCGAGTTGCCGCCGGCGAAGGACCCTCCGCGCGCTCCCCCGAACCCCGTTCCGGCCCGCGGTGCGACATCGCCGCGGTGAACGAGATGTACAGAGCCATCGGCAACATCACGAGGTTGGGCAGGATGATCACGAGATCGTTTCGGAGCATGCCATACGCCAACCAACTGGCCGCCACACCGGCCAGCAGGGAGTACGCGCCCGCCGAAAGCCCTTCGAGTTTGTGGGGTTCGCGCCGAACCTCGAACAGTTGTGTGGCCGCGCTGCTCAGCCCCACAATTCCGGCGGCCAACACCAAAACCGTGGTCAGCAGTGCCACCTGGGCGAGCGCGATGATGCCCACCGATCCCACAACGGCCGCCATCCCCGCTTTTCGACCTAGCGCGCCGTCGCGCACCAAAAGATAGGTGACGATCAATTGGCCGGAGACCACACCCACGTCGGAAATCATGACCGCCGGCTGCCGGGTCGCCACCCCGTAGCCGAACCAGGCCGACGCGGACAGCAACGACTGCAGGATGGCCGACACCGAAACCCCTTCCACGCCGTGTCGCAATGCCCGCACCACCTGAGGCCACGCGAAGGAAACGGTGAACACGATGGCAATACACGACACCAGTACGTCGAGGGTGTCGCGATCCATGCCTTCCAGTGTGGTCCACCACCGCCTTGTACTCCCTATGAATCAACGCACGGGGCGGCACTGACGACGCCGATCCATTCAGCGCCTCACCTCAGGTCAACGGCACAACCACAAGGTCTCCAACGATGGTGGCCCCTGCCGGAGATCGTTCGGCGAGCCGGCCAACGAACTCCGACCAGTCGATGACGTAGGGAGACCAGGGGATGGAAAAGGCGAGGAGCGCCGGATCATCCGCTGACTCGCGGGCCGTCGCGGCGGAGTACGGGCCGATCGACCGACCCGGCAGCATCGCGACCAAATACTCGTACCCGTGTTGTCGGAGCCATTCGAGTTTGACCTCGTCGCCGGCGAAGTAACGAAGGTGCGGTCGTTCGGAGGCAAATCCGGGAACATCAAGGGTATGTATCGTTTGGCGCCCACCAAGCAGGAGATGGGGATTATCGACCGCAGTGAAAACCTTGGCATTCGGGGGTAGCAGGCGAACAACCTCGTCGTACTCGGGCTTACGCGCCCGCAATAGTTCGTTGCTTTCGCTATCGACAATTCGGCCAGACACGATCGTGTTACCCGCGTCGATCATCACTTCGATCGCACCGAACGACCCACCCAACAGCACTACGACCAGCATGCCGCCCACGATCCCGCGTTGCCACGAATCGCTTTTCTGGTCAGCCAACTTCGGCAGATCTTGCAGCACGACGAGGGGTACCAAACCCAGCCCGAGCAGGAGGGCAGAGTAGTAGCGGGTCAGGAGTGGGCCCGAAGGCTCTCCGAAGTTCCAGAACGTGACGGTGAACACCACCATCCAGAGGAGCATCACCAAAAACGTGACCACCAGAAATCGAACCGACTCACGCCGCAGATGAGTCGTTTGCACGTGGGCACGCGCTCGAGACGCGGCAAAAAGCACCGTCAAACCGACAGCGGAAACGACGATCCATGGCGGATCGAGGAATGCTCCAATCACGCGGCCGCCCAAGGCGGACATTTCGAACGGGACCAGCCGATTCCCCAATGTCGGGAACGTCGGGTCCGTGTTGCCCGGCATGAGCGGATACATCGGCGTACCGACCGCGCGCCAAGACGCCACCATCCAACCGGACAGCACCGCCATCGCTCCGGCGAATGCGGCCACAATCCGAATCAGCGTTCGGCGGCTCCATGGTGGCCACAGCACGACGATGGCCGCAACCGGTACCAGCGGTATCCCGAAGAACGGCCGGATCGCGATTTGGGTGGCCAGCATCACCGCAACAAGCAGTGCCAAACCCGCATCGCCCCGGCCATCGTGCTCCTCGCAACGGAGTCGAACCACAAAACGAAACAGTATGAGCATGATGCCGACCGGCAAGATATTTGGGGAGGAATTGAAGTTGAGGCCGATCATCGTGGGATAGACCAACAGCACCAGTGCCGCCACACCGATCCCGAGGACGGACCATTGCCGATCGGACCTGCGCCACAGGCTCGTCAGCAACAGCGTGCCCCCCAGCCACAGGTCAGCGAGTCGGAGAAAACGGGTGGGTTGCTCGAGCAACAACATCGCCTGGAGCCCCGACAAACCACCGAGCGTCTGGATCCTCCGCAGGTTTCCCGGATCGACGAGATCGCCAGCATCCGTGATTCGCTTGGCCAGATACAGATAATTTAGGTCGTCGTACACCATCCAATTCGCGTTGATAGACAGCGCGGCGGAGACGAGCAAGAAACCCAGCAGGACCACCCCCCCAACGACAACGGCTCGTCGGTCTTGTGGCGAAGGTCGATACGTCCCTTGAAACACCGACACCGCCTCCGCAATGACCCCCCCGATCCCGACGAGTACCACTGCGGGGAGCGCCTCACCTCGGTCGACCGCAAGAAGAAGCCCGATCACAGCGACCACTGCGGCGATGCCAATGCCTAGAACCTCGGACGTTCGGTCGAGATCAACACCGGCCCAACGCCGCATTGCTCGCCGAACGAGAAGGCCCCAGCCGGCGACGGAACCCAAGACCACGAATCCCCACAAAATGTCCAGCATCTATGACCCCGCGAATTCGCGTATCTGACTACCCGGTCTTCCACCGACGACGTGCTCGGCGAGTGGAAGGAGCATCGATTTGAGGTCTCGATTCACGACCTGCCAACCGTTCGGGGCAACAGTCGGCAGCAACATCGCTGAAGGTGAAGGGACCGGAAGATGCACGGCGAAACGATGGATCAATGGTCTTAGGTCACCGGGGAAACGAACAACGACGAGGAAGACGAACCTTAGCGCGGTAGAGTCTGTAGCCTTCGACGCTGCTTCCCGATTGGGAAGAAGCTCTTCTTCATGGCCAGATGAAGAGAGAACTCCCAGGATGAGACCTCAACGTATGACGCTGGACATAGAAACGTTGTGCTCACGCGTAACCCGGCTCCACTGATCGCCGAACACCTGCGAGGCGAGAATGCCACCGCCTATCACGGTTCGATTCCGCTCTTGGTGGGCATGTCGATACAGCGCTAGGGCTTTCGCGCTGAACGCCCAGTGGGTTCGACAACGGCGACAATGATTGTGTTGGATGCCGTCCGCAAAACCATCGATCACGCCGATTCGGCCGCATTGGGGGCACGGTGTCGGCCGGCCAAGTTGCAGGTCGGCGGGAAAGCGACCGACTTGTTCAAGTACGGCAAGATCGTTGGCGAGTGTCTGATGGCGGGGAGCCTCAACGGGGCGGGTGCGACGCCACATCGGAACCTCAATTTTTTCAGTCCGGGCCTTGCCTCCTCCATGTGTCCTTCGACATATCACGCCTAGGCCTTGAGACCTACGTGGGATATCTCGATGATTGCCCGCCGGCATTCCCGGGCGCCCTTCCGTCGGCAAGTGTCGGTCATGCGGCAAGACGAAGGTCAGCCGAACGGGAGCGCCGCCGAATGACTGATGTTGGGGTGACCGCCGAATACCACCACGGTCATCAGTGGTCGACCCCTCTCGGCTCGGGACCACTGCGGTGCAACGCGACGGCGTATCGAGGGAACACGCATTTCGTTTACCGCAAACGAGACTCACGGGGCCTTGGTCTCGCCACCTTCACGCGAGTCCCTCAGCGCCACGGCGACCCCGACCAGCCACACATCGACCTCGACCAACTGACCGAGTTTTTGGCCCAGGTCCCGACTCTCGACGTGCCGGTACGCGAGGTAGCAGGCATCGAGGTGATCGACGCTTCGTCCGGTCTCGTGGAACTCACGCTTCGTCCCGATCTCGCCAATCCCTCTGGCGCGTCGCAAGGGGCGATGGTGGCGTTTGGTCGCCGAGGCGGCAGCAGAAGAACCGTCGTCGACGATACCTGGATCGCCGCAGGTCGTAACGGACCTCGACATTTGGTACCTCACCCAAGCGCGCAACGGGCCAGTCCGGTCACGCACCCGTTTCGCGGGGAGTCGCATAGTGGTTACGGCGGGGGAAGAATGGCAAGGTGACCACTTCACCCCCGTCTCCCTCCCGCCGGCACACGAAGATCCCGATCCAACCGGCGCTCTGGGCGGGATGGGCGCCCAACGGCATCGGACGGCAGAAGCCGAACCACTACGCCGAGATGTTCGAGGTGCTGCGCGAGAACCGGGGCAATCTCCGTTACGCCTGGGAGGTACTCACGAAAGGTGTGTGCGATGGCTGCGCCCTCGGTGTCGCGGGGTTGCACGACTGGACCATCGAAGGCGTGCATCTCTGCACTACTCGCCTCCGATTTCTCGCCGTCAACACCGCACCGCCCATTCCCGAAACCCTGTGGCGCACCACCACCGCCGCAGGACTGGGTGCGCGATCGGGCAAAGAACTCCGCCAGCTCGGTCGCCTTGCCTACCCCATGCGTCGCCGCGAAGGTGACGCCCAATTCCATCGCATCACCTGGGACGAAGCGCTCGACACGCTGAGCACCGGCATCCAACGCGGCGGACCGGATCGCGCCGCGCTTTTCCTCACCAGCAGGGGCATTACCAACGAGGTGTACTACTGCGCCGGCAAGGCGGCGCGGGCCATGGGAATGGCGTCGGTCGACTCAGCGGCGCGGGTGTGTCATGCGCCGAGCACGGTTGGTCTGAAACAGACCATCGGGGTTGCCGCCTGTACGTGTTCTCTACAGGACGTGATCGAGAGCGACCTCATCGTCTTGTGGGGGGCCAATCCCGCCAACAATCAGCCCGTGTTCATGAAGTACCTCTACCTCGCCAAGCAGCGGGGTGCCCGCGTCGTAGTGGTGAACCCCTACCTCGAACCGGGCCTCGACGAGTACTGGGTACCGAGCAACGCGGAGAGCGCGATCTTCGGCACTCGTTTCTGCGACCTGCACATCCCCGTGCGCCCTGGCGGCGACGTTGCCTTTGCCACCGCGGCGCTCAAGCTCCTCATCGAGCGAGGCAAGATCGATTCGACCTTCATCGCCGAACACACCGAAGGATGGGACGACCTCGTCGCGTTGGTCGCCACACAGTCGATGGACGACCTCCTTTCCGCTTCCGGCCTCACGCACCATCAGGTGTCGTGTTTTGTGGACGAGTATCAGAGTGCGGGAGCGGCGATCCTTCTGTGGTCGATGGGCATCACCCAACACCGAGATTCGGTCGACGGGGTGCGCGCTATCGTCAACCTCGGCTTGGCGCGGGGAAACATGGGTCGCGACGGCGCCGGACTCATGCCCTTGCGGGGGCACTCCGGCGTGCAAGGCGGTGCCGAGATGGGGGCCTATGCCACCGCCTTTCCGGGCGGTCTCGACGTGAACGAGCGCAACGCCGCTCACCTGGGCGAGCAATGGGGTTTCCCGGTGCCGAGCGCTCCAGGCCGGACGGCGCCGGAGATGGTCGACGCCGCCGAACGCGACGAACTCGACGTGCTCTGGATGAGCGGCGGAAACTTCCTTGACGTCTTGCCCGATCCCCAACGGGTGACCGCCGCGCTCGGACGGGTGCCGCTCCGAGTGCACATGGACATCGTGCTCAGCAGTCAGATGTTCGTGCCCGGTCCCGATGTGATCGTCCTGCCCGTACGAACCCGGTACGAGCAGGAGGGTGGCGGCACCGAGACCACCACCGAACGTCGCATCGTGTTCAGCCCCGAGATTCCTCGCGAGGTGGGCGAGGCCCGAAGCGAGTGGCGGGTCTACGGCGAGGTGGCCAGCAGGGTGAAGCCCGAGTTCAGCGCAGCATTCGCCTGGCCCACCAACCAAGCCCTACGAGCGGAAATCGGCCGAATTGTCCCGTTCTACGCCGGAATCGAAACGCTGCAACGGACCGGCGATGCCGTGCAATGGGGCGGCCGCCACCTCGCCGGCGGCGGGGTGTTCCCGACCGAATCGGGTCGGGCCCGTTTCACTCCACTGCATGTCGATCTCCGATCTACGGCGATCCCCGACGGCATGTTTACGGTGGCCACACGGCGGGGGAAACAGTTCAACTCCATGGTTTGGAAAGAGATCGATCCGCTCACCGGGGCCGGTCGTGACGCGATCTACATCGACGACGCAGACGCCGCTGCGCTGGGCCTGAACGAAGGGGTCGCCGTGCGCATCACATCCTCTGTGGGCTCGATGGACGGCCACATCAAACTCGCTCGACTACCGGCCCGCACGTTGCAGGTGCACTGGCCCGAAGGCAACGTGCTCATCGGAGGCGCTCCCGCCGATCGTGAGCCGCAAAGCCAGGTACCGGACTACAACGCGCTCGTCACCCTGGCGGCGCGTTAACTCCCAGGCCGACGAAGCGTCACCGGCGGATCGAACGGCAATGAGATCGGCCCCAAGCCGTCGAGGCTCGGGTGGGAAACTCTCGCCGCCACGAAAAGGGTGGTCAGCGCATTCACCAATGCGGGCAACGCCCCGAGGATCACCGCCTCCGCCAGTCGGTGCACGTTGTGGCCCGGATCCGCACCGAACGCCGCCGGGAGACCGTCGAGGAGGATAACCTCGATGTTCTCATCGGAAATCGTGAGCGGGCCGGGGATCGAATCGACCTCTCGCATACCGGCGCCGCGCTCCGACGGCATCGGGCGTCCGAACGCGTCGATCGTCACCCCTGGATCGAAACAAAGCCCCACTGCTCGGCGCACCGACTGGCGCACGCAGTCGATCAAAAGCCGACGCATCGGCTCACGACCTTCAGCCGTGGATGACAAATCAGGCTCACCCTCACTGGCGTCCGTTCCGGGGTGGAGCGCGACCGTGATCCGCCGCAAGCTGACGGTCGGCTCGTTCGACTCCAGTGCCACGTCGACACGAACGCAGCCGTGCGGTGCAGTGGTGGGTGTGGCCTCGGCCCATCCCGCCACGAGGTCAACGAAAAGCGCAGTGCCCGAGGCGACAGCGCCGGCTGCCACGGAACGGGCGTCCACGGTGTTGAGCGCGTCTAGGAGGTGAAGCTCCGCATAGGTTGCGCCGCCGGCGGTGACGAACGGGAACGCGAAAGGGAGCAAGAGGTTGCGACGCCGAAGCGCTACAGGATCCATGTCGATGCCGCGAGCGAAACGGTCGACGCTCACCTCCAAACCCAGCATCGAGTCAAGTCTTCCCGACCCTGGGGTCGGAACCACGGGGGGGAGGTTGGTAACGACCGTGGCCGCGGCGAACGCCGCGTCGGCGAGGGCATAACCCCCGGTGAAGACCTGTGAACCGAGCAAGGGCTGCACGGCGCCGAGTCCTGGGTAGGCCCCGGCGTCCTGGAGTACGTGGGTGGTCACCGACCGCATCGATCCATCCAGATCGCCGCCGATGGTGGTGCTCACCCTTGTGCCCCCGCCGTGGTTGAGGTGCTCGAGCTCATCGCCGACGGGCTCCCACCGCACCTCGACATCGAAACGCTTCGCCAGCGCCGGCAACAGGAGCACCTCCACCAACTGCGCTGACTCCAGCCCGACCGATTGATCGGGTGACTCCGAGGCAATAAGAATCAACCGGGGATCCAACTGGTACGCCGTTGCCAGATAGTCACGAAGCAGTCCTTCGTCGGATGTCGGGGCCGCCACAATGAGCGAACCATCGGCCGCCCACTTTGCCGAGAACAACCGAGCCTGATTTCCCACCCCGACCAACGATCGGGCCAACTCAATCGTTGTCGTGATCGCAAGGGCACCCGCATGGCGCGCTTCGGCGAGCAGTGGCTCTGCGGTGTCGACCGACTCCGTGACGACGGTGAGCACCGTGTTGGTATCGAGGTCCGGGAACAACAGCACCTCATCGACGGCGGCCCGGAGCGGAGACGACACGACCGGCTGCACACCTAGTTCGGCGAGGGCAGCGGCGGCGACCGCAGCGGCGAAAGCTTCGCCAGCGTTGGTGGCGATCACCAGGCCGAGAACTTCACCCGCGAATCGAACACGATCGACGACCACCAACGGCCGAGCGAGGAGATCGGACAACGGCGACCCCGGATGCCATGTCGGAAGGTCGAGGTCGTCCGCCAACAAGACGTCGACAACACCGGGGAGTCGTTGGATTGGCGCCGTCGCAAGGTGGAGAAGCCGGGCGCTGGCCAACGACGAACGGATGAATGCGGCATAGAGCACGTCGGGAGCGGTCACCGGTTCGAGGCGGCAGAGGCCAGAGGTGGATCAGATCCGGAGCGCGAGCAGGATGCACACGGCCAATATGCACCCGATGAGCAATGCCTCACGGTTGGTGCGCCGGCGAGCGTGGGGCGACCGCCACGTGACGTCAGCCATCCACTGCTCGTACCGCAGCACATCAGCGGCGCTGACCAGCGTGCCGTCGGGCATTCGCCGGCGGCCGAGCCGGAAGTACAGGCGGAGGTTCACGTCGTCGAGATCGTCGAGTTGCGCGGTGGTCACACGGGGCCCGTCGTAGAGATGAGCGGCGGTCGAGGCCCAGAGCGTCTCCGATTCGCCCCACGCCTGCGAGGCGGCCGTTCCGAGCAACGAACGAATCTGCGCCGAGGGTTGGTCGGGTCCATCGTGGGAGCACGCATTCTGAAGTGGCTCAAGCAGGCCCATCGCCATGAGGTCGTAGGTGTCGGCATCGCCAACGTCGAGCAAGTGATCGATCGTGGTGAACACACTCGGCAACTCGCTCACATCACGGCGATCAACGAGCCGATACAGGTGCTCGGCGAATGCACCAGCACGCACGTATACGTCGGGTTTGCCCTCGTCTTCCGACCACGCCATGAAGTCGTAGAGGTCGGTGGCGCCAAGGAACGAAGGACACGACTCGATGAGCCGATCTATGGCGTCGTCCGCGGTAATCATCGGGGATCCAGGTTCATGCGTTCCAGAGGGTATTCGTTCACCGTTGGCGCTGCCGGACCAGGAGCAGGGGTCAGTCAATTACCCCGAGGAGGCGTTCCAGCACTCTCGGGAGATTTGGGCGAGCACAAGCGCTTGCTCCCAACGATCACCCTCCTCCCGTGGCGCGCCATCGGGCCCCACGACCGTCCGCGCGTAATGGATGGAGGCCGGGAGTAACTCGGGAGCGAACACCAATAGGTCTCCGGGCACCGCCGAACATCGGAACCCCCGCATCGCTGCGGTCCAGAGCAAACGGAACTCCGCCACAGCGTCGTGGTCGGCCTCGGGGCCGACAACAACCTGGATCGAACCCGTGGAACCGATGCGTCCGTGCATAAAACGGACACGCTCCAGCACGGGGCCGATGAACTCACGTTTCTCCGCCGGGTCGCCATACGTCCATTCGAGGCCGGTGTACCAGTGCGAGAAATCACCGTTGAATCGGATCTCTGGGTAGCGATCAACGAATTGCACTGTCCTCCACAGATCCTGGGTGATCGTGGCTCGGTGGGTTTCGATGTACAGCGGGAAATCCGTGGACGAAGACGCGTCGAGCACGCACTCGATGAGCCGGTGGGCGTCGTCGTCGCTCTCCAAACCCGTTCCGAGGTGCAGGGTGGCACAGTCGTTTCCCGTGTCACGCCACAACGCCGCGAGGCCGGCCAGGTCAGAAGGTTTTGTGCCCTCGTGGTGCCGCACCAGACCGAACGCGGTGGAGGCCAACCCCACCGCCGCACACGTAGTGGCGTCGCCTCCCTGGAAACCCTCGTAGCCGGCGGCGGCTACCGCCGCGAGCACCTCAGCGTGCGAACCCGTAGGCCCCGACGACCACGCCGGGAGGTCCCAGACGTTGCCGAAGTTGAGGTCGATCCGTAACCGAGGCGGGTTGGCGGAGCCGTCATTGATGTTGGCGATCACCGGACGACCCTACCGTTTGGTGCCCATCCTGGGTCACGGGTGCTGACTGCTCACCGACACGATTTCACCCGTCATGTACGACGAGTAGGGGCTGGCAAGGAACACCATCACGTTGGCCACCTCCCACGGCTCGGCCGCCCGCCCGAAGGCCTCGCGCTGGGTGAGCTCGGCCAGTAACTCATCGGTGGTGACCTTGGCCAGGAACGGGTGCATCGCCAGGCTCGGAGCCACGCCGTTGATCCGCACGCCGAACTCCGCCGCCTCGACCGCCGCGCAACGAGTGAGCGCCATCACCCCGGCTTTGGCGGCGGCGTAGTGGCACTGTCCTTCCTGGGCTCGCCATCCCACGACCGATGCGTTGTTCACGATCACGCCGCCCTTGCCCTGATCCCGCAACAGACGCACCGCGGCGCGGGTGGCGCGCATCGTGCCGTTGAGCGTGACGTCGAGCACCACGTCCCACTGTTCGTCGCTCATGTCCACCAGGTTCACGGTGCCACCGAGGCCGGCGTTGTTCATCACCACGTCGACCTGGCCGAGATGCGCACTCGCCGCCGCAAACAGTGCATGGACATCGGCTTCGACGGTGACGTTGCAGATCACTGAACCGGGGCGAGTTCCGAGCTCGACTTCGAGTCGGTCGACCGCTTCACCGAGCCGCCGTTCGTGGACATCGGAGATCAACACCGTGGCCCCTTCCTCCATGCAACGTTTGGCCACGGCGAACCCGATCCCGGTGCCGGCGGCTGCCGTCACCACGACTCCTTTGCCGGCGAGCAGGCCGTGCCCCGTTACATACTCGGGAACGGGGCCAGGAGTGCGGGTTTGAAGAGTCATAGCCCGACGATAGTGCCAGCGACGGTTCCCTGACACCTCGTCAGATTGGGAAGGAGCACCCAACCACGGCAACGCCGAGCGGACTTCATGGTTCCTTCATGGCCGTCGTGGTTTGCTGCGGGCATGGACCTCCCCACGAAGGGCCATGCAAGCCAGTAACGTCCCGCCGCTGCCTTGGCGGCCGCTCAAACGGAGGAGACCTCAATGACATCCCGACGGCGCGTCCGCGCCTTTTCGCTGCTCACGGCCAGCGCGCTTGCGCTCGGCGCTTGCAGCTCTACCACCACCCCCGCCGCAAGTCCCACCACGAACTCCACCGCGGCCGGTGTCACCACCACCGCCGCCGGTTCGAGCGGTAAGGGAAGTAGCGGGAAAGGAAATGTGGGCACCGACATTTCCGGTGCCCCGGCCCCGGTTTCGCAGCTGAGCGGCCCCATCACGATCGGCCTCGACTTCAAACCCGAACGCGACGGTTTCGCCTTTGAGAACTACGGCAAGAACGATGCCCGCTCGAACCTCACCCCGGCTGAGATGGAGCGCTACTTCGGCGACAAGGTGTGCTCGAGCAAGGCCGACGGCCAATGTCAACTCACGCCCCCCGCCAAGCAGTGGATGGAATCCATCAATGAGGGCATGAACGGGGGGCATTGCGAAGGCATGGCCGCGCTCGCCATCCTCCTGAAGAAAGGCACCGCCAAGAACACCGACTTCGGCAACGAACTCACCAACGCTCTCACCATCGATGGCAACGATCGACTGGCCCGCGAGATCGCCTTCTGGTTCGCCACGCAAGCCCTCGACCCCACGGTCACGGCCGAGCTCAAGACCCTCAAGCCCAGCGAAATCGTGGCCAAACTCAAGGAGAGCTTCCAGCCGGACTCCCCCGAGTCCTACACGCTTGGCATCTACAAGACGGTCGACGGCCAAAAGAAGGAAGGGCACGCCATCACGCCCTTCGGCCTAGTGGAACTGCCCGACGGCAAGGTGGAGATCGCTCTTTACGACAACAACTTCCCCGGCCAGACCCGTGCCGTTGTGGTTGACACCGCGGCGGAGAAGTGGACGTACTCTACGGCCACGAACCCGGCTGAGCCGGTCGGACTGTACGAAGGCGATGCCTCCACGTTCAGCCTCACCGTCACCCCGTCCACCGCTCGCCTTCAAAACCAGCAGTGCCCGTTCTGCGGTGGCGACGCCGCCGCCAGCGGCGGTCGCGGCAGCACCAAGGGCGCAGCCTCCACCGACGGTGAGTCCGCCGCCGTGGGCAACTACGGCTATGTGTTCTTGAACGACGCCGGCGACGAGGGCGGGGTCGACATCAAGATCACCAACCTCGACGACACCCCCCTCGAAGGCGCAACCGAGCTCACCACCAAGAGCGACAGCCTGGCCCAGGACGACGCCCCACCCGTCTATCAGGTGCCGGCCGGCAAGCCCTTCAAGGTGATCATCGATGGCACCAACGTCACCGGCGAAGCAAACACTGACATCACCTATGTGGGCGCCGACACCGATCTTTACATCGACGACATCATGGTTGACCCCGGTCAGATCGATGCCGCCATCATCGACCCCGCCGCAGGATCGATCTCCTACGCCACCAAGAAGACCGAAGCGCCGCTCATCGGAGCCGGGTTCTCCGGAGAAGGCGCCGACTACGCCTTCGCTATCGGCGGCGTAGACCTTCCTGACGGCGGCACCGTCACCATGACCCTCGATCGGGCGAACGGCACGTTCTCGATCAAGAACGAGGATGAGAAGGCCGGCACGTACGCGCTCGGCATGGAGCGTTACGACGACGCCGGAGCACAGACCTTCACCGACGAAGGGTTCGAGCTCGCCCCGGGCGCCACGGTCAAGATCGGCTACGCCGCCTGGTCCACAAAGTCCGACAAGCTCAAGCTCACGATCG
>JANOSD010000153.1:0-21378 GCA_031415655.1 Actinomycetes bacterium
GGCCTTCGTCCTGCGTCCTTGCCTGGCGGGCGCCAGAACGCCCGCTGATCTGGGCGGACCTCACCGACAGCCTCTTAGGTTTCACCGGCGATGAGGTGCCGTAGTCGCGACGTAGCGGCGTGCCCCAGAGGCGTGGCTAGCGGCGTGTCCCGATGCCGTCGAACACCATCGACACTACGAAACCGGCCGCTTCCTCGGCGGAGAAGCCGTCGTCGACCGATAGCCGCCGGATCGCCAACTGGCTCACCATTGCTGTGACGGTAAAGGCCACTAATCGAGACGGCACCTCGGCGACCTCACCGCGAGCCTTCGCAGAGCGGACACTCACCTCGAAGTCGTCGATGAAACGTCCGAACATCCCCACCAGATGTTTGTCGAAGTCATGTCCGAGCACCAACGAGTCGCGAAAAAGCAAGGCCGCCGCCGCCCGGTCGGCTTCGAAAAACTCGAACGTGGCAAATACGGCGCCGTGAAGCACGGCTCGTAGGTCCGTGGCCGGAGCTTCGCCGAATGCTCGCACGATGTGGGCCCGAAGCGCCGCCTCTTCCTCCGCCATCAGCGCCGTGAAGAGCTCGTCCTTGGAGGCGAAATACCAATAGGCCACGCCGTAGGAAACCCCGGCGGCACGGGCGATATCGGCCATCGTGGTGGCCGAGAATCCGCGCTCGGCAAAGACCGCTTTCGCGGCAGTGAGAATCTCGGCGCGCCGCACAAGTTTGTCGTCGTCGGTAACGGCACGCCGCATGCGTGGAGCGGACGACCGGCCGGTGGTAGGTATACCCGCCATGCCGGCACCTTACTGACTGGTGCGTCAGTTCGATGGCTGTTCCCCCCACGGAGCCGACGTCCTCGACCTTGGCGGCAAGCGAAAGCCTGCACCGCGACAACGACACGCAGGCTGTACGGATGGTCCCCCTTCTTGCCCCCATCGACTTCACACTCGTGTTGAAAGAACGCAGCCATGCATTCGTGGCGCAGCACGCCGGCAAGTTGGAATGGATCACTCCGGTTCGCCGGGCGTTGCTCTGGCAAGAGCCGTTCTCCGTGGAGCTCCGCAACCGAAAATGCAGACTTTTGCTGGCGTGCCCCCGTGAAACGCTAGGACGATTCTCCCCGAACCAGCCGGTCCAAGAATGAACGACTGCTGAGCAACTCCATGGACTCGCCAAGCCGTTACGATTCGCCGTTAGGCGAGCCGTAACGGGAGGGTCGGGCGTCCGAGGCATCTATGACAAAAACCGACGAGATCATCACTCTTCACGAGGCTGCGGACCTGCTCGGCGTCCATTACATGACCGCGTATCGGTATGTGCGCACGGGTCGTTTGACCGCCGAGAAGGACGGAGCCGAATGGCGGGTACGTCGTACCGACGTCGCGATTTTCCTTGCCGGTCAAGCCGATCAACCACCGCCCCGTTCGAAAGCTCGCACCACCGACTGGAGTGGCCGGCTTGAGGACCGCCTCGTCGCCGGCGACGAGGCCGGCGCCTGGTTGGTTATCGAGAATGCGCTCGCCGCCGGGACGGCACCCAACGAAATCCACACAGACCTCATCGGCCCCGCGTTGGCATCGATCGGCGATCGATGGTCCAACGACACCCTGGATGTGGCCCACGAACATCAGGCCTCGGCCCTTACCCTTCGGCTCATCGGCCGGCTGGGTCCTCGCTTCAATCGACGGGGTCGCAAACGGGGCACCGTAATCGTGGCCTCCCCGGCAGGCGATTGGCATGGGATACCAGTCGCCATGGTGGGAGACCTCTTGCGCGGGGTCGGTTTTGCCGTCGCCGACCTCGGCTCCGACGTGCCCCCGGCGTCACTCAGCCGCGCCGTGAGCACCACCTCCGGTTTGATCGCCGTCGGGATCTGCGCAACAACACTGGAACGTGAGGTAGCGCTACGCGACGCCGTCACGGCGGTACGCGGCGCCAACTCGGCGCTGCACATCATCGTCGGCGGCGCCGGTACCGTCGGTCTCGATGCGGCATCCCTGGGCGCCGACTACGTCAGTATTTCCGCTGCCGACTTCCTCGAAGCCGTTGAACGCGCTGCTCTCGCTGCTCTCGCGGCGAAACGCTGACGCACGCCGGGAAACGTCGAGCGAGTCGAACTGGACAGGACCGGCGCGGACCGGCGCGGACCGGCTCGGACCCGCCACGGCGGAGGCAAAAAGATCAGGATGAGAATTTTCTGGCTTCGGGAACAAATTAGTGCTAAAACTCGTTGGCAAGGGTGTAACCCCCCGGAAAGCCAGGAGCCCGCCATGACCTTCGAACACGCCAGTCCCGCCGACCACGTTTCGGTCGAAGTGAGTCGCTCACTCACCATTGCCCTCCGTGCCGATGAACTCCCCCCTCTGCGCTTCATCGAACCTGCGATTGCGCCGCTCACGAGCGCCGATCTGGTGTGGATGGACACCGCGCTGTGTAAGGGCCGCACAGAGCTGTTCTTCGGCACCAACCGAGAGCGCCCAGAGCGGCGTCAAAAGCGAGAAACGCTGGCTCGAAAGTTCTGCCTCGTATGCCCGGCGCTCGAGCCTTGCCGGACCATGGCTCGCAACAATGGGGAGAACGGCTTCTGGGGCGGCGAGTCGGAGGAAGAGCGGGCGGCGGCGGGTTTCGCTCCCCGATCTATCTCTCGGAGAGGCGTACAGGCAGCGGCGCGAGAAGGATCGGCTCGTTTGGCCAGCGAAGGTACCGACGGCGCCGTTGACAACTGGTTGGCCAGCTGAAGCCTGGGTTAAAATTGTGCGCCTAGGTTGGTGACCCGGCGGCGGACGCCAGTCGCTCCGACTCTTTGTAGGCTGCCAGAGCGCGTTCTCGGGCTTCATCGTGGGCCACGATCGGAGCGGGGTAGGTATCGCCCAACACCATCCCGGCAGCCAAGAGCTCAGCCGGCGACGCATCCCATGGCGCATGGATTGCCGGGCCAGACAGTGCCGATAGCTCGGGCACCCAACGTCGGATGTACGTGCCGTCGGGGTCGAACTTCTTGCTCTGGGTCACCGGGTTGAAGATTCTAAAGTACGGCGCCGCATCGCATCCCGTGCCGGCCACCCACTGCCAGTTCCCGATGTTCTGCGGAGGGTCGTAGTCGGTAAGAAGGTGCCGGAAGTGCGCTTCGCCGATTCGCCAATCAACCAACAGGTCCTTCACCAAGAACGACCCAACGATCATGCGGACCCGGTTGTGCATCCAGCCCGTCTCGCGAAGTTGGCGCATCCCGGCATCGACGATCGGGTAGCCGGTAAAGCCGCCCTTCCATGCCGCAACGTCGGACGGGTGATTCCGCCATTGAATATGTTCAAATTTCTCGGATACCGCGGACGTGGCCATCGAAGGAAGTTCGTGGAGCAGATGCGCATACCAGTCGCGCCATGCCAGTTGGCGCTGAAAGTCGCGCCGGGGGGACGTGGAATCGCCCACAGCTTCGAAGAGTGTTCGGGCCGACAACGTGCCGAATCGAAGGTCGGCCGACAACATCGACGTACCCGCCCGATCCGGACGATCGCGGTCGGTGTCGTATCGGTCCACTACTTCGAGGAAACGCTCGAGCCGCATGCGAGCTTCATTCGGCCCTTCGAATAGCGGGGGCGCCGCATCCAAATGGGGTAGGAACTCGCCGGGGTCGTCGAGCACGACGGCATCATCAGGTTCGGGCCAGGCATCCCAGGTGGTGGTTTTCCACGAATTGTGAAATGGCGTGAACACCCGAGAAACGGTGGCCTTTTTGGTGAGCACCGACCCGGGTGGCAATACCAGGTTGCCCCATGAACGGTGGACCGGCACGTCGATCGCCGCGGCCACGTGGGCATCGCGGCGCATGGCGAAGGGCGATACGTCGTTGTTCCAGAATACCGATCCGGCGTGAAACACCTCGATCGCCTCCGGTACGTGCTTGGCTGGATCACCGAATCGAACCAGCAGCCGTCCCCCGAGCCGTTCCGCCAATTCGTAGTCGAGCGCCTGCAGGTTGGCGATCATCATGCGCCGTCGGTAGGGCCCCACTGCATCCATGATTCGCGGTTCAACTACGAACAATGGCACGACGTATTTGCACTGACGAGTAGCGGCGGCCCACGCGGGGTTGTCGTCGATACGGAGGTCCCGACGAAACCACACCAGCGCGATGTCATCGGACACATCTACGGCGTCGGGTATTGGTTCAGTCGGCGACGATATGGCCTCGTCTTCAACTGCCGACGCGGGAGCCTCCTCCGGTCGCCGGTCACCAGACTCGGCGGTGAGGTGCTCATCATCGGAAGTGCCGACTGGTTTCTGTCCGGCCGAGCCGGAATTGGTGGCGTCCGTCGATGCCTCAGTGCGGTCGGTCATAACAAGCGATCGTAGGTGCCGAGGCACCACGCGGCCACTCCAAGCAACTATCGATCCTTCAATAGGGCCGGCGACGGGTCGTTCGTCGGTCAGCGCTCGGTGGACGGCGGAGCATTGCCCCCTGAAACCGGGGCTGGACCGCTTCCCCCGCCGCCGAGCAAACCTCCGAGGCCGCCCCCGAGCAGCGAGTCAACGTCAAGATCGGTGGCATCGGTTGGCACGTCGATGGTGACCGGCGACCCGGGGTCGAGATAGTCGACCGTGATCGATGCGGTCGATCCGGCGATCGGAGATGCCGACACTGTCACTCGACGCACCAGACCCGTTGGCCCGACCCACACGTCGAACGGTGCGTCGCTCCCCTCGGCGGCCGGGCCGAGCGACGCCAGCAACGATTGCACTCGCTCCCGATCCACGGGCTCAAGCTGGGCGACCGCTGATGCCAGTGGCAACTGCGTCCGATAGTGGGTGGTGTCAGCCCCATCAATGCGTTCCGTACCGAGCGTTTCCACCTCTCCACCGGCGTGTCGGAGCAGTTCCAACAAGGCCGAGGGATCCGTGGCCAACGGCAGTGTCGACGAAAGATTCGGCACGCCGGAACTGCCCGCAGCACGCCCGGCGCGGGTCGGTACCGACCCGCCGATGGCGGAAGATGCGGTCGCGGCCGGCGGCGACCCCCCGAACAACGAGCCCAGTTGGCGGGCATCCACCCGAAGCCACGGCGACGAGGACTTCGCCACGGCGGCCAGCAAGGGCGAACGCAAATACCCGGTTTCGTTGTCGACGATCACTTCGATCTTGGTGGCATCCCCAAGTGCTCCGCCAACTCCGCCGCCAAGACCGCCGAGCATTGTTGCCAGGTCGGCTTCGGCTCGGAGCTTCTGCGCAGCGTCGTCGTAGGCACCACTGAGTTCGATGCGCTGCGTGGAGCCGGGGCCCTTCGCTTCGATGGTCAGGCTGAACCGGCTCGACGTCAGCGCAGCCGTGCGATCCGCAGCCAGCACCAGTGCAGCCTCTGCCCGCGGCGTGTTCGTCCCACCGCCGACAAACACCACCATCGCCACCACGAGCGCAGCAGCAACACCGATCGAGGGCAGCGCGGCGCGACGCCACGCGCCGCGACCGCCAGCAAGGATCGACGTTGGTGCGGTGCTGCCGCCGTCGGCGCCAGCAGACCCCGCGGCACCCAAGCTGCGGGCCGCCGCGGCTTCGATTTGGTCGCCAAGGCGTTGTAAGGAGGGGATCGGGGGTGGGGCCGATGACGGTGGGCCTGCGGTGGAGGGAAGGTTGGGTTCCATGGGTTTCCTGTTCTTCGCGGATGAACACGCCGGATCGCTGGCGTCCGGTGGACTAGTGGGCGCCGGTTACGAGAAGCCCCTGCTCCTCTTCCAGCTTCGACAACTGCTTTTCAATTCGACCGAGCGCTCGATGAACCCGCACCCTGGCGGCATTCACCGTGCAGTCGAGGGCTTCGGCCAACTCTGGGTACGGCATGGCATCGAGGAAATGCAGTTCGAGCACCAAACGATCAGATTCCTTGACCGTGTCGAGGGCCGCCCGCACCAGCGAACGCATCGCCTCGTTGTCGACCAGTTCTTCGATTCGACTCAGGCTCTCGTCATCGTTCGTCGGAACCATGATGCCGAGCCGCTGCACGGAACGTTGTTGCACTTCTTGGCTCCGGAGGTAGCGGTAGAGCAGTTTTCGCGCAATGCCGAACAACCAGGCACCGGGACTCTTGCCCATCCATCGAAAGGCGTGCCGACGCTCGAAGGCAATGGCAAAGGTTTCGGCGGTGAGGTCGAGTGCCACGTCAGGGTCATGTAGGCGTCGTTGCAGGAAGCCGAGCACTTGACGGGACCACTGGTCGTAAAACGCTCGAAAAGCGGCGGGGTCGGTACGACTCGCGACGAGCAACTCATAGTCGGCTCGTGCCTCACGTACCTCGGGGGTGTCGGGGATGTCGGGGAGGTCGGGGATGTCGCGGGTGCTGGGGACATGCCGAGTCTCCGCCGCGGCATGCGGGACCGAGTCATACTCGTCAGGACTTGAACTCACTGGTAGTGGTGGTGCCACGAGGTCCCCCTGGGGCGGCGACGGTACGTAGGACTATGCCCACGCCCTGCGATGCCATTACAGCCGAGTGGAACCAACCTGGGGGTTCGCGGCTCCCGCCCTATCGCCGGGAGGCCAAGACCGAATCCGGTCGGTCAGCCGAGCGGACGCCCGAACGGCAGTTCGGGCGCCCACGTCCCGAGGAATGCCTCCGCGCGCAGACAGGCGCCGAGCACCGGGCCGCGCTCGTGACCAAGCACCTCGGCCAACGATCCTGCTACCAATGCCGGGATCTCGTCGGGGTTTCCGCCGAGCGATGGCTCGATCGCCCAGCTAAGGAGCGGACCCGCCAGGGCGAGGAAGTCGGGCACAACCACTACACCCGCCCGGGTGAGGACCGCCAGTGCCTTCGCCGTGACTGCCACCGGCCCCCACGGCACCACGACCCCCGCCCTTACAAAGCCGGCACCGTTGTGCTCCAAGGCACCGGCCTTCGAACCAACCAGGAGCACCGACGCGTCAACACCAAGCAGTCGGTTCCCCGCGGGGGGTTCCTCTCCAAGAATCGTGGCAACGGTGCCGATCTCAACACTCGATCGCAACTCATCAAGGTCGATGCCTTCTGCCCGCATCAGCGAACCCTTGGCGCTCGAGATACCAACCACCGTTCCGCCGACGCCAACAATAGCGGCGAGCAGCGCCACCGCGTTCGCCGGCGCCATCGCATCCATTCCTTCGATGGCAAACCTCATACCGTCGAGCCCACGGCCGGATGGGTCGCCGAGCGCCGACGCCGACGCCGCCACAATGCCCGCCGCCAACACCTGTGGGGCGAAGCTCCGCACGTCGTCACTTCGGGGATCGGCGGCCAGCATCGCCGGAAGGTCCTCCGACGAAACACCTTTGGCAGCGTCGAGCACCAAGGTGCCATCAGCTACCAACGGCGCGAGTTCACCGTCGAACGCGGCGAGGGATTCCGCTCGGGAATCGGCGGCCGCGTTAATTCCCGCCGAGGCACCAGACGACTCGATGCCAAACGAGGCGCACGAGTAGGTGACTGAGCGGGCCAGCCAACCGGCGCCGTCCTGCAGGATCTTGGGTGCACAACGGACAGCCCCGATCGACCGCACCGGCATATGATCAGCCCGCGCCACATCGCGGATCACAAAGGCATCGGTCGAGGTCAGCTTCTGAACGGGCACACCAGCATTCTGCCGGACCGCCCCGACCAATGCGATCCCGAAGCCGCAGACCGGGCCACGTCACACGCCAGGACCCGGTTCAAGGGCAGCAATTGCACCCCGCGCCAGCGCCGGTTGCGTCCAGGCGCCGTCCGCTACGACAACCCGGTCGCGGCCGTCAGCTTTCGCCCGAAGCAAGGCAGCATCGGCCAAGGCCACGACCCGCTCGAACGAATCCGCCTGCTGCGACGATGCCAGGCCGAAGCTCACCGTGAACGGCGGAACCCTCCCGCTCGTTCCGATATCGGCCACTGCCGCCCGCACACGCTCGATCACCGAAACGGCCTCTTCGATCGGGCACTCCGGCAGCACCACCACAAACTCCTCCCCTCCATACCGACACGCCAGATCGTTCGGTCGGATGCCATCACGTAAGGCCTTGGCGAACAGACGCAACGCCCGATCTCCCACGTCGTGACCAAACCGGTCGTTGAGGTTCTTGAAGTGATCGAGGTCGCCGTACGCAACCGCGTAGGACGCGGAATCGGGGCTCATCCGGCGGACCGCGTTGTCGAGCGACCGACGGTTCAACAGGCCGGTGAGGGGATCACTCGTGGCCGCGGACTCGCTTTCGGCAAAGGCCCGCAACATGCCGACCTTCTCGCCCGCTCGCCGCGAGATGAGCACGAGTGCTGCGAACGGTTCATCGGTGGTGGGCAAGTTGGCACCGAACACCGTGTGGATCACGCCGATGGACTTGCCGGCGATGCTCACCGGTTGACATGCCGCCGCCACGGCGGTCGGCGTTCTTTCCCGGAGGAATGGGCAGGCATCGAGCGCGGTGCTGTTCCCGAACACCACCGTGTTGCCGCGCAGAGCAGCGGGACAGTCGGCCGGCGATACCACCGGACAACCCGGCCCCTGAGTGTCGGCGTCGGTGCTCAAGACCTGACGGAAATGGGCCACGCTCGAATCGGCCATCAGCACTTCGGTCGGGGAACCAGGCAAGGCTTCTGCCAAGGCTTGCCCTACGAGCTTCAACGCCGCTTCCTCGGTGGACGCCATCTCCAGCGCACGGTTCAAACGTGCCTCAAGTTCGTCTCGTTTGGCGTTGAGGTCGCGGGTGAGTTCATCGCGTTCACGCTTTTGCTCATTGAACCGGGCGCTTCGTATCGCAGAGATGGCGATCGCCGCCGAGACGAACATCGCCGAGAGGTAGAAGGCGATCAGGTCTCGCGCTCCCGTGTCGGCCGACCGTTTTGCCTCCGCGAGGGTGGCGTCGACCACCGGGTTGTAAAGATCGAGCTGCAGCCCCCGCACCGCCCTCGACATCTCCTGCTGCGACGCTCGGAGCTCCCGAAAACGACCGTCAAGGAGAACCTGACTCGCGGGCGTACCCTGGATGAGCTGTACTCCCACCGGACCGATCACCTCTTCCTGCGTTGTCTGACCTGCGACAAACCGATCACGGTATGCCTGCTCACCAGGAAGGTTGAGTGAGATCGTCTCGAATCGCCGCCACCGTTCTTCGGTGACCCGCAACTGGCGCTGTGCGTCTTCCAACTTGATCAGTTGCTGCGCCGGGTCGGCCGTCAGCAGCATCGTGGTGAACTCTTCGGTCGTGGCCGACAGACTCTCGTCGATTCGCACCAGTTCGTCTCGTGCGGGAAGAACTCGGACCTGAAGCTCATCGACGTCACGCTCGACCGATCCGAATCGGGAAAGCGACACGGCCAACAGCGCAACTCCGCTGGTGATCAACACCAATGCCACAAGTCCGACACGAGTCTGAGGCTTGAGCTCTCGAAGCCGTTGAACAATCCGCACCACACCTGTTTACCGGATTCGGCGATCGCGAGTTGGGCAGAAATCCAGATCCGCTCACGAGGACCCACGGCCGTTTGGTACTGGCCTACAGTACGCCTCGGCAAAGTCAACCGTCCAAGCAGATCGAGGTGACCCGGTGGGAACCCCAGAGTCGACAACTACGGCCCGAGTCCTCGTCGTTGATGACGCCCCCGAGTTCATCCACATGCTGGTGCCACTTCTCGAACGGGAGGGTTACACCACCGCTACCGCCATCGATGGCGAGCAGGCACTCGAAGTGGCCCGAACCTTTCGGCCTGATGTCATCGTGCTCGACCTCACGCTCCCCAAGCTCGACGGGGTCGAGGTATGCCGGCAGGTACGCCAGTTTTCCGATGCCTACGTGATCATGCTCACGGCCCGTACCGACGAGGTTGATCGAGTGGTGGGCCTCGAAGTGGGCGCCGACGACTACATCACCAAGCCGTTCTCGCCACGTGAACTCGTGGCACGTGTGCGAGCCATGCTCCGGCGCCCCCGAACCGTGCCGCTCGCCCCTACCGATGCTTCCGCCGGTCCGGGGGTCACCATCGGTCGCCTTTGCATCGACTCCCCGGGCCGAACCGTCACCGTTGACGACCTCGACATCGCCCTTACCCGAATCGAGTTCGACCTGCTCGCCACGCTGATCTCACAGCCGGCGATGGTGTTCTCCCGTTCGATGTTGCGTGAGCTGGTATGGGGGCCCGACTGGTACGGCGATGATCACGTGGTTGATGTCCATATCGCCAACCTCCGCAAGAAGATCGATGTTGGCACCGAAAAGAGTCAAATCCGAACCGTGCGCGGCGTCGGGTACCGCATGGACGAATCGCCCTGATGGAAATCGTCCTGACCGAAATCGCCCTGCCCGAAATCGCCCTGCCCGAAATCGCCGCACCGCGTTTTTAGGTAACGAACGACACGTGACCTACGTGGCCGGGGCCGCCACCGACACGGAGGCTTCGGCGACGAGAAGTCGTTCTTCGATCAACTGATGCAGACGGAGCGCCGCCGCAAATGCGCCTGCAGCAAGTTCGGATTCCGGTCCTGACTCGCTCTGCGCAAGTAACAGCTGCAGGTTACCGAGCAGACCGCTCATGGGCGTCCGCACCTCGTGCGCGATATCAGCGAGCGCCAGCCACATCTGGTCGACAGGGGAATCGACCACCTGACGATCGATTCTGGCGGCGGGCACCCAATTGTTCGACCGCCGTGAAGAGAAGCGGTCGACTACACAGCCGAACTGCGTGGAGACTTGTTCCACCAGTTCCAAGATCGCATCGTCGCGCAAGCGAGGATCAGCGTCGAACAGCCCTACGACGCCCACCACCTCGCGGCCCATCCAAACTGGCACGGCGAAGGCCGAACGGATTCCCAGGCCCCGGTCTACCTCTGCTGAGCCGCTCAGCCATCCGCCGCTGAACTGGGTGTCGTCGTCGAGGTCCTCGATCCACACCGGGGCACCTGTGACTCCTACCCGACCTGGTAGCGATCCTGGGGCCACGAAAAGCCGCGCCTCCACCGCAGCGCGCAAGCCGACGATTCGCTCGTCATTGGCGGTGTACCAGATACCCGAAGGACGCAACACCGCCTCCGGGCGATCTCGCACCCACGCCGTCGCTGCACCGCAGCCCACGTGCCGAGCGAGCATCGTGACGATCTCCTCTGTGGCCGAGACCAACGTCATCCCCTCGTTGGCGGCAACGGCTACCCGGCAAAGCAATGCCAGCTCCCGGAACTGTCGGGCGTTCACCGATTCGTTGGCCTCCAGCGATCGTTCAACCTCTCGGCGGAGGCCCCGTTCGGCATCGAGTTCGGCCTGCAACGCCGCCAGTTGCACCCGAACCCGTTGAAGTGCTGCCGCGCCGGAACCCACCGGGTCACCCGATGCGAGGCCGGCCGTCGCTTCAGGCCGCGGTGCAGGAGAGGACATTGGTCGCGACGCAAGCAGGTCGTGAGGGTTTTGTCGATACAGGTTCACGGAACTTGAACACTTCTTGAGCGGACCAAGACCTGACCTTCGCCTCTCCTACGATGGGAGCGCCACTACGACCTCGGATCACCCGGTTTGGCGAACCCGGGTTGGGCCCACCGGGTTGGGACCACCCGGTTGGGTCGCGCGAACCCGCCGGGAAGAAAACGAGATCATCACGCCGATGATTCGAGATCGGTCAACAACGCCGACATCGTATGGGTCACGCCATCTCGTAATCGCGCAAGCTTGGAAAGCACTGTTTCGATGGAGTCGAGGGGAGCATCGTCGGCTTGCGCATCGCGTTCGAGCACGCGACAGACGTCGGCGAGCGGAATCGCACCAACCGCGGCGGACGTCGACGCCAGCGTGTGCGCCGCCAGCCGCAACTGGTCTCGGTCGCCCTCCCGCGCCGCGTCCTCGATCTGCTCCACCCTCCCGGGAAGCTCCCGGAGGTAGGACCGCACCACGTTGGCGACGAGCATCGAGTCCTCCAACTCGTCGATGAGGCGCCGGACCACCGGCAGATGCACCACTTCCCCCCGATCCACCACCTCCCGATCCTCCGGGGCCGACAATTCCGGCCCGCCTAGTGTCGATTGAATGGGAACATCGAACGGGGCCTCAGGTTCGACGACTCCTGCGGCTGCCGGCGTGCCCGCCGGACCACGGTGATCGGCGGGTGAAGGACGGGTTGTCCATCGCGCCAGCGTTCGCCCGAGCATCGCCAAACTGACGGGTTTCGCGATCACATCATCCATGCCGGCGTCGAGACAACGCTGCCGATCACCGGGCAGAACACTGGCGGTCATACCCACCACCGGAAGGGCGGCGACTCCCCGTCGATGCTCGCTTCGACGCAAAAGTTCCGTGGCGGCAAGTCCGTCGAGCCCGGGCATACGCCAGTCCATCAAGACCACGGTGTACGGCGCGCCATCCTGGGCTTCGAGTTGTGCCAGAGCCTCCTGCCCCGACGGCGCCAGCGTCGACTCGTAGCCGAGTCGTTCGAGCTGACGGGTCACAAGCAACTGGTTCACCGGATTGTCCTCAACCACCAAAACCCGGCCCGGGGTTCTGCCGCGAAGCGCACCTGCCTCCCCGGCGGGAGCGCGCTCGGTTGTACCGACCAGCGGGAGTAACGCCGTGAACGTCGTGCCCGACCCCACCACCGATGCAACCGCGAGCGTGCCGCCCATCAACTCCACCAGCCGCCGGCAGATGGTAAGGCCGAGTCCGGTACCCCCATACTCGCGGGCCGTTGAACGGTGCGCCTGGTTGAACGGCTCAAAGATCTGCGCCGCGGTCGCCGAGGAAATACCGATACCGGTGTCGACCACCGCCATGGACCACTGTGCGACTCCTACCTTCGACATCGTGACGCGGACCGACCCCACCGCAGTGAACTTCACTGCATTGGCCACCAGATTCGTGAGAACCTGGCGTAAACGGAGTGGATCCGTGTCGATCCGGACCGGGAGGTGCGGGTCGATTCTCACCTCCAATTCGAGACCCTTTGCGATGGCCTGTGCGTGCAGAAGCCCCATCACGTCGTCGACCAAGTCCGGCAGCATCGTTGGACGGATCTCCAGCTCGATATGGCCGCCTTCGATCTTGGCAAAGTCGAGCACGTCGTCGAGCACGCCACTTAGGGCATCAGCCGCTCGACGGATCGACTGAACCAAAATCGCCGAGTCGGGATCGAGATCCGCGGAACCCAGCAACTCCGCCAATCCGAGCACACCATGAATTGGAGTGCGCAGCTCGTGACTCACGTTCGCCACAAACTCGGTTCGCAATTCGAGGGACCGGACGGCGGCATCACGGGCGGCGGCCAGCTCAAGTTCTCCGCGTTTGCGATCCGAGATATTGCGGGTGGTGAGCACCACCGCTCGGACGTCGGCGTCGTCGAGCATGTTCACGGCGTGCCCTTCCACGAAGGCGAAGGTGCCATCGGCCATACGCACCCGTACCTCCGCAATCGCTTCCGATCCCGGCACCGCCACGACTTCGAGGAATCGCTGCTGCATCATCCCCATGTCGTCGGGGTGGATGATGTCGAAAAGGCTGCGAGAGGACCAGAAATTGGTGTCGTAGCCGAGGATGCGCTTGACGTTGCCCGTGGTATCGATCACCCCACCCTGGGCGTCAATCACCGTCACCGTGTCGGAGATGTTCTCGAGCAGCCGGCGGTAACGGTGTTCGCTGGCTTGCAAGGCGGTGACTGCGTCTTGACGGTCGGTCAAATCGTGAATGTTCACCACGATCCCACGGACCGACGGGTCTTCGAGCAGGTTCGTGGCCACCGCCTCGACCGCCCGAGCCTCACCATCGGTTCGTCGTATTCGAAAACGAAGTGGGAGGGCATCGCCGGGCGTGCGCGAGGTATTGGCGAACGAGGTCGCTACTGCGGCCACGTCCCGCTCGTCAATCAGTTCAAGGGCTGACCGACCGACCCAACCGCCATCACGGAACCCCGCTAACCGCTCCGCCCCCGGACTGGCAAACACGACGGTGGCATCGACATCCACCACAATCACCGCATCGACCGCGTGTTCAACGAGCGCGTGAAGAAGGCGTTCGCTGCTCGGCATTGTCTCCGACGCGCCCAGCCCTCCCGAGGTCTCGGAGATCGCTCCCAGCGTTGCGACCACCGACCGGTCACTGCTCCGGAGCGGGGTCAGCCGGTACCTTCCCCAAAATGCGGTGCCGTCAGCCCGCTCAAATCGTGTGTGTCCCTCGAACACCTCGGCCGCGCCCGAACGCACTTCGGCCATACCCAACGAATCGGATGCCCGGTCGTCAGTCTTGGTGTGTCCGACCCAATACACCGGCGACCCGTCACGTCCGGCGGCGGCACCCGTTCGGCGGAACAGCGCTCGATGGGTGCGGTTTTCTCGAATCACCACGCCATCCCCACCAAGGATTGCGTAGGCCATGGGCGCGGCGTCGAATACCTCCTCCCATACGTAGTCGAGCGACGGTGAGGGCACCGAGCCGGGGTGTTCCGAGGGGTCGACCATGCCACCAAGGCTACGACGTTTCGGATGGGACGGAACGGGCGGGCCGCTGACGGCGTGCACCGTTCACCCGCGGTGCGTCAGGCAGGAGCGTCGGACGACGTCGACGCACGTCGGCATCGAACACGCGCAAGCACACGAATGAGCCGAGCGCGGTTGTAACGCTGCACCACCAGACAGGGCACGTTGGCGGCGATGGCATAACCGTTCATCACCAGAGCCAGCCAAGGCGGGTTCCACAAGACGAAAAATGGGCCGAGGGCCAACACCCACCAATGGGTGACCTCCGCCCGTCGGGTTTCCACCACAAATCGTTCGAGATAGTCCGGGTTGGCGGCGCGAAGATCCCGTTTGCTGAACCCGTCACCGAAGAGGTCGCCGGCCTCGGGAAGCCATCGTTTCCAACGTTTGATCGCCCAGCGACGCTCGTAGTGGTGGCCGTCGTCCTCCCACGATCGGAGCCTGGTGACCACCGAATCCTGGTCGAAACGCTCGATGGGAAATTTATTCGTGAGGTAGCCAATCGCCGTGCCGCCCACCGCCCAGACTGCGCAGTCGAGGGCAACGGTCCAGCCAGTACTCAGGTGCACCACTCGCAGATCCACGGATTCCGATCAGGTCGAAGGGGTGGGTTGTTGACGGTCTCGGTCGCTTTGGCGATGACCGTCACGGTGCCTGGCCTTGGCCGAGAGAGGAATCGTACGACCCCGCCACTCCACCTGCCGACGAACAACGGTCAGCCACATCGACCGAGCAAACACCACGAGGAAAATGCCGAGCGTCGCCGGATAGAAGAGGACAGGGAACAAACCGAAGTTCCCGAGTTGTCGGAGCATCGTGCGGAACTGGAACGCGAACACGGCGAAACAGGTGGCGGCGAAAACCAGCGACGCCCCTTCGAATCCCCAGGCTTGTTCGATCACCGTTTGCACACTCGCAAGCGCCGCCGTGACCCAGATGGCAACGAGGCCCATGCGGGTGATCGGTACCGACGCCGCACCGCTGGCGAAGTTCTTGGACCACCCCTCTACCAATTGCCCCAGACCTTCGGGGTACATGCGGAACGACACGGATGGCCCACCGCCGATGGCGGCAACGGGAAGGTCGTGCTCTCGAAATGCCCGAGCCAGCGCCAAATCTTCCACGATCTCCGAGCGAACGCCACCGTGGCCGCCGACACGCTCGTAGTCGGCCCGGGTACACGCCAGAACCGGACCGAACGCGCCGATGCTCGCCCCGTCGCGGCGGGGGCTGGCGGCACCGACCCCCATGAACCCGATGATATTGAACAACGCCGAGAACCGTTCATAGGCCCGTTCCATAAGGTGGTAGGGCTGCACCGAAACCAGACCCCCGCGGTGGCGCGCCTCCTGCACCACCTTGGCGAGACCGTCGGCGTCGAGGTGTACATCGGCGTCGAGCAATACGAGAAGGGGTGCTGTGGTGGACCGAACACCCTGGTCACACGCCCACGATTTTCCCGTCCACCCCGGCGGCAATGGCTCCCCGGCGACCAGGGTCACGTCGGGGTAGCGCTTCACGATGGCCGCAGTGGCATCGGTGGAAAGGTCGTCGACCACCACGATCTCCGCCGGGCGGAACGATTGCGCCTGGAGGCTGGTGAGGAGGCGCCCGATTGAAAGCTCTTCGTTGCGAGCAGGGATCACGATGGCGACTGGCGTTTGCGGGTCGTTGTTTGTACGCGATGAGCCGATCACGCCGAGGCGAGGGACCCGCCACAGCAGGAACCACCCCGCGGACCAACCGATAGCCAGAATCGCAACACGCACGTCCATGTTCCTATCGTCCCATGCCGACCGGCCATTGCCACCGTTTCAGACCGAAATTTTCTCGAACACGCGGCCCACTAGCCCTTTCGGTGACGGTGGCGGCCGCCTTGTCCGCAATACTTGGCCTATGACCGATGACTCATCGCCCGCTGATCCTGCCGCCGAAACCGATCTTGTGGTGGCGGTCGTGGAGATCCCCCGCGGGAGCCGCAACAAGTACGAAATCGATCATGATACCGGTGAGATTTGGCTCGATCGACGCCTATTCAGTGCCACGGTGTATCCGGCCGACTACGGCTTCATCCCGAATACTCTCGCCGAGGACGGCGATCCGCTTGATATCCTCGTACTGCTCGAGGACCCAACGTTTCCGGGGTGTCGGGTGCACGCACGGCCGGTCGGCATGCTCGCTATGGAAGATGAAAAAGGCATCGACACCAAACTCATTGCGGTCGAGCCAAACGAACCGCGCTACCGCGACTGCATGGAACTCACCGATATCCAACCCGAGTTGTTGGCAGAAATCCAGCACTTCTTCGAGGTCTACAAGATGCTTGAACCGGGCAAATACTCCGTCACCGGCGAGTATCACGGCCGCGAGGATGCGTGGAATGAAATCCGCGCCTGCCGTGACCGGTATCCCGGAACCGGCCACTAGAGGCGTGACCCAGTAACGCTTCGAGAAGCGGATTCCGAGCCACGGTTCGAAGCCTCGCAAGGACGCAACGTCGAAAGCCCCCTTGTTCTGGGCGGTGAGACGGAGGACACCGCGAGAAAAGAAAAGCTGGCCGGAGGACGCCGAATGGTTACTGGGACACGCTCCTCGCCTTAAGCCAACCCGCTTAACCGGCGCTGTGCCAGAATCAGCGAATGCGCAAACTGGCTGCCTGCGGGCTGGCAGTGCTGCTCGTGGGATCGGGGCCACTCGGGTTCAACTCTTCGGCCAGCGCTGCTACCAACGTCATCGCCGTCACCACTACGGCGGACTCGGTCGATCCCAACGACGGCCTCACGTCGTTACGCGAAGCCGTTGGCCTCGCCAATCCGTCGGCTGATCCCGTGCTGATCGCCTTGGTACCGGGCGCCACCCACACCCTCGACAACTGCGGGCTGACGATCGCCACAACGGCGCCGACCACGATCTCCGGCAATGGCGCCACCATAAAGATCACGTGCGCAACCTCCCCTGGCATCTCCGCAACTGCATCGACATCGCCACTCCGCCTCACCGACCTCACCATTGAGGGCGCCGGGATACTTGCCAGTGTGGCCATCCTTACCGAACGCCCACTGACGGCCTCGACGGTTGCCCTGAGCAATGCTCGGGCCGGTATCGTCGCCCCCGCCGCCGATGCCGATGTCGACCTTCTCCGTGCCACCATCTCGGGAACTGGCACAGGAATCACCATTGGTGACGTCAACGGCCCGACACCGCCGACCGCCGCTACCGCCAGGCTCCGGATAACCGAATCGGCGATACGCGACAACGCGAGTGATTACTCATCATCGGGCGGCATCGTCGGGCCACGGGCTCAGGTGACAGTCGCCCGATCCACGATCAACGGAAATACCACCCGTTTGGGCGGGGTCCTCGCCTACGACCTCACCATGACCGACAGCGTCGTAGAAAACAACGTCGGGGTTGTCGCCGGCGGGATGGAAGTGAACGGCTCGGCTCTCGTCCGCCGGTCGCTGGTCCGGGCCAACGGCGGAACGTTGGTGGGCAGTAGCTCGTATGTTGGTGGCTTTTTGGGGCGAGGTTTGATCGAAGACTCCACCATTTCGGACAACGACGGCACGATGATCGGCGGCATTGCATCCCTTGGACCACTCATCATCCGCAACAGCACTGTTTCCGGCAACCAAGGCAGGATCGGGGGCGCCGGGAACCTCGGAACGGATTCTTCGATCGTCATCGAGGACAGCACGTTCTCCCACAATCTCGGCGGGCAGTCCCCGCCACTAAACCCGAGCACACCGCCCGCTCACGACCTCGGTACCAGCTTCGGCGACTACGCCACATCCGTTTCGGTGACTCGATCGGTGCTCGGGAGTGCCGGTCCCGGTGTCCCCACGTGTCTCGTGGCCGACAGCACCACCACGCCTCCGGTCCCCGGGTCGATCGCCTCCGGTGGCTTCACGCTCGCCGCTGACGATTCGTGCGGCGATGTTGGGAAAGCCCCGGGCGATATGCCCAACGCCGGAGATCCGCGCCTCCCACCACTTGCGGACAACGGCGGGCCCACCCCAACCCACATCCCCACCACCATCCTGCGTGATCGCATTCCCGCGTCCGTCAGCCGCCCGCTATCCGATCAGCGCGGCATTCCCCGATCCGCGCATTCGGACATCGGTGCCGTCGACGCCGACTATGGGCCCTTCTACGGCCTCTACAATCCAATCACCCCGAACCGCATCTACGACTCGCGGCCGATCGCTCTTCCGCTCGGTCCCGGAGAAACCCGAAACATCCTCGTAGACGGACTGGGCGGCATCCCCCGTTACCGCGCCAGCACTGTCGCAGTAAACGTCACGGTCACGAACACCACCGATACCTCACATCTCTCGGTCTGGGCGGCGGGTGGAACTCCGTCCGCGACGTCGAGCCTGAATTGGGACGCAGGCGATACGCAGGCGAACTTTGTCGTGGCCTCGGTGGGAGAAGGTGGAGCCATAGCGGTACGGAACAACTCCGGTACCGCCCACGTGATCCTCGACGTCGTCGGCTGGTTCGAACGCGAATACACACCCCAGTCCGTCGGATTTACGCCGCTACCACCCACACGCGCACTCGACACGCGCACCACCACGCCGATTGGTCCCGGCGAACAACGGTCACTCGTCGTGGCCGGCCTCCACGGCGTTCCCGCTGACGCCATCGCTGTTGCCGTCACGCTCACCGGCGTACGGCCCAGTTTCGATACCCACCTCACCGCCGGTGCCGCCGGCCTACCGCTACCGTCCGTGTCACAACTCAACATCCCGGGGGGCGCTGTCGCGGCCAACCTTGCGTGGATTCCGATCGGAGCCGGAGGAGCCATCACGATCGGCAACAATACCGGCGAGGTAGATGTTCTCGTAGACATCGCGGGCGCCTTCTCCGAGACTTCGAACTTCCGCTATCAGGCAGTTGACGGGCGATGGCTCGACACGCGCTACTCCACACCGTTCGGCCCGGGCACGACCCGACGCCTGGTAATCGGGAGCCACTTGCTTCGCGAACGAAAGGTGGCGGTTGTCGGCAACGCCATCATCATTCGTCCCAGCCAGGAAACCCACCTTTCGCTCGGACCCACTCCCGGTCCGGTTTCCGAGGTGTCGAACCTCAACCTTGATGCCGGAAACATTCGAGCGGGTGCCTTCACGGCGGCGCTCGGCCCCGTGTATGACTACGTTCCCGAGGGAGACTTTAACCCGAACAGTTACCGTTTCGATGGTATCCTCGCCCGCAACAACGCTGGCCAAACCGACATCGTCATCGACGTCCAAGGCTGGTTTGTTGAACCGGCGGGCGGCTGAGCACACCATCAACCGGATTGTTGCGCCGACCACGGAACCTACGCCCAACTCCGGTACCCGCTTGGGCCGCTTGGGCCGCTTGGGCCGCTTGGGCGGACGAATTCGTGGGTGTGCGTTTGTTCGAGTGGCGAACGACCAATGCCGAACCGGGTTGCAGTCAACCCCCGACACGGGGTTCCGTTGCAACACGGTTCACGCTCGATGAGCTTCTGGTCGGACCACACGATCCGGCTGAACGCCCGTATGGCCGCGCACCGGTTGGTGCACGCACCGATTCACGGAATCGACGGCTCAGGGATGCGTGGTATAGCTGCGGTAGACGGCGATGAGCGATGCACGCTGATCGTCGGCCAGGCGGGGATCCGCAAGAATCGCCGACTCCACGTCGGCGGGGCGAGATGCATCCCCATTGGGATCCGGTTCGAGCACCCCGGCCCGCACCAGCATTGTTTCCACACTCAGGTTGAGTGCCACGGCGATCGATCGGAGCACCCGAACCGACGGTTCGTGAAGGCCGCGTTCGATCTGGCTCAGGTAGGGGTTGCTGACGTTGGTGACCGAGGCCAGGTCTCGTAGCGACATCTGGTTTTGTTTGCGCTGCGTGCGGATGAACTCGCCCAGCGTCTTGAGTTGCTCGCGGACGGGGTCGAGAGCAACGTCGATTGCGACGTCAACGATGGAACCACCGCTTTCCGGATCGTTCCCGTTGGGCATCGGCGCCGCAGGGTCGACCGCATCGTCAAATCCTTGAGGAGTCTTGGAGCAATCGATGCCGTCGTCGCCCACGCCCGCTTCGGCAGTAACACGCTCCCGGGTGTCTACCTCACCTGCGTCGGACAGTTCGCTCACGGGTTCTCCATCGGTCGCAACCCCCTCGCACGGTAGTGGTTACGAGACCAGAAGTGACGAACGTCACGCAAACTATTTCAAGCAAGTGCTTGACTTGAGCGACAATGCTTGATTTACTACGCATAACGACTTGCGCAGCAATCACGCCGTCCGCCCGTCGAACCACATTCCATCGCAGAGTTTCTGCCACGCCTACCGGAGGCAATCCATGTCCACCGTTACCACCAAGATCACCGAAGCTCAGGAAAAGGCTCTCGAGGCCGTCACCAAAACGCAAGAGCCGATGATCGACACGGTCAAAAAGATCATCGATGCCGTTGAGGGTCGGGTCCCCGAACTCAAGGTTTCTCTGGGCGACAACCTTCCCGACCTCACCTCGTTCGTCGATGCCCAGTACGCCTTCGCCGGCAAGGTGCTCGACAACCAGCAGAAGTTCATTCTGGCCATCATCGAGGCACTGAAGCCCGTCACGGAGAAGGTTATCGAGGCCAAGCCCAAGGCAAAGGTCGTCAAGAAGGCCACCGCTGCGGCGGCCTGAGACTCACCCAGTTCCCCCAAAACCGGCCGGCGCTGAGGCGAAACCCCCCTTTCGCCCCGCCAGCCACCCAAACGACCTGACGACACCCCCCTGTCGTTGGTCTCCCACGAGGACCGGCTCCCCCCGCTGGTCCACGTGGTCGTTTTCCACCCAAACCCCCTCCCACCCAAACCCCCTCCCACCAAAACCCCCTCCAACAGGTTTTTGGTAGGGGGGTCGCCTCAGTTGTGTTGCGGCTGCCCAACCAAAAAACAGAGTGTGGGGGGGGGGGGGTG
>JANOSD010000154.1:0-8079 GCA_031415655.1 Actinomycetes bacterium
GGTGGGGGTGGGGGTGGGGGCGAGGGTGGGGGCGGGGGCGAGGGTGACGGTGACGGACGGCTCGTCGCCCACGACCAGTTCGAGCGCGGTGACGATCCCGGCTTCGATCAGGTCGAGACGAGCAGCATCAAGGGCGTCGATCGTGGCGGCGTCGGCCACGATCACGCACTCGGCCACGGCCGTCTTCAACGACGTCTTCGCTTCGGTCTTGGCTTTGCGGATCTCTCCGAGGGCGTTGGCCGCCGCCGCGAGGCTCGCCCGTTCGGCTTCGGTGATGTCCGAAATCACGCCACCGATAGCGCTTTGGTTGGGCCATTCGGCCCGATGCACCGACCCCTCACGCCACCACGACCACACCTCTTCGGTGACGTAGGGAAGGAACGGTGCAAAAAGCCGGAGGATGGTGGCGAGGGTGATCTGCAGGGTGGCGTGGGTGGACGCCGCCGCCCGATCGCCTTGCGCGCCATACGCCCGCCCCTTCACCAGTTCCAGGTACTGATCGCAGAAACGCCAGAAGAACGCCTCGGTGCGTTCGAGCGCCCGGGCGTAGTCGTAGCTTTCGAAGGCGTTGGTGGCATCGGTGATCAGCGCCGAGAGTTCGGCGAGCAGTGCCTTGTCGAGTGGTTCGTTGATGATCCCCGGATTGGCGACGGCGAACAGGCCAATCGTTTCGGAGCCGGGCCCGAGAGCGAACTTCGACGCATTGAGAATCTTGATGGCGAGCCGACGGCCGATCTTCATCTGTCCTTCGTCGAATGCCGTGTCGGTGCCGGGCCGCCCGCTCGCCGCCCAATACCGCACCGCATCGGCGCCGTAGGTGACGATGTGGTCGATGGGGGTGACCACGTTGCCTTTGCTCTTACTCATCTTCTTGCGGTCGGGATCGAGCACCCACCCGCTGATGCTGGCGTGCGCCCACGGGAGCGCGTTGTGTTCGAGGTGGGCGCGCACGGTGGTGGAGAAGAGCCACGTACGGATGATTTCGTGCGCTTGGGGACGGAGGTCCATCGGGAACGTGCGAGCGAAAAGGTCGGAGTCTTCTTCCCAACCGCACGCAATCTGCGGCGTGAGCGACGAGGTGGCCCACGTGTCCATGATGTCGGGATCTCCCACGAAACCACCCGGCTCCCCGCGCTGACTTTCGTCGTACCCGGGGGGAAGGTCGGTGGACGGATCGACGGGGAGGCGATCTTCCGTTGGGCTGATCGGGTGGTCGTAGTCGAACGTGCCGTCGGCGTTGACGGGATACCACAGGGGGATCGGCACCCCGAAGTAGCGCTGGCGCGACACGAGCCAATCGCCGTTGAGACCGTTCACCCAGTTGTCGTAGCGGACGGCCATGTGACCGGGATGCCACTGCAACTCCTTGCCTCGACGTAGCAGCGCCTCACGGAGGTCATCACCGTTGGCGTCGGTGAATGCGCGGCCGCCGTTGCGGAGGTACCACTGTCGGCTGGTGATGATCTCGAGCGGTCGGTCGCCCTTCTCGAAGAACTTCACGTCGTGCACGATCTTGCGAGGCTCGCCATCAAGGGCGTCGGCCTCGATGAGCAGTTCCACGATTCGCTGCTGCGCGCCGGCGATCTTCTTTCCGGCGAGTTCGCCATACGCGGCCTGCCCGGCAGGGGAGCTGATCCATTCGGGCGTGTCGGCGGCAATCCGTCCGTTGGGGGTGACGACCGATCGGGTAGGTAGGTCGAGCTCGCGCCACCAGATGACGTCGGTGAGATCACCGAACGTGCAAATCATGGCGATGCCCGAACCCTTCTCGGGATCGGCCAACTCATGGGCTCGCACCGGGATCTCCACGTCGAACAACGGGGTGCGAACGGTGGTGTCGAACAGTGACTGATAACGCTCGTCGGTGGGGTGAGCCACGAGGGCAACGCAGGCGGGAAGCAGTTCCGGCCGGGTGGTCTCGATGAAGATCGGCTCGCCGGTGTCGGTGCGGGCGAACGGAATTCGGTGGTAGGCGCCGGGGCGCTCGCGGTCTTCAAGCTCGGCTTGGGCCACGGCGCAGGTGAAGTCGACGTCCCACAGTACCGGCGCTTCGTTCTGATACGCCTCCCCCCGGGCCAGGTTGCGGATGAAGGCGCGTTGGGCCACCCGCTGGCTACGAGTGCCGATCGTGGCGTAGGTCATCGACCAGTCGACCGAGAGGCCAAGGGTGCGCCAGAGCTCCTCGAACACCAGCTCGTCGGCGGCCGTGAGCTGTGCACACAGCTCCACGAAGTTGCGCCGACTGATGGCCAAGGGCATCAGCTTCTGCTGATCCTTCGGGCGTTCGGCCACCGGGATCGGAGCAATGAACGAGGCGTCGTAGGGGAGCGACGTGTCACAGGAAACGCCGTAGTAGTTCTGCACCCGCCGCTCGGTGGGCAGACCGTTGTCGTCCCATCCCATCGGGTAGAACACCGCCTTGCCGCGCATGCGTTGGAAACGGGCGATGGTGTCGGTGTGGGTATACGAAAACACGTGACCAACGTGGAGTGAGCCGCTCACCGTGGGGGGTGGCGTATCGATGCTGAACACGTCTTCTCGCCGGTGATCGCGGTCGAACTGGTAGGTGCCCTGCTCCTCCCAGCGCGGCCCCCATACGCCTTCGAGCCCTTCCAACGTGGGCTTTTCGGGGACGTTTCGGGTGCTCTCGCCATCGCTCATAGTGCTGGTGAGGGTAGCGGTGGCTCCGGTTACGCCCGAAAAGGGTTGGTCGCGCTGGGCACCTCACTGTCCGGTCATCCGTTGACCCCGTCGACGCATCGGCGCCGCCGCCCACCGCTGCGTCTTCCGGCCAGCTTTTCGATCTCGCGGCGTCCTCCGTCTCACCGCCGAGGAACCAGGGGGCTTTCGACGTTGGGTCTTTGTAAGACGTCGAACCATGGCTCGAATCTGCACTTCGAAGCATGAGTGGGACTCGCCTCCTAGAGGTAGTAGCCGATGACGTCGACGATGAAGTCGCTGGAGCTGCCCGACGAGCACTTGACCTTGAACTGCACCAGTTCGTCGAGGGCCACGATGGCGGAGTTAGCGAGGACCGTGCCGGCAGCAGTCCAGTTGATCGAGCTGTTGCCCGGCCACTCGATGCCGTTCTTGTAGAGCCCGAGGAAACCACTGGCCGACGTGTTGACGATCGTCAGGTTCACGAGTGCGGCGCTGGCACCGTCGGGCACCGCCCCGGTGAGCACGCCACCCACGTTGCCCTTCGTGGTGGAGATCACCCGGTCGGCGGTGCCGTCGATCTTGGTCTTGCTGCCGATGTTCGGCAGGTTGCCGGGCCGCGAGTCGTATACCCGGTTGGTTGCGGCGAGCACGTGGAACTGCCCGGCGGTGGCCGGGCCACTGACCTTGCGCCAGGTAGCCGGACTCCCGTCGCCCGTGTTGAACCAGAGGTCACGGTTCACGTCGGCCACGATCGAGCCGGCGAAGAACGTCCCCGTCCGTCCGTCGCGCGGCGACAACCCGGCCGGGTTCAGATAGATCTGCACCCGGCCGTTGAAGCTGGCGGCGCAGCCGTGGGTGTTCGTGACGAGGAGCCCGTCCGTGAGGTTGTCGGTGCTGGCACCGTTGTTCTGCACCTCCACGACCGACTCGTTCTGGAAGCCGGTGACGATGAGGGCACGCCCTCCGCCCACCTGGTTGGTGATGCCCGCCGCGTAGCCCGAGCCGAAGTCCCTTCGGGCAAACAACCCGAACGCACCGTTGGTCGTCGTAGAACCGTGGAGCGCGGCTTTCTCGGATGTGTCGGTGGTGGCATCCACACCATGACCGCCGATGCCGTTGGCGTTGATGCCCGGGTCGCCACTGCCATTGAGGGTGGCAGCGGCCGCCGGTGTCTGGTCGGCCAGCGCCAGCGCCAGCCCACCAACCGTCGCTCCGGCCGTGAGTCCTCCCACCCGTCGCAAAATTTGGCGACGGCCCACACGACCGGTTCCCCCGCCCACCCCGACGTCACCAACGTGATCCGCAACGTCAACCCGGTCGGTACAGTCCTCGGTTAGGGCGACAGTGTTGTCTGGCGTGGGAGCCTCCACCGGCGCCGGTACCGGCAGACGCTTCGAGCTGGCCGCCAGCTCGAGGGCGTCGAGACGGGACTGTTGTCGTTGCACGAGTTGCCGAAGCGCCGCGACCTCCTGGGAGAGATCGTCGTCCGGGGACGAGGGATGGGCGGTGGTTGGGAGGGAGATCATGTGTTGGTGTGGTCCTCGGGAAGGTGGTTCGGGCCAGGGTCTGGGTGGCAAGGTCAGCGTCGGTTACGGGGTTCGAAGGAGGGTTGGAAACGAGGTCGATGACGCAACGTGGGTCGGCGGACTGGTGCGGCATCCTGTCGTTCGGGACCCGCCGTGAAGGGCTCCTCGCTCACCGTGTTATCTGAGCAGAGGAGTCGACCACCGGTCTTGAGTACCGGCCACTCATTCGCCCACCGACGAACTCGGTACCCGGAACGGGATCGAGATGCTGTTTGGCCAACCGGTAGGGTCGGACCATGCTGCGTTTGTTCGACACCGCCCGAGCGAAGGTTGTGCCCTTCGAACCCCGCGAGCCGGGCAAGGTTTCCATGTACGTGTGCGGGCCCACGGTCTACGGCCCCGCCCATCTCGGTCACGGTCGGTTCTCACTGGTGTTCGACGTGATCCGGCGCTACCTCGAGTGGCTGGGCAACGACGTCACCTACGTCAGCAACATCACCGACATCGACGACAAGATCATCGAAAAGGCCAGCGCCCTGGGTGTCTCCACCGAACAGGTGGTGGCGGAGAACGAGAAGCTCTGGTGGGAGGTAATGGATGCCCTCGGCGTGAAACGTCCCTCCCACGATCCGCACGCCACGGCCTACGTCGAGCAGATGGTGGCGTTGATCGAGCGGCTGGTCGTCGCCGGTCAGGCCTACGAAACCTCCGATGGCGTGTACTTCACGCCGCAGGTGGTGGCCGACTACGGCCTGCTCGCTCGGCAATCGATCGACTCGTTGCAAGCGGGTGCGCGGGTGGCGGCCAACGACGAGAAACGTTCGCCGATCGACTTTGTCTTGTGGAAGAAGAGCAAACCCGGCGAGCCCACGTGGCCGTCACCATGGGGAGACGGGCGTCCCGGCTGGCACACGGAGTGTGTGGTGATGAGCCTTGATTTGTTGGGCGACGGCTTCGACATCCACGGCGGCGGTCAGGATCTCGCCTTTCCGCACCACGAGAACGAGCGAGCGCAGGCGGTGGCTGATGGTCACACGTTTGCCCGTCATTGGATGCACAACGGATTCGTCGAGGTCGACGGCGAGAAGATGGCCAAGTCCACTGGGAACTTCACCAACCTGGTCGACCTGATTGAGTCCACCGACCCACGCGCCTATCGGTTGCTGGTGCTGCAAAGCCACTACCGCACGCCGGTCGAGGTCACTCACGACACCACCGCTGATGCTTCCGCCGCGCTCGCTCGCCTCGATTCGTTCTCGCGGCGGTCGGCCATCCTCGATCTCGAGGCCGAGGCCGATGAGACCGTGCTGGTGGAGTTCCAGAGTCACATGGACGACGACTTCGACACGCCGGGTGCCGTGGCGGTCCTCTTCATGACCGTCACCGAGGCCAACCGCGCCATCGACGATCAGGATCTCGTCCAGGCCGCCGCCTTGGCGGCCGCGGTGCGGGAGATCTGCGGTGCCGTTGGCTTGGCGCTGCGGGCACCCACCGACGCTGAGCCCATCCCGGCGGAGGACCTAGCCCTGGCGGCGCAGCGAGACGAAGCTCGTAAGGCCAAGGACTGGGCCACCGCCGACACGCTCCGCAACGAACTCGACGCCAAGGGCTACATCGTGGAAGACAGTCCTGACGGCACCCGTATCCGTCGCGTCTGACCCACTTTCCGACCCCCCCGTCCCAACTGCCGTCCCAACTGGGCACACCCGTTGTCGCTCTGGCGCCCGAATGTGTGCCCGGTTCGGGGTCCGGTCCAAAATTGGCACGTCGGCGGGCTACCCGCTCGCCGGAAGACAGCGGATAGCGCCGGCAAGTAGGGTCTCATCACCGACTGAGGGCCGGGTTGGCCCAGAGGGAGAGCACAATCATGTCCCGTCTCCATACCTTGCGTGTTGGCACCGCGGTCACGTTGCTGGCATCTTCGTTTGCCCTCACCGTTGGTGCCCTGCTCTCTCCCGCGGCCGGGGTCACTGCGCCGGCACCGGGCACGATCGACACGATTGCCGGCGGCCTTGGCGGTTCGGTGGCAGCCAACGTTGCGGTCAATCCGGCGGCTGTCGCTTTCGTCAGCCCTACGGTGATGATCGTCGCCGATCCCGTGAACCATGTGGTTCGCCGGGTCGACACCGCCGCGGGTACCTCCACCGTGATCGCCGGAACGGGCGGCGCGCAACGCCGAAGCTATAACAGTTGCTGTTACGGCCCCCCCGTGGAGGCCGTGCCCGCGCTCACGGCCACGCTCTACGACCCGTCGGCCGTCGCTGTTGGTTCGACGGGCGATATCTATATTGCGACGCCGGGAAATAACCGGGTGTGGCGGCTCGATAGCTCGGGCATGCTTCATCTCTTCGCCGGTACCGGCGAACAGAACTTCTCCCCAACCGGCGGCGAAGGTGTTCCGGCGATCAACGCCAACCTTTCCACGCCGAGCGGGCTGGCCGTTGATACCGCGGGCCGCGTGATCATCGCGGAGACCGGCTACGCCAAGGTGCGGCGGGTGGCCACTGACGGCACGATTTCCACCATCGCCGGCACCGGCACCTCGGGGCATGGTGGCGACAACGGCCCGGCGGGTGCGGCGTTGCTGAACTCGCCCACCGGTGTAGCGGTCGACCCCTCGAACAACGTCTACATCGCCGATATGGCGAACCACCGGGTGCGCAAGATCACCGGCGGCACGATCTCGACGGTGATAGGTAACGGCACCCCCGGGTTCGGTGGCGACGGCGCCGCCGGCACCGCGGCACAGCTTTTTGGACCCCGAGGCGTGGCCGCGGACGCTAGTGGCAACGTATACGTGACCGACAACGGCAACCATCGGGTACGAAAACTCACGGCCGGTACCGTTACCACTGTTGCCGGCAACGGGGCTCCGGGCGTCGCCGGCGTGCTCGGCGATGGCGGTCAAGCCACGGCGGCGGCACTCAACTCGCCCGATGGCATAGCCGCTACCGGTAACGGTGTGGTGGCCTTGGCCGATCGATTCAACAATCGTGTGCGACGGTTAAACGTGGGGTCCACGATCAACTCCGTGCTTGGCAACGGCACCTCGTCGTACTCGGGTGACGGCGGTCCGGCCATCGCCGCCCAACTCGGTGCGCCGAGTGGCGTGGCTGCCGATGCCGCCGGAAACGTGTTCGTGGCCGATACCGCCAACCATCGCATCCGCAAGATCGACAGCGTCGGGGGCATCACCACCATCGCTGGAACCGGTGCGCCGGGAAGCGGCGGCGACGGCGGACCGGCCATCGCGGCACAGCTCAGTTTCCCCACGTCGCTCGCGCTTGAAGGCAACGACCTCTACGTCTCCGACACCGGGAACAACGTGGTGCGCAAGATCAGCGCCGGCAACATCAGTCGAGTCGCGGGTACTGGCAGCGCCGGCTTCGGTGGTGACGGGGGCTCCGCTACCGCCGCCTCGCTCTATTACCCCGGTCCCCTCGCCGCCCACGGCGGGTCGATTTACATTGCCGACACCGGCAACCGTCGAGTTCGAAAGGTCACCGCCGGCCAGATCGTCACGGTGGCCGGCAACGGCACCGAGCCATCGGGTTCTTCGTACAACGCGCCACCGGTGGGCGATGGGGGGCCGGCCACAGCGGTGGGCTTCCTCTTCATCGGAGCGGTCGCCGTCGATGCCACCGGAAGCTTGTTCCTCGTGGACTCCTATCGGGTTCGCAGGGTGGATTCGAATGGGGTGCTGTCCACCCCGGTGGGACGGACGTTGGGCAACAATTGCTGCTACTCGTCCACGCCCGCCTCCATTCCAGCCGACAACTACGGCGTGAACGGGGGATCAGCGCTCGCCTTCGACGCCAGTGGCGCACTTCTCATCGCCGAAGGAAACGCCGGAGTTGCTCGTCTGTCCTCCGGGATGGTCTCCCGAATCGCC
>JANOSD010000155.1:0-55843 GCA_031415655.1 Actinomycetes bacterium
TGGCGAGAAGGTGCTGAACCTCCATCGCCCGGTCCATCACCTCCAGGTCAACCGGGAGCCACCGAAGCTTCGCGATGTCAACCCGGAGCGTCTCGTAGTCCTTGCGGTTGCGGGCCGAGAACAGGACCTCAAGCGCGATGAGGTGGCACGACGCGAGCGCGTTCTCCGCGAGCAGGAGCGTCAGAAGGTCGCGGGCATCGTTGCTGTGCCGGCGTTGTTCGAGGGCGGACTTGTCGGCCATGTACAGCCGGATCATCGCCAGGCGCCACGCATCACCTCGGGATCGGCGAGGTCAGTGGCTGCCTTGTCCAGGTTGGCGAGGAAGGCCAGGCGGCCCTCACGAGCGGCTACCTCGGCCAGCGCCCGGTTCACCGTCTCGACCTTCGTCGTGGTGCCCAGCACCTCCGCAGCGGCCTTCAGGCTCTCGTCATTGATGTCAATCACCGTGCGGGTCACCGGAACCTCCTGATATCACGTGTGGCCGACGATGATATCAAGCCTGGCGACGGTCGAGCCCGACGCCTACCAACGAAGAAGCCGTACGGCCCCGCCCCCAGGCCGGCGTACCGCCCGATATCGGGATGGTGTTCGGAGACGGTGGTTCTCGTTGTTCGGGGATACCCCGGCTGGCCGAAGCGCGATATAGTGATATCACTATGGCTTCCCCGGATACACACCAGTTGCCGGTTCGTCTACCCGAGGACCTGTACATAGTTCTCAAGGCGACGGCGCAGCACACGGAGAAGTCGATGAACGAGATCGTGGTGGCAGCACTGACCGAGCATCTGCTCGACGAGGACCGGCGAGCCGAGATCGAACATCTCGCTGCTGGCGTGCGACGCCGCTACCGGCGCGCCCTTGACGAACTCGCCAAGTAGCCAGCGGCGTGCGCTACCTCAGTTTGGACAACGTGCTGTATCTACACGCTCTGGAGGTCGGCCCGGGCGTTCCGTTGCGCGATCGTGGTCTGCTCGAGTCAGCGGTCGCTCGACCGCAGCAGTCCGCCTTCGGTGAAGAGGCGTACCCCTCGTTGCACCTCAAGGCTGCTGCTCTTCTGCAGTCGCTCGCGCAGAACCAAGCCTTTCTCGACGGCAACAAGCGCGTCGCGGTCCTCGCGACGTTCGTGTTCCTCGGACTGAACGGTCTCGTTGTGAACACCGGCGACGATGACGTCGTTGCCCTCATGCTCGACGTCGCCGCCGTGCCTCTCACGATCGAGCAGATCGCCACCCGGCTCCAGGGGTGGACCAAGTCCACCAGCGCCTGACGCCACACCGGCGATCAGCCGCGCTCGCAGGCTGTGGTTGGGGGACTGGGCAGAGTCCACACCAGATCGTCCGGACGACCCGTTCGGTCAGAAGGACAGCCGGAGGACTGTTCCGTCGAGGCCGAAGCTCGATGGCGCCAGGCGCGCCTTGACCTTCTGCTCCGCCGCGAGACCGACAGTGTCCCCGTCTTTGACCACGTCGCCGTTGTCGATGAGATAGGCGCCGATGCCGCCGAGGAACTCCCACACCGCGCTCGGCGCCTGCTTCGATTCCACGACCTCAAGGTCGGGTATGCCGAACGGCGTCAGCCCCCTCGTAAACGCGTCAACACCGCCGGACTTGCCCGCCCCGGCACGGATGTCGAACCAAAAGGGCGTGAATAGCTCGTCGGGATCTTCATGAATCTGCTCGATCCACATGTCGGCACGGACCAAATGGCCGGCGTCTCCGACATAGACGCCGAGCGAATCGGTCGCGTCGAGAACGGCAGAGACTGCGCGCTGTGCGACAAGACAGGCGGCGGAGTGCTTGGCTGCGCCGTCGACGTAGACGATCGCGTGAGCGGTGGCGCTCTGCATGTGCTCGGTCGCGTCCGGCCACAAAAGCGATGTCTCAGCGGCTCGTTCGGCCTCGCCGCCCGGGATCGGGACGGGCATGCCGCTCACATGGACAGTACATCCATCGAGCTGGAAGCTGCCCGGATCGCCTCCGCTGATCTCGCCAGCGACACTTCTCGGGAACAGTCGAGTGCACGCGTCGACCACGGCCACCGGGTTGATCGTTCGCGGGTCGCGAAGCAAGGGCATCGTGAGCACGCTGCCTCGATCCGCACGAAGGCCATCTCGAGACCGCTTGCCGCGACCAGGTCGTCTCATTCGTTCGGCCCTTCATGTTCTCCGTGCCCGTGGCGACGAGTGTCGGCGGTATCACGCGGTCGGCGCAACGAGCGCGGCGAGCGCTTGTGAATATTCGACACTCTCACGCAATCCTCGGAGCTGAAACTCGGACGGATCTACCCATTGCCGCCTGTGATTGCAATACGGAGTGCAATACACCATGCTGTGGGAATGGTGAAACGAAGAAGCCGACGAGAGGCATTGATCGATCAGCTTGTGACTCTCGGCTCGGCGAACGACTCAAGCCAAGAGACCACCACGACATCTATCCGGTTGCCGGTCGAGTTGCGTGTGGCGTTGGATGCTGCTGTTGAACTTGGGCTCGAGCACAACTTGACCGACACAACGGTCGATGCGCTACGCGAGCGGCTGACTGCTCATGCCCAGCTTTTGGCCTTGGACGCCCACTACGTCGAGTATCCGGACTTGCGGCCCTCACTGGCCCAGCTGGCGATTGCCACCGCCGAACTTGACGCCAACGGTCTCGCGCAGGCGCCTGAGTTGATCAGGCAGGCCGCCGCCGAACTGATCGCACAGAGGCCCGGCGCAACGCCTGACGATGTGTTGACCTACGCGATGGGTCTCGCTGCCGGAAGCAGCGCAGCGTGACCGGCACCCTGATTCTGGACTGCGAAGCTGTCCAAGCTCTTCAGGATCCGCATCATCCCAAGCACGGGCGAGCAGCGGACTTCATTGCCGCGAACGCCATCAGAGGGCGGCGCTCGGCCCCGACCGCCCTGCGAGTGGTCGTACCGGTGGCGGTGCGCATAGAGGCAGGCTGGGACCGCACGGCTCCCGCAGCCGGCAACATCAACCGGTTGACCCAGGCCCAGGACCTGCCTTGCCGTGAGGCCGACGCCAACCTCGGAGCGCGGCTACGCGTAGCGTTTCCAAACCTCTCGGTAGTCGATGCCACGATCGGAGCGGTGATCGCCTCATCGCCTCCACCAGTCCGGATTCTCACGAGCGACCGCGAGGACATGTCCCAACTCCTCGAACACTTGAGTATCCAGGGGTCGGTTGTATCGCTGTAACGAGCAGGGACGTAGCGGTGTGGGTGCCTGATACTTGGCTCGAACTTCGCGGGACCGTGGAATGTCCGAGGTGAATGTTGCCCAGGCAATTAGTCCAGGAACTGCATCCCGCTGCGATCTCGGCGTTGCGGGGTCTGCCCACAGACCGACGCTTCGGAAGACCGTTCGGTATCTCAATTGCCGAATGACCTCGCCGATTGACGGTCAGGACGGTGACCCAGAATCGTGGGGCCAAGCTCGGGGGCAAGCTCGGTGGCCACCGACGAAATCCGTTGGCGGTGGACGACAACGCCCCGAATAGCGGCACCGTTGGGCAACATTCGACGAGTCGTGCCTTGCTGTGGATGAGAGGGTTGGGGTTCGAGTCCTCCCCGCGAATCGAAAGGGCCGGGTCAGATGGGCCAATCATCTAGGCGTATCGAGCCAGACTGTTGCGACGTCAGGACCGAGTCACCACATTTCGCCCCCTTTGGAACGGTTGAAACCAGCTCGACGGTCAAGGAGACAGTGGTGGTGGAGTTGGAGTCTCATGACGCGGCGCTCGGGTCGAGGTAGGCGAAGACCTCCGCCGCAGACACGGGTGACGCGAACCAGGCCACCTCTTCGGCCACGTCGGCCACCATGTCGAGGAACTCCGCGTGCGCACCCAGGCGGGGATCCTCGATCGTTCCCTCGGCGGCCACGACCACGAACCGGGCCTGCCGGCCATCGGTCTTGCGGCGAAGTACCCGGCCCATGCGTTGCACCATCTGGCGCCGGCTTCGGCTCGACGCCAAGATGATGGCCAGGTCGGCGGCGGGCACATCGATGCCTTCGTCGAGTACCTGGGGCGCGGCCACCACCTGCAGGTCGCCGGCGGCGAAACGGGTCAGCGCCTCGGTCCGGTCGTGACGGGCCAGCTGTGAGTGCACCGACCCTGCGGCCACGCCATGGTCACGCAGCAGTGAGGCGGCCCCCTCCGCTCCTTCGATGGTCTGGGTGAAGACGATGGCCCGCTCCGAGGCCAGGATCGCCGGCACGAGATCTTCGAGGGCGGCGGCTTTGGCGGGGGACTCGGCCAGCAACTGGCGCCGGTCTTGCATAGCTCGGAGGAAAATCCGAGCGGCGACCGCGGCAAAGTCGTAGCCACCGCGGCGAGCCAAGGCCCCGACGGCTTCGAGGAAGGCGCCGATCGGGTCGGCTGGCACGCCGTGTCGTCCGATGAGCTGCGCCCGAGCTGAGGCCATAGTTTCGGACAACTCCTGGTACCAGGCCATCTCGTCGGGCGAGAGCGGCGCACCGACAATGGCCAGACGGAACCGCGCCGTGACGCCTTCGTCGATGGCCCGTCGATAGTCCATCGAAAAGCAGATCGGGCCGAAGTACGGTTCGAGCCAGTCGCGGTGGCCATCGTCGGGTCGTGCGTAGGTGGCGCTGAGGCCGAGCCGGTGGGGGAAGCGGTTGGCGAGCGCCAGCCGGTTGCGTTCCGACGCGTAGCGGTGGCACTCGTCGCCGATCAGCAGTCCGCCGGGCCGGCGGGGCCGAAGATCGTCGCTCATGGCCGACACCGCCGCCGAGTTGACGATGGCCACGAGCACATCGCAGCGGCCCAGCGAGTCGTGTTGTCCGTCGCCGAGTCGGCCGATCTCGAACCCGGGGGGCACGACCTCGTGGAGGAGACGGCACCACTGCTGGAGCAGCTCGCGGGTGGGCACGAGGATGCACACCTGTCCGCCTCGGGCGAGCTCGTCGAGGGTGGCGACGAGGCCCACCATGGTCTTGCCGGTTCCCGTCACCGCTTCGACCACGCCCTTTCGCCCCGCCATTTCCCAGGCCGACAGCGCGTCGGCCTGCCAGCGGTACAACGGCGGTACCTTCCCCCGGTTGCCCGGCTCGGACGGTCGATGGTCGGGCCGGTCGGGCGTGCGGCGGTTGGGCCTGTCGCCCAGCGCTCGCTCGACATCGGCGACGGTGATCGAGACCCGACCCGCAAGTCGCAACAGGTCCCGAAGGGTTTCGGCCGAGGATCCCGGGTGGGCGGCGGCCATGGCGGCGACCTCCTCGGCGTCGCCCATCAGCAGCGCTGAGGATCAGAAGGTGGAACCATCGTCGGCTCCAGAGGGCGCCCCGGATTCGCCTTCGAGGTCGGCGTCTTCGCTGTAGTCGACAGCCACCACCGCCGCGGTGGTATCGGGCTGGTAGGAGGGATCGAGGCGACGGAGGTCCCACTCGTTGATCCAGGCCCGGACGTATTGGCGCATGCGATTCGAAGGCAACCGCTCGAGGCCCTCCACATCGGGGGGCGACCAGCCGTAGGCCTCGGCGTGGATCTCCTTGAGCTTGGTGTACGTGCGGTCGAGTTCGTCTCGGTCGGGCGGTTGGAGGCGAAGCTGCTCCCGGGCCATCACCCGCATGCCCGCCTCGGCCCTCGTGGCCAACAGATCGTGCTCGGTGGTGCCCTTGAGACGAAGCCGGCCGGGGATCAACTCCACGTCGTTCTTGCCCACGAGAACCTGGGTCTCGAAGTCTTCGACAGTGGTGAGCACGGCGCCCAGTGGCGCCCCGCGGTCGTCGCGGTCGCCCTTCACCCAGCGCGCCACCTCGGCGTACGAGCGGGCCCGCTGGAGCATCGAGTAGCGGCCGATCAGCTCCACTTCGTCGAGCAGGATGATCCACCCCCGGTAGCCGGCGGCACGGATCAGGCGCGAGACGAACCGGAAGCGCTGCACGAAGAGATCCCGTTCCTTCGCCGAGCTGAGCTTGTAGGTGGTCGCCGCCCCGGCCTCCTTGAGACGGCGGCGCAGATCGGCCACCGGCAACGGGTCGCCGGCCCAGAAACGAACGAGACGGTCGGCGAACTCGGCGTCGCCGTGGGCGTACTCGTGCAGGAAAAGGCTGGCAGCGAACCGGGAGTCGACCGGAGCGTCGTCGGCATGCACCCACCGGTAGAGCTCTGCGTAGTGGGGTGAATCGGTTTGCAGCGACGCCGCGATCTCGTCGATGGCCGAACCTGGTCGATCCGGGACCCGGGCGTCGCCGATGGCGGCTTGGAACACCTTGGCCGGATCGTGCAGGGCCGTCTCCTTCGAGATGACCACCTTGGACACGACGAAGCCGGCGTCGAGGGCGTGGTGGGCAAGATGTTCGAGCACGTGACTCTTGCCCGAACCGAACCCTCCGCCAATGAGCATGCCCCCGGGAGGTTCGGCGGCGGTGCTGGTGTCGGTCCCCGTGGCGGCGACGGCCGCGAGGAGCTCGGCAAATCGATCTTCCACGCCGGTTTGGAGCGAACCGAGGGCGGCCACGGCGTCGCGGTTCGGCACACCTGCTCGGAGTGCTTCGAGGGCGCGCCGGGCCGCTACCGAGTTCGATGGGGTGTCGGCCGATGGGGCGGGCGTGTCGATGGCGGTCATGGTGTCCCCAATCGGACGAGTGAGGAGTACGGGTTGTCGCGTCGACGGTCGCGGACGTCGTCATAGATCCGTAGCTTCAAGGCTTGGTAGGCGTCGAGACCGCGGTTGTTGTCGGTGAGGAACTCGGGCGCCGCTTGCACCACGACGCAGCAATGTGACAGCTCGTCGGTGTTATCGACGAGCTGGCGGAGCAGCTCATAGGCGTCGAGCAGCGCCGCCTTGGTGTAGTAGTTGCCCATCCGTTCATCGGGTCGGGGGCGACGAGCGAAGCCCAGACGGCGGACGTCGAGCTCGACGAACAACCCGGTGTGGTGGTTCACGGAGAGCCAATGGGCCAGCGAGAAGAGAAGCTGGCGGGCGTTGTGGCGGCCGATGCGACGGAAGATGAGGGCCGACTTGAGCAGCGAGATCTGACGCAGCTCCCCGCGTAGCCACTGCGTGACGGCGGAGTGCTCGGCATCGGTGACCTGGCCGGTGGCGAGCTGGGCTTGGCAGAGCCGCAACATGGCGGTGCGGAACTCCTGCACCATGGCGAAATCGTGCCCGATGCGCAGCTGCAGTTGCCGGTTGACGTCGCGCGACAATTCGTGCGGGTCGACGTCGTAACGAGCGGCGACGCTGGCGATGGTGACGTCGGCGTCGTCGTCCGGGATGGGATAGCCGACCTCGGCCAGGGCCGATCGCACCGTGGCCGCGGCGAAGGTGTCCCAGTCGATCTGGCGTGCGGCGTCGAAGAACACCTGGTCCATCATGTGGATGCGGGTCGTGACGGCGTCGACGCGGACGACGACGTAGCCGTTGGATCGGGCTCGGGTCTGGATCAGGTTGCTGAACTCCGCTGCCTGCCCATCATCGGCCGCCACGACAAACTTCACGGCGGCGCCACTTTCGGCGACGTACGTGCGGAGATACTCCTCGTCGAGGAACTCGGCGTAGTCGGAACTCGGGATCATGACGGCCCCCCTTCGAGGGCGATACCGGCGTAGACCTTCTCCTGTCCGGAGCGGGCGACGGTGACCAGGACCCCCGATCCACGGGTGAGTGCGCTGGCCGGCAGCGAGAGGGTGCGCTGGTCCTTGGTGATGGTGATGCCGCTCTGGTCGAGCAGGTAGAGGTCGCGAGCGAACTCCTGCTTGGTGTAGTCGCGGTTGGCTCCGGGCAGCAGCGTGAGCACGCTGTAGACGTCGACCAGCTTGGCGGCGGTTCCCGGTACGAGCTTTCGTTTGGCGACGACGAGGTCGTAGCCGGTGGCCAGAGCCTCGAGGAACGCCTCGGCCTTGAACTTCGGAGCGCGGGTCTGAAGTGCCTTGAGCGTACGCACCAACACCGTGGGCCGCACCCGAGCATCCTTCTTCTTGTCGATGACAACGGTGGTGTCGGCGGCGGACACCTGCACGATGGCCGGGTAACTGAGCAGGCGCTCGTCGGACTCGAAGACCGATACGCCTTCGTCGGCGGCGAGGGCCAGCACCTCCTTGGTGAAGGCCCCACTGGTGAAGTGGTGCTCCTCGTCGAAGGTCCACGCCGCTTCGAGGTCGCGAACGGCGGCGGCGGCTTCATCGGCTTGCTCGGTGGCGGCGTGCAGGGCCTGGCGGAGTTGTCGAAGGTGGCCCACCGACGCGGCACCCTTCACTTTTTTGGCCTCCTTCAGTGCCGTGTTCAGCGACTTGATGGTGGCGTCGGCGTCGGCTTCGATCGACGCGAGAGCAGTTTCGAGTTGGTAGTTGGGCACTGTGCGACTTCCGGGTCAGGCGGTGGGAAACGATAGCTGGGACGGTTCGAATGACGTGCGGGTGACGGTCAGCTCTTGGGGCGACGCGCTGAAGTCGAGTAGCAGTATGTCGCCAAGCGCACAGCCAGCGGCCAGAGCCACTGGCCGCACCGAACCGCGAACCGGTTGATCCTGGTGGTGGGTCAAGGTCACGGGCCCGTATCGCGTGGCGAACGTCCGATCCTCGTGCGGTCGGATTCCCAGGGCTCGGCACAGGCCCTTCGGTACCGGGCCGGGATGGCCGGACAGCACCTCGGGGGTGACGGCGATAGGGACGTGCCAGCGGCCGTCGGGTTCGGGTCCGTCGCTATCGTGGTCGATGGCGTCGTCGTTGTCATCGTCATCGGCCAAGGCGTGGAGGTCGTCGAGAGCCGCCGCTTGGTCGGGATCGACGTACTCGTCCCCACCCCATTCGGTCAGCTCCCAGTGATCGAAACCGACTCGGCGGAAACGAGGGTCCGACGACAGCAAACGCCAAGCCTTGTCGCCGTCGCCGACCCGCGGTCGTTGCGAGGCCGAGGGCCGCGCTCGCGGCGAATACGACGACGCCGTCCACTCGGCCAGTTGCGCGGTGGTGAGGGCGCTACCGGCAGCTTCGAGGGCGCGAGTGGCGACGACCTTGGGCGAGCCCACCAGCGACACCACGAGGTCGCCTTCGATACGGATGGGCTGGGCGCGGATCCACGGTTCGGCCCAGGCGTCGTCGATTGAAAGCATCCCGAGCTCGCGTACGAGCTCGTCGAGGTGGCGAAGGCCGCCGTCCTCGGCGAGTGCAGTGTGGGTGGCTTGGACCAGCGCTGTCGGCTCGACGGCCAGCCAACCGTCGATGTCCTTGACCGGCCCGTAGGGTCCGGCCAGAAGCAGTAGGAGCTGCGATCGTGTGTCGGAATGGGGCGGAAGCCCAAGGTGAGTCAGCGCATCGTCGATCCCCGACACCGGCGCCACGGCACCGAGCGTGTCGGCCAGGTTCGACGAGGCGGTGCGCAACGGCGAACCGTCGGGCAACTCCTCGAATCCCTCACGGATTCGTCGGCGGCCGTGAAACCGCAGTTGGCCTATTCGCTCATACGGGACGTCGAGCGACTGAGCGACGATTGTGGTGGACGTTGCCGGAGAAAGCGGTAGGTCAAGGTGCTCGAAGACCACTCGTTCGCGCCGTGCCAGGCGGGCGAGGAGGTCGTCGAGGCCGGCCAGCACCGGATCGACCGGCGAGGAACGCGCCGGCCGCCCGAGCAGGCGCACCGCCGCTCGCCGCACCGATACCTCGTCGGGGTCGTCGGATCGTGGGTTTGACGCCAGTGCCTCGAGGGCGGAGCGGACCTTCGCCCCGGTGTGATGGAGCAAGACGAAGGTGAGGTCGTCGAGCGGCGATGGGTTGTCCAGCGGCACCCCCCCGGTTTCGGTGTCGGGTAGAAAGGACGAAGGGGCCAGTAGGTCGGCGACCGAGTCGAGGGCAACACGCAGCAGCGCCATCAACGAGCTCGGCCCCACACCGGCCCATTGGCGTAGCGACGACACGTGCAGGGGACCGAGATCGTGCCACCCCCGGACCCCGTTGCGCTCCAGGAGGGTGATCACCCGCGACGGGCACCGGTCCGGCACCGGCCCGCCTTCGAGGAGGGCGATGGCCGGCACGACCTCGGCCATGGTGAGGTGGTCGATGGCGCGAACGAAGCGGGCCGGCTCGGCGGAGGCGATGAGATCAACAATGGCGTCGATCGTGGGCCGAGCCGTCGGCAGCACCACCGCTGTCAACTGCCCCGGCAACATGGCCGGCGCCTGGCCGGGTGTGGCGGCTAGCGTCGCCAACTCCAACCTCACCCCTGCCGGGAGCTGGTCGAACGGGCGGAACAGGTCGCCGAGGGTCGTCGCCGTTGCTCCGCGGGCCATGAGCGCAGACTGTATCTCCGGCCTGGTGGCGGGGGAGAAGGCTCAGCCGAGGGTGACGAAAAACCAGGAACCTGTCAAGGACTTTGAGACAACTTCTTGTTCGTCGTTCTGTATGAGTGCTTCGTGTGAGGGGTCGTTGATCCAGACTCGTTCGGGAGCTTGGGTGGGCTGGGTCGCCGGCCGCCGAAGCGGGTCGGGTTGGTCGTGATCCCGGCGAGATGGGACCCGTCGGGTTCCGATTTCGCTGACGAACAGGAGGTGTTATCGGCGGAGAAATGCGGTGTCGACGCACGCGAAGTCGGTCGCCCCAGTCCGAATTCTCGGTTGCGACCTGGATTGTCAGCGCTCGGATCTCGGGGTCGATCGGCGGACGTCCTCGGTTCGGATTGGTGGTGAGGTCCAGTGCCGGTCGACGAGGCGGCGGTGCCAACCAATCACGGTCTCGGGTTTCACGATGAGCAGCACTTGGGTGAGGCGGCGGCGATCGAGAGCGCCGGCGAGCATTGCGAGGATCGTCCGGTCGATCTCGTTGAACTGCGGGCGGGCGATCTGTCGTTGCAGGACCGGGATTTACGGCGGAGCGCAAGGGCACCATGATCCCCCTCGTCGTCGGTCGTGAATCCCGACCGGAACTGGATCACCGAAGGCGCGACGCCGGTTGATCGTTGGGCCCGGCGGTTTCATGGACCCGGGACTACAGGAGTTCACACGGATGTTCGAGTCGGGTGGCGAACTCGATGGCCCGCTCTTCGCCGATGGTCTTCCACGGGAGGGTGATGAGGTGATCAGTGTCGTCCTCGATCTGTTGACGGAGTGCGATGCCTTCCAGAAGCACCACACGGTCGTCGGCAAGACCGCAAGCTGAAAAGGGCAGCCCGGCCTGCCTCTATGTCCTCCGGGGTCGTGCCTCGCGAAGTGGCGAGCCGGGAGCTTTCCGCCCTCCTACCTGGTACCCGCGCCATTGGTACCCGCGTACGGTCGCTACAACACTTCGACGTTGGGGCCGGCAGGGAGCCAGCGGCGGGTATCGAGCACGTAGGGGGCGTGGTCGAGCACGAGAGCGGGGTCGAACGCGGAGTGGTCGACGAGGACGATCACGGCGTCGGCGGCGGCGAGCTCCTCGGCGGTGAGCTCGACCAGGGTGACGCCAGCCGGCACGTGGTTTGCCGGCACGTGGGGGTCCGCCGCCCGGACCCGCGCACCAAGCTCGAGAAGCTTGTTGGCGATGGGATTGGAAGGGGATTCGCGGGCATCGCCGGTGTCGCGTTTGTAGGCAAGGCCGAGGAGCAGCACTCGACGGCCCTTCACGGACAGTTCTCGCTCATTCAACGCCTCGGAAAGCCGACGCACGACGTAGTCGGGCATGTGTTCATTGACGTCGTTGGCGAGCTCGACAAAGCGGAAGGTGTGGCCGAGGGAGCGTTTCACTTGCCACGACAGATAGGACGGGTCGATGGGGAGGCAGTGGCCGCCGACCCCGGGGCCGGGCGTGAAGCGCATGTACCCAAAGGGTTTGGTCGACGCTGCATCGATGGCTTCCCAGACGTCGATGCCGAGGTCGTTGGCGAACACTGCAAGCTCGTTGACGAGGGCGATGTTGACGTGACGGAAGGTGTTCTCGAGGAGCTTGGTGAGCTCTGCTTCCTTGGGGGTGGAAACGGGGACGGTCTTGTCGATGAGCCGGTCGTAGAATCCTTGTACGGCAACGAGGGAGTGTGCATCAATGCCCGAGACCACCTTCGGGGTGTTCTCGAAGGTGTACACGGCGTTACCTGGGTCGATGCGTTCGGGGCTGTAGCCAACATGAAACCCCCCGTCGGCGGCAGTTCCACCGGCATGCAGGCCGGACCCGGCTTCGAGGATGGGCACCATAAGCTCTTCGGTGGTGCCAGGGTAGGTGGTGGATTCGAGCACGACCGTGGCGCCGGGGGTGATGAAGGGTGCGGCGACCTTGGCGGCGGACTCGATGTAGGTGAGGTCGGGTTGTCCTTCGTTGAGTGGCGTGGGAACCGAGATGACGCACACTTCGAAGGCGACCATGGCGGCGGGGTCGGTGGTCGGGTGATAACGACCGGTGGCTATCGCGGCGGCAAGCCGGGCATCGGTGATGTCTTCGACGGTGGAGTCCCCGATGGCGAGTCGGGCGACCTTGGTGGAGTCCACGTCGTAGCCGACGACGTCGAAGCCCTGCTCTACGGCGCGCACTGCCAGCGGCAGGCCGACATAACCCTGACCGATCACCACCAGCTTGGTAGGGGAGCGGGTGGTCGAAGCAGTTGTCGAGGGAGTTGTCGAGGGAGTTGTCGAAGTCATGGTTGTCCCAACGCGGTCGGTACGGGACCTTGGCTTTGAATCGTATCCGGCCCACGGCCTTGGGGGCTGCGCTCCACGAAGCGCCGCGTCCGCAGCCGGACCACGACCCGGACCACGACCCGGACCACGACCCGGGCCCGCAAGTGGGGGCGTCGATCCGGTGCGGGAACCCATGGATTGGTTGAGGCCGATGCACGCATGGGGGCGGCGGTTGTGCGCTCGTCCGGCTGGTACGACTTCGCCGCCAGCCATCGGGCGCTCGATGCTGGGTTGCGCGCTGCGGGTCGCCCGTTCGCCCGTTCGCACGTCGTCTTCGGATCAGCGGTGCCAAAAGGGGTTGCCTTGTCTCTCGGCGAGGTTTCCGAGTGCTGCGGCAACGATGCCGCGCAGGAACCGAATCAGTCGCCGGTGATGAGGCTCTCACCGGCGACTCGTTGGGCGCGCGGACGTGGTGTCCGACGATTGGCCGGAGAGCGACGATCCGGGTTGCCGGGGGCGGGTTGACGAGCGGCGGGGGTGGTCAACTTGCGACAAAATACGAAACGGCGCCGCAGCTCACAAGGAGGCGGCGCCGTTTCGTGGGTGGGTTGGGTACTGACACCATAACGTGCGACTTCTCATTTGTCGACACTTCTGGAGGGTTTTTTTCTGAGAGGCCGAAATCAATACCGGTGGACGTTGTTGAGGCGCCTGATCGCTGGTGTTTCGCCCAGACGAGCCAACGGCGAACTGGGAACGTGTCCCCGCAACCATTCGGCAGCTTTTTGGCCGGCTTCGATTCTCGCGACGTCCTCCGTCTCACCGCCCAGAACAGGAGGGCTGTCAACGTCACGTCCTTGAAAGAGTTCGAAGCGTGGCTCGGAATCCGCTTTTCGAAGCGTTACTGGGACATGCTCCTACTGGGACATGCTCTCACTGAGAAGTGCTCTCACTGAGAAATGCTCCTAGAGGTACCGGCCGCAAACGGGCCAAGGACTGCGCCCCATTTCGGTGTAGAGGGCTCGGGCCATAGCGTCCTGGACGAGCGGTGCAGCGGCGGCAGGATCAACTCCCACATAGGCCGGGTAGTGCCGGCCAGCAACGGAGTTCCAGGTGGAGCGGGCGAATTGGTACGCACCCCGGTAGGCGCCGCCCGGGCTGAGGATGCTGTAGTTGCCGCCGCTTTCACATTGGCGGAGCCGGGCGAGCGACGCATCGCTGAGCACGTGATCGTATTTGTGGAGGTCGGCGTCGGCCGCGGACTGTGCAGCCGCCTGCGCCGCGGCAGCTTCGGCGGCGGCTACTGCGGCTTTGATCGTCTCGGTCCAGTACCACTCCGAGATCCTGGCGCCGTCGGCGAGCTGCGTTTCGTTGTACTGCGAGCTGTCGAACCCGTTGAGGTCAAGCCAGGCTTTGAACTGGGAGGGTGAGCAGGCACTGAGGCCGATGGTGAGAGCGAGGCCGACGAGGAGGCCGGCGAACTTCTTGGGCATGGTTTTGGTGGTCCTTCCGGTGGTGTGCCTCGGGATTGACATCAACGCGCGCAGGTCGGTGCCACAGAGAAAAAGTGGGGGACCGGCGGGCGTCGATGCGGGCTTGGTGCGAGCCCACCGCCAGACGCCAGCGATATCGGATCGCTTGCGCCCTACTCCGTCGGGGAGGACTCGCAGCCCAGGCACGGGCCGTATGGTTACTTCGCTGTAACAGACTCGCCGCATTCGTCACCAAAATGCAACATTCGAGAACGTGACATGCGTCACCCACTGGTGATGACTGACCGGCTGGCGTGTTGCGTGGCGCGGCTCGCGTCCCCCTGGTTCGTGGCCGAGGAGAGCACGTCGGTGCACCGGTGTTGGCCGGTGGCCCGCAACGGCGATCCGCCGAACGGTGTCGAACGCCGGCCCCTGCGTGCAGGCTCCGGGGAGCGTCAGCGTCGCCCCGTGCGGTCGGCATTCGAGATGCCACCACGTCGCTTGTCGTGTTGGTGCATCGGCCGATTGTTGCGCGGCGCCCAATGCCGCTACACGTTCCTAGAGATGTATCCCAGTCGCCATTCGGGGTTGTCCGGCCAGCTCTTCTATTCTCGCAGCCTCCTCGGTGCCATCGCCCAGAACAGGGGGCTTTCGACGGTGCGTCCTTTCGGACGCTTCGAACCGTGGCTCGGAATCCGCTTCTCGAAGCCTTGCTGGGACACGATTTTAGCGGGGGGTTGCGGCGGGGGTGGGGGGTGCGGTCGTCGAACACAGGAAACGGTTGTCACGCCGACGCGTTGCAACGGGGAAGAGTGCTCGAAGCACTGCGGGATCGCAGAAACGTGGCCGAACGACGCGCTCCAAGCCCGGAGCAGGAGCATTGCCAACGTAGGTACATCAGCCCATGTGATGATTCGTCACTTCCGCACAGCGTCGATGTGGCGTAGAAAGAAGGGATGCGATCCCCGTTTCGGCGCCCCGACGAAGCCACCGACGACTTTCCCGATGCCCGGAAAGCGACGTTCAGGCTCGACCTTGGTGGGGCATCGGGCATCGGCGGGCGCTCGGAGAACCAGGACCGATTTCTCATCGTCCCCGATCTCCTCGTACTTAGCGACGGTATGGGCGGGCACGTCGGTGGGGCGTTGGCGGCCGAGCTCACGGTGGGAGCGGTGGTGGCAGCATGGCAAGCGCACCTCGCTGCGCATCCCGACGATCCCACGCCGACAGGCGACCTGCTGCGTGGATTCGTCGGTGCGGCGAACGACGCCGTGCGCGCCGGTCGACTCACCGAGGAACGACTCGAGCACATGGGAGGCACGCTGGTGATCACCTCGGTCGTGGCCCCGACCGACGACGGATGGGAACTCCTCGTGGCCACCTTGGGCGACTCCCCGGCGTTTGTCGTGCGCGACGCCAACACCTGGCCGGTCGCGCACCGCCACAATCTCCCCGGTGAGTTGGTGGCCGCAGGTGTCATCAGTGAAGAGGAAGCAGCAGTGCATCCCCAACGCAACGTGGTGACGCGCGCCGTGGGGATCGCATCTACCGTGGAACCTGAAATCGTTGTGGTGCGAGTGGCCGTCGGCGAAGCTCTGATCGCCACCTCCGACGGGATCACCGATGTGCTCGACGGCGAACAAATCGCCGCGTTCTTCGACGAGGTGGTTGCCGCCGGTGGAAACGCCGAGGCAGTGGCCCATCGGCTGGTCGACGAGGCCACCGACGCGGGCGCATCCGACAACGTCACGGCGACCGTCTTGATGCCGGTACTGGGCGTCGGCGATGCGACCGACGCCGGCGACGAGGATGGGGACGTCGATGGGTCGCTCGACTGGTTGCTTGACGGGTTCGCGGACTGATCCGACTGCGGTTGGCCGCGTCCGGAGGCGTTGGCCTGCGTGGCCTTGAACGCCCCGAGCGGAGCGGGGCTTGTTGCGGCACTCCCGGCCGAGCAGGCTTGCGAGGTCAGGGATTTCCTGGCGGAGAGGGTGGGATTCGAACCCACGGAGGGGGATAAGCCCTCACTTTCTTAGCAGGAAAGCCCGATCGACCAGACTCCGGCACCTCTCCAGTTGCGGCGGCACTGTACACAACGGGTACGGGTATGACGCACGTGGGATTTCACGGGGCGTGGAAAGGGCGACGGGGGCGGACCGTCGGCGCGTCAATTCTGCTGGATTCGCGTCACTCTCGGCCGTCCTTTGACGACGGCCGAGAGTGACAAGAGCGGAGGGAGGGGGATTCGAACCCCCGGAGGCTTGCACCTCAATGGTTTTCAAGACCATCGCATTCGTCCGCTCTGCCATCCCTCCACCGCCGACCCTACTGCGCGGATCACATTCGCTCCATGGGTGTTACGGGTTTCACTTCGACGCCCACGGTCTTCGGGTTGCGCGGTGAACCCAACGCAGCATTTGGCCCTCACAGCATGGAGCGCAGCTCACCCCGGGGAATGCCTCTACGATGACGCACCGTGAATGGGTTGTCTCCCGGCGCCGCCACGATGACGGTGCTGTTCACCGATCTTGTCGATTCCACCGCCATTCGTAGCCGTATCGGCGACGACAAAGCCGACGCGCTCCGCCGCGAACACGACGAACTGCTCGGCCGAGTGATCGGTGAGCACCGAGGCCTCGTCGTGAAAGGGCTCGGGGACGGCGTCATGGCGGTGTTTCATGCGCCGAGCGAGGCGGTGGCTGCGGCGTGTGCCATCAACCAGGCGATCGTTCGTCGGAATCGCAAGGCCCGAGAGTCGATGCTGCTGCGGATGGGGATGAGCGTCGGCGAAGTGCGAGTCGAAGACGACGATGTGTTCGGCACGCCGGTGGTGGAGGCGGCACGTCTTTGCGGGAAGGCCGGAACGGACCAAATCCTTGTGTCGAGTTTTGTTCGCGCCCTCGCCGGATCGCGAAGTAGTGCCGCTTACAGGGAGGTCGGGGAACTCGACCTCAAGGGCCTCACCGAGGCGTTGTTGGCGTTCGAGGTGTTGTGGTGGGAGGTGGCCGAAACCGGAACCCTGCCGTTCCCGTCGATTCCGGCGTTGTCTCGAGCCGTGCCGTTTGCGGGTCGACAACGCGAGTTGTTGGGCCTGGCCGATGCGTTGAGTCGAGCTGGCCTTGGCAAGGGCCCGCTCGTCGTGATCGAAGGCGCCGAGGGAGCGGGAGCGTCGCGGCTCGCGGCTGAGTTTGCGCTGGCGAAACATCTCGACGGCTCACCGGTGCTCTACGGCCGCTGTGATCCGTTCGCGTCGTCGCCTTTTGACCCGTTCGTCGAGGCGTTGCGGGCCCACGCCGGTTTCGTGGCCGACGACCTCCTCAATGAGCAGTTGGGCGCGGAGGCCCACCACCTCGTTCGCCTTGTTCCAGAGCTGGCCGGACGGCTGCGTCGCGCCACGGAACCGCCGGGTGGTGATGCGCAACTTCAGGCTACAGCGCTCTTTGAAGCGGTCGCTGGTTGGCTTCACTCCGCATCATCGGCCGAGCCACTCATCTTCGTGCTCGACGATCTCCAGTGGGCGAGCCGATCGACTATTTCGATGCTTCGCCACGTGCTGCAGCACACTGATCCCATGCGGGTGCTGTTCGTCGCCACGCTCACTGCCGCGCACGGCGCTGCGCCCGATCACTTGACCGAAGCCTTGGCGGAACTTCGCGACGGATTACGCGGGGTCGATCGTGTGTCATTGTCGGCGCTCGGCCCCAACGACGTCCGGGCATTTGTCGCGGGGGCTTTCGGAGGCGATCTCGCTCCCCTTGTCCATGACGCAGTGATGGCACGAGTGGGCGACTCCGACGTCAATCCGCTCAACCTCTTGTGGCGCCTTCGCGCGCTGTCGGGCACGTCAGCGTTGCAACACAACGACGAGGGATGGTCGCTCAGCTCCGATGCCGACGCAGTGTCCAGGGCGGCGATCCCCGCCCTTTTGGCCGATGCGGTCGGTGGTGCCGTCGATCGTTTGCCCTCGTCTGCCCAACGGCTCGTGCAGCTCGCCGCCGTGATGGGCGACGAGATCGATCTCGCGGTGCTCGCCCCGCTGGTGGACGCAGACGATGCCGATTTGGCGGGGTGGGTAGAAGACGCCCGAGCGCAGGGCCTGCTCGCAGAGTTGAGCGCAGGAAGGTTCCGCCACACCTTCACTCACGAATCTGTTCGCCGCCTGGTGTACGAGGCCCTTGATCCTCAAACCCGACGAGCAACGCACGGCGCCATCGCCGATGAACTCGAGCGGCAGGCCGGGCCGGGAGACGCCCGGGTGCTGGCGCCGGTTGCTCACCACCGGCTTGCGGCGGCGAGTCAGGCCACCAACGATCACCCCTTCGATGCCACGCTGGCTCACGAAACGGCGGCGCTCGACCCTGAGGCGTCGTTGCTCAACGCCGCGTCCGCCTGTGCCGCGTCGGGGCAATCGGCACGCGAACAGCTGGCGCTCGATGAGTCGGTGGGGTGGTATCTCCAGGCCCTTCGTTGCCTCGATGCAACCGGCGACCGTGATGTCGATCACTTAGCCGACGTCGTGTTGGCCCTCGGCGAGGTGCAGCGGTTGGTGGGAAGCCCCGACGCCCGAGCCACCTTGCTTCGCGCTGCCGACGTCGCTCGGTCCCACGGCGATGCCAATGCGCTGGCCCGGGCCGCCCTCGCCAGTCTCCGTGACACCGTGCTCGGCGCGGGCCCGGCGGATCCCGCCGAAACCGAAATCCTTCGTGCCGCCCTCGATCGCACCGATGCTGCCGACTCTCCCATTCGGGCCCGCCTCCTGGGAGCGCTTGGGGTGGAACTGGCGGCATCATCGGAACATGGGGCGGCCACCGCCATGGCCGAGGACGCGGTGGCGATGGCCCATCGTCTTCACGACTCGGACCTCACAGCCATGGTGCTTGAGCAGGCGGTACTCTCGGCCGTGGAGCCCAACCAGTTCGACCGCCGAGCGGCGTGGGCCGAAGAGCTCGGGGAAGCCGCCCCGCAGCTGACCGATCTCGAACGCATCTTTGGGGCGGCGTACGTTCGCTCCACGGTCGCGTTCGAAGCCGGCGACCTCGACTCGGTACAACACTCGTTGGGCATCGCCCGTGATGCGGCGGCGCGGCGCCGTCACCCGATGCTTTCCTGGCACCTGTCGATCTGGGAGAGTGCCGATAGTTACGCCCGTGGGTCGCTGGATCGCGCCCATAGCTACGCCGAAGGCGCACAGGAGCTTGGGCAGCGAGCGCGCCGCGCCGAGGCGCGGTCGTCATTCCGGCCGTTGCTGCTCGCCATCCGACGGTTGCAAGGCCGCCTCACCGAGCTGGTTCCGCGTTTGGAATTGGTCTTCGCAGCGAGCCACGATGCCGACGCTTTTGGCGTAGCTCGGGCCATGGCCGACGCCGGCAGGCTTGACCTGGCCGACATCGCCTACAGCGAGGTGGCGGCCACCGGGTTCGAGGACGTGGGCGGCTCAGCTCCCGGGGCGGCGATCTGCAACCTGGCCTACCTTGCCGCCATCCTCGGCGATACCGAAGGCGCCGCGGTTCTCGCCGACCGACTCGCTCCGCTTCACGAACACCATGCGGTGTTCGTGGTGCCGATGCACGTCGGTTCCCATTACCTCGCCATGCTGGCGGCCACCCGTGGGGAGGTTGCTGACGCTCATCGCTACTTCGAGCAGGCCGTCCGCCATCACGATCGTGTCGGCATGCCCCTCCTTGCGGCGGAGTCACGGATGGAGTGGGCGCGGTTCTGTCACGCCGTGCATGCGGCCGATCATGCGCGCCAACTGGCGGAGCAGTCGCTCACCCTGGCCGCACACCACCGAGCGCACGGGCTCGATGCACAGGCTCGGGCGTTTCTCTCCACGCTACCCGCAGTGCCGGTAGTCGTCGCCGGCGTCTGATCCTCAACTCGCTCCAATCTCCTACGAAGGAGCTCGCTGGCCGCCCCTGGTGCGATCCTAGGAGCGTGCCCCAATAACGCTTCGAGAAGCGGATTCCGAGCCACGGTTCGAACTCTCGCAAGGACACGACGTCGAAAGCCCCCTGTTTTGGGCGGTGAGACGGAGGACGCCGCGAGATTCGAAGAGCTGGCCGGAGGACGCCGAATGGCTACTGGGAATCGCTCCTAGCTCGGAGCGGGTTCGAGGTCGTGGGGGTCGACCTGGATCTCGTAGGCCGGGTTGAGCATCGCCAACTTTCCACGGTGCTCGCCCACCACCCCTTCGACCACCAGCCGGGTCCCCACCGATACCCCGGCGAGGGAGCGGCGACCGAAGAAGACAATGACGATGGCCCCGGTCTCGTCGAGCAGCGTGAGTTCGAGCGCGGGCGTGCCGGACCATGGTTGCACCCGAACACTGAACACCTTGCCGGCGAGCTTCACCTGCTGCCGATGGGTGGCGGCCGAGATCTGGGTGCGATCCGAGGGGAGCTGCATATCGCTGGTGTCGATCGTCTGGGCAGCTTTGGCTTTGGCCTTGCCCTTGGTCTTCTTGGCGCCATGGTCGGTGACATCGCCGACAAGTTCGGCGACTGCCGCTGGTCGGATCGTGGGCGTCATCTCGGCCTTGGCCCCGATATGGAATGGCACGATGGTGACGTTGCAATGCGGGATCGACGAAAGCGTCTCGGCGATCTTGTCGGCGGTGTTGTCGTGCACGAGTCGGGCCCAGAAACGGCTGTACTTGCGCCGAGGCATCAACACGGTGACCTCCGTGTTCCCGTCGATCAGCTCCCTGGCCACCAACTCGGCCACGGCGCGTTCCAGGCGACGATCGGGGCAATCGATCACATCGAGCGAGAGCCGACTGAACCCGAGGTTCACCCAACCCTCGGTGAGCTCCTTGGAGCGCAGGGGATCCATATCGAAGTGCACGGCGCGCAACTCGTCGGGCACCAGGGTGCGGGCGTACTGAATAGCGCGGGCGCCGGCCATGTCGAGCTGGTCGATCAGCACGATCACGTTGTGGCGATCCAGTATCTTTTGTTGCAGAGCGACCTGCGTGGTCTCGCCGCTGGCCAGCTGGTCGCGCTCTTCTTCGTATTGTTTGTTGAGTCGGAACAGGGGGATGGTGAGCAGTGGCATGAACACCACGATGATCCAGGCGCCGTCGAGGAACTTGGTGTAAGTGAAGATGCACAACACCGTGAACGACAGGCACGCACCCACGCCGTTGATCGCCAGCCCAGCACGCCAACCCTGTTCCTTGAGGCGCAAATGGTGTTTGGTCATGCCGGCTTGCGACAGCGTGAAACCCAGGAACACACCGATGGCGTAGAGGGGAATGAGCTTCTCCACCTTTGCCCCGGTGAAGATCAGGACGACGATCGCCGCAGCGGCGAGGGTGATGATCCCGTTGGAGTACACCAACCGATGCCCACGTTTGGTGAGCTGGCGAGGCATGAAGTTGTCGGAGGCCTGGAAGCTCGCCAACCGGGGAAAGTCGGCGAAGCTGGTGTTGGCGGCGAGCACCAAGATCAGCATGGTGCCGAGCTGCAGGCTGAGAAACATGACGTGTCCGATGCCGCTGCTGTCGGCGCTGAACACCGCCGTGCCGACCTGGGAGATGACCGTGGGTGTGCCTTCTTTGTAGGGGAAGGGCTCGACCACGGAGGACAGTAGGGAGAGGCCAAGGAACATCACGCCCAGGAGTGAACCCATGATCACCAACGTGGTGCGGGCGTTTTTCCATGACGGTTCTTTGAACGCGGGCACGCCGTTGGAAATGGCCTCCACTCCGGTGACGGCCGCGCCGCCGGAGGCGAAGGCGTGAAGGATGACGAAGAGGCCAGCGCCCCAAAGCAGTGCGGTGTCTTCGGCGCCGATGGCGAGGAGCTCGTCGGGGTGTTCGACGACCGCCTTCTCAAGGGTGCCACTGACGTAGCGATACAAACCGATGCCGAGAAGCACGGCCATGTTGGCGACGAAAAAGTAGGTGGGGACGGCGAAGGCCTTGCCGCTTTCCTTCACGCCCTTGAGGTTTCCTCCGCCAATCAGCAACACGAAGAAGATGGCGATCGGCAGCACGTAGTGCTCCGCGGGTTTGTAGGCCGACGCCAGTGCAGCGGCACCGGCGGCGGCGGATACGGAGGCAGTAAGGACGTAGTCGGTGAGCAGCGACACACCTGCTACCTGCGCCGGGCCCCGCCCGAAGTTGTCCTTGGTGACGATGTAGGCGCCGCCAGCGCTCGGGTAGGCCTTGATGGTCTGGCGATAACTGAGGATCAGAAACGCCAGCACCACAAGCATGGCGACGGTGAGCGGCACCACCTTGGCGAATGCCGCAATACCCACGACCGGTATCAACACACGAAGGATCTCTTCAGTGGCGTAGGCCGACGACGAGAGGTTGTCGGATGCGAACACCGCCAGGGCCGTGGGCTTCCCCAACCGTTCGTGGGCGAGCTGATCGTTGTGGAGGGGAGGCCCGAGCACCTTGTTCTTGAAGCGGTAGGTGCGCGACTCGGGAAGGTCCACCAAATGGGTGTGGGCCTTGGGTGAAGGGGCGGAGCCGTTCCCCTTGGGTGCGGGTGGGGCGGCGGGTTCTTCTGCGCCCCCGAGATCGTCCTCGGTCTTCATTGCCCACTAGTCAACACCCGTACGCGCAGCCATAAAAGCCGAGTTCCTGCGCCGGACTCCGGTCGTTGATTTCTTGCGCCGTTCTGACCTGCGGACTTTGCGTTCGGCCGGTTTGGTCACCGTAGGATGCAGGGGTCGCGCGGACGCGACGCTTGGAGGTCGAGATCCCGTGCATGTTGTTGTCGTCGGTTGTGGCCGAGTTGGGTCCGGGTTGGCTCGGATCTTGTTGGATGGTGGCCACACAGTCGCCGTCGTCGACAAACAAGCGAAAGCCTTTCGCCGCCTCCCCGAAGACTTCGCCGGTCGCAAGGTGCTCGGGGTCGGCTTCGACCGAGATCGGTTGGAGGAAGCGGGGATTAAAGAAGCCGGTGCGTTGGCTGCCGTCACCAACGGCGACAACTCCAACATCCTCGTGGCCCGGGTGGCCCGGGAGTTTTTCGGGGTCGACAAGGTGGTTGCCCGCATCTATGACGCCCGTCGTGCTCAGGTATACGAACGGCTTGGCATCCCCACGGTGGAGCCCGCCACGTGGGCGATCGATCGGGTGCTGCGAAAGATTCTTCCCGACGGCACCGGCATGACCTGGGTCGACCCGAGCGCCAAAGTGGGTCTTGTCGAGCGCACGATTGGTGCGGCGTGGGCCGGCCGTCCGCTGAGCGCGGTAGCGCTTGCCGGCGTAGCCAACCCTGTCGCCACCTCGCGGCTCGGCGTCGCTGGCCTCCCCGACCTCCGGGCGGCGGTGCAAGACGGCGACATCGTTTGGTTCATGGTGGCGGGCGATGGCCTCGACACCTTCGATGCCCACTTCGCGGGGCCCGCGACAATCGCCACTTCCCACTGATCGCCTGATCACCTGATCCGTCTGGATACGAGGAAAACAAATGCGTGTCATCATCGCCGGCGGCGGAAACGTCGGTACCTACATCGCTAACGAGCTCACCAAAAGCGGGCAGCACGAAGTGGTGATCATCGAAGTCGATCCCGCCCGCGTCGAGTCGATCACCCGCGCCAACCTCACCCCCGGGGTTGAGTGGATCAACGTCGACGGCTGTGAGGTCACCGAGTTCGGCAAGGCCAAGCCCCAGACCGCCGACGTGGTCGTTGCCGTCACCGGCGACGACGAGGACAACCTCGTGATCTCGTTGCTGGCCAAGCAGGAGTTCGGGGTACCTCGGGTGATCGCCCGGGTGAACAACCCGAACAACGAGTGGATGTTCAACGAGACGTGGGGCATCGATATGTCGGTGTCCACTCCCCACTTGCTCACGGGGCTGGTGGAGGAAGCGGTGTCTGTTGGTTCGCTCGTTCGGCTGTTGTCGCTCGAGGGGAACCGGGCGCAGTTGGCCGAGGTGAAACTGGCTGAGGATTCGCCTTCGGCGGGCAAGCAGATCATGGATCTCGGTTTCCCTCGCGACTCCACCGTGGTGGCCGTGATCCGCGAAGAACATGTGGTGGTTCCGCGTGGCGACACCGTGCTCAATGCGGGCGATGAGGTCATGGTGCTCGTCACGCCCGAGAGCGAAGAAAAGGTGCGCAACCTGCTCGTGAAGTGATCTGGTGGGGTGCGCCTGAGTGTTGGTGATTTCCGCTGACCTTCACCGGATTTTCGGTTGCGTTCGGCATACTGATTTGCATGAACACATTCACGTCCCCCACCGCAACGGGGACCCGATCGAACGGTCGGGCCACCGGCTTCCTCCTTGCGAACACGGCCAAGACCGCCGTGTTGCTGGCCGCCATCGGCGGCCTTCTCGTCTTCATTGGTTCGATCCTCGGCGGGACCACCGGCGCCGTGATCGGGTTGATCTTCGGGGTGCTGATCAGCGGCGGTTCCTACTGGTTCTCCGACAAGCTGGCCTTGCGTTCGGCCGGCGCCGTCGAAGTCAACGAAACCCAAGCGCCCACCCTGTATCGCATCGTTCGCGACCTCACCGCTCGAGCGGACCTTCCCATGCCCAAGATCTGCCTGATTGACGAGGATCAACCCAACGCGTTCGCCACGGGGCGGAACCCGAACCATGCTGCCGTTGCCGTCACCCGTGGCCTGCTCGAGATCTGTGACGAACGGGAGGTGGCGGGCGTGCTGGCCCACGAGCTCGCCCACGTCAAACACCGCGACATCCTGATCGCGTCGATTGCCGGCGCGGTGGCGACGGCCATCAGCTTTGTGGCCAACATGGCGATGTGGTCGGCGATGCTCGGCGGAGGCGACGATGAGGATTCCCCCAGCCCGTTCGTTGCCCTGCTCGTCGCAATGGTGGCCCCGCTCGCCGCCGGAATCTTGCAGATGGCCCTGAGTCGCAGCCGTGAATTCGAAGCTGATCGAGGCGGTGCGGAAATGCTCGGTGATCCTCGGCCGCTCGCCAGCGCCCTCCAAAAGCTCGAGTACGCATCCAACCGCATTCCGAACCCGCATGTGCAACCGAGCCAGGCCAGTGCCTACATCGTGAACCCGCTGTCGGGACGCAAGGTGGCGTTTGCCAACCTCTTCCGCACCCACCCGTCCACCGAGGAGCGGGTCGAAAAACTTCTGGCCATGGCCTGAACCGGGACACAAAACGCGAGACTGGCGTCCATGACGGAGCCGATCCTTTCGCCCACCCCCCGAACCTCCGAGGAAGCGGCAGAGGCCTACCGGTTCGTACAGCGCCGCGTCACCGAACTCCTGCGTGAACACGGTGGAGACGGGGAGACTGCGGTGCCGGCCTGTCCCGAATGGAACGTGCGGCAGGCCCTCGCCCACCTTTGCGGCGCCGCCGAAGACGTCGCCGCGCTCAACCTCGACGGCGTGGGAACCGATCCATGGACGGCGGCGCAGGTGGATCGTCACGAGGGGGACTCGGTCGAGCAACTCCTCGATCTTTGGGAGGAGGCGACGGGGCAGGTTGCGTCGTTGCTTCCCCACGCCCCGGCCATTTCCGCCAACCAGCTGGTGTTCGATGCGGTCACGCACGAGCACGACATCCGCGGCGCGCTGGCGGTGCCCGGCGCAACCTCGGGAGACCTTCCACTTCTTGTGGCGCTCGGGTTCATGACCCCGTCCCTCGATGCCCTGATCCGTACGCGGTCGTTTCCTTCCCTTCGCCTCGAAACCGACGACGGCACCTGGCAACTTGGCGATCCCTCCACCGCCCCGTCCCAGCTAACGCTTCGGGTCTCGCCGTTCGACGCGGTGCGGATGCTCGGAGGTCGGCGGAGCCTCGGGCAGCTGCGAGCCGCCACGTGGGGCGGGGATCCGGAGCCGTTGTTTGCGATGTTCGACACGAGTCCGGTCCGACCGTCGGGCATAGACCTCTCGATCTGATCGCGGCAAGTGGAGCGGGTCAGGGTTAGCTGGTCAGGATGTGAAGCTGGCCGGCCGAGGCGACTCCCGGCCTCGTCGTCTCCCGGCCTCGTCGTCGCCCTGCTCGTGCTGCGACGCCGAAACAGATCGCGCCTCCCCACGACCAGCGTCGCCGCTCGCGGTGTCGTCCGTCTCAACGCCCAGAACAACAGGGCTTTCGACGTTGCGTCCATGCGAGGCTCCGAACCCTGGCTTCGAACCTTGGCTCGGAACCCTGGCTCGGAATCCGCTCCTCGAAGCCTTACCTACCCACACTCCTCGTCGTCGCCCGGGTCGGGCGTCTCCGCTGGATCGTGCGTGCTGGGCTCCGAAAGGGGAGTCGCGCGCGACCGACCGTTTCGGTCCGCCTCGGGTCGGCCGTACGAGTCGACGGTGTCGAGCACGAGGGGCCAGGAGGCCAGTCCGTGTTCACACCAGCCGTCGATCGCAACAACGCAGTCGTCGGGCGCACGACTGAAACCATCGGCTGCCCATTCCGCCAGTGTGTCGGGGTCGGGAGGTGCCCATCCGGAGTTGGTGGCAAACCACAGGTGGGTGTCATCGATCGTTTCCTGGGCAGTCCGGACCGGAGGTGGGACGCGGTCGCTGGTCGCGGCTGGTGTTCGGTCCCTCGGTTGGCCGGATTTGTCGGAGGAAGCCATGGTCCGACGGTAGTGCCGCGGTGGGGAGATGCTCGTTCCGCGAAACCGGCCCGCTCGGTGGTCGGCGGGCCGTCAGCCCAACGTTGGCGACGAACCATTCGGCCTTGGAGCAGTTCGCAGTGATGGTCACCTTTTCGGGGCTGTCTCTTCGGACCCGACGCTCGAACCAGCGCCGCGGACCGGTGGTCCCAGAGAACGTCGTCCGGGACGGGTCATGGCGATGCTGTGCGTCCGGCCGCTCCGGCCGCTCCGGCCAGGAGTGCTTCGCGTGGTTCGGGCTGTCTGGCGGAGCGTGTTCTTCGTGTGGGTTCAGGACGAGTTGGTCCGGCGATTGTCGCGAGCGAGTTGTTCGGGATCGCCCGCCTCGACGCCGACGCCACGAGTTCCGATCGCTTTTTCTTGGGGACCCCCTGGTTCGGTGTTCCCGCACCAGTTGTCGCGCACGATGGCTCGCAGAGGTGACGATTCGCTTCGCAGGTTGATGCCCACGGTCCCGGCGACGGCGGTCCCGTTGTCCCACACCTGATTTTCGGTGAGGGTGCCGGTGGAGGGCAGCACGCCGGGGTTGGTGACGAGGATGCCGCTGTGCCCGCACCCCCGCACGTCGTTGCCGCGGACTTGCCATGTCCGAACGTTTTCGATCTCGATGCCAAGTCCGGCCGGATGGTTCCGGATGAGATTGTCGACCACGATGACGGCCTCGGCGTTGGCGAGAAGCACGGCCTTCTGGGCATTGCCGTCGAACGCGCAGCCAACGATCGCGAACCCGTTTACCCCATCGAGACGGCCGGTGATCCCGTTGGCTCGGTTCGCCCGAAACACGCAGTCCCGAAGAGTGACGTTATTGATTCGCTGGGCATTCTTCATGAATACCAACACGCCAGTCTCGTTCCCTTCGAACGTGCAACCCGTCACGACGACGTCGTCGATCGTGTCGTTGTCAACGTTGGGTTCGAAGTCGATGCCCGCGCCGGGAACCGCTGAAGTGGTGTTGGAGAATGTGCAGTGCAAGATATGAATCTGGCGCCCGCTCACCAGCGACAGACCCTGTCGGCCGTTGGCGTCGGCCGTCACCCCTTCGATCACGATGTCGGTCGCAAAACGCAGCGGCTTCCCGGCGACACCGCGTCGGATGTAGATCCCGTCACCACGAACCCCATCGCGGGTGGTGGCCATGTTCACGATCTGGGTATCGCGAATTCGGAGTCGGTGAGCGCCCTCGATGCTGATTCCGTTCATCACCGGACCACCGCTCCCGTCGATCATCCCGCCTTCGATCACGACGTCATCGACGTCTTGCACGAGCAGCACTCCGCGGTAGTCGTTTCGCTCCGGCGGAATGCTGTGGAGGACCGTATTCGGCGCCATCGTCAGACGGTTGCCTGAGTTGAGGCGGACGGACCCCACTTGAAAATGGCCGGCGGGAAGGTTGACGGTTGCGGTCTGGTCGAGTGCTTGCTGCAACGCCCACGTGTCGTCACGACCGTTCGGCGCAAGACCGCCGGTGCCCGACGTGGCCCCGGCGAGCCGGGGCTCGGGGAAGAGCGTGCCGAGGGCGACACCCGCTCCCACCGCTGCGATGGATTGCACCACCTGGCGGCGACCGGTGGTGGTTGGCGCGCCGCCCGTCGCCCCGTGACGTCCTGAGAACCGGTCGTTTGCTCGGGACCGGGGGCGAGGCGAGACATCGCGCGCGGTTGTGGGTGGACGGGCCGCGGGAGGTCTGGGCTTGCCCATGGGCCCGTTGGTGGGCTCGTGGGCGGGCTCGTTGTTGGGCTCGTTGGTGGGGTGTTCGACGCTGCTGGTCATCGTGGGCAGGATTCCTTCCGGGCGCGCGCTCTATCGTGTCGGATTCCCGCGGGGCATGGCGCCCCGCTTGCTCTCTATCCCCCCAGGAGCCCAAGTGTTACGCGCGCTGTTCCTCGCTCCCCCGGGAGCGGGCAAGGGAACGCAAGGTCCCGGCCTGGCCGACGCCTATGCGGTGCCTTATATCGCCACTGGTGACATGCTTCGCGCCCATGTGGCCGACGGCACCCCCCTCGGGCTGGCGGCAAGAAGCATCATGGAGGAAGGCGAGCTGGTGGGCGACGAGCTCATCATCGAAATGGTGCTCACCCGCATCACCAAACCCACCCGACTGACTGGGTTCGTGCTCGACGGATTTCCGCGCACCATCGCGCAGGCCGAGGCGGCGTTTTCCTGGGGGCAAGCTGTGGGGAGCACGTTCCACGCCGTGCTTTCGCTCGACGTGCCCGAAGACGAACTAATCCGTCGGGTGGAGGAACGGGGGAAGTCGTCGGCGCGTGCAGACGACGACATCGCCACCTTCAAGCACCGGCTCGAGGTCTATCGCGACGAGACCCGCCCGCTCATCGAGTACTACCGGGAACGCGGGATTCTCGTGGAGGTCGACGGCACGGGCGACGTCGATGACGTTGCCGCTCGCCTCCGCCTCGCCGTCGACGCCCTGGACTTCACGTAACCCTGGAAACACACCAAATCCAGAAATTCGGGTTGCATTGCTAATTAGTTTGGGTAAGTTGTTGGCATGGCTTCACGTTCCGGTTCCGATGCAGCGCTCACCGACACGATGGAGCTGGCCTCGCGCTTGCGGCTGAGCGCCACTCGGTTGGCGCGTCAACTTCGCAAAGAAAGCAGCACCGGCCTCACCCCGAGCCAGGTTTCCGTGCTCGCCACGATCCACCGCTGTGGGTCACTCACGCTCGGCGAACTCGCGGCCCATGAGCGTGTCGCACCCCCCAGCATCACCCGGGTGGTGGCGAAGTTGGAGGATGCAGACTTGGTGAAACGTGAAGTCGATTCGGGTGATCGGCGGGTAGCCCGGATCAGCCTCACGGACGACGGGTCGAGGTTGCTCGACGAATCGAGGATGCGGCGCAACGAGTGGCTGGCGTCACGGATCGACACGCTCGATGATGATCAGCGAGTCCGACTCCACGCCGCGCTCGACGTGCTCGATGCGTTGGCCGTGTCGCCATCGGCACCGCTCACCGATGGACCCGACAGCGCTCCACCTGCCGTTGCATCACGTCGGCGAAGGCCGTCGCAATCATGACTCGACTTCGTTTGGCCGGCGCCGACACGTTCCGGTCATTCCACATTCGGAACTTCCGGCTGTTCTTCCTCGGCCAGTTCATCTCGCAAATGGGGAACTGGCTCACGCTTGTTGCCCAGGCCCTGTTCATTCTGCGACTCACCGACAACGGGGTACTTCTCGGCGGGCTGCTGGCGGCCCAGTTCGCGCCGGTGCTGCTTATCGGGCCATGGGCGGGGCTCGTGTCGGACCGGTCCGACAAACGACGCCTGTTGCTCCTCGTATCGGTTGTTGCCATGGCCCAGTCGGCGGTATTGGCGGCGTTGGCCTTTCACGGATCTCCGCCGATCATCGCGCTCTACGCCGTGGCCCTAGTGGGCGGCATCACGGTGGCATTCGACAATCCGGCGCGACGTGCCTTTGTGGCGGAGATGGTGCCCGCGGAGCTCACCACCAACGCCGTGAGCCTCAACAGTGCGCTGATGACCGGCGCTCGGGTGGTGGGACCGGCCATAGCCGGACTGCTGATCACCACGGTGGGCTTCGGCTGGTGTTTCGCACTTGATGCCCTTTCCTACGTGGCGGTGCTCGTCACGTTCGGACGTATGCGTACCTCGGAGTTGCGGGCGTCACCTCCGGCGGCAAAGGGCAAAGGGATGGTGCGGGACGGGCTGCGATACGCCCGAAGCGTTCCGGCCCTTTGGATTCCGCTCGTGATGATGGCGATTCTCGGAACCCTTAGCTTCAACTTCCAGATCGTGTTCCCGTTGTTCGTCACCCGTGATCTCGGTGGGACGGTCGCCACGTACACCACGCTATTTTCGGTGGTGAGCCTCGGCGCCTTGGCCGGCGCATTGGTGGCGGCCCGACGCGGTGCCCCGACCGTGCGCACCGTGAGCATCGCCGCCATCGGATTCGGGGTTTCGCTCGGCGTCGTGAGCCTGGCGCCGTCCGCCAATTGGGTCTATCCGATCGGAATGGTGGTGGGGTTCGCCAGCATCTCGTTTCTCACCACGAGCACGTCGATCATTCAGCTCCGGGCCGCACCGGAGATGCGGGGTCGTGTGCTGGCCATGCAGGCCATGGTGTTCCTTGGTTCGACCCCCATCGGTGGCCCGATTCTCGGGGTGATCTGTGAGGTGTTCGGTGCCCGGTTTGGCGTGGCGATCGGAGCGTTGGCAGCCGTCGGAGCCGGCGTGTGGGGACTCCTTCGGAGCGGGCAGATCGGTGGCGCTGTCGTCGATGCGTGGGATGGGATCGATCATGGGGACGTTGAAATCGATGGAGCCGGCGAAGCCGTCGAAGTTGCCACCGCTGAACCGGAGCACGTTGCCGTGTTCGGTGCTGGTGTCGGTGCTGTCGGTGCCGGTGTCTTTGGTGTCAGTACGGTCGGCGCTGGTGTCGGTTCGGTCGGCGGCGTCACGTTCGGCGAGGTCGGCAGGGACGGCGAGGTTCGCAAGGTCGGCGAGGTCGGCACGATCGGAGTTGGCACGATCGGAGTTGGTACGATCGATGGTGTTGGCGGCAAGGTCGACGGTGTTGCGGTCGGAGCGTCGCACGACGGGAGCGAACCGCCGATCATTCCGATCGGCTCGAAGGTCGTGCCTGACGCCGGATCCGCCGAAGTGGTTGGCGTGGCGGCGCCGACTGGCCCTCAAGATGCGATTTCCGATGGTGTGCCGGTCGATCAACCGGGTGCGCCGGAACCGAGTGGGCGAAGACCCGAAGCCGCCTGATCCCGGCATCACCCCGGTCGGCGACGGTATCCGTCGGTAACTCGTTACGACACCGGCGGTACGCCTACCGGACTGTCGAGCTCCTTGCCGTAGCAGCGATTCAACGGCGAGTCGCGGAACGCGCCGTAGGGAGCGATCGGTAGGTAGCCCGACGAGTCGTACAACGACATCGCTTCGGGCTGCTCGGTGCCGGTCTCGAGCCACACCTCGGTGTAGCCCATTCGGCGGGCAACGGCCTCAAGATGGGTCAGCATCGATCGGGCGACGCCGAGCCCGCGGGCTTCGGGCACCACGTACATGCGCTTGAGCTCGGCCACCCGATCTGTTCGGCGCCGGATGCCGGCGCAACCCACGACCACTGCCCCGTTGCGGGCGATCACGAACTGGCCGGCGGGCTCGTCGAACTCGTGGCTGGGGACGTCGCCAGGACCGGTGCCGTAGCGCGTCTCGATGTCGAGCAGGTAGCGGGCGTGGATTTGTTGCGCGACGGGGTCGTCGAGCGAGGTCGAAACGAACGTGATGGCGAGATCCGGCACCGGGGAAGTGTGCCCGCTCGCCGGCCTCCGCCGAACTGGGCACACGTTTTGTTGCTGGGGCGTCGTTTTGTGTGCCCAGTTGGGGACCTCCGCCGAACTGGGCACACCTTTTGTTGCTGGGGCGTCGTTTTGTGTGCCCGGTTGGGGAGGGTCGGGCCCGTCAGTCGTCGGCCGAGCCAAGCAGACACGAAATCGGCACCGCCCAGATCCCTTCGTCAAGCGGGAAAACCCGGTCGCCGGTGTAGACCACGATGCCTCGGAGGAACCGGTCGCCATACTGGGTCGCCATGCGCCGAAGGCCCCGAGCGTCCTCGCCTCGGACGGCTCCGGCCGCCTTGACCTCCACCCCAACCATCCGACCGGCTCCGTCGACAAGCACGAGATCGACTTCCATCTTGGCCTTGGTGTCACGCCAGTGCCTCACGCCGATTGGATCGAGGCACCAACTGCCCTGGGCGGCGCATTCGTTGGCCACGAGCGCTTCGACAAGGGACCCTTCGGTGCTCGAGGAAAACCCCGCGTTTCCCGGCGAAATTGGGAACGACGGAATTGTCCGGTGCAGAGCCCATCCGGCGAGGCCCGTGTCGGCGGGGTAGAGGCGCGGGTGTGAGGTGGGCGAGCGGTGTTCCTGTGGCCGCTGTGCATCAGCTCGCCAAAGGAGAAACGAACTCTCGAGTTGATCGATGTAGGAGCGGAGCGTCTCAACGTTGATACCAAGCTCGGAGGCGGCGCGCGAGTTCACCAGAATCTGGCCGGGATTGGCGGCCAGATAACGGAGCGCGAGCCGCATCTGGGAGCGGTCGCTCCGGCTCTCTGCGACGGCGAGATGGAGTACGGCTTCGACGTAGGCATCGAGATAGTGCAACCGGGCGAGATCCGTGTGGGCGTCCCCGCCGCTTTGTAGGGAGCGTTCCGGGAGAACTCCGGGGACGGTTGGGATACCGCCCTCTGTGGCGATGCGAAGCGCTTCGGTGCGCGACACCGGTGACACGAATCGGCGCTCTGGTTCCGTGTCGAACCACCTCGCGACTTCGTTGTGGGGGATGCCTTTCCGTTCGCCCAGCGTGAATGGCCGAAGCTGAAGGCGTATCGCTCGCCCGGCCAGGGGGTCGCTTCCGCCGAGCGCACCGCGACCGATCCGGGATGAGCCGGTGAGCATGAATTGTCCGTTCTTGCCGGAACGGTCCACTACTCGTTTGACGGCGACGGTGACTTGTTCTGCCAACTGCGCTTCGTCGATCAACGCGGGCGTGCGTAGCGAAGAAACGAATCCGTTTGGGTCGTCGATCGCCTCTCGGCGGATGCTTTCGATCGACAGATCGACGGAGTCCACGATGCCCAACGAATCCGCCAAACTCTCACAAAGCGTTGTCTTGCCAGTCGTGCGACCACCTTCCAGAATCACGACTGGTGCCGTCGACCACCATCGGCGCAGGTTTTGTTCGAGCCCTCTCGGGCGCGTCGGCGGCTCGTTTGCTGGGGTGTGGGGGAGCGGCATCCGCCCCAGGGTACATTTTTCCACGGTTGAACCGCGGAAAAAACTCGGGTTCACCCGCGTAAATAGCTGCGTACGCCACGACCACCCGCCGCGACGACGTGATCGTCATCGCGCAAGTCGGGCGGCGTCTACGGCAACGTGCTCGGAGTGGGGACCCCTGCCGAACTGGGCACACGTTTTGTCGCTGGGGCGTCATTTTGTGTGCCCGGTTGGGGACCTCCGCCGAACTGGGCACACGTTTTGTTGCTGGGGCGACGTTTTGTGTGCCCGGTTGGTGAGGCGGAGCCCGGTTGGGGAGGCCGGCGGCGGCGGAGGCGGCGGGTCTCGCGTAGGCTCCGACCATGTCGACGTCTCCGTCCTTGCTGGCCCACAAGACGTGGCGAACCCTCGAGCCCTATCACTCGATGATCTACTTCTCGCCCGTGGCCACGGCGGCCTATGAGGCGATCGGGGTGCCGGCTCGCGTTGCCTACTTCGCCTCGCGGGCAGCAGCGATGGGGGCGGTGTCGGCCGAGGTAGTGGTGGCGACCTTCTTCAACTTCCGACCGTCGCTCGTGCACGCGGGAATCCCCGCGGTGTGGGACGTCGCCTCGCCCGAAGCGATCTTGTCGGCGCGCCTCGATGGTGCCGACCGGCAGCTCCGGGAGATACTCGGCGAGGCGACGATTTCGTCGCCGGAGATGGTGGAGGCGGCCGAACTGGCCAGGTCGGCCACTGAGGTGTGTCGGCCCGAAGGTCGCCCGCTTTTCGCCGGTCACCTCTCACTGGCCTGGCCCGCAGAACCGCACCTGGTGCTCTGGCATGCGGCCACCCTGCTTCGCGAGTACCGCGGCGACGGTCACATTGCCGCCCTCCTGGCGGAGGGTTTCGATGCCGTGGAGGCATTGGTTTCCCACGGGGCGGCGGGGGACAACCTGGTTCCGATGCCGATACTCAAGCTCACTCGAGGCTGGACCGACGAGGAGTGGGATGCCGGGCGCGAGCGGTTGATCAGTCGAGGTTGGCTTACCCGCAACGACGAACTCACGGATCTCGGGCAGGCCGCCCGACAACGTGTGGAAGACCTGACCGACGCGAGGTCAGTCGCCCCCTATGCACACCTCGGCGAGCAAGGGAGCGATCGGCTCCGCTCCCTCGTTCGGCCCTTCAGCAAGGCCCTGGTGGGGAGTGGGATGTTCGCCGCCGTGCCCGACGGTCTGGCGTGACCGACGGTCTGGCTTGACCGCATCCGGCTCGAAGCGGCCCGAAATGGCCCGAAGCGGCCCGAAATGCCGGAAAGCACGTGAACTGGTCACACATTCTGTCGTTGGGGCGACACGATGTGTGCCCAGTTCGGAAATTGGGGTGAGCTGGCGGGTGGCTCGCTACCAGGAGCGGACGGTTTGGTCCGTCCATCCGGCGCCGTCCCAGAAGCGGGACCCGGTTCCGTGCGGGTCGGGATACCAGCCTGGGCGGGAGTACACCACCGACGAATTGGCATGCAAGGGAACCAAACGGGCGGCCGCTACCTGACGATTGGATCGCTGGACGACCGCCACCACGAGGAGTCCGCCACCGATGCTGAGAACCAAGAGCCAAAGCCAAGGGTTTCCGCCGGTGGCGGCGAGTGGGTCGCCATCGATCCCGGCCAGCATGTTGGCTTGGGTGCGGGGCCCTCCGTTACCGAGGCCGTTGCCGACACCCATCCAAGCGGGGGTGTACTGGTCGTCGGGTACCACCTGTTTCGGCGCCCCGGCGAACCGCTCAAGGTCGACGCCCTCGAGGATGGTGAGAAGGTCGGGATCGTCGATCGGGAGGTACGGCTCGTCGGTGACCCACCACACGGCGGACTGACCGAGCGTGTAGTCCGGATCGTGCACCACGATGTTCGACAACACCCGAGGCAAGGGTGCGCTCGCCACCCCGATGTGGGTAAGGGGTGAAGCAACGGGCGATCCGTCTTCCATCTGGCCGCAGAACGCTTGCAGTTCGAACATGGCTTCGCCCGGTGGCACGACGATCTTGGGTGATCGGCCGGCAGAGACGGCGGCCACCGCACCGTCAGTGTTGAGCGGAGCAGAAACGACCACGGTCTGCGTGGACTCGTTCGCCGGAGCAAGCATCGTCCCCGGCGGTACCTCCACCTCGACCGGCGCTGACGAATCGTTGAAGGTGCGGACACCGACCGTCATGCTGTTGAAGGCAGGAAGCACTTCGGCGGTGGCACTCAGCCCGGCACCGGCGGTGCCGTTCATGAGATCGCCAAGGTCGACGGCGGTCGAAACACTCCCCCCGCCGGGAGCCCCAGCGCCACCAGCCGGGGGCGCCGCCGACGCCGCTGGAATGCCCATCGTGAACGCCACGGCGACGATCGCCAGGCCACCGACTCCACGGCCCCCGCGGGGACCGAACCTGCGCGTCAGCGAGGTGCGGCTTGAGCGGAAGAAAATTTGATTACCCATGTGCCCTCCCAGGGGACGGGGTGTGAAGGAAGGCTACCGGCCGATCGTTGCCTCGTCACGTCGCGTTCCGGCCCTTCTTGCGTTCCGCGGTGTTTCGCCCGCCGGCCGGTGTGAGATCGTGGGACTCAAGGGCGAGTGAGACCCATGCGATCGGCGGTGGAAATGAGCGCGTCTTCGGCCAGCGTTTCGTTGGCGAATGGCCCAACCTCGGACACCTTTCGGCGAGCAATGACGAATGGGTCGCCGTCGCACGCCAACACCACAACCTTCCATTCGCCGGTGCCGAGGTTCGAGAGAAGTCGAATCCGGGCGACCAGGTTCTTGCATTGCCACAACGGGTTCCACCACGAATAGGCGTTCGGTGCACGCACGATCTTCCAGGTCGGGACGGCCCGCAACTCGAAGAGCTGACCGTTCGGCGACCGTCCCACGAGGCGTGCTTTCGGTCCACCAAGAACCGCAAGATCGGATCGGCGGGATCGGTCAGCACCAGTTGGCATGGAGCGAACCGTACCGGTCATGGCGCTCCCCGCAGGGCGGCTTGTCGGGATCTTGGCGCCCGCTACGGCGCCGTCGGTGAGCTCCACCGGTTCGCCGTCCCCGCCGTCGGTTTCATCGGCGCGCTCGCCGGGGGTAAGACTTCGTACGCCCGGGCGATCGGCCTGGCGGTTGAGCGAAGAAGGAACCATGGCCTTTCAAGTGTGGATCGATCAGGACCTTTGCACCGGCGACGGCATCTGTGTCGAGATCGCCCCCTCGGTGTTCAAGCTCCTCGATGACGGCCTCGCCTACGTGCAGGACGGCACCGGTGTGAAGAGCGATCCGGGCGGCCCGGGAGGAATCGTTTCCGTGGCCGACGGCGACCTCGATGGTGTGGTCGAGAGCGCCGAGGAATGCCCCGGCGAGTGCATCTTCATCGAACCTGTCGGCTGAGCCAGTCACCTCAATTGGCCGGATACGGGCAGTGGTTGGGTGGGTGCCCGGCCATCCTTGCCCTTGCGGTCGTGGTTGAAACGCATGTGGCTGACGGTCGCGCCGTCAAACCATGTTGCAACGGAACCCCTTGTAGGGGTCTGGTTGCAACATGGTTCGGCAAGTCGGGCAGTTCCTTGCGGTGTTCCCGTCGGCGCTGAGACGGAACGGCAATTGCGGCAGCTCACACGAGGGTCGGACCGAAACGCTCCCGGGTCAACTCGGTGATCGCCGCAAGGGCTGTCGTTTCGCGCTCGATGCGGGTTCCGCGCAAGGTCACGTAGCGGCGTCCGGTGCGAGTGAGTTCCTCGATGAACCGGTCGTGCATCCATGGTCGGAGATGTTCGCCGTCTCGAATGCCGTCCTGGGTGAACGGCACGTCGTCGGGATGGGGCACGAGATAGAGCGGATGGTGACGAGCCAACGCTTCTACGGCGGGGGACCGGCTCCCCATGTAACGCTCATGCCAGATGCCAGTGGCGAAAGCATCGGTGTCGCAAAGCAGGACGGGACCGCCGGTTCGTGCGGCGTGGTCCTCGTCGTGGTTTTGTCGGTGGGCGATTCCGACGAACTCTTCGGTCGACCACTGGAGGTCTTCCATCGTGGGCGGTGGTTCACCAATCCGGCCGGCCGCGGCCTGGGCCTCAGCGAGCAGTTCGGTGGTGCGTTGCCGGCCGACTTCTGGCACCCACGCCGTGTCGAGCCACGCCATCGATCGACTGTCGGACCGGAGGTGCCTGACGAGCGTCTCGCACAGCGTGGTCTTTCCGGTGCTCTCGGCGCCCACGATCACCACCCGGAGAGCGAGCGTCCCCTTCGCTACCGCCGGAAGATGATGCCAGAGCCCGATCGGGTCGGCTCGAACACCGGCACTGCGGATCGAATGACCTGCACCCATTGGATCCAGTACGGAACGAAAGGCGCGGAGGTGGGTGGCCAGTCGGTCGCCGGCCTCCGAGTAGCCGAGGGAGAAGACCAAGGGATAGCCGTGGGGAGTCGGCGGATCCCCCGTTGCATCCGCCCCTTGGAGGGCTTCGGTCATCGAGATGCAGGCGATCGTGGGCGGGCGACCGGAGCTCAAGGCTGGCGTCGCCGCGACCTCAGTCGCGACCGCCGCCGCGATCTGCGAACCGAGGGTGAGTCGATCTGCCATGGTCAGCCACCCGACTGCGTTGTGGGTGGCGTCACCGTGCACGGAGGTCTCGTTCGTGTCGTCGACGACGAGCGCCACCGGAACACCCTGACGGGCCTGCGAGCGCAGAACGTGCACATCGGCGAGGGTTGGGGGATCGAGCGACGCCACCACAAAGATCGTGCTGAATGGTGAATCGGTCATGCGGGCTGTCGTCGGTCGATGCCCGCGGCGGCGTTGGTGGGATGCGGCACGTCGGCTCGATACGACCCGAGCCACTCCCGGAATCCGAAAACGCACAGCACGCCGAACACGGCGAACACCAGGGCGGTGGGTCGCAGGCCCTGGCTCCAGTACAGCGGCACGGAGATCAGGTCGACGACGAGGAAGAGCAGCCAGAACTCGAGCAGCTTTCGAGCCTGGCCAAAGGTAGCCACGAGGCTGATCACCGCGACCATGGAGTCCCATAACGGGTTGGCGGCGTCGGTGAAGGTGGAGAACGCCCAGGTGAGTGCGGCGCAACCAATCGTGATCACTGCGGCGAAGGTGGACCATTCTCGAATGGTCGTGCGACGGACGGGTAGTTCGTCGCGCGCGCTCGTGCGTCCGAGCACCCAGCTGATCCAGCCGTACACACCAAGGCCGATGAACGCGATCTGCAGTCCCATGCTCAAGTACAGGCGAGCGTCGAAAAACAGCAGCAGAAAAAGAGCGCTGTTGGCGATGCCGGTAGGCCACGTGAGCACCCGTTCCCGAGCGGCGAACCACACCGATGCGAGACCCGTCAGATCGCCCACTACCTCAAGCCAGGAGATGGCATACCCCCCGACGGTCAGGGCCGGTTCGTTGAGCCAGTCGATCACGATGTCCTTTCGGGGAGGGGCGGCAAACCTCGTTCGAAGCATGCGGCCGAGGTGGCATCCTGACCGACCCGACCACCGTCGTCCACGGAGATGATCTGCCCATGATCGCCGCTACACCCGAACCCCCCTACACCGCAGTGATCTTCACGTCGCACCGAACCATCGCCGACGACGACGGGTACTTGATCGCCGCCGCGGAGATGGAACGAATGGCGGCGATCCAACCGGGGTTCCTTGGCGTGGAATCGGTTCGTGATGCGACGACAAGGCTCGGCATCACCGTGTCGTACTGGAGCACCGACGATCACGCCCGAGCGTGGAAGGCCGTCGTCGAACACCTGGCCGTGCAGGAGACAGGGCGGCATCGCTGGTACGACCGCTACGAGGTACGGGTGGCGACGGTGAGGCGTTCCTACGGGTTTGAGGCCTGAACGGGCCGCAGCGGGCGCGACGGCCTGGGCAGGATGGAGTGGCCGCGGCGCACAGGGCGAGTTGTTTCCCGGTTCGAGTCTCACGAAGTCCTCGGTGGAAGTGGGTGTCCTGGATGTCCAGGGCGGATCCGAGGCGGACATGACTTCCCGGACACCCACGAAGGGATTCGAAAACAGCGATCCGGTTCGGACGCCGACAGGAGCGGCGCAACTGCCCTACGTGGGCGTGCCCTCGACCGTCCACGCGAACCGATCGTGGAAGTCGTTCAAGCAATCTGGACAGACCCAGGTGGAGTTGTCGTCGGCGGTGACCCAGGAACCGTTGAACGATGTGTGCGCGTCGATGAACTGATCTGAGATTTCCGCCCAACAGAACGAACCGTGGTCGTGATCCCAAGCGTCCCGTTACGGGGTCCACGCCGACCATCGCAACGTTCGCCCGCTCCGGAATCATCGCTCGCCGTGCCGTCGCCAATCGTCATCCGTCACGTCGCCGTCCTCCGACAGCGGTGGGAGCGACCATGAATCGACCCCTGTGGGGCTGAACTCATCGCCGCCCGGCGATCCCGCGATGGCTCGCTACCCGGCCTCGCGTTCGAGTTCGTGCTCGACCGCTCGTCGGATCCACGAACTCACCGAGCGGTCATCAGCGGCTGCTCGCTCGCGAACGTGCTTGAGGGTGTCCTCGGCGAACCGCACCGGAACGATCTCGTTGAGCCTGCCACGACGGCGGGCTGGTCCCTGGGGCTTCTGATTCTCGGGCCGGCCGTAGAACTCGTACTCCTCGTCGCGTGTCATCTTCTCCGGGTTCATGGTCATCGGTCTCCCTTGTATCGCTCTGCGAGGTATACGGCGGCCTCGTAGCAGCCGATGGGTCGGCATCGACTCGGGTCTTCACTCGGGAGGTGTGTGGTACTACGAGCACCGTGCCACCGACCTCCGCCACCATAAGCCAGTGCGCTGGCGGTTTCGCCGGATAGAACAGCGGATCGGAGTCCCAGACGTCGTAGATGTCATCGATCCCGAGTTGCGCATGTTTGAAGAGGTGCGCCGTCTGATCGTCGATCTCGACGGGGTCGTCCGTGTCGAGTCGATCGAGATCGAGCATTTCCCGTTCATGTACGGGCCAAATGTATTACAATAAGATACATTTGGCCAACCTCGTGATCGGAATCATCGCTGAGCGATCGTCGATACGTCGCTGAGCTGGGCAAACGCTTGGATTGGAGAACGGATGGTTGGTTTGAGGGCTGCCTTACCAACGCCTCGACCTCATAGCCCGGACGCTCTGGGCGTCCACGCAACATGGTTGTGGGCCCGGGACCGTGAATCAGCGGGGAATCTGCCGGCGGTGTCGGGTCGGCGAGGGTCGGGGATCTCTGGGGCTCAGGTCGGGAGAAAGTCGAGAAGAAGTTCGTTAACACGATCGGGGGCCTCGATCGGTAGCCAGTGGCCCGCCCCTTCGAGGCGTTCGTAGCGGAACCCGCCGGCCACGTGGGCGGCGGAGTCGGCCATCTGCGGCTCCAGCAGAGCGAAGTCGGCGGAGCCCCAGATGCCCATCGTGGGGGCGGCGACGGGCGGGAGATCCAGGCCCGGATTGAGGTAGCTCTCCGGGGGAACATTGGCGCGGTACCAGTTCAACGCCGGGGTGAGGGATCCGTCGCGCTCGAGGTCGGCCAACACCTCGTCGAAGTCCGGATGGTTGCACCAGGCCTGGCCATGAAGCGGGAACCATGCCTCGGCCACACCCACGAACTGGAACAGGAGCATGTACCAGCTCTTCTCCCGCTGATCGAGACCGGTGCTGGCAAAGGCATTGGGATGACCGGTCGACATTGCCACGAGATGGTCGGTGCGGTGCGGCAACAGCGTGGCCACGACCCATGCCAACGCGCCGCCCCAATCGTGTCCCACCACGTGGGCGCGCTCGATGCCCGCATCGTCGAGCACCGCGGCCACGTCGGTGGCGAGCGAGATCATGTTGTAGGCCCCCACGTCCGGGGGTTTGTCGGACAACCCGTAGCCGCGCAGATCGGGAGTGATCACCCGGAAACCAGCCTCGACCAGCGCCGGCACCTGGTTCCGCCACAGATGGCGCGAGTCGGGGAAGCCGTGCAACAGGATCACGGGCTTGCCGTCGCCAACCACGTCGTAGTCGATCTCCACATCTTCGTTGTTGGCTCGCATGCTGGCTGGACTCCCTCACTCGACCGGCCGACGGGAAGCTACTCGGGCGACGCGGGGAGTGTCGGGTGGGTAGAACGGGTGACGGTCTTCGTGCACCGGACCCAACATCGGCTCCTGCGATGACGGCCGCCCCGTACAGTTCCCCCGATGCCGGCCCCCGAGATGAGCCATGTCCCCGAAGCCCCCACGCTTCCGCCGTCGGTGCCGGCCGCCCGGGCCTTCGATGTGGCCGACCTGTACCAGGGGCCGGTGGCCGAACCCGTGGTTGCCGATGCCGTCCCGCTCGACGAGAAGCTCCGACAGGCCTACTTCTGGATCGTGAACCAGGCCATTATCTCCACCCACTACGACATCGAGTACCACAACGGGCCGAGCGCGGCGTTCGCCTTCGGCGACTCGAAGACACCGGTGAGCCTTCCGTCGGGCCAGAGCTACTCCAGCTTCGTGTTGCTGCCGCTGCTCACCTTCGCCACTCGCCGACGATGCCTCATCGTTGGCGGCCCCGGTCGTGGCAAGACCGCCAGCGCCACCTTGATGGGTGTGCTCGCCGGCTATCCGGTGCGGGAGGTTCGGCGGTCGATGCAGCACGGCCACCCGCAGATGACCACGGCCGACCTGCTCGGCGCGCCGCTCCCCGCCGATCTCATGACCGCCAAGTCGGCCGACGACATCCGCATCGGCTGGCGGTCGTGGCTTTCCATGCGGGTTCGGATCGTCGACGAATACAACCGCATCCCTACCCGTACCCAGTCGGCTCTGCTCACCGTGCTCGGCGACGGCTACGCCGAGATGTTCGATCAGATCTACGAGTGCCCGCCTGGGGCGTGGTTCCTCACGGCCAACGACGACGCCGGCGGCGGCACCTACCCGGTGATCGAGGCGCTCCGTGATCGCATCGACGTGGTGGTGCAGGCGTTGTCGTTCAACAACCGCTTCCTGCCCGAACTGCTCGATCGCGTTGAGCAGGGGTACCGGCCCGAAGAGGTGGTCCCCGCACAGATCGTGTTTACCCCCGACGAACTCGATCGCATGCATGCCGCCATCCTCGCCGTGGAGCTGCCCGAGCTCGTCCGCCGCCGCCTCGAGTTCTTCGCCAGTCAGTTCGAGTTCTTCGAACCGGCCGCGGTGCAGTTGGAGTACATGACCAAAGACACGGCCCGACTCGCCGGTGTCGATCTGCACCTGCTCGGCGCCGGGGAGACCGGCCGCGATCGATTGGCCGACCTCGGCACGCAGACCCGCAACGGGCTCTCCGTCCGCGCCCTCCAAACGTTGCTCATCTACGCCAAGGCGTTGGCCTTCTTCCGCGGGCAAACTGTTGTTGGCATCGAGGATCTCCGGCATGTCGTGCCGTTCGTTTTGCACGACAAACTTCTGCCCGACCTCGACGCACCGTTCTTCGAGGTGCCCGCGCACGAACCGCTTCGGGTCGACCGTGTCGGATGGATCCGGCGGCTGTTCGACCTGTCCTGTGCGGACTACGACCGGCAGGACCTCGACCGCTCGGATCCGGTGGCGGACCTCTTGCGACAGTTCCGTGCCGGGCTCGCCGGCGTCACCGAAACGGAGGCCACGACCCGTCTCGAAGCCATTGAACGATTGCTAGGCGAATGGAGCACCGCCCGCAAGCTGTACGGCACCACCTACGACGACATCCTCGTACTCAAGTACCTCCATCAGCGCACCACCAACTACTTGGCCTGGTTGCGATGGCAGGGCTGATCGCCGGTCCGTTCGCCACCTACCTGTCTGACCATCGCGATGCCTGCAATCAAATGGTCATCGCCGCTCGGCGGGCGAACCAGCGATTCGACGCCAGTGCGTTCGGTTCGGCCCTCACGTCGGTGGTTGCACCTGCGGTAGACGCCATCGTGGCGAGCGGCGGGACGGCGGGCGCCGATGCCGCGGCAGTGGACCGGCTCTGCGCCGTGCTCTACGACGTGAGTTTGCCGCTGGTCGCTGCCGGCGCCTTCAACGGGTGCATCGCCGAGGCCTGGTCGTCGTTGCTGCCCGGGCTCCGACCGCTGGTGTTGGCCGACCCTCGACGGGTGGTGACGATGGTTTCGAACGCCGTCGATACCCTCACGCGAACGCCCGGGGCGCGGCCCCGCGAGTGGTGCGCCCGTATGGCGATGGCCGCTGCGCATCTTGGCTCGGTGGGCGAACTCGAGAGCACCGGCCAGGTAGCGGCGTGGCGGGCGGGCATGGCGGCCTATCGCACGGGGGCGCTGGTGCTCGCCGAACGGCTCACGGCCCCGCAACTTGCCGCCGCGCTCGATGCTGCCTCGGCGGACCTCGAGCGGATGCGGGCCGACCTCTGGTGGACGCCCGGTTCCACCGAGCGGGTACCGAACGTCCCCGAGATCGCAAGCGCAGCGGGCCACGCACCGATCGTGGGTGTGGGTGCCTTTGTCGGAGTGGACGGTCCGTTCCGCCGTCCCCCGGTGGTCGCGCTCGATGATGACGGTCGTCTGGTGGCCTCCGACGGCGAGGAACGGTGGTTCGTGGCCGCCGATGCCTTCGGCTCGGCAATCGTTCGAGCGAGCGGTAGTCCCAAGCTGGCCCGTCCGGCGAAACGCTCACGCCCGGCGTCGGTGCACCACCGGATACCCGAGCTCACGAGTTGGGTGCACACCCCCGGTGCGTGGGCCGTCACCACGTCGCTGTCGCACGCCGTGCTGTTCGTTCGGGAAACGCCATGACCTCACCGAGTTTGGCGGCGCCGGTGGAAGTCGCTCGCGAAGAACTTGAGGTCGTGCGTGACCGCTGGGCGAGTCGGTGGCCGGAGGCACTGGCCCTCTGGGGACCGTTCCTACGGCTGGGCGAGCCCACCTGGTGCCTCGACGCCGAGGAGGACGCCGCTGCCGGCATCAACGGCAGCTTCGCCATGATCCGGTTGGTGGACCAACGGGTGGTGATCAGCCTGTCGCAGATCCACCCCGCGCTGGTGGGCTTTCCGCTTGAGATTCTTGGCCACGAGATTGGCCACCACGTGCTCTGTCCGGGCGACCTGTCCGATAACGCCCGGATGCTGGCCCGCCTACGGCGAGTGCTCCCCACGGTCGAGGCTCGGGCCCCCATGATCGCCAACATGTACGGCGATCTGCTCATCAACGATCGTCTCCAGCGGGCGCGGGGGCTCGACATGGCCGGGGTCTACCAAACAATCGGGCGTATCGAGGGGCCGCCGTCGGATCGACTGTGGACCTTCTACCTCCGCATCTACGAGGTGTTGTGGTCGTTGCCGAAAGGCTTGCTGGCCGGCGCGAGAATCGATGAGCGGATCGAAAGCGACGCCGTGCTCGGCGCTCGCCTGGTGCGCGTGTTCGGCCGTCGGTGGCTCGACGGGTCGGCACGATTCGGCGCCCTCTGCCTTCCGTACCTGATCGATCCGGAGCACCCGGCGGCGAGCGGCTCCTTCGTCATTTGGCAGGACGCCACCGCGGCCGGTTCCGGCGGTTGGCCCGATGGTCTCACTTCGATCGATCCGGGTGAACTCGAAACGGTGCGTCATCCGGCCTTCGACCCGGAGCTCAACGGCATCGGGTCGACCGATGGGTCGAAGCTCGATGACACGAAAGCCGCGGCCGACGATGGGCCGCATGAACCGATCAGCGGAACGGCCATGGGCTCGCCAGGGCAGTCGCGAGAGCTCTACGAATACGGACAACTCCTCGGCGCCAGCGGCGTGAGTCTCACCCCGGCCGAGGTGGCCATCCGCTACTACCGCGAGCGAGCACGAGCCCATCTCGTGCCGTTCCCGAGCCGCCGATCGCCGGTGTCCACCGAGCCGTTGGCCGAGGGTGTCGAGGCGTGGGACGTGGGCGAACCGTTGCCGGCCATCGACTGGACCGAGTCCGCCATGCGCAGCCCCGTGCTCATCCCCGGCATCACCACGGTGCAGCGGCAATGGGGGACGGTTGAGGGTGCAGAACCCGCTCGTGTTCCGGTGGATCTCGATCTCTATGTGGACTCTTCGGGCTCGATGCCCGATCCTCAAGCCGCCACGAGTTATCTCACCCTGGCCGGCGCGATCGTGGCGCTCTCGGCACTGCGGGCGGGGGCACGTGTGCAGGTCACCTTGTGGAGCGGGGTGCACGAAGTGCTCGTCACCGATGGTTTCGTTCGAGACCAACACGCCATCTTGGCCGTGCTCACCGGCTTCTTCGGGGGAGGCACGGCCTTCCCGCTGCCGACGCTTCGCGAGACGTACGCGAGCCGCAAACCTGATGCTCCGCCGGCGCACGTGCTGGTGATCTCCGACGACGGTGTCACCACCATGTTCGAGAACGACGAGCGCGGAAATGATGGACGAGTCGTGAGCAACGGCGCGATCGCGCGGGCGGGCGGTGGAGCCACGATGGTGCTCAACCTTTGGGGGGACCTCACCGCCGATCCGCTGCTGGTGCGAGCCCAGGGTGACGGTTGGGACATCCATGTGGTGCGCGACTGGCCGGACCTCGTGACCTTCGCACGAGCGTTCAGTCGCAACGCCTATCAGGAGGTTCGATGACGAGCGCCACTTCCGCTGACCCGGCCGCCGCTGACCCGGCCGCCGCAGGTCTGACGGCCGGACCGTCGATCGAACATCTCACCCGCCGGATCGCCGAAACTCCGGGAGCGTTCCTCGCCCCGCCGATTCTCGACGGTCGCGGCGCCATAGCCGTCGACGCGGTCGTGGCCGATTGTGTGGCGCGATGCGGGGGACCGGTGCTCGACCCGTCGGTCGCGACGCCGTTTCGAGTGCCGGAGTCGCCCGCCAACCGGCGATGGCTCACCGTGGTCCTTGTGGCGGCGTGGTTGCTTCATGACCCGTGGTTCTCGGAGCAGGCCAGCGCTCACCTCGGGACGACGGCGTTGCGGTTCTTGGTCGATGGGGTGCTCGACGTTGCCGCCTATGTGGATGGCGCCACGCTTGTGGCCGATCCCGATCGTCGGGAGGAGCTGGCTCGGAAGCTGTTGCGAACGCTGGAACTCACGCCTGAGGGGGAGACGTTGGCGCTCGCCGCCGACCGCCTTGCCACCCTCGATATGGCCGAACAGAGCCGAGTCATGGCCGCCACCCGCGCCGCCGAAGAACGGGCGGAAGCGGTGCGCCGAGCGATGCATGAACAGGCGGCCGCCGAAGCGGCAGCGAAGGCGTCGAGGGAATGACCGACCCGTTGATCCCCGTCGACCATCCGTCGAGCGTGCCCTCGCCTCTGGGTGGACCGCCAGCCGTGACCGACCTCCCCGGCGCGCCGATCGACGAAGCTCGACGCCGCCCGCTCATCGACGCCGCTGGCCGGTCGTTGTTGCGGTCGCTGCTCGAACATGAGCATGCGCCGCGCTACAACCACACCTGTGGCGATCGCCTTACGGCCGCAGGGCTCGCCACGGTGCGCGCCCTCGACGCGCAGACCGTGGCTGGCGCGTCCCCCGTCCCCTTTGGCACCGACCCACCTTGGGTGGCGGAGTTTCTCGCTCGGTGCCGAGCCACCGTTCCGGTGCACCGCTCCGGGGGAAGGGTGCCGGCCCGGCTCGACGAACAGCCCACGGTGGATCGGTCGGCGTTGGTTGCGGCGCCCTGGGCGTTCGTGCCCGACGACCATCCACTCGATGATCTCGTGGTGTTCACCACCACGGGCACGACCGATGGGAGGGCCGCCTATGTGGTGAGCACGCCCGAGACCACCGCGGCCTACGGCGTGATGCTGCGCGCCGCGCTCCGGGTGCATGGTCGAACGATCGAGGGCGGACCGGGACGCACCGCGGTCGCGCAAGTGTGCTGGCAGCGACGCACCTTCACCTACGCCGCGATCTCGTCATACTTCGATCAAGCGGCGCTGTTGAAACTCAACCTCAACGCCGACGACTGGCGCGACCCGGCCGATCGTGTGGCCTTCCTGGACAGCATCGCCCCACAGGTGATCACCGGAGATCCCGTCGCCTTCGCTCGGCTGGCGGAACTCCCGGTTGCGGTCCGGCCAGTTGCGCTCGTTTCCACCGCGATGACGTTGCTCGACGGTCTTCGGGATCGGCTGACCGAACGTTTCGGGTGTCCGGTGATCGACGTGTACGGCATGAACGAAGCCGGCCCGATCGCCGCGGCACTGCCCGATGGCTCAGGGCATGTGGTGGTGCAGCCGCGTCTGCACGTGGAGATCCTCGATGGCGCCGGCCGGCCGTGTGCCGACGGAGAACGAGGGGAGATCACGCTCACCGGCGGTTTCAACTCGGCCTTGCCGCTGTTGCGGTATCGAACCGGCGATCATGCCGCTCGAGAGGTGCGAGGCGGCTCCGTGGTGCTGGTGGGGTTGTCCGGTCGGGCGCCGGTCCCGTTGGAATCGGTCGATGGTCGAGCCGTCAACACCATCGATGTGACGGTGGCGATGCGGCGCCAGTCGCTCGCTCGTTACGCCGTGCACCAACGCACCGACCGGTCGTTGGAGGTGGGGCTCGACGGCGGACGGCTCGCCGGGGGATTCGCCGGTGAGACCGAAGTGGATGTGCGGACGTTGCTCGGGGAACTGTTCGGCGGCGTGCCGGTGACGATCCGTGCCCTCGATGGCGAGCCCGAAGCCGTCACCTACACGTCGGATCTGTTGGCATAACGGCCCGCCCGACAATTAGGGCCCGCCCGACAATTACGTGGGTGTTTCGACGGCCGGATGACGCCGCCTCCGGCGTCCTCGTCCTCGCCGCACAAGCCCAGTGCGCCTGCGTCCTCGTCCTTGGTGGCAACGCCCCCGGACTCGCCGTAACACTTCCCGATCGCTCACCTAATTGTCGGGCGGGCCCTTACGTGGGTGTTTCGACGGCCGGATGACGCCGCCTCCGGCGCCTGCGTCCTCGTCCTCGCCGCACAAGCCCAGTGCGCCTGCGTCCTCGTCCTTGGTGGCAACGCCCCCGGACTCGCCGAAACACTTCCTGATCGCTCACCTAATTGTCGGGCGGGCCGTAACGACCCGGTCTGTTTGGGGAATGGGCATCCGATCGGCGGGCCTCCGACCGGTCGTTGGACGGCAATGGCGCGGCGCTGGCCACAAGATCGGCGAGCCGTCGGCACACGTCAACGAGCGGTTCAGCCCGGTCGAAGCCGGCGGCCAGCATGGTCGCACCGGGAGCAGGTTGCAGGTCGGCCACGGTCAGGCCCGTTCCCGCGAAGGTGCGGGCGTTGAGGCGCCACACCTCCATGCAGAACCGATACGCCTCGGCATCGGGCAGGCTGCATCGGACCGTGGGTTCCACGAACGGCAGTAGGTACGGCGCTCGGCCGATGCCCCCATCGGGAAGCGAGATCACGAGACCTCCGTGTTCGGCGCCGAGGAGGAAGTCACGAACGTCGACGAGATCCCGGCAACCCATGCCCGCCGATCGCAAGTCGACATCGAGGGCGATGTCGACGGCGACGATGTGGGGCGCGAGGACCGAACGTACGAAGGCGAGGGTCTCGCCGGTGCACGCGTCGTCGTCAGTGATGACGTAGCGGCCGGCGGGAATGGCGGCGATCTGATCGGCGATCGACGGAGATCCGGGACGAGCGACGTGGCCGAGTTGCGCGATCCCGCCCAGGTCGAATCGTCGACTGACCGAAAGCGAAGGCAGGCCCGTGGCGAACGGGGCAAGGTGGAGTTTGCCCACCGGCGTTGCCGGCGGCTCAGCATCGGCGATACGCCCGGCCTCCCCCGTGGTCCTCCGGTAGTCGTCGGTGGCCGACGTGCTTCGGTGAACCGAACTCTCGCCATCCGAACTCTCGCGAGTCGAACGCTCGGTACCGTTCCCGGGTCCCTCCGATCCCTTCGGCTCCGGTCGATCTGATTGGGGTGGATCGTTGCGGCCGGCCGGACGTTCCGTGTGGACCTCCGTGTGGACCTCCGAGGGGAGCTCCACGATCGCAATCGCCGTGCGGAGCAACGTGATCACCGCATCCTGAAAGGATCGCCACTGATCGCCGGAAATGCCCAACGCGGCCACCACGGTTTGGGTTTCGCGTCGAACTAGCAACTCCACCGGTGCCGCAGCGTTGCGTTCGAGTTCGGTTCCGGGCGACGGACTGCGCCGCGCGGAGCCAGCGGTCGTGGTCACCCCTTCTCTGGGCAAAGCAGATGCCGTACGAAGCGCACTCGACGCCAGCGGGTTGGACCCATCTGCCCAGAGCACGTGCCGGTTGCCGACGAGGCGAGGGTCGTTGTGCCACCGACGGATCATGGTTTCGTGACCCGGCCTACCGACAACGATGCACCGGCCCTGTTCGGCGAACGCCAGCGCAAAACGAGCGTTGTCGCCCCCGCACACGAAGGCCACCTCGATCCGAGGGTCGATGTGGTGTTGGAGGTAGTGCTCGAGGCGGGCAACGACATCGGTGAACATCACGGCCACTCGTCGGGCGCGGGCTTCCCAGGGGTCCACGGCCAACCACGAACGCCCGGACGTTGCGTGCTGGGCGGCCGCCAAGCGCGCACCGGTGTCGTCCGTTCGAGGCCCACACTTGAGCTCGAGATACTCGGCATGACCGGGGGAGAGGTAGCCGCCGAGCACGTCCCAGCCCGCCGCACGGCCGGCGTTGCGGGCGGCATCCATCATGGTGAGATGTCCTTCGTGCACGGGGTAGAAACCCCCGGTACTGACGAGGACGACGCGAGGTCCGAGGGTGGTGTCGGCGTCGGAGCGGCCGGGTGCGGCAAGGTGCTCGCGCACATGTGCGAGCGGAGTCCCGAGCCACAGCACCTCATCGAGCGATGCATCAAGGGGGTCGGTGTCCTCGAAGAACCCGGCCTCCCACACCGCGCCGATGCCGTGCCGCCGAGCCACTGCCGACAGGAAACGGTCGCGTTCGATCTTCCACGGGAGCGCCCCGCCGCCGTCTTCACCATCGGTGGTGTCGGTCTTGCCATCGGTCTTGCCATCGGTCTTGCCGTCGGTCGTCACGGGAGACCTCGACCGTCGTTAATCGCTTCATATACAACGTCGGCCCGGATGATCGCCCGCGCCTTGGGACCGTTCCAAGGCTCGACATCGTGAGGGAGTCGGTGGTCGAACACCACGGCCGCGCCTCGGGTCGGCGCGATCGCCGCCACCACTTCGTGGGGCATCGTTGGGCGATCCCAGTCCTCGTGGTTTCGTTCCCACACCGCAAACCCCGCCTGGCGATCGTCGACAAATCGCAGGTGACCTCCATGGGACGGTTCGTCGTCACCGGTGAGGAACAGCACCACCGACAGCAACGTGCGCCGGCCGTCGCCGTAGTCGTAGCCAGCGTCGTAGTGCACGAGGTGGTGGCCTCCGGCTTCGTAGCGCATGAACCGAAGGAGCGGGCTGAGCCCGACGACCCGCCACGAGCGGTAGCCGACTCGGGTGTCCGTCGCATAGCCATCGGTGGCGTCGTGCGGGGCCAAAAAACGCACCGACGGCACGGCCGGTTTGAGTCGGCGCCACAGCGCGTCGGCGAGATCGGGCGACCACGCCGTCGCCCGAAACGATCCGATCCCATCGGCCTTATTCGGCCGGCCGATGGCTCCGGTCACCCCGACCGGCGCGGGGGTTGCGTGGTCGCGCATGGCGTCGAGCAACCGATTCGTTTCGTCGACGTCGAGAACCGGTGGGGTAACGACGGCCCAGGAGGACAGGATGTCGATCCGCTCCGAGTGAAGCACGGCAATCGCCGAGGTGGCGGCGGCGGCCGCAGCACGGTCGGGCAAAAGATCGTCTGGTGGTCGCCACCATCCCGGCACGGAATCCTCGGGTGGTGGCCGGTCCCGATGGCGAGCATGGTCGCCCCCGCTGGCACCGCCAGACTCCCACCCACCGGGAACGGCCCGGGGCAGAACATCGAGGAACACCGCCGGCGATCCCACCTGGAACTTGTGCCGATTGTGGTCATGGAGCAACTCGATCGCCGCGATGGCACCTGGTAGGTCGCCGGCGGCACCGTCGGCGAGCCGGCGGGCGACCTCGCTTGGATCGACTCCCATCTCGCGCAGCCGGAGCACCAACTCCACCTGGTCGTAGGAAGCGCCGATCATTTCGGCGTCGGTGCGTCCATCCCAGACGTTGCCGTCGGGCTCGGCATCCACGATTTCGCTCGGTACCTCGAGGAGTGCGGCCAACGCCCGTACCTCCTGTTTGTGCAGGTCGCCGATCGGCTGCACATCGACCATGGCGTCGCTCGCCTTGCCGAAGAACCCGAGGTAGGCGCCTTCGTCGCGGTTGGTGGTGCCCACGACCACCGATCGGAATCCCTGTTGCTGCAGCAGTGCCGCCGCGCCGTAGAACAGCGGGGTACGGAGCACGCTGAGCATTTGACCCTGCACCCACGCGTTGGGAGCGACGTTGCTACCGGAGCGCAGGGCGTCCACCATTCCCGCCTGCGGTTCGGCGAGCGGACATTCCCAAAGTTCGATGCCGACGTGGGCGGCGACGAGGCGCGCCCGTTCCACGGACTCGGATTGGCCGGTGGCTCCGACCGCGGTGATCGGGGCGGCGATGGCTACCAGTCGGCGAATCGGTGACCCGGGTGTTTGGCTGGCCCGGTGGAGCAGCATGAGGACGACGGCGGAGTCGATGCCGCCGCTGAGGCCGAGCACCGCGGCGTCGAGGTGCTGGCAACGCCACCATTGATTGATGCATCCGACCTTGGCATCGAGCACGTCGGTTGCGACGAATCCCCTCCCTTGCCGAAGTGCCCGCAACAGGTCCTGGGTGGTGGACGAGGTGTGTGCCGTGGTCACCTGCGTCCGCTGTCCGGTCGCGCGAGCGGCCGCCACGGGCACTGCTGGTTCTCCAAGCACAGCCCGGGAATCTACCCACCGTCTTCGCTGTCCCACGAGCGTGACTCCGATCGTCGGCCACCAAACCTCATTGATCCGCAGGGCGGCGCGGCGTCGAATCCACACGACACCGTCCCCGTATCTGACCGCTACGCAGCCTGGAGTTGCCATGCCCGCCTCCCCCAATCGTCTCGCCTTCGACACCGCGATCGATCACTGGAACAACGGAGTGCTCGACCGCTACCTCGATCTCTACGACGAGTCGATCCAGTTGCATGGCTACGGCCCCGAACCATTGGGAAAGCATGCGGTGGCCGGCATGTATGGATCGATGTTCGAATCGATCGCCGATATCACCATCCACGTCGACGACGTGTTCGAGGTCGACGACCGCCTGTGTTGCCGGGCGCGCCTCACGGGCCGTCATGTGGGCCCGCTCTTCGGCGTGGAAGCGACTGAACGGGAGATCGAACAGGGCGTCATCACCATCCTCCGATTCGCCGACGGCCGTTGCGTGGAGCGGTGGAGCGTGGCCGACACCTTGGCCGTGCTTCTCCAAATCGGCGCCGTGGAGATGCCCGGCTGAACCGCCGAGGTCTGCGTCGACGCGTCCGTCGGCGGATCGTGCTGAGGTTCCGATCGATTTCACAGGGCATCCACAGCAAATCCGGTGATGCTCGGTCTGGTAGTCGAGACTGCGTCGCCAGTCCATGTCGCCAGTCCATGTCGCCAGTCCAGGTCGAAGGAGCCAGTGCCATGAGTCGAATGATTGTCCGAGCGGGAGTCGGGGTTCGTGGGGACAGAGGGACGTCTCGATCTCGAGCCGTAACCCGAGTGGCGGTCGTGATTGGCGCGTTGACGGCCGGGTGCGGTTCGCAAGTCTCGACGAACACCGGGTCCGGTGCGACCAGTCCGGCGACCGGGGTGACCTGGGCGACTGGTGCGACTGGTGCGACCGTCCCGGCGACGTCGGGAAACGTGTCCCCATCCGTTTCGGTGCCGGGATCCACGGGCCCTGGCGTCGACCCGGTGGTGAACGTGTGGGTGTCCGCGACCGTGGACCCCACCAAGCTTCCGATCGGCGATTCCAAGGTGTCGACGACCGACGCCAACGTTGGTGGGCTGTATGCGTGTAGCGCGGGGAACCCGGGCGCCGGTGGCGCTTCGGCGGATGGACCTTGGCTGAACGTCGCCGCGGGAACCTGGGATTCGACCACGAAACTCGCGGTGCACGGGGTGGTGTCGTGGCCGACAGCCACGTACACCGAAGATGTGCGGGACGGGAAACGGGTCATGACGACGAACAATGTGCCGGTCAATGGTCAAACCGGCACGTTTCCGATTGCCGTCAACGATCCGGCCTATGCCTACGACCGGAATCCCGGCACGATCACGCCAGCACCAACGACGGTGACCATTGCGGCTACGGGTACGGCGGCGGCATCGTCGTCGTGCATGTCTGAAGGAGCAGTGGCCATGTTGAAGAACGGCGTGCTCTTGTTCAACGCTCTCGACGGTCGCGGCGACGACGCCGTGGCCCACGAGTCCCAGGACCTCTGCGATGGGCATCCTGCGATGACGACCTACCACTACCACAACGTTCCGTCCTGCATCCGGACCGCTACCGTCGGTGCATCAACGGTTGTCGGTTGGGCGTACGACGGGTTCCCTATCGTGCTCGAACGTGATGCCGGAGGAGCCTTGCCGTCGAACGCCGACCTCGATGCGTGTCACGGGCGGACGTCGCCAATCAATGTGGACGGAAGCATCGTCACGCAATACCACTACTCGGTGACTCTGGAGTTCCCCTACACGATTGGCTGTTGGAAAGACACGGCACCGACCGCCTCCCGCGGCGGCCCTTCGGGCGGTCCGCCGTCCGCCCGCTGACGGACTGACCTTTCCGGCGGGCGCCGGCGAACGGGCATTGGCCTCGCGCCATTTCGGACCGTCCGGCAGATGCTTCGAACTCCGTCGCGAATCGAGAACGGCAACGTGGTGACTCGCCATTGGGACGGGCTTCACCGCCTTTGCATCGGAGAGATCTGGGGGGGAAGATCCCTAACCTGTTGACGGGCAGGGGTCGACGGACAGGGGTCGACCGGGCAGGAGTCGACCGGCCGGGGTGATACCGGCTCGGCGTTTCACTACCGCCGCACTGTCCATCGTTGCTGTCGGCGGCTGGCGATCGGCGGGTATGGCTGATCCGCTCGCGTTTGCCTTGCGCCGCTGGGAGCGTTCAGCGATCGCATCGGACCCGATCCTCGAACAACAACCGCGGTGGTTGACGTTGTGAATCGGGCCCGACGAGTCGAGGGCTGCCGCTCTGTCGTTTGAGTCTTCGCAGCCGGTTGCCCGTTCGGATCAGATGGCCACGTTGAGCTCGGCCACGAAACCCCTGGTCAGGTCGCCGGTCACCGTGGCCATCTGGAGGGCGGTTCCATCGCGGAACACCATGTCTCTGGTGAGGGTGGTGCGGGCCAAGTTGGCGACACTGGCGCTATAGCGTTTGTCGGTGTAGACGATCTTGCAGGCGTCTTCGGGAAGCGCGAGTTGGGTGGTTCGAAGTGCGCTTCCCGCCGCTGTGGCCGTCGCGGTGTCCGTGAAGATCTCGAAATGGATGTGGGGCCAACGACCGTCGTAGGCCGAGGGGAAGATCGACTGGAACTGAAGGGTGCCGTCGTCGGCTGCCGCTTGTACGCCGCGCAGGTAGTTCTGGTCGGCTGCACCTTGCGAGTACATGGAGTAGCGGCCGACAGCATCGGCGTGCCAGAGGTAGACCGCGGCGCCGGCCAGCGGCGCGCAAGCCTTCGAGTCGACGATCTTGAGCTTCACGGTGAGCGGAACACCATCGGCCACGCCGGTGCTCGAGCCGATGCTCGAGGTGATGTCTTCCCGTACGACGCCGCTCTCCTTGAGGACGTTTGGTCCGTTGGTGCCGTCACCGGGGAAGGGGCCCGCCGTCTCGTTCGGAATGGACGAGCACGTGCTGCTGGCCGTCGACGATGTGGCCCCGGTCGACGACGTGGCGCCGGCGGCGCTGGTGGACGCGCCGGCCGCGTTGGTGGTGGCGGTCGCCGCTCCTGCGGTAGTCGAGGACCCAGAACTCTGGGTGGTGGCGGCACAGCCGGCGAGAACAGCAAGGCTGGCGCCACCGAGAAGGCGAAGGGCCTGTCGCCTCCCGACGAGCTCGTGAAGATCGTGGACCAGGCCGAGGTCGTGGTCGCCGATCTCGACGAGATCAACGCTTAGTGGTTGGTGGGGGTTGCGCATGCGCTGGCGACCGGGCATTTGGGATGACTCCATGAGTGGGGATTGGGGTGACGGGGGGATTGGGTTGACGAGGGGACAGGGTTGACGAGGGGACAGGGTCACGATGCCCGATATTCCCGTAGAGTGTCTGAGATGTTCCTGGGATTTTCCTGAACTGGGCACACTCCTCGTCGCTGGAGCAACGAAGAGTGTGCCCAGTTCGAGAATCGGGGTTGGTTTGGGCCAGCGGTTTGGTGGGTTTGGAGGAAACTCGGGCAGGGTCCGGGACCGAGCTGAGGAGACGTCACATGAACGGCACACCAACCGACCCAACCGACCCAACCGACCCAACCGACCCAACCGACCCAACCGACCCAACCGACCCAACCGACCCAACCGACCCAACCGACCCAACCGACACAACCGACCCAACCGACCCAACCGAC
>JANOSD010000156.1:0-43513 GCA_031415655.1 Actinomycetes bacterium
CCGCCACCACCGCCACCGCCACCGCCACCGACCCCAGCGGCCCCCGAGCCGGGGTCCAACCTCGAGTACTTCTGACCGGCCGACGGGCATCCTTTCGGGCCAGGCCAAACCGCGGGGCGATCAGACCACGCTCAACTCGAACCATGTTGCAACCGTCCCCCTTGTAGGGGGTCCGTTGCCGCATGGTTCGAGTGCAACGCCTGCGGGTTTTATCGATTGGGCAACAACGTCGCGTCCAACGATGCTCCTGCCCAAACGACGCCAGCCGACCCGCCGGCCAAATGACTCCCAAGCGTTGTACTGTCGTAAACATCGCCCCCGTCGGGTCGGTTGAGTGGGCGAGCAGGGAGAGAAGACAAGCGTGACGATCCGCGACCAACAGCGACTTCCAAACAAGATCAGCACGGGGGTCACTACCCGCACGCGGGAGGCAATCGGCCCACGAAAACGCTTCTTCGTGATGTTGGCCCCGTTGCTCATGACCGGTGCCTGCGTGATCCCGCCGGCACCTCCGCCGAACTCGATCACCGTCACCACCACCGCCGACACCGTAAATCCAACCGATGGCGTGCTCTCTCTGCGAGAGGCGTTCGCCGAGGCAAACTCCCACGTGGGTTCTGATGTGATCGTGCTCCAAGCCGGCGCCACCTATACACCGGTCCTCGGCTGCGCCGGCACGGCGACCGAACAGGCCAACGCCACGGGCAGCTGGGATCACACCGATGTCGTCAACAGCCTCGGCATCAATGGGAACAACGCCACTCTCACCGGCTGCGCCCCCGGCGGCACCCTGGCCGACGACATCCTCAGCGATCAAGGCACCGGCCTCTTCCTCAACCGGGTCCAGCTTGCCGACTCGCCGAACGCCGCCATTCGTCGGTCCGGATCCGGCGCGGTGATCGTGCTCGACTCCTCGGTGACGGGGAGCGGCACAGCCGTCGCCAACCAACCGGCTGCGGGGATCGCCGCCACCGCGGCCACCACCTCGATCGTGCTCCTCCGCAGCCACGTCGACAACAACGAGGGACCCGGCATTGCTCTGCCAGCCTCGCCCACAACCGCCGTCACGCTCACCGACTCGTCCGTGAGCGGCAACTGGCAGGGCATTGCCAGTGCCGCCGTCGGCTCGATCTCGCTCACCAACTCCCACGTCGACGACAACGTGAGCCCGGCCACTACCGCTCCACTGGCCGGCGCGCTCTGGGCCGCCGCCATCACGCTCACCGACTCCACCGCCAACCGCAATGGCGGCCAGGCCGCGGTGAAGGCCGACGATGCCACGATCACGCGAAGTCACATCGATGGCACGCTCTATGCCTACACCTCGACGTCCGGTAGAAACTCGGCGCTCATTGCTGTCCAAGCTGACCTCACCGACAGCTTCATCGACGACAACCTCTCCCGAGCGATCACCGTAGCCGCCACTCCGGCGCGCCACGGTCGGCTCGCCCTCAACCGATCCTCCGTACGTCGAAACTACGAGGCGCTTCGCATCATCCCGATCGACCAAACCATCCCCTCGACGGTGCAAACCTCCATCATCGACTCCCACCTTGACGACAATGCCGCGATGGCGATCTACGCGGGGGTGAATGGTGCACCCGGATTGCCCAAAGCTCTCGCACCCATCTCGCTCATCCGGTCCACCATCGAACGCAACGGCTTGGTCGGCGGCGTGGGCGCAATCTGGATGGACGGCGACCTGCTCGTCGAGGACTCGGCGATCGATGGCAACGCCGGCTCTTTTTGCGTTGACTGCGGGACGATCACCGTACGCGTTGGCGGTGTGGTCATCCGCCGATCGAGTATCTCGAACAACACCGCCTCGATAGGTTCTCCCGGCGCGCTCGCCGCGGGGTTTCCGACCGACCTGGATCAGCCTGTCCCCGTACTCATCGAGGACTCCACCATCTCGGGCAACGTCGGGCGAGCCCCCGCCGTCAGCGTGGTGTTGCGTTCCGTCGTACTGCGGAACTCCACGATCACCGGGAATGTCGGCGGCGGTATCGCCGGCGCCTATCCCAACATTGGCGTGCCCTCGAGCGCGGTGGGGCGCATCACGGTGGAGCGGTCCACGATCGTGGACAACGCCGGACCAGCCGGCACCGGGGTGGAGGTGCGGGCCACGGTGGAACTCACGGTCGATCGTTCGGTGATCGGGCGCACCACTGCCACACCGACGATGGCGTGTTTGAGCCCGAGCATCGTGTCCCTCGGCTACAGCGTGGGATCCGATGCCACATGCGGACTCACCGCGGTGGGCGATCTCGCCAACATCGGTGACCCGCTCCTTGCCCCACTCGCCCACAACGGTGGCGGAACGCCCACCCGGCTCCCCCTCACCGGATCACTGTTGATCGATCGAATGCCAATCGGGCTCGTTGGATGTGACGGGTTCGACCAGCGCGGTGTCAGCCGACCGATCGGTTTTGGTTGCGACGCCGGCGCCGTCGAAGCACCCGCATAAGCGCCCCTGCGGTCATCGCCCCCGCCTAATCGCCCCCGGCCGCCATTCGCCGAAACCGTGTTGCAACCAAACCCCTTGTAGGGGGTTCGTTGAAACATGGTTCGAGTTCAACGCCGGCGGGTCTGATCGATTGGGCAGCAACCTCGCGTCCAACGATGCTCCTGCCCAAACGACCCTGGCTCTGCCAGGTTCGGTCAGGGTCGGTTAGACGCCGCGGCCGAGGCGGAAGGCACTCACTAGGCGGACCGAACTCGGAACGGCACGGCGAAGCGCGGCGCGCAATCGATCCACCTCGTCCCATGCTCGGGCGGCGTCCTCTTCCCGAACACCGCCGTCGAAGAAGATCGCTTGGTTGGCCACACCTCCCACCACCCCGACCGCCTCGCCCGCTTCCTCGCCGAAGCGGTCGGCGGTGAGCACTACCACCTCAGTGTTGCTACGCGACCGAAGGTCGGTCACTCCGCTCAGCCAGAGTGTGTCGAGCGTTTCGTGCCACGCACCGACCGCCTGCTCGGTAGGGGTGCCTCGTTGACGGGACGCTCGTCGTTGCAAACGGTAGGCCGGCGTCGCGGCCAGCAGGACCAAGAGCGCCAGTCCACCCAGCACCCCGAACCATGGCACCGATCGGCCCTCCGAAACGGGCACAACCGATCGGGTGACTTCGGTGTTCACCGGCTTCAGAATCGTGCCGGCGACGGCCACCCCAATCGTTGTTGTGGTGGAGGCATCGGAGGCCACAATGCTCTTTACGTCGCGTTCGGCTTCCACCGATGTGCGGGTTGGCGTGGGATCCACTGCCAGCCAACCGTGCTCCCGGGTGGCCACCTCCACCCACGTCCACGCTTGGCTTGCCTTCACTTCGAACGTGCCGGGCTCCACCACTTGCGGTACCCGTTCGGCCGGACGAAGTCGGAAGCCCGTGGCCACCCGGGCTGGCACACCGAGCTTGCGGGCGAGAAGCGCGTACAGCGTGGCGTACTGCTCGGGCGTCCCGGAACGCGCGGTGCCGATCGCCGACGAGACCTCGGCAAACGCCGTGCCGCCGCGGTTGATTCGTGGCGGCAACGTGCCAGAAGCGCTCGCCGGAGTGATGCCGGCGGCGGGATCGGGAGACGATCCATCGGTCACCGTCGAGGGTGTTGACGTTGTTGTGTTGCCGGCACCCTCACGCTCGCTGGCATCCTCACGCTCGCCGGCGGCCCGCGCTGCCGCCAGCGCGTCCTGCGATTCCTCCGTCCGGAAGTACGACGCTTCGAACGCATCGACCATGGTGGCGAGGAACGCGACCGTGGCCTCGGGCCGCGCCCCACTGGGTTTCGCCAGTTCGTCGAGCCAGGTTTGCAAGTCGGTCTGAAGATCTGGTGGCACCGCGGCGCTGGCCCGGTCGCGGCGGTCAATGCGGACTTCGTCGCCGGCCCGCACCACGGCGACGAGGTCGGTCGTCGACGCCGACGACACGACGTTGAACGACGTGCCATCGACCATTGGTTGCACCGGCATCACCATCCCGCTGGCCGTGGCGTAACGCACATCGATTCCGCGTACGGACGACGGTCGGCTCACAAACGGCATCCAACTGCCGTCGCCGGGCAACGCTGCTCGGACCGTGTAGGTCTGTTCCAGCGCGGCCACTCCGGACCGTTCCGCGGGAACGGCCTGGTCACCGTCGGCGGTGACTGGATCGGGAATGCGTCCGCCGGTGGGCAGGAAGACGTTGTCGAGTCGCCACGTGTTGCCGTCGTAGGTATCGAGCTGGGCGAGCGGGACAAAGGCGGCCGTGGACCGATCAAATGTGGCGGTGAGCACCACACCGTTCGAGCCGTTCACCGCAGCCTGTCGCATGCCGGCAACATCGGCGAGCGGGGCGATGTGTTCGGGCCGTTCTTCCGGCGCTTTGCGATCAGGCCGGGCCGGTGGATTGCGGAGTGGCGGCAATGCGGGGACGATCACCGCACAAGCCAGGGCCACCACTGCAACGGCTGCTCCACCGAACACCAAGGGCTGAAAACGGGTTGATCGGCGGCCATCGACATCGGCGTCGGCGTCGATCCCCATTGCCGGACTCTGATCGATGGCCCAACGCCGCACGAACACCATCGCTCCCAGGGTCAGCAGCAACACCACGGATGCGGCTGTGGCATCGCCTACTCCCCCCGCCGTGGCGGCATAGGCACCGCCGGAGGACAGCACCGCTACCACCGCCGGAGCCCCCAACGATCGTCCGCGGGCGAGGAGCTCGGCCATGGTGGCGCCGGTGATCCAGCACACCACGACCGGGGTGACCTGCAGCGCGGGAGTGTCGGCCAGCGGCAAGGTGTTCGACAACAGCTGCGTGATCCCGGAGGTGAAACCCTTCCCGGCCGAGGAGAAGCCGAATGGCTCCCGGAGCACGGCCCCCAAGGCGAAGACCGCCATGGTCACCGCGTTGATGGCCGCCGAGAAGAAGAACGATCGACGGGCCACCTGGGCGATGGTGAGCACCACGCCGACACTCCCCAGGGAGCTCACCAGCAGAGCAAACGTGAGCGCTCCCGACGAGTAGCCGCGGGTCCATGGCGTGGCGGCGCAGAAGGTGGCCAGCGCCGCCAGTGCGTAGCAGCCGTAGATCGCCAGCACCGAGGCGGTAGCGGTCGATCGGCGCGACGCTCTGCCGTTGCCCCCCCCGGTGCCTTTGCCGGTCCGACGAAGGCCGGACTCAGCGCCAGCATTCGACGGAGTCGCCGAACGCGGCGCAACGAAGGTGGTGCCAGTCATCGGGTGACCGCAACATTCCACGAACCAACGAGCGAGTCGGCGTCCGATCCGGACACGAGCGCCACCCCTGTGGCGGCGGGAATATGCACGCCCTTGCCGCCGGTGCCGACCGCCACCACCACCACCCGCTGAAACAAGTGGCCCATTCCGCCCACGAGCGAAAAGTCCTCGTCGCTGAGTGTGCCCGTGACCACCACAAGCGCAGTGCCTCCGCCGGATCGACGGATATCGATGAGCTGGGCTTGCAACGTGCCGGCGCCGTCGGGTTCCACCGTGGTGAGGAAGTCGAAGATGGGCTGGATGTGCCGGCGATTCGGGCCACCGATCGACGCGCCGGAGGTAGTGCGGAGCTGCACGGGAGCGTTGCCCCCGGAGGCGCTCGCCACGGCGGATGCGGCGGCATCCAGTGCCAGCTCGAAGCTGCCGGCGGAGTGGACTTCGGGTCGGAGGTCGGCGAGCACCACCGTGTAGGGCTGGCTCGTGTCAATGTTGTGGCGCACCATCAGTTGCCCCGTGCGCGCCGTGGACTTCCAGTGGATCATTCGCAGGTCGTCGCCCACCACGTATTCACGCAATCGGTGGAAGGTGATGTTGCCTTGCGGTGCCGTATCAGATGTGGGGCCTTCGAGCGGACGGGTGAGACCAGTGGGCAGTGGGTGGAAGCCCAGCACTTGCGGGTAGACCCAGATCTCCTCGGGTTCGGCCAGCTGTTGGGTGTGTTTCACGAACCCGAACGGGTCGCTCCTGCGGATCTCGATGGGTCCGACCGTGAAGATGCCACGGCGGGTGGTGGGCAGCTTCACCGTCTTCACCGTGCGCTCACCGGCCACCAGCTTCGGCAACACCGTGCGTACCGGGACCGGTCCGAGATCTTGTATGGCGAGCGTGGCGGGGGACGACAGTCGGCTGGTATTGCGGATGTCGAGGTAGGCGATGGCCAACGAGCCCTTCGACACACGCGACGGCTGGATCTGGCGGGTGATGGTGAGCCGAGGCCGCCGGATGAGGTAGCTGACGCCCACGCCAACAAGGAGCAGACACCCAATCCCGAGCACGAGGAACGGAGCCCACGCCAACCGCCAACCGGCGATGGTGACGAGGGCGCCGAAAACCAGCGCGCCAATGCCGCTGCGAGTCACGCGTTGACGGGGGCCCGGGGAACTGGCACGGCATCGAGCGCTCGAACCACGACGTCGGCACCACTGCGCCCTTGCAACTCCGCCTCGGCACTCACCACGATCCGATGGCCCCACACCGCCGGTGCCAGGCTCTTAAGGTCCTCCGGTTCGACAAAAGCCCGGCCCACCGATGCCGCCGCCGCTCGTGAGGCTCGCAACAACGCCAGGCTCCCACGAGGCGAAACCCCGAGCCGCACTTCAGGCGCCTGTCGGGTGGCGGTGGCGAGGGCCACGATGTATTCCTCCAATGCCGGTGCCACCTGTACCTGCCGCACCTGTTCGATCATGCTGGCGACGATCTCCTGGCTCATCACGGGCTGAAGGTGATCGACCGTGGCACCATCCTTCTGGGTGCGCAGCACCATCACCTCCTGGTCGGGAGATGGATAACCAAGGGAGAGACGCATGAGGAACCGATCGAGCTGCGCCTCCGGCAGCCGGTAGGTGCCCTCGAGGTCGATCGGGTTTTGGGTGGCCACCACCATGAACGGCCGCGGCACGGAATACATGTGCGCGTCGTTGGTGACCGTGCCTTCTTCCATTACTTCCAAAAGGGCCGATTGTGTCTTCGGTGATGCTCGGTTGATCTCGTCGGCCACCACGATGTTGGCGAAAATCGCACCGGGACGAAACTCAAAATCGTGGGTGGCTTGGTTGTAGATGCTCACTCCGGTGACGTCGGACGGGAGGAGATCCGGCGTGAACTGAATCCGATTCCAACTCATACTCACGGATCCGGCTAACGCCCGGGCGAGTGAGGTCTTGCCCGTCCCCGGTACATCCTCGAGCAGCAGGTGACCCTCGGCCATGAGACACACCACGGCCAGGTGAAGCACCTCGGGCTTACCTTGGATCACCCGACCCATGTTGTGGGTGAGGGTCTGAAACCGTGAGGCGAACGCGGCGGGATCAAGAACGGCCGGTGCCGACCCATTCGCTCGCGGAGGCTGCCCGGGGGGAGCAGGAAGGGCGGAAGAGGGGTCGGTCATCAGGGCTCCAAGGACGGGCGACGAAGGGACGGGAAAAACAACAACAAGGACGCTGGCGACCAGCCGACTGCCACAAACCGATGTCGGCGAAATCGGCGGCGACCGCCAATGGCCGCAGGACCGAGTGGCAGGAGAATCGGTGGGAACACGACCACCGCTGCTGTTGGCGGAGCAGTGGGTTTGGGTAGGCGGGCCGCATCCGATAGCGAGGGGTTGGTGGGGATCAGGCTCTGGCTCAAGACCCCGAAGTACCCGGTGGTAAGGCTCAGCGACGCGATTGACGCCGTGGTGCCGTCGGAGTTCATCGGGAAACAGCGAGCCGGAAGCGTGATCTCACCAACGGGCGCCGACACCACGAGCGAACACTCGGGCAAGCTCGAGGCCACCACCACGAGCTTGGTATTGGGCCGGGGGATTTTCACGTCGTACTGCACCTTCACTACGCCGTTCTCCACCCACTCCCCCACGGCTGGTTCGGTAATCGTTGGCGTCGTTCCGTTCCAGCGCCAGTATCGAGAGACGTCGTAGATGCTGGTGCCGTCGTCAGGAAGAGGTTCCCAGCCCACGTCCGTGAGGGTACCTGTGGGTGGTTCGAGCGTGGAGGACGTCGTCAGGGTCGGCCATTGCCCGGCATTGCCCACCTCCGCCGGGTTGTAACGGGGTGCCTCACCGGCGGCCACCTGCTCGACTATCGATACCACCACGTTGCATTGCGCCGGATTGGTAGCGATGTTCCATGGCAGCGGGCTGGAGCTATTGCCAGGAGCCGTCACGGGAAAGGAAACGGACGCCAATTCGGTCACTCCACAGCGAACGGCGGCCGTGGCCTCGAAGCTGCCGACGGCCACGTTGGTGAGGGTGACGGCCACTTGCCCGGTATCGAAGTTGGGATCACGATCATCAGCGCTCAGCCGATTGACCGGGGTGACCTCCACGTTCGGCGTGGTCCATGGCAGTGCCGCGGTGTCCACCAGCTTCTCGATCGGCGGGGCCAGGCGGCCGTGGTGCGAGATCTGCACCGAAGCGGAGTGTCTTGTTCGGGGGGCAACGCCGTCTTTGGTCGCTTGCAACGCTGCGCTGGGGGGACCGGCGGACACGTTGTCGAACCGGAACTCGAGCACGGCGTCGTGGCTTCCCACTGTGCGCGGGTCCATCGCAGCAGGGTCGACGCGTGCGACGACCCGGAAGGTGTCGCCGGTTGGTTCGAACTCGAACTCGAAGTCCGGGGTGGCTCGAGGCGCCCGCCACCCTTCGGCGCAGTCCGTCCAGGTGGTGGCATCGGAGCGCAACGATCGGTCGATTCCCACCACCCCAAATCGCACGCGGGCGCCGACAAAGTCGGCGGGCAGCTCATCAAGGCTCACGAATCGGCCACGGCCGCGTCCCGCCACCGTGAGCTTCGGGGGAACCGACGCCAAGGGGAAGCTGTTCGTGCACACCGACGCATCGATCGTGACCTCCCATTCGGTGGCCTCGCGGTCGCAAATATCGCCCGCACAAGCGTCCCAGCTCACGTTCCATCCCCCATCACGAGTGGCATCCACGGTGGCACTGCGGGCGACATCGGGCCCTGTTTCGGTGGTGTCGACATCGATCACATCGGACGCCGTCTCGCGCTGGCCGAGCGCCGCAACCACCGTGATCCGCCACTGTCGATTGGGCCGGAGCCCGCCCACGACGGCGGCGTGGCGGTTCCCGGTGGACGTGACCCACTGCGCCGGCGGGGGCGGGGTGCCGTTGCCTTCGCCCGCCTGCACCTCGATTCGATATTTCGACGGGAAACAATCACGAGGATCGTCGGGGTCGTAGGTCCACTCGATACGTACCTCCCGAGCGGAGGGCACGTAGTTATCGGTAAGCCGGGGTTTTCGTGGTTGCTGATCGCGCTCCTCGCAGGGAAGTTCCTTCTGGACGGCAATCGACGAGGTGGTCGTGCTCTGCGCCCCCGGCTGCGGTGCCGAGGTGGAAGTGGAAGCTGATGAGTTGTCTTGCGCCTTGTTCCCCGGGGTAGGCGGCGCGGTGGGGTCGATCTCCGGCGCTTTGGTCTTCACGATGTCGCGCCGGATGCCGGTGTCGGTCTCGAACAGGATCGCCCGCTTCGCCACCGGTACGTTCACGACCACTCGAGGTCCGGAAGTGAAGAGTTCCACATCCCGAAACGCCGCGGGATTCCCGGCGAGGTCGGTGGCACCGTCGGCATCGGGTTTGTCCGGATAGGCATTGCTCGCCCCGCCTTCAGCCGGTTCCAGCGACGAGCCGGATGCGGTATCGACGCGAACCACGCGCCCGTTGGAGCGGCTTGCGGTGTAGAGGCTTCCCGAGTTGAGCACAGGCCGAGAGGCCTCGCCGGGTTTCGAGTCGAGCGGCAACGCGAACGGGCCGACGACTGCCAAAGATGGGGCGGCAGCGGTGCCGTCAACGCCCGACGATGTGAGACCCGTCGGTACACCCAGCACCTGCCAGCGATCGCCGGTGAAGTAGGCGACCCACGCCACCGTGTCGGGGTTCGCCATGACGCTGGAACCCATGTTGGACTGGGTCGTCGCTTGATCGGCGGCCTGCACCTCGACCGCACCGCTCAGCGATGGCAACGATACCGTTCGTTGCTCGGCTCGCGGGTCGGTGGCGGCCGCCGACAACACAACAGCGTTGGCCGCCACGGGATCGAAAACGACGATGGTTGGTCCCACCGCCACGACCTCACTCCGTGAACCAAACGAGCCGATGGTGGTGGTGACGAGCAGTCGGTCGTTCGCTGATTCCGGCTCGCTGATCCGGCGCAGTTCCTTGCCGTTACCGCTGTTTACCAACAGCCAGAGCGAACCGTTGGCCACCGCCGACGTGGTGTCCGACGCCGCCGAACCGGCCTCAATCGCCACACCACTCGGGGTGTTGGGCGAGTTCGGGCCGGCGGCACGAATGTCGTCGGCACCGATCAACACGACATCGGTCGCGGCGGCGCTGTGGCGGACCAGGAACAACCGGTCGTCCACGGCCTTTGCCGTAACGCCGTCGATCGACGGATTCGTGTCGGCGTTGGCCGACGGAGGCAGCTGATAGGGCCCCTTTCGGTTCACCACAAGATGATCACTGCGCAGCAGGTTGGTGTCGCCGTTCGATCGATTCACGACGTAGTCGCCCGCCGAACTGCGCACGTAACGGAGGTTCGCTCGCTGCTCTTTGCTATCGGACAACGGAAATCCGAACGGCTCACCCATGGTGATGATCAGCGTTGGGTTTCCACTCGCGAGGTCCACCACGGTCGGGTTGTCGCGACTGGCATTGCTGAGCACAAGGCTTCCGCCGAAAAGCTCCGGGCGAGCGGTGGAACTCGGCCGACTAGTGAACGCAAACCACGTTGCTGCTCCCGTGAACAGAACAAGGACTGTTGCGCCAAGGACTTTTTGCACGATGGTGAACCGCACGTTCGCATCGTCGCCGCCATCCGCAAACCCGAAGCGCGGTGCGGAAGGGGTGCGACTGCCCACAGCATTGGGGACTGGCGCTGGCGGCGACGGTGGTGAAGACGCGGGCGGATCGGCCAGCGGTACCTGTGTGCTCATCGTGTTCGCAACCCCGACAACGTGGTCACCTTCGGCGCATCTCACCCTCGTATCGAACGGACCCCCCAAACCGACAACGAGCCGCCGAACCGTCCGCCGAAGGGATTCGCCCAAGGCTACCGCAGCGAATGAACGCGGTTCGATCGCTTCAACCTCACGAGCCGAAGCGGTGATGGCGACGAAGGAGCCTTTCAGTTCGCGAACAGCTCATCGATGAGCTTCTTTGCCGCCGAAACGGTGAGCGGCCCTCGACCAGTAGGACTACCCGAGCCTCGGTAGGGAACGAATCGTTTCGGCAACTCGGCCGGCGCGCCGTCATCAGGCGCGCCTTTAGCTGGCCTACCGGGCTGGCCCCGACCGGCCGAACCTCCCAAACGATCTTCGATGGCCGCCAAACGGCCAGCGCCGGGTTTGGGCGGGACGACGGAGGCGCCACTCACGAGGCGAACTTCGCCTCCGGCCACGGCCGGAAAGAACCCGGCGACACGCAGTCCGTCCATCACCGCATTCGGGGCCACCATCGAGACGGCGACGGTGGGCGCCACCGCGATCAGCCCCAGCTTCTTCGTCTTCTTGTGCGCTACGGCGTCGGCGAGGACGGCGGGATCGTCGGCGACCACGTAACTCGCTGCCTCCCCCACGCGCAGATGCCCATGTCGACGCTCGACGTCGCGCACCAAGAAGTCGAGCGCCTTCGGTAACGCCTTGGTGGCGTGATTAGAGAGGAAGGCCAGCAGTTCGTCGGCCGTGCGACCCGCATCGAACGCCCGACGCAACGAGGCCTCACCCACTCGGAAGGTCGAGGCTCCGCCGGTGGACTCGAGGTCGGCCAACAGCGTGAGCTCCACCTCCACGTCGCGGTCGAGCAGTCCGACGGCCACGATGGTGTTGTCGGCCTGCACCGTGAATCCAGCTACCTCGTCGGGCAGGCAGGCGCCCAACGCCGACTCGGCCGGGCCGGGTTTTCCCTCGACCAGCAGCCGGCCAAAGGTGGAAAGCCGACCGTCAACCACGACCCCGAGCGTTTCGGCTTCGCCGAGAATGATCCTTACCATTTCCCGAAAGGGAAACCGCGGGAACGCCCAAAGCGTCGGGACTCGCCAGCGGAGCAGTGTTTCCAAGGTGTCAATCGATGCCGAAGTGCCATCGTCGAGGTCGGCGAGCGCCGTGAGCACCTGCCGACGGTGCCCGATGGCGTCGAGGTGTTCCTCCGAGGTCATCGCGGAGAACGTCTTGTCGGCCACATCCTTACGACCCGCCACGCCGGGATGGCGCTCGGCGGTCAGCCATGCTCGCGCCAGCTGCCGCCAGCGAACCTCGATCGGTCGTGATTTCCATGGCCCGAAGTGCTCCGACGGATGAGCCCGCCACGACCACGTGGCCGATCGACCGCGCCCGTTTTGTACGGGCAACCCGTCGGACAATCCGGCAATCCAGGCCATATCCACGATCAGCGCCTGGTCTTCGACCGTAGTGCCGGCCGCCTTGGCCATCAGGCGGAGGATCCGCACACCCACCCCCCCGTTCTTGTTCCCCTCCAGAGGAAGATCGGCCCAGGCTCCCACGGTGTCGTCGATGCGGTGCACGATGGCCCGCGCCGCCGTAGCGGCCCGGCGATCAGCGTCGCCCTGGTCCACCTTGCCGAGGGCGGGATCAGCAATCGATGGCGCAGGCGGAGGCATGACTTCGTAGGGCCGACCAGAACGCAACGCCAATCCCACCTCCCTGGGGAGCACGCCAAACCGTCGTTGGTGGCCCCCGTTGATGGGCATCAACAGCCCGTGCTCGGCGAGCCAGTGGAGCGGCGACCCCGGATCCGGCCGTCCCCATCCGTAGTTGCGTTCCCACGGCCAGTAACTCCACTCGGCATAGGGCGTATTGGTGACGAGGTCGCGGGCGGCGTCTGCCACACTGGCCGGCGCCAACGTCAGAATCCCACGCACAATCTTGGGGTCAGCCAGGGTCGCGACCACATGGGAGATTCGGTCGGCTTTGGTGACGCTCGCCATGTTCGCACGGCCGGGCGAGGCGACCGAGGCCTGGGATGGCACCCGATCGCTGAGCCCGGCTTCGTCCACTGCCGCAAGCACGATCTTGCGATACGCCATCACCTGATCGGCGTTCATGGTGTCGAGGATCGACCGCAAACGGGGACCAACTCCAGCGGGGAAGGCATCGACCTCCTCCACCGCAGGGACCAGCCACCACGCCTTCCCGTCGGGAAAGACCAGCCCCAGATTCGCCGCTTGCCAGAGGCCCGGTTCGAAGTCCTGCCACACCGCCCCGTCGGGCAGGAGGGCGCGAAGCTCGTCGGACGTCACCCCGGGTGGGCCGCATTGCACCACCGACAATGCGAAACGTCCAAGGGCATCGAGTTGATGAACGGCGGCCAGAACCACGTCGTGCTGACCGATCCGCTGGGCCAGACCGTCACGCCGGGACGGGCGTCCGTAGAGACAGATCGCGGGATTCGCCGCCAAGATCGTGGCGAGTTGGACCTTCGGTGCGTTGGCGACGAGTTCTTCAACGTCCCGCAGGTACCGCAAAACGTCGGGCTTCGGAGTGCGGGGCGCCATGGGTCGCGACCCTATTGACTGAGCCCTCGCCTGTCACACCTGCCAGAGGCAATCGTCGCTCCACTCCCGTGCCCTGCCGTGGCGAACACCAACGAAACCGGCGACACGGAACGGGCGACACGGAACGGGCGACACGGACCAGAGAGGCACGCGCTCCGCCCGTCACATCGACGCCACCGACGAGTACGGTCTGTCTTGCTTTTCCGCGGCGGGGCGTTCTGACCCTTCACCCCTGTTCGCCCTCGCCTACACCCTGGTCCCCCCTATCCACACCCGGTTGGCCGTGAACGATCTCCTTACTCCCGCCCCTGATCCTCAGCATCGGCTGACTGAAGCACTTCGGCGCGCCAATGCGTCGGTCGGCGACGAAGGGCTCCCCGGGGTGGTGCCCGCCGCCGCCCTGGTTGATGGCGCGGGGCTCCTTGTCGTGGCCACCGAGCCGCTCGAACAACTTCTCGGCTTCACCAGCGGAGATATGGCCGGCTCGTCGGTGCTTGACCTGCTCCACCCCGACGACTTGGACGAAGCGCTCACGGCGTTCGGGCGCACCACCGCGTTCCCCGGGCCGAAGGTGCCCTACGACCTCCGCATCCGTCACCAAGACGGCACCTTCGAGGACTACGAGGTGATCGCCGACAGCTTCATCGACACCCCGACTATCGATGGTGTGCTGCTACGAATCGGCGATCCGAAGAATCGAAGCATCGATGACCGACTGGCCCGCGCCCACGCGGTCGCCTTAGAACGCATTGCCGCCGCCGGCACACTCACGTCGGTCGCGGAAGCGGTGGTTTCGCTGATTGAACTCGATGGAAATGTCGTGGTGGGTGTCGCCTTGGCCGCCGATGGTGACCGTGGTCGGTTGATCGTTGCGCCGGGGCTGTCCGAGAACAGCCGGGGAATGCTCGCTTCCGTGACGCAGCGTGCCTTTCCCTGGGAAGCATCCCGACGCGGGCAATCGGTGTTCGCCGCGCTCGATGGCCCCGAACCGGGGGCCGACATCGTCCCTCCCACGCTCATCGAAGCGCTGCAAGAACCGGGATTCCGTTTCGCCTGGTCCCAGCCGGTGCTCCTCCCCGGCGATCCGTTCTCCCGACCGGGATGCGTGTTCGTGTTGTCCTTGGTCCCTGGCCGACCGAGCGGCACGTTGGCTCGTCTCGTCGACCTGGGGGTGTCCCTGATTTCGTTGGCGTTGGCATCGGCGTCGCGGGCGGCGTCGCTGGCGGCGTCGGCGTCGGTCGACGATCTCACCGGCCACGGCAACCGCCGAGCCCTGCTCGACATCGCTGGCCGAACCGAACACGTCGACAGCATGGTGGCCGCCTTTGGTCTCCGACAGTTCGAGCTGTTTGCCGATACCCACGGGCCTATCGCCGCCGAAGACCTGCTTCGGTTGGTCGCTTCCGAGCTCGCTTCGTTGTTGCCGAAGGCCACCCGTTTGTGTCGCATCGATCGCGATGAGTTCGCAATTGTCCTTCCCACCTCGCTGGTGCCGCCGCTTCCCGTGCACGCCATCATCGATCAGGTGCTCCTCGGCTTCAACGCCCCACTACAACTCGACGATCAGCTGGTGTTCGTCGACCTGGCCGTCGGTACCACCGATTCAGGTGGCACCCCGATGGAGCGATACCGGCAGGCCACCATTGCGCTTCATCAGGCCAAGTCGCAGCCGCGGCGCGACGGGCAGATCGCCCACTATTCCGACGATGTCGCCGACCGTCGGCAACGCCACATCAACATCGAACACGCGTTGAGGAACGGCCTGCCTGACGGGGTAGTGACGGCCAAGTTCCAGGCCCACGTCAACCTCGCCACTGATGAAGTAGTCGGCGCCGAGGCGTTGGCACGGTGGGTGGCCCCGGGGCCTTGGGTGTCGCCTTCCGAGTTCATTCCGGTGGCCGAGTCCGCCGGGCTTATCGACCGGATGGGCGAGGTGATCGTCCGCGACGTGTGCCGAGTGGTGACGGAGTGGCGAGTGGAGGGACACACCCAAGATCGATTCCGATTCTGGGTGAACGTGTCTCCCACACAACTCGCCGACCCCACATTCCCCGAACGGTTTCTGCGCACGTTGGACCTGTGGGGCACCGCCACCCACGCCGTGGGAATCGAGATCACCGAAACTGAAGCTCTCACCGGCGACGGCGTTGAGCGTGATGCCCTGCGTGCGCTCACCGAGCACGACGTGGCGGTAGCCCTCGATGACTTCGGCACCGGCTACGCCAATATGGCGTTGCTTGCCACCCTCCCTCTTCATGCGGTGAAGATCGATCGCAGCATGATTGAACCGGCATTGGTGGATCCCCGACACCGGCGCCTCGTGGAGGCCGTCACCGTCCTTGCCCACGACCTCGGGTTTATCGTCGTGGCTGAAGGTGTCGAGACGATCGAGCAGGCCGCAATGCTCTGCGATGTGGGCTGCGACCTCGCCCAGGGCTTCCTCTACAGCCCTGCCGTCGACTCCTCCTTGCTGCTCGGCCAAGTGCTCGCCCGTCGCGACCCGGCGCCCTGATCACGCCCCGACCTTCCTTCAGTGAGTTGGCGCAGGCTCGGGAATCGGAGAGACTGAACTCGGAGGGGCCGAGTGCGGCTCTCCATCGCCTGTCCAAGGGGGACTCCATGGCCGACACACCGATCCACGGTTGGGTAGCCGACGGCTTCGAGGGGGTGCGCGACGCGTTTACCGCCAACTTTGCCGGCGGATCCGAGGTGGGCGCAGCGTTCAGTACCTATCACCACGGCGAGAAGGTGGCCGACCTTTGGGCCGGAATCGCCGACCAGGACAGCGGGAGGCCGTGGGAAGAGAACACGCTCATGCCCGTGTTCTCCACCACCAAGGGCCTCACCGCGATGTGCGCCAATACATTGGCCCAAGACGGCCGGCTCGACGTCGATGCGCCGGTGATCAGCTACTGGCCGGAGTTCGGAGCCGAGGGTAAGGAGTCAATTCCGGTCAGCTACCTGCTCTCCCATCAAGCAGGCCTGGCCTGGATCGACGGCACCATGAGCCGCGCCGACGCGCTGGCATGGGATCCCGTGGTCGAGGCGTTGGCGAAACAAAAGCCGTCGTGGGAACCTGGTTCGCAGCACGGCTACCACGCCACCACCTACGGATGGCTTGTGGGCGAGATCGTGCGACGCATTTCCGGAAAATCGGTGGGCACCTACCTCAGCGACGAAATCGCCGGTCCGCTCGGCTGCGACACCTGGATTGGTTTGCCGGCCGAACAGCAGTCCCGCGTCGGCACGCTGGTCTCGATGTTCCCCAAAGGCATGTCGATCGACACCCTCCGGTCCCCCAAAGAAGACGACCCGCTCGCCCAAATGATCGCCGCGTTCATCGGCCCCGACACGCCGTTGGGGAAAGCCCTCATGGCTCCCGGTGGCGCCTTTGGCGACTTCAACGATTTCAACGATCCTGAAGTGCAGGCGGCCGAGATTCCCGCCGCCAACGGCATCACCGATGCCCGAAGCCTCGCTCGGCTGTACGCCGCGTGCATCGGCGAAGTCGACGGCATACGAATCCTCACCCCAGAGCAGCTCGCCGATGCCACCACGCAGCGCACCTCGGGTCCGAACAAGATCATCCTCGATATGGACATCCAGTTCGGCCTCGGCTTCATGCTCCACTCCAGTCTCATCGCCTTAGGCGGCAAGAAGTCGTTCGGCCATTTTGGCGCCGGCGGCTCGGTTGGCTGGGCCGACCCGGAAGCCGACCTCGCCTTCGGCTATGTCATGAACCGGATGGATCTCGGCATGGCCGGCGACATGCGAAGCTTCTCGCTCATCAACGCCTGTTACTCCGCGATCACCTGAGGTCCCCGTGCCCGATCCCACTCCCAACGTCCACACTCCCAACGTCCACACTCCGAACGTCCCCACTCCGAACGTCCACGTGCAGACCGACGACGGCGTCCCTGTTGCGGGGTACGTCGCTCCGGGTTTCGAAGGCGTATGCGATGCGTTCGTGGCCAACTTCGCTATCCCGCTCGACCCGCTCAACGCCATGATCCTCGGCCCCGGCCTCGCCGAGTCTGGCTCCGCCGTATCGATCTTCCACCACGGTCGCAAGGTGGTCGATCTCTGGGGCGGCTTCGATCGACTCTCCGGACCAGCGCCGGTCCCGTACCCGGCGGACGCGCTTCAACTTGTGTTCTCCACCACGAAGGGCATCACGGCGATCGCCGCCAACTTGCTCGTGCAACGGGGTTTGCTCGACCTCGACGCGCCGGTCACCCACTACTGGCCCGAGTTCGGCCAGAACGGCAAAGACGTCATCCCCGTCCGCTGGCTGCTCTGCCACCGCGGCGGCATCCCCTGGACCGACGAGCCGATGACCTTCGAAGAGGCGTTGGTGTGGGACAACGTGACGGCATCGATCGAACGGCAGGTCCCGGCGTGGAAACCCGGGGATCAGCACGGGTACCACGCCACCACCTACGGCTGGCTGGTGGGCGAGGTCATCCGGCGAGTGACTGGAATGTCGGTGGGTGAGTTCATCGACACCGAGTTTCGGCAACCGCTCGGGCTCGACCTCTGGCTCGGCCTACCCGAGGCCCAACACGCTCGGGTCGTACCGCTCGAAGTGATCGCCCTGCCGGACGATCCGATGATGGGGCCGATGGTCGACCAGTTCATTGGTCCGGAGGTTCCCCTTGGCCGAGCCCTGTTCTCCCCCGGCGGTGCGTGGCGGGAGAAGATGTTCGAGTCGTTCAACGAACCCGCACTGTGGTCGGCGCAGATCCCGGCCGCCAACGGCATCACCGATGCCCGCTCGTTGGCCAAGCTCTACGCCGCCACCGTTGGTGCCGTCACCGATCCCGATGGCACCGTGCACGACCGAGTGCTGTCGGCCGAAACCGTGGCCGCCGCCGCGACGCCCCAAACCGAAGGCGCCGACCACGTGCTCATGGGCATGGAACTGCAGTACGGACTGGGCTTCAACCTGGCCGGCCCCATGCTCACGCTCGGCGGCCCCAACAGCTTCGGCCATTATGGCGCCGGCGGTTCGGTGGGCTTCGCCGACCCCGATGTCGAGCTCGGGTTCGCCTATGTGATGAACAAGATGTATCTCGGCTTCAGCGGCGACCCACGATCGAGCTCACTGATCGCGGCGGCCTACGACGCCATCGGGAGATAGTGGCCCAGCCTCAGCGGCCCCACTCCGGCGGCAATGAGGCCTCGCCTCAGGTACCTGGTGAGGCAAGAACCGCAACAACGTCGAGCGTTTCGGCGAACCGTCCCACCTCGAACGGAACGACCTTTGCGTAACCGTCGGGTCCCGGTTCGGTATGGCGATGCAACAGCCCGCGCTCGGGTTCCACCACCCAATACTCCGGGATTTTCGCCACCGCGTAGTAGCGCGACTTCGTGCCGAGGTCACGCCCCCGACTGCTGAACGCCACCTCCACCACCAACACCACGTTCACCGCATCGGGCAACATCGCCTCGAGCGGCGGGGCGACGTCGAGCACAAAGATGTCGGGCTCGTAGGCCGTGAACCCGGACAACGGCAACGTTCCGCTGAAGAAGCAGGACTCGAAGGCGTGCACGGTCAGCAACTGCCGATGGACGTTCTGGATGGTGCGGGCATGGGGCAGGTGTTCTGGCGACAACTCGACGACGACTCCGTCTTCGAGCTCGACCCGCTCCCATCCCTCACGAGCGGCAAGGCGCATGTACTCGTCGACGGTGAGCTTCTCGGTGCGGGGAATCGCAATCGACATTCGATATCTCCAAGATGGAAGGGCGGTTCGAGCAGGCTCGATCTGATCGCCGAAGGGGCGCGAGTGAGTTGCGAAATGTGGGGGGCTACCCGACAGCGGGACGGTTAGGCAGCCCAGCGGCCAAAATCGCCGCTACGTCGAGCGTTTCGGCGAACCGTCCCACCTCGAGCGGAACGACCTTTGCGTAACCGTCGGGCCCCGGTTCGGTATGGCGATGCAACAGCCCGCGCTCGGGTTCCACCACCCAATACTCCGGGATCCCGGCCGCAGCATAGAAACGCGATTTCGTGCCGAGGTCACGCCCCCGACTGCTGAATGCCACCTCCACCACCAACACCACGTTCACCGCATCGGGCAACATCGCCTCGAGCGGCGGGGCGACGTCGAGCACAAAGATGTCGGGCTCGTAGGCCGTGAACCCCGACAGCGGCAACGTTCCACTGAAGAAGCAGGCGTCGTAAGGAAAGGCGCGCGCCAGCCGCTGGTACACGGCGGCGACGGTGCGGGCATGGGGCAGGTGTTCTGGCGACAACTCGACGACGACTCCGTCTTCGAGCTCGACCCGCTCCCAACCCTCACGAGCGGCAAGGCGCATGTACTCGTCGACCGTGAGCTTCTCGGTGCGGGGAATCGCAATCGACATTCGATATCTCCAAGATGGAAGGGCGGTTCGAGCAGGCTCGATCTGATCGCCGAAGGGGCGCGAGTGAGTTGCGAAACGTGGGGGGCTACCCGACAGCGGGAATGTCAGGCGGCCCAGCGGCCAAAATCGCCGCTACGTCGAGATAGGTGCCGATCGGAGCGATCGGCACCGCAATCACGGACAAGTAGCCGTCAGGGGTGGGATGGGTATGCCGGTGAAGCACCCCCTTGGCCGAAGCGACCACCCAGTATTCGGCAATGTCGGCCCGGGCGTATTTCCGGCTCTTCACCACGAGGTCGCGGGAGAGCGATGAGATCGCCACCTCCACCACGATCTCGATATGGGCCGTGCGGAACCAGTCCGGTCGGGTTTCGCGCGTGCCGGCTCGCACCACAAAAAGGTCGGGTTCGAGAGCATTTCGCTCGTCGAGCACGAGGGTGGCGGGGCCAAACACCCGATCCTCACCGAAATGATGAGCAAGGGGAAACAGCAGGTCGTGGGAGCCCATCGCGTGGTGGCCGGATTCTGGGGACATCTCGATGACCATTCCGTCGTCGAGCTCAACGTGGGTCCAGTCGTGCAGCTCGGCCAACCGCACGTACTCGTCGAAATCGAGTGGGGTGACCGGGTAGGTCATGGCCATGGGGCCTCCCGAGGTGGGCGAACAGCGCGAACAGGTCACGTCAAACAAGGTGGTTGGGGACGGCGCGACCGAGGGAAGCACGAGCTCCGAGAGCCGCTGGGTACCATGGAGATAACATGAGATACGCCCACTTTCGCGCGTGAACTTCCCACCGTCAAGCGTTTCGTGGTGTGCATTTCCCGCGCCGGGATCCGGTGCTCCGACCCTCCCCGTCCCGCACCGTCTTGACCAGGGCACTATCAGGCCCTCATCGGGCAGATACCGCGAGGCACACGAACCCTCGGTACCCTGGCGAACATGTCCGTTGTCGCCGCCGAGGCCGCTCGGCGTCGCACCTTCGCCATCATCTCGCACCCCGACGCCGGCAAAACCACCCTCACCGAGAAGTTCCTCCTCTACGGCGGCGCGCTTGGCAAAGAGGCAGGAGCCGTGAAGGCTCGCGGCGATCGGCGCGGCGCCACCTCAGATTGGATGGTCCTCGAACAGCAGCGGGGCATCTCGATCACCTCGGCCGCCATGCAATTCCCCTACCACGACCATGTCGTGAACCTCATCGACACCCCCGGTCACCGCGACTTCTCCGAAGATACGTATCGAGTGCTCGCCGCCGCCGACGCCGCCGTGATGGTGCTCGACGCGGCCAAGGGCATCGAACCGCAAACGCTCAAGCTGTTCGACGTGTGCCGCGAACGCGAACTCCCCCTGCTCACCTTCATCAACAAATGGGACCGCCCGGGCCTCGACGCCCTCGACCTGCTCGACAAGATCGAGACCACGCTCGGTATCGCCACGGCGCCCGTCACGTGGCCCGTCGGCCTCGCCGGAGAGTTCCGTGGGGTTCTCGACCGATCCGACGGCGTGTTCACTCGCTTCACCCGCACCACGCACGGCTCCACCATTGCGCCGGAAGAAGTGCTCGACGTGGAGCAGGCAATGGAGGAGGAGGGCGACGCCTACATCACTGCGGTGGACGAGCTCGAACTCCTGAAAGGAGCCGGTGGGGACCTCGACCGCAAGAGCTTCCTCGCGGCGGAGAGCACTCCTGTGTTCTTCGGCTCGGCCCTCACCAACTTTGGGGTGCGCAAGCTGCTCGACGCCGTGCTGGAACTGGTTCCGCCGCCGGCCCCCCGTCCCGACATCCACGACCAGCCCCGATCGGTCACCGCCCCGTTCTCCGGGTTCGTCTTCAAGGTGCAGGCCAACATGGACAAGGCCCACCGCGATCGCATCGCCTTCGTGCGGGTGTGCAGTGGTCGGTTCGAGCGCGGCATGGTCGTCACCCACCAACGCACGGGCAAGCCGTTCGCCACCAAGTACGCCCAGCAGGTGTTCGGCCAGGACCGCGAAACCCTCGACGAGGCCTTCCCGGGCGACGTCGTCGGGCTCGTGAACGCCACCGACGTGCGTGTGGGCGACACGTTGTGGATCGACGAGCCGGTGGAGTTCCCCGGTATTCCCAGCTTCGCCCCCGAGCAGTTCCGCGTCGCTCGAGTTACCGACACCAGCAAGTTCAAGCAGTTCCGTAAGGGCATCAGCCAGCTCGACGAGGAGGGCGTGGTGCAGGTGCTGCGAGACGCCGACCTCGGCGACCAGGCCCCGGTGCTGGCGGCGGTCGGACCGATGCAGTTCGAGGTGGCGCAATGGCGGCTCGAGAACGAGTTCGGTGCCCCGGTGGAGATCACCGGCACGAGCTACACGTTGGCCCGCCGCACCGACGCCGAGTCCGCCCTCAAGCTGCGGGGCATGCGGGGCGTACGGGTGCTGGCCCGTGCCGACGGTTCGATGCTCGCGCTCTTCGAAAGCCCCTACTGGGTGGAGCGGCTCGAGGCCGACCACCCCGACATTCTTTTGGAACGTCTTGTGGCCGAAGGCCGTCAGGGCTAACCCGCGAACCTGCCGGTAACGGCGGCGGCTCGCGCGGCATAGACGGGCATGAGCGAATCGCCTCTCTACATGGGCCAGTATCCCCGGCATGCCTCAAGGTTTGCACTACCGCCGAGGGTGAAAAAGGTGTTGGTGCGGGCTGGTCTCGTGTGTGCGGCCGTCGGAATTGTTCCCGTTGGACGGGCCATCATCGACCCGTACCACCCCGGATCGACCCACGCCGTCACCATTAATCGGGCCAGTTGTCCGCAGGTTGCACTTCGTGACGCCACGTGGTTCAACGCAAACTGGTCGAGCGTCCCGTCAGACCGGCAGAGCCTCACCGGAACGTTGATCGTCGAGACTCGAGAGCCCATGTCCCAGCCACCCGTCCTTGCGGTTCCGCAACGCGGCCGCTCACCGGAATCCTTCACGGGTCGATTCCTCGGGGAAGGCGACTGCCCGTCGCGGGAGCTCAAGGCTGGTTTCCCTGTCTGACCTATGGACTAGCGAGCTGACCCAGATCGACGTTTCTGCCCGCGCGATCAGCCCGTGAACACTGGCACCACGACGGGTGGCGTGTTTGAAATCGTCGAAGGCGTAACGGCGCCCGACAGTGTTTCGCAGGCGAGGCCGTCGCCGTCAGGGTCGAGCAAAGGTGCGCCGAGCGTGCCTGAGTCGAACGCCACTTGGGCTCCAGCCTGGGTGGCGAAGTTCGAACACGCCGGCCCCGTGGGCGGGTCGGCCAGAGTTTCCGCCAGAGCGAAGTACGCCGGCTTCGGCTGGTAGGCCTCGTCGAACGGCAACGCCGCACCGAACCCGGGACGGAACGAGGGGATCCATGAGAAGTTGTCGGTGAAACCCCACAACACAAAGGTGTGGCAGTTGGGAGCGAGTAGGCATGCCTGCAGCAACGAGCGGTACACCGACGCCTGGTCCGCCAGCTCGGCCTCGTCGACCGGGAGCTGAATAGCCACGTCGAGCTCGGTGATCGCTACCTCCAAACCCATCTCGTTGAGTCGCACCATGTTGACTAACGCCGCATTGGCGCACGCCTCCGTGCAGGCCCGGGCGCCCTGATGCGCCTGGAGTCCAACACCGTGGATCGGCACTCCTCGCGCCTGCATGCCTGCCACGAGATCGACCACATACTCGAATCTCGGCCCTGGCGTTTCGATCGCGTAGTCGTTGTAGAACAGCTTCGCTGCCGGGTCTGCCTCATGAGCGGCGGTGAAAGCGATATCGAGATATTCGGGGAAGCCGATATCTACGCTCCACGGATCCCGGGTGCCGACCAGCCCGTCGAACGCCTCGTTCACGACGTCCCACTGCGCCACCCGGCCTTTGTAACGGCCGACCACCGCGGCGATATGGCTGCGCAACTGCTCGATGCGTTGCTCCCGTGTGAACGGCCCGGCGACGAGCCACGGCGGGTTCTGGTTGTGCCAGGCGAGGGTGTGACCCCGAAATGCCATGCCGTTCGCTTCGGCAAAGGCCACCTGGGCGTCGGGATCGACGGTGGCGAATGTGTCCGGGTCCGGGTGGATTGGGCCCCACTTCATGGCATTCTCGCTCACGGCCATATCGAACTCACGACGCAATGTGTCCGCATACGTCGCGTCGGTGAGGACGGTGGCGCTGTTGATTGCCGCCCCAATCCGGAGCCCACGCGCCGCGGCCAGTTCTCGGAGTGACGGAACCGCCGCTTCCGCGCTCCTCTCGCCGAGCGGGACAGCGGCCGCCGGTTCCCACGACCTGGCGCTCGGGAAGATCCCCCCGGCAAGGAGGGAACACACCACAAACGTGAAGCCAATGAATCGACCGCGTTGGAAACAATGCATGAGGGGACCTCGGTTCTGACACGGCTCGACGTCCGGCCGACGCCGTGACATTAGAGCCACCGACCAGGTCAACGGCGAAAGGCGGCGTTCTGGATGAGATTCCGCCCAAATACGGGCGGAATCTCATCCAGAAGCGGGAATTGCCGGTCGGGACCGTCCCTCAGGCACCGGGCGCCGGCCCGGTGAGCTCAATAGGAGCCGGCGGCGCGGCGGACGAGGTCGGCGAACTCGGCCACATCGGGGTCTTGCGGCAACTCCCGCGGCAGACCATCGCTGATACGGGCGACATCGGTGAGGGTGAACCGTGACGCATAAGGATTGTTGCGCAGCACGTCGGCGTATTGCGCCACCGTCGCATCGAGCCGTAGCCGGGGCGACGCCGACTCCCAGCTCGGTGCCAAGTCCCCGGCGATCACCGGATGCATCAGCCCATCGAGCACCTTGGTCTGAGGGTCGATCCAGCGGATCCCAAATATGCCGATCTGGGTGTCCGGCGCCAGTTCCACGCCGGGCGCCAGCGAGATCTCATAGAGCGCAGTCACGGTGTGGCCGGCGTTGATCTCGCCGCCGTCGACCGCCGGTGCATTCACCGCCATATCCGGGATGCTCCGGTTCTCAAAGCCGAGGAGCCGGTAGCGGACCACCTTCTCTTTGTCCCACACCACACCGATATTGGCGTCGAGCGCCACCGGCTCGATGGTGCTCATCAACCGCTCCCGGAACAACCGTTGGGCTTCGTCCACCGTGTCGATGTAGGCGTAGAAGCCGTCGCCCTTGTCGGCCAGCTGCTCCATCAACACATCGTTGTAGTTGCCCATGCCCACGCCAATGGTGACGAGTTGCACGCCTTTGCCCGCGGCCGTCCGCACCTGCGAAGCCAAGGCGTCGGGGCCGGTGGTGCCCACGTTCGCCACCCCGTCCGACGCCAAAATCACTCGATTGGTGCCACCAGCGAGGAAACCGTTCTGTGCCTCGGCATACCCGGAACGCAGACCCGCCTCGGCGTTCGTGGATCCGCCGATTCGCAGCTGGTCGATACCGGCGAGAATGGTCCGGCGATCCGATGCGGGCGTGGACGGCACCACGACCGACGAGTTATCACCGAAGGCCACGATCGCCACCCGATCACCGGTGCCCATTTCGTCGACAAGCATGCGAAGCGACTGCTTGACCAGTTCGAGCCTTCCACCCTGTTCCATCGATCCCGACGTGTCGACCACGAACGTGAGCGAGGCGTTTCGGCGATCGGTTTCGGTCACGTCCTTGGCCCGAACCCCGAGGCGCACCACTCGATTGTGGCGGGGGTCCTGCACGAACGGGCTCGGTGCACCGTCGGCATGCAAGGTGAAGGTGCCCGATGTCGGCGCTGGATAGCCCTGATCGAAGTAGTTGACGTACTCCTCGACGCGCACCGAATCGGGGTGAGGCCGATAGCCGTCGGTCACGTATTTGCGGGCGACGGTGTAGGACCCGGTATCCACATCCGCCGAAAATGCCGACATCGGATCGACGCTGGACTCCACGAAGGCGTTGACCCCCGGGTTGCGATACTGATTGCCCGAGTACGGGTCGCGTTCGGCCGACTGGCTCTTCACACCACCGCCGGCGGGATTGTTCTGGTCTGACGCGACACGACTCCCCCCATGACTACAACTACTGATCAACAGCACCGCCCCGATCCCGATCGCCACGCCGGTTCCGGTGCCGGTGCCGATGCCGCCTCGACTACGCAGACGGTTGGGTTTCTGTCGTGTTGGCATACCGAATCTCCTCCTCCCCGCAGCGCTGCGGGTTCCGGCGTTGTGACGACCGATACCACGGCCCAGTTCCCGTCGGCCGGGGTTTCTCCCACCCCCGATTCGGTTCGCGAGGGTGCGCGCTTGCAGTTTCGCCCCCCCATAGAGTGAAATCTGCCGGCCCGAAACCTGTTTTGGGGTCCCCCAAACTTTTGCTGCAATGACGCTGCTCCCATGACGAACAATCCCCTTGAGTCGGACCTCCCCGCTATCGCTGCATTGAAGGCCGACATCCCCAAGGCCGACATCCCCAGGGCCGACCTGCCGAAACACGACCTCTCGAAGACCGAGCTCTCGAAGTCCGAGCGGGAGATGCTGAAGGCGATCTACCGTCACACCAAGGACGGCGCCGAGGCCCACACCTCGGATCTCGCCGACACGCTCGGCATCAGCCCGGGAACGGTCACTGCGTCGGTAAAGCGGCTCGCCGAGCGCGACCTGATCGACCACAGGCCCTATCACGGCGTGCGATTCACCGACGAAGGACTGCGTACCGCGGTGTCGGCGATCCGACGACACCGAATCGTGGAGCGTTTCCTGTCCGACATGCTCGGGTACCAGTGGAACCAGGCCGATGCCCTCGCCCCCACCTTCGAGCACGAGCTTCCCGACGAGGTATTAGACCGGCTCTTCGTCGCCCTTCACCGTCCGGCCACCTGCCCCCACGGCTTCCCCATACCGGAGAAGGAACAGGCCGACTTGCCTACCCTTCCGCGCCTGTACGACCTCAACCCCGGCGACGTGGCCGAGGTGGCGGTGCCGAGTTCCACCGACCCCGACGTCATCAAGTTCCTTGAAGACCTCGGTGTCCGGCCCGGCGTGCGAGTCGAGGTCAAGGAAAAGCACCCGTTTGACGGGCCACTGATGCTCCTTGTCGACGGGAAAGACCGCACGCTCGGCGAGCGCATTGCGCGTCAGATCTACGTGCGCACTACCCGCATTGGTGCCGGCACCACCGACCCCGACGGCACCACCGCCACCACGACCAACGCCGCCACCAACGGCCGGCCGAAACCCACGTCCTCAAAATCCACAACCCCCTCATCCCGCAACGGGACCACCGAGAAAGCAAAGGAAACGAAACTATGAATATCCTCCTCGCCGCCGAAGGCGGCTGGCAGGAGTTCACGTTGGAGAGCAAGGAATGGGCGCTCATCGGATTCTCCGGTGCCACCGCCATTCTCGCCATCATCGTGGGCTTCTTCCTCATGAAGGGAGTACTCGCCGCAGACGAGGGCACCCCCAAGATGAAAGAGATCGCCGCCGCGATCCAGGAAGGGGCGCTTGCCTACCTCAAGCGCCAGTTCCGCACGATCGGATACATCCTCATCCCGCTCGTCGTCATTGTGTTCATCACATCGACCGAGATTGTCCGACCGGGCGCCGGAGACGCGGAAGGGACCATTGCCCTTACGCAGTCGCAGTCGGGCATCTTCCGCACCGTCGCCTTCGTGGCCGGCTGCTTCATGTCGGGTCTCACCGGCTTCATTGGTATGAGCTTGGCCGTGCGCGGCAACGTTCGTGCCGCCGCCGCCGCCAAGACCGGTTCGATGGGGGCCGCTCTCAAGGTGGCCTTCCGCACCGGTGCCGTGTGCGGCATGTTCACGGTGGGCCTCGGCCTTATCGGCGCCACCATCGTGATCGCCATCTTCCAGAACACCAGCTCCGCCATTCTCATCGGCTTCGGCTTCGGTGGTTCGCTTCTCGCCCTGTTCCTCCGCGTGGGCGGCGGCATCTTCACCAAGGCGGCCGACGTGGGCGCCGACCTCGTGGGCAAGGTGGAAGCCGGTATCCCCGAGGACGATCCTCGCAACCCTGCCACCATCGCCGACAACGTGGGCGACAACGTGGGCGACTGCGCCGGCATGGCCGCCGACCTCTTCGAGAGCTACGAGGTCACCCTGGTGGCGTCGATCATTCTCGGCGTTGCCGCCTTCGCCTCGATCTACCCCAACGACCCCAAGAAGTGGGCCATCGGGCTTGTATTCCCGCTCGCCGCTCGCGCCGTCGGCGTGATCGCATCGATCATCGGCATCTTCGCCGTGAAGGCCACACCGAAGGACACCACGGCCATGGCGCCGATCAACCGGGGCTTCCTGCTGGCCAGCTTGTGCACGCTTGTGGGCACCGCCGCTCTCATCGTCGGCTACGTCGGCAACGACGGCGCAACGTTGACGCAGCCCGGTTGGCGCATGTTCGGTGCCGTGTTCGTCGGCCTCGTGCTGGCCCAAGCGGTGAGCCGTATCACCGAGTACTTCACCTCTACCGAGCACACGCCGGTTCGTGATATTGCCGAAGCCGCTCGTACCGGCCCGGCCACCACCGTGCTTTCGGGTATCGCTTCAGGTCTTGAGTCGTCGGTGTACGCCATCATCGCCGTGGCCGGCGCCCTCGGCGTGGCCATCGGCCTCGGTGGCGGCAACATCAAGTTCACCTTCTACCTCGTCGCCCTCGCCGGCATGGGCATGCTGGCCACCACCGGCATCGTCGTGGCCGAAGACACCTTCGGTCCCGTGGCCGACAACGCTGCGGGCATCGCCGAGATGTCGGGCGAGTTCACCGGTGAAGCCGAACGCATCATGGTGAGCCTCGACGCTGTGGGTAACACCACCAAGGCCGTCACCAAGGGCTTCGCTATCGGCTCCGCCGTGATCGCCGCCGTCGCCCTGTTTGCCTCGTTCATCGAGACGATCGGCGGCGAGATCCTCGGTCGTCGTGGTCTCGAGGAACTTGAGCGGACTGGCGAGGTCGTCGTGAACGGTGTCCGCTACGTGGGCAACAACGCCTTTGAGGTGTTCCAGATCAACGTGGCCGACCCCAAGACCTTCATCGGTCTGCTCATCGGTGGCTCCATCGCCTTCATGTTCTCGGCCCTCGCCATTCGCGCCGTGAGCCGCACCGCTGGCGTGGTGGTGCAGGAAGTGCGCAAGCAGTTCCGCGAGAAACCCGGCATCATGGACTACACCGAAAAGCCCGACTACGGCGCCGTCATCGACATTTGCACCACGGCATCGTTGCGTGAGCTCGCCACCCCGGCCCTGCTCGCCGTGCTCACCCCCGTGATCGTCGGCTTCGGCATCGGCTACCTGGCACTCGGTGCGTTCCTCGCCGCCGTGATCCTCACCGGTCAGCTCATGGCCAACTTCCTGTCGAACTCGGGCGGTGCGTGGGACAACGCCAAGAAGTACATCGAGGACGGCAATGAGGGTGGCAAAGGGTCCGAGGCCCATAAGGCGGCCGTCATCGGCGACACCGTCGGCGATCCGTTCAAGGACACCGCCGGCCCGGCGCTGAACCCACTCATCAAGGTGATGAACCTCGTCGCCCTGCTGATCCTGCCCGCCATCATCGCTACCGGCGACAACGCCGCCGTGCGTTACACCGTCACCGGTGTGTCGCTGGTGGTCCTGGTCGTGGCGATCGCCTGGTCGAAGCGGGCCACCGAAGCCATGGACGGCGAACTCCCGGCCGTCGAGGTCGCCTAACTCAACCGAAAGACCGGGCCACCCAACACCGGCCCGAAGTACGGGAACTGGGCACACGTTCTGTCGCAACCGCGACAGAACGTGTGCCCAGTTCGGCGTTTTGGGGCCTCTATCTGATCGAGGAGACGCCCAGTTCGGTATTACTTGGGAGTGATCAGTCCACCGAAACGAAACATGAACCACCAGACGGCGACCCCGACCACCACGGCCACCACGATTCCTCCGACCAGAGCGTTCTTCCAGTCCCAGATCACGTTGCCCTCGCGGTCGCGTTCCACCTTCATCATCGACGCCACGTCGTCGAACCCCGCAGTGGTGTCGATATCGCCGAAGGTCAGTCCCGAGGCCGAGGAATAGCCCACACCCCCCATCCCCTGGTAGACGTCTTCGGTATCGCGAAAGCTCTCGCTCGACGCCACCCCTTGCTGCACGATTAGCGATGCCCCACCGAGTGGCGGCCCCGTGGCCGGATCACCCGGGCGTTCACCGAAGGATGCCACTTCACGGGGAGCGTTTGCCCCACAGGCGCCGCATCGTTGCTCCCCCAGGAAAAGTTCGCTCCCGCACTGTGCACACACCGATTGACTCATGGTGACTCGCCTCCCACTGCTCGTCCCTGCGATCGCCGGGCCGTCCACCAAAGCGTGTCACAACCTTTGGGTGTTGTCACCCATGATCGCTGCTTCGCCCACCCAGAACACCGGATCTTTGCGCGCCCTTTCTGGGCCGACGCCCTACAAACCGGAGTTCAGAGGGCGGGTGCCGGCTCCTCGGCGAAGAGTTCAGCGTCCTCTTCCGCTTCGAGTGCTCGCTCCTCTGGGCTCACCCGTTTCGCGGCAATCGAGAGCACGATCGCACTGAGAATCGCCGCCCCGAACGACGCAATGAAGATGCCCACCTTCGCCTGGTCTTGCAACGCCGGGGACGTAAACGCCAGTCCCGCCACGAAGAGCGCCACTGTGAACCCGATGCCAGCGGCCATCGAGATCCCGAGCATGTGTAGGAACGTGGCCCCGCGAGGGAGCGTTCCGATCCCGAGCTTGGAGGCGATGTACGCCATGCCACACACGCCGACGGTCTTGCCGACCACCAGTCCCAGCACCACGCCGATCGTCACCCGGGAGGTCAACGTGGCGCCGAGCGAGTCTCCGGCGATTTTCACCCCGGCATTGGCGAGAGCGAACACCGGGATGATCAGGAAGCTGGTCCAGGGGAGCAGCACGTCGACCAGACGATCCGCCACCGGAACGGTCTCGCGCAGATGGAAGGCTGCCGCCCGTACGTCGGCGGCCGTGATGTCGTCGAGCACCTCGAGTTGGTCGGCGATCTCCTCCGGATTCAGTTCCGGTTTCAGCGCGAGGACGGGCGTGAGGAACCCAAGGGCAACCCCGGCCACGGTCGCGTGCACACCAGATCGGAACATTGCGTACCAGGCGATCACCCCGAGCACCACGTACACCGGCTTGTACCAAACGTGGGCCCGGCGAATGACGTACACCATGACCAGCGTGGCCACCGACAGGCCAAGCCAGGCGAAGTTGAGGCCTTGGGTGTAGAAGACGGCGATCACGGCGATGGCGCCGAGGTCGTCGGCCACCGCCAACGTCAGCAGAAACAGCTTGAGCTGAGCGGGCACCCGCGGACCGAGTAGCGATACGACCCCCACCGCAAAGGCAATGTCGGTGGCCATCGGGATGCCCCATCCTTTGATGCCCTCCCCGCCGGCATTGACCGCGGCGTAGATCATCGCCGGCACCACCATGCCCCCGAACGCCGCCAGCACCGGCATCGCCGCGGCCCGTCGGTCTCTGAGCTCGCCGACCACCATCTCTCGTTTGATCTCGAGCCCAGCGACAAAAAAGAACAGCGCCATGAGCGCGTCGTTCACGAACTCATGCAATGTGAGCTCGAGCTGAAAACCGCCGATCGTGAATTCGAGCTTGGTCTCCCACAAATGGAAGTAGGAGTCCGACGCTGGGGAGTTCGCCCACACGATGGCGATGAGTGACGTTGCCAACAGCAAAAGCCCCGAAGCCGCCTCGATGCGAAGGAACCGGGCGACCGGGCGCACCACCCCACGGGCCAGGATTCGGTCGCTACCAATCCAGGTGAGCGGCCAGTGGTGATGATCGGCGGCGTTGTTGCTCATCGAATGATCTGCTCGGCGCGCCTCATGGACCCCTTGTTACCGCACGCCCGTCACTCCGTCGTTGCCTCAACGTTTCGTGAGTATGAACGATACGCCCGCGCCCGAGTGCGCTTCTTTTGAGCAGACCCCCAAAACGGCAACGACCGGTGGCCGAAGCCACCGGTCGTGCACCGATCGGGTTGCGGCCGAGCGTTAACTCGACGTTCGATCCTTGGTCTTGACGTTTCCGTCGGATGGCATCGATGACCCGTAGCTCTCGTGCGTTCCCGAGAACTCCGGGTAGGCGAGAATGCCCATCTCCGGGAGGTCGAGGCCAGCGATCTCGTCTTCTTCCGAGCTCCGGATGCCACCCTTGGTGAGGGCGTTCTGGATCTTGAAGAAGGCGAAGGCCAGACCAAACATCAGGGTCCAGATCACCAGAACTCCAGCAAGCTGGGAGAACAGCTGACCAGGTCCACCGCCGTAGAAGAGGCCGGTCACACCTTGTGCCTTGCCATCGATCACGTTGGTGGTGGTGCCGTTCCAGCCCAGGCCAGCGCCGGTGGCATCGATGCCGTATTTGCCATTGGCGAACAGGCCGACGGCAATGACGCCCCAGGTGCCGTTCACGCCGTGAACCGCAACGGCGCCCACTGGATCGTCGATCTTCAGCTTCTTCTCGATGAAGAAGACGGCCTCGACCACGAGCACACCGGAGATCAGCCCGATGAGCGCACTGACCTGCGGGGTGACGAATGCACACGGGGCGGTGATTGCTACGAGACCAGCGAGCATGCCGTTGGCCATCATGGCCGGATCGGGTTTGCCGGTGCGGAGCCAGATGTAGAGCATGCACGACACCGCTCCGAAGCCGCCGGCGAGCGCCGTGTTCACGGCGACGAGGGCGAACTGGGGGTCGCTCGAGGCAAACGTGGACGCAGCGTTGAAGCCGAACCAGCCGAACAGCAGAATGAACGTGCCCAGGAAGGCCATCGGAATGTGGTGGCCGGGCATAGCGCGAGGCTTTCCGTCCTTGGTGAACTTGCCGATGCGGGGGCCGAGCACGATGGCGCCGGCGAGGGCAGCAGCGCCGCCCATGGCATGCACCACGCCGGAGCCGGCGAAGTCCACATAGCCGTTACCCCAGCTCATGGAGTTTCCGAGCTTGGCGAGGAATCCGCCGCCCCACGTGAACGCTCCAAAGATTGGGTAGTAGAGGGCGCCGCAGAACACGCCCCACATGCAGAAGCTCTTCCACTTCCAACGCTCAGCCATCGAACCCGTCGGGATCGTTGCGACGGTGTCCATGAAGGCCATCATGTAGAGGAAGAAGCCAGCGGCCGCACCGGTGAGGGCGAGTTTGTCGCCGTCGAACCAGCTACCGGCCCAGCCGCCCTTCCACAGGAAGACCCAGTCGCCGGACCCAATGAGGGCCTGATCGGCCGCACTTGCTCCGCCGCCGATGACCGTCGAGAGCCCGTAGTCGTAGCCGGGGAGCACGTAGTTGTAGCCGCCGAACATGAGCGGGAAACCGATCAGGAAAAACCCGACCATGCCGAGCCCGAAGATGGCGAAGTTGGTGCTCACCACATGAGCCGCATGTTTGGCCCGGCAGAAGCCGGTCTCCACGAGCGCGAACCCGGCCTGCATGAAGATCACCAGGCAAGCTCCGATGACGACCCACAGTAGGTTGGTGGTCTGCGAGAGGGTGGCGACTTTGGCGTCGACGTCTCCCGCGGTCACTTCTGGGGCCACGTCCTGGGCCCAGGCGACGCCGGTGGATAAGGCGAGCACGCCGGCGGTGATCGCCGAGCCGAAGGCGAGACGTGTGGCTCGCAAGTTGGTTCTCCTTCGTGTGGGGCTCCCGGTTGGGAGCGTGTTCAGTTCCGTAGGTTCGGGCATCACACGGCCTCCGTGTCACGCTCGCCGGTGCGAATGCGCACCAGCCGGTCGACCTGAGTGACCCAGATCTTTCCGTCGCCGATCTTTCCGGTGCGGGCGGCGGTCACGATGGTGTCGACGACCTTGTCGGCGTCACTCGTGTCGCACACCACTTCGATCTTCAGCTTGGGAATCAGATCGATGGTGTACTCCGCCCCGCGGTACGTTTCGGTGTGTCCGCCCTGGCGACCAACGCCCTTGACCTCACTCACAGTGAGACCTTGGATGCCGATGCCTTTGAGAGCGTCCTTCACCTCATCGAGACGGTGGGGTTTGATCACCGCCGTTACGAGATGAACCATTGCTCCTCCTAATGCTTGGTACGTGGGGACTTGCCTTGTTGGGCTGTATTGCCCGATTTGCCTGATGTGCCTGAGATGCCTGGCTGGCGCGCCAGGCCCTCGACGTCTGGGTCGTGGCTTCCTGACTGCTTACTGACGTTACGGAGGCCCGATTTCCCAGCTGTGTTCACTTTGTGAACGGCCGCGGGCGTCATCGTTTCGTTCACCGTTCCGTCACCTGACAGGAATCTGACTAACTGCTGCATCGTCGCAACCTGCCGAGGGAGACTCCAGTGAGTAGAAACGGATGTGAGGCGGCTCACCGCAGAGCGCAGCGGGCCCGAACGCGTAACGCTGAATCTGACCGGCGTTCAACGCCAGCCGCTGGTGCTCCTCCCGAGCGTGAGATCGCCGCTCCGATGACCCTTGAGGGATTCGGGGGCGGCTCGGGACGGATCGGACTGACGTTCACCGCCGCGGCGTTCGCTACCGGCCTCCCGGTCAGCGCGGAGCGAGCGACCGAGCGTCGAGAAGCGCAAAGACGAGCTCGACGGTGGGTACGTCGACGCCATGTTGGGCGGCGGCTCGGAGCACGGCGCCGTGGAGCGCGCCGTGTTCAAGCGGCCGGCCAGCGAGGGTGTCGTAGAGCATCGACGTGCCGCCGGTCGGGTCCACACCCTGCACGCCGGCGACCAACAATTCGGCGTACGACGAATCGATTGCTGCGCCGTCGGCACATGCTACGGCGATGCATTCCCGGGCGAGACGCTCGGCCAGGGCCGTGATCGGTGGGTGTGAGAACACCTCGAACCGACGGCCGGTGAGCGCAGTCACGCCGTTGGCCACCACGTTGGCGGTGAGCTTCTGCCACAGATCGGTGTGCAGGTCCGGGCTGCAACGAATGTGCGCAGCAGACCCGGCAAAAAGAGCGGCGAGCTCCCTACCGTTCGCGCTGTCGTCAACGATGAGAAAGCCATGGTTTCGATGAAGGATGTGGCCGGGAGCCACGACCTCCGCCCCGCAGTAGATGACCGCGGGGAGGATCGGTGTGGTGCTGGGCACGAACGGCCGGATTCGTGACTCGTGTTCGATGCCGTTCTGGAGCACGACCACCCGTGTGTGCTCATCCACCAACGCATCGAGCCATCCACGGGCCCCTTCGGTCTGATGGGCCTTCACGGTGAAGAGCAACCAGTCGGCCGGTCGGTCTACTTCGGAGGGATCGATCAGCACGCTTGGCGAGGCTTCCACCGGGGCGACGTCGGACTCGACCACAAGTCGTTGCACGGGGGTGCGAACGCAGACCGAAACGTCGGCGGTTCCTGCGGCTGCAAAGTGGGCGGCGAAAAACGTTCCGATCGCTCCGGCACCGACGACCGCCACCGTGGGCCGACTGCCTTGAACGGTTGGCGGGGCTTCGACGGGACTCGGGGTAGCGACGGATTTCGGTGTTTCGACGGGTGGCACGACGGATCAGCGTACGGGTCAGCGGCTTGTAGGCGTCGACTCGATCGGGGCGCACGGGCAACCACACCAACAGAACGCTCAGCCGCCACCCATCGATCGTTTCCCGGGTGCCTTCTTCGCCACGACCTTCTTGCCCACGACCGTCTTGGCCACGACCGTGCCTTTCCTCGATCGCCTCTTTCCCTTCGCAGTGGCATGCCCGACGGCGATGGCATCTCTCACCCACGCCTCGAAAGTGCTGTCATTTCGCAAGACCCTTGCGGGCACCCTCCAGTACGGCATGGTCATCGGTGCTCGCCCCGCCGGCATCTCCGGCGCAAAGGGCTCACATCCGGCACGCTCGAACGCGTCAACGGTGGTGGTGTCGGCCTTGAGACGAAAGGTCCCGGAGCTGTCGAGCAGGGCGAACATGTCGCCGTCCTCCCAATAGCCAAAGCCTCCGAACATGGCCTTGCCGGAGACATGCCCGAACGGTTCCATTCGACCGAGCAACGACTCGAAATAGTCACGGTGTTCGGCGGTCATACATCACCTCGATCTGAACCTTTGCCACGGTCAAGCCTGTTCCATTTCCAAGGGCGGAGCACCCGTGCGGCATCCGCGGTCCGGGCTGTTCGGCCCTGGGCCATGGGCCATGTCGGAGGCGCAATGAGACTGACCGAACAGGTGCGCTCCAGCAAACGCACGACCCGAGAATCGACGTTTCGGTGTGACGGGCGAACAGGACGGAAACGGCGACCAGCAGCGCCCGATTGAGCTCTGGTGACCGATTCCTGGGGTCCGTGCAAACGGATGGCGGATCGCCGCGGCGGATTGCCTACACTCACCGATCTCGGGGCTGTAGCTCAGTTGGCTAGAGCACCTGCTTTGCAAGCAGGGGGTCGTGGGTTCGATTCCCATCAGCTCCACCACAAAACCGCAGGTCAGAGGCACTGCGGCCAAAGCAAGTTCCCCAGAATTTGCCCGACGTAGCCACTTTCAACGTAGCCTTTTGGTTCCGTGGCTACGTCGACGTAGCCACCACCCAAGCTGGCAACGTCGGAGGTGCGCGGTGGCCCAACGCCCAACGGTGCGATGGAACGAACAGAAACAGCGGTGGATGGCGTGGGTGCGCTTCCCTGACGGCGCCCGTCGCAAGGTCGAGCGGACCGACAAGGCAGCCGCCCAAGCTGACCTCGATGATCTGCTCACGCTGCGAGCCCAAGAACTCGGACCTGATCCGGCGAGGACCCGTCAAGCGACCTTCGCCGACGTGATCGAGGCCTGGTTCGCCGAGGGTTGCCCGAACGTGTCTCCGACCCGCAAATCCCGCCACGCCCGCGTGAAGTCGCCCAACACCATCGCCAATGCCCGACAGTTGCTCGGAACCTCCGTGCTTCCAGCAATCGGTTCGATGCGAGTCGATAAGACCACCACGCGCCGGCTTGAGGAACTCTTCGAGTCGATGGTGGCCACGCACGCCACGAGCACGATCGATCGGAACTGGAACTACCTCAACCAGGCGCTCCAACACGCAGTACGCAACCGGACGATCAGGGCCAACCCCGCGGCAGACGTCCTGCTGCCGGCCATCCGGCCCTCGAAGCCCCGCAAGAGCTTCAGCCTCGAGCAGGCGCAGCTCCTGCTCACGGTCGCGATTCCCGCCGACCCTCGCCCGGCGATGTGGCTCACCGGACTGATGTGCGGCCTGCGACCGGGCGAGCTCGCTGGCCTCCGCTGGCCGTACGTAAACATCGATTCAAACGCACCTTCTATCGAGATTGCCGAACGTGCCCTGGAGGTCGGCGACAAGTACGTCGGCCAAGCGGTTCCCAAGACGAGCCGAAGCAAGCGAACGATCGGGCTCCACCCTCTGCTCGTCGCCGCGCTCGTCCGCCACCGTGAGGACCAGAAGGTGCTCGGGCTCTATGAGAACGAGGGATTCGTGTTTCGTACTCGCAACGGCACGCCGATGACGATGTCGAACATGCGCCGGGCGTTCCAGCAACTCTGCGACCACGCCGGGATGGGCGCGGGATGGACCACCTACGAGCTGCGCCACTCGTTCGTGTCGCTCGTGAGCGACCAGCTCGACGACCTCGTCAAAGTCGCCGACCTCGCCGGCCACGTCGACACGAGAACCACTCAGGGCTACCGCCACAACGTGAGGCCGAGCCTTCCTCACGCCATCGAGGCGTGGAATCAGCTGCTGGGGCAGGCGGCGGAGCAGCCCGGGTAGCGGGCGGCATCACGAGCAACGACGACCTCAGCGGGGGACCACCGATCCCAACCGCCTCTGCGATCAGGCCCAAGCCCGACGAGCAACTTGTGGTCGGTGCCGGCTACTACTTCGACGGGGACCTCGTCTGTCGATCGTGCACGCTGTCCGGCATTTGGGAGATCGACCAAGGCGACGTCACGGGATGGCAACGGCCCCCCGAACGCCACGAAGGCGGCACCTTCATCCTCGACTCACCGAGCCACGGCACCTTCAACGGGGACAGCGAGGGCAAGAAGACCGCGACGTTCCGCCTGCGACGCACCAACGAAATTCCGGAGTGCCCGCCGATCCCGAGGTGAGGCGCCCCGGGTGCTGTAGCCCGGCATTGATTCCACAATAGGTGGGGGTCATGCGGGTGACGAGCACGTACGCGGCGGCGAGGCGAGGAGCAGATCGGCGGAAAGGCCGGCGACAAATGCCCGGGTGGCACGGTGGCGGTTGAACGCCGACCATTCGCGTTCGAGGCGGTCAATGAGGTGAGGCATTGGGAAACTCCTGAGGTCAAGGGGATCCGAGCACCGTCTCGTATCACCCTCGCGGCACCGCTCACGGCGAACCTCACGCCCGCAAGATTTCTTGTCGAGCCGGTCGCCAGCGGCGGCCTCACGACCTCACGCCGACCCTCACGACCACTCCCAACGCGTGTCTCACGGTACGGGTGTTCGCCTCACGAGGACCGCCGGGATGGTCTCACGGTCGACGTTTGCGCAGGTCAACCCCACCTCACGAGCCGGACGGTCCCTCACGGGCCGAGAACAAGATTTCTCGTGACCCGAGTACGCCACTCGCCGCTCCCATCTGGGCTCTTCGATCGATCCGCCTTTCAGGCCGGCCGTGGGTCGGGGCGGAGCCGCGACGCCGAAGACCGCGAGACCGGGGCGGAGACCGAGGGTCGCGAGAACCGGTGAGGCGTTTGTCCGTCGAACCCAACCACCTTCATCGAGGACCTCTCGCCAATGCGCGCTGCACCGCCGGTAGCGCTCAGGCCGACCACCAACTTCCCGTCCGCCGGGCTGTGGGCTCGCCGCTCCGGAGCTGGGTCCACCCCGACGGGGTCGGCGTCACGAGACGACGCTGGGATGGCCGGCGATCCCGCCAACGGGCCGCGCCCAGCGAGACCCCGCATGGCTACAGCTCCGCCCACGGTCCATGAGAAGCCGAGCACGGCACGTTCGACAGCCGCGGGCGCCCGCTGGCGGCGGAGGGCCTCAGGCGCCTCTGCAAGCGACCCGGCAGCCGGCCGGTCAGGCGGTCGAACGGCGATCTCGGCGATTCAGTGCGGTGGGTCAGGCAGGCCAAGTTGGCGGTGTGCCCGGTGCGTCGAGTGCGGCGACGGCTGGTGACCACGGAGAGTGGCCGCCCGACCTCCCCCGCCCTGCCCATCCAAAAGCACCGAGAGGACCTGCGACCCAGTTCACGGTCCAAGCGACAGCGCAAGAACCACGACCGAAGAAGACAACGAAGACCACAAGACAATCAAACCCAAGAACCAGATCAACAGCAACGAGCAACCGAAACGAAGACCTCACGACCATGACCAAGACCAAGATCAGAACCATCACGACAACGAGATCACGATCAACCCAAGGACCAAGATCAAACCAACCTCACGAAGCACAGACCTTTGCAGGTACCCGTTCCGGGTACCTGCAACCCCCAAACCTCCGGCCGGCGCCACGGCACCGGACCGGCTCTGCGGCTGCCCTGCGAGAGGCCGCCTCGTGAGGCCAACGAATACGTCGCTAGGTACGTCGGGGCAGTCGGCTGGCCGAGGTAGCCCGACGGATCGTCGAGTACCTCCACGGCAAACAGCCGTCACTTGAACGTGTTGAACCCGGGCCGGGACCGCGGTCCGATACGGGCGTTACGTTGTTCACCGTCGCCGATACCGTCGTCCTACTCGGCGTCACCAAAGCCGCCGTCGCTTCGAGGATCGACGTGGGCGACCCGCTCGATCCCTACCAAGTCCCGGAGATCGCGAACTGGTTGCGTGCATGCACGGATGGCGGTGAGCGGCTGGTTCCCCGCACAGGGATCGACCGATGGTTGGACCCCACCGGCGCCGACGTCTTCGCCGCAGCAGGTCGGCAGCGTCTGTGCCCGCCACCTCGACAAACCCAGCGCCTTCCCCGAACGTGAGACCGCACGTGAGGTTGGCCGTGAGGTCCCCGTGAAACCAGCAGCGGCTCCAAACCCGCCGGTGCAGAAACGGGTACTTCAGAAACGGGCGGCGAGTGGGGTGGCGGAGATCGGCGGGATCCCCGACGACGTGGTCAATCAGTTCTCCCTACAGCGCAACACCATTGACGTTGCCGCCGAAGAACTCGTCCACATCCTCGGCCGCCCGGTCACCAAAAACGAAGAACGACAGATCGCCCTCGAAACCCGCACCGGCAGAGTCCCGAGCAACACTTCGGAACTGGTGGGCGTCGTGGTGGCCTCGAATCGTGCGCAGAGCCGCAGCGCAGAGCTGAGCGGCATACTCGGCCTCACGAGGAACCTCACGGACAGTGTGACGACCGGCCCAAGGCTCAACACACGACGAGACGGGACCCGCCCTTCGCCTAAAGCGGTGTCAACATTTGCGCCAAAGCCCGGCGCGCGCCGGCCTCGATCCACGCTGTCGACGGCGCAGAATCCCTACCCGGATGGCGAATTCGGTGGAGACGTCGACGTCGGCTGGCGCCAACTCCGGGAGCACCCGTCGCCGTCCAAGTACGGCAGAAGACCCTGGGTCCCACCTGCCGACAAGAAGCTCACCCGCCACGTGGCCCATCCGTCGGCAAACGATAGAGGTCGACGATCGTGGCCTTGGACACACGCACTGTGCGACCGACTCGGACGCAGGCCAGGCCTTCCTCTCCGCCCGTCGCCAAGAATCGCCGCACCTGTGCGTAGGCGCTCGTGCGCCCGATCCGCAATACCGACGCCACCTCCTCGACGGTCAGGAACTCGGGTAGATCATCAATGCGCATCAGCGACTCCAATCGCAGCAGGGTGGAACGACCGTCAAACCAATGCCGCCATGTCTTCGGAAGGGATGGCGGCGGCAAACGTGAATTGGGCCTCGCCCATCAACGCCACTGGAGGCCTCGTATCGGGCTCGCAGCTTGGTTCCAACGCAAGCCAGGCAACCTGACCCCTCACAGGAACGGAGGGGGACCGGCTCCACGACCTATGAACGCCGCGTGGCGGCCTCGGCCGGACGCGTAAGCACTCCAAGGGCGCGAACAACCCGTTCACCATCGCCAACAACGACTACGCCGACAGCCTCAGCCGCGGGACAGCCAATTTGTTCCAGGTGGTTCCGCATGATGGCAAGATCCCTGCCTGCGTCGCGACGATGATCAACTGTCAGTGTCAGGGACGCGTAATCGGAATGATCATCACCCGCCTCCGAACCCACCAGCACTTCGCCGTCGACACTCGCTGTTCGGCTAACCAAGGCTCGCTCACCGTCAAAGAGCAGTAGTGCCTTCCAGAGGATGTGACCCTCGACGTCAAGCCCGTCCGAGAGGAGACGGAGTCGCCGAACGCAACCGAACGTCAGCACACCGATTCTCGGGCGCGTGCTGGTCGATGCCGAGCGTCGCAGGAAGCCGCCCCTCTTGGAGGGCTGTGACGCGTACATCTGTGATGCTTGGCCGACTTGTTGGGTCGGTCCAAAGGGGGTCAACCCTTCGTACCCTCATGGACGTCGACCGCCGCCCCGGTACCGGACCAGAAGCGGTTGGCTCTTTGGCAGGCCTCGGGCTCGCGGCTCGGGGTCTGCGGCTTTCCCCCCGCGGATCCCAGGGTCTTCCACCAAGGTGTCAAGGGCCAGTTGTGTCTGCTCGGTGGCGGACAACACCGGCTCCCGGTGACGGCCAGTTCGTCACGGACAGTGGCGACACCCCCGAGGTGCCTCGCATGTCCCAAATGGATATGAGACCGGGCCTAGCGGCCCTTTAGCGCGTGGTTCTTCGGGCGGTCGACCGTGGATATGCCCGCACCTCCATCGCCAGCCGCGATAACTACAACTAGTTGCGTTTGTAGCGAATGAGGGGTACCTTCGCGGTATGGCTGAGACGATCCAACCCGCAGATGACATGGCCCGGGCCGAGGCAACTCGGCTCCTGAAAGCTCTTCGTCGTACCCGACACCCGAAGGTCTCATTGCCCTCGGGTGAGAGCGCCGAACTCCCGGGCCCGGCCGCAGACGCGCTTCTCGAGGCGTTGCAGGCGGTCGCGGAGGGCAAAGAGATTGTGGTGCTCGGCTCGGACCGGGATCTGACGACGAGCCAAGCTGCGGACCTTCTCGGGGTGTCGCGCCAATATCTCGTTCGCCTTCTCGACGACGAGACCATCCCGTCGTATCTGGTCGGGTCCCATCGCCGGGTGCGCCTCGATGACTTGATGGCATTCAAGGCCGAGCGGGACGACAAACGCCGCTCCGTTCTCGATGAGATGGTGCGAGAAGCCGAAGACGCCGGTCTCTACGACTGACCTGGCCGTTGCCCCTCACCCTCGCGGTGCTAGACGCCAATGTCCTGGTGCCCGTCTCCCTCACCGACACGCTGCTTCGAAGTGCCGAGCATCGGCGCTACGTCCCGCTGTGGACCGACGCGATTCTCGCCGAGGTGATCCGCAACGTCGCTCGTCTGCACCCCGAACACGGCACCGAAGGCGCCAACCGCCGAGTCAACTTCATGAACGCGGCGTTCCCCGACGCCATGGTGACGGGATGGGAACATCTCGAGGCGGAGATGACCAACGATCCGAAAGACCGCCACGTGCTCGCCGCCACCGTCGAAGCCGCCGCCGAGGTCATCGTGACCAACAACGTCTCTGACTTCCCGGACTCGGCCTGCCACCCCTTCGGGATCTCGGTCATGCGCGCCGACGCGTTCCTCTGCGAAATCTGGTCAACCGAACCTGAACTCGCCAAGACCATGATCGAAGAACAAGCCGCCAGCCTCCGCGGCCACAACTTCGAATCCCTCCTCGGCGTGCTCGACGTTCACGCCCCGTACTTCGTCGCTCACGTCCGAGCCGTGGCCTGAAGGGAACGGCCTCGGCAGAGCGGTCCGAACGCCGGCATGGCGCTCCTCGTTTGGTCCGGATCCGGTCAGGTGCCAGACCCCGCCTCGACCAGCTCGCTCCAGTACGCGTCGAGGATCTTGAACGGTGGAATAGGCGGGACGTGCACATCACCATTCCGGATCCAGCCGACAATTTCCATCCCGGGGCTGTAGAAGTCCGCGACGGTCTCGGCCTCTGGTTGATGTGCACGCCACTCCGACACAGGAGCCTCCAGGATCGTCTCGAGAAGTCGAAGTGCCTCCTCTCGTCCAGTCGGCTCGGCCTCGAAGATCACGCCGCCTTCGTCGTACCCGCGCTGGCGCACTTCGACAACGATCCTCCAATCGCGGCGAAGAAACACCTCGCGACGCCATCCAACCAGAACCGGCACGTCTTCCTGCAAGAGAAGAACCTCACGCCGTCGGGTCGTGGCGAGGAGCCGATCAAGGTCGGCGACATCCATCGCCGAGAGTTTGGCAGCTTCGGCAACGCTTCGTGACTGTCCCAGATCACGCTGGACCACCGTTCCAGATCAGCATCCGGATATCGGGTAGAGCGCCGGTCAGGGGAGGCAGTCGGTCGGCACCTCGTGTGTCGCTAACCCTTGCGACTCAAGCTGTCGGTAGGCGTTGAGCCGGCACTCTCCAACCGAGGGCCGGCTCACCAGACGGTGAGATCGAATACCAAGTCCTCGAATGTCCGGGGCGAGGGGTCGCGATGGTTGCAGTGGTAGCGAAGGCTCACACCGTCACCAGCGAGCACCTCGACCCACACCCCAGATTCGCCCGTCCATTGGTCAACGACCCACTGACCTCGGTATGGGAACCGCTGCGCGGTCGTGACCCGCAACTT
>JANOSD010000157.1:0-19673 GCA_031415655.1 Actinomycetes bacterium
TCGCCGCCATCTCCACCATGATCAACCGGCTCGCCCCCAAAAAAGGCACCCCACAAGCACTCACCTGGGCAACCTGACTTCCCGGACACCCACTAAGGGCTCCAACATCAATCACCGCCCCCAAGGCGGAGCGGTCATGCATTCCGGAGGCGTGGGCAATCATTCCTGCGGGGACGGGTTCACATCGCCCGATCTCACTACGAAGTGCAGGCCGCGGTCGCATGGCGCAATCGAATGCGTTGAAGATCGTGCCCGTGGCACACTCAGGCGATGGCAGGTCGTACGAGCCGCAAGAACAACGACGACCGGATCGGGCCGGCTCGTTTGGTCGGCCTCGCCTTCGTCGCTGCGGTAGCGCTCGTATTCGGTTGGGCCCTCACCAAACTTCTCAGCCCGGGAGGGCTCCACCTCGGCGCCCGAACAACGGGCAACGTCAGGGACTTTGGCGCCCTGCTCCACGCCGACGATCGCACCCTCACACTGTCATTCGTCGGGGCGAACCCGTCAACGACGGCTGGATCGGACTGCTGGGAGGGATACGACGTGGTGGCCACCGAGGATCCCACTACGGTCCGAATCGAGGTGAAATGAATCACACATGTGATCTCGGTCAGGGGAGGCGGCTGCACCATGGAGGGCTACGGACGCACCGAGGCCGTCACACTTACCCAACCGCTCGCCGGTCGAGCCATCGTGAACGGACCGTCGGGGGGATCAGTCGTTCCATTTCTCGCCACCAGCCTTCTCAATCTCGACCCAGGCCCCGAAGGCTGGTCGCTCAACAACTCTCGCGGAGGGTCAACCGTCTGGAATCGCACATGGACCGCTGGCACGGCGCGCAGCGGACCGCCGTTCACATCGCGTGCGGAGGAAGTCACCGTCTCACAGGCCATGCCCGGAACCCCGACCGCCGGTCCCGCCGGGCCGACGCCCATTGCGGTCACGGTGCGCGGCACAGCCGGCACCATCGACGGCGACTCGTTGAACCGAACGCTTCGGTGGAACGAACGGGGCACCACGGTGCTGGTCCGGGCCACCCACGCTGCCCTGACGGGTGTTCAATCGTTGTCGTTCACCGATGAAGAACTGGTGGCCGTCGCCAAACGGCTCGTATAAGTGGTTGTCCGGGATGTCCGTCCAGCCAAGGGGCGGCCTGGCGCCCGCCAGGCAAGGACGCAGCTCCGAAGGCCCCCTTGCTGCTGGGCGGCGAGGACGAGGACGCCGCATGGCGGGATGTCCAGGGCGGATCCGGGGCGGACATGACTTCCCGGACACCCACGAAGACGCCAGTCGTCGCGCCATCGCTCGCCCCGCCGCTCGCCCCGCCGTCGCGCCGACCGCTCCCGATGGGCCAGCGGGCCAACGGGCCAATGTCAAGCCGACAGGGTGCTTCGGCCGTCGGTCCCCCACCAGCTCGCCGTGATCTTGTGGCCGGCGATGGCGTCGAGCGGGAACAGCTGCTCGAAACTGCGGCGGTAGCCGGTTTGGGCGATGGCCCATCCCAACTCGGCATCGGAATCCCGCACGTAGACGTCGTGGTACAAACCCGCACCCCGTACGGCGAGGTTCCACTCGCCGATCAGCACTTCGTCGTCGAACGCCCACACGCCATGGGCTTCGTGGTCGCCCACAAACGTGATCTCGGGATGGTGCCCGCGATGGCTCGACAGGAAGTCCTCTCGTCCCATGCTCCGCTCGAGGAACGCCACCACCTCGGTGCGACCCACGAAGGCATAGGCCCCACCGCCATACGACGCCACCACGTCGGCGGTGAGGAGATCCCCCAGCGCCGTCCACTGCTTCTGATCGAGGAAGCGGAAGTACTGATATTTGAGCTGGTGGATCGTTTCGATCGCCAAGAGGTCGTCGATCGAATTCGCGCGCCGACCCACCACCGCGCCACCGGGCCGATCACCTGCCGAGACACTCATGCCGCCACCGGACCAGCGGCGGACGCGAGCCCCAAGGCGTTGTCGCGCATGATGAGCCGCACGTCGCTGGGCGAGAAGCCGGCGAGATCGTTCAGGAACGCGCTCGGCTCGGCCAAGCCCTCGGCGTGGGGCCAGTCGGATCCGAACAACACATGATCGGCGCCGATGGTGGCGGCGAGGCCGGTGATGTCGTCTTCGTAGTAGGGGGCGACCCACACGTTGCGACGAAGTTGGGCGATCGGGTCGCCGTTGAACGATGACGGGGTCTGGGCGAACGCCTTGCGCAGTTTCTTTACCAACGGTCCTACCCACTCGGACCCGCTTTCGATGGTGGCGACGTGCAACGACGGATGCCGGGCGAATACGCCGTGGCAGATCAAGGCGGCGGCGAGGTCCATGATCGGGCGTTCGCTGGCCACGATTGAACGGAACGGCGTGCGACGGAACGCTTCCATCTCGGCCGGCTCGCCCCAGTGTTCGGCGTAGATGCCGTACCCGCTGTCGCCCGAATGGAACGCCACGAGCACACCCGCGTCGGCCAGAACGCGCCACATCGGGTCGTACCGTTGGTCGCCCGGGGACCGCCACCCCGACGGTGCCATCACCGGCGCAGCACGCAACACCACCACTCGGGCGCCGTTCTCCACGGCCCATCGAGCCTCATCGGTGGCCTGGTCGGGATCGAGCAGCGTGAGGTAGGGCGCAGCAAAGATGCGGTCGGCGTGGGCTAGCCCCCAGTCGTCGGCCAGCCAGCGATTGAACGCCCGGAAGCTGGCATGGGCGGCATCGACGTCGTGCACCAATGCTTGCTCGATGCCAACGCCAAGCGTGGGGAAGAGGAAACATCCGTCCATACCCTGAGCGTCCATCACCGCGATGCGGGCCGACGGTTCGCGATAGGCGGGCGAGATGGGATCGAGCTCGCCAAAGGCGGAACGGATGTCGTCGCCGGCAAGTTTCCCTCGGAAGTAGGCGTCAAGTGCCCCCGGCCGGGCCACCGGATCGAACTGCGGGTTCGGAATAAACCGGCACACCGAACCACCGATCAGCAGGCGCTGACGCCCATCGATGGTGGCCCACTGGGCACCCCGTTTGGCAAAGCCCGGTTCGAGGTGCCGGGTAAAGGCATCGGTGGCCTCGTAGTAGTGGTTGTCGGCGTCGAAGATACCGAATCCGAGGTCAGCAGTGGCGGTCATGCCCGGAGGGTACCGCCGAACTGGAACGGGTTCTCGTTTGGCGGGTCGGAGCCCAGCACGCCGGGCTCCGAGCCGTCAACGATGCGTCCGTGTTAGCCCCGGCGTTGCTCGCGAGCGGCAACCGCACGGCTCTCGGCGAAGAGCGACTCGGTGCTCCACACGGATGACAGCTTGGGGCTGTCGTCCTCATTTTCTTCGAGTTTCGTGAGGTCGATCTTGGCGGTGACGGAATCTTCCATCACTCGATTTCGCCAGGCGGCGTACTTGGCTTGACGTTCCGAAAAGGGCGCGTCGGTCATAGTGGGCGTCCCCCCTTGACTGGTGGTTGGATGGGTTGGTTGACCCGTATGTCGCATCCGGAAGGTGCAGTACCGGTGTAGGTCAAATGAACTATCGACCACGGTAACGCGCAACTGAAGAAAGAAGTCTGGTTTCTGCAACATTTGGTGGCAATCGCCGCGGACTCAGCTGGCCCCCATCGCCCGCGGGTACACGAGGGCGGCATTCTTCGTCGGTAACATCAGTGTTGCTCATGACCCCGCTCTCCCCCCCCGGCCTTCCGTGGCGCAGTCGTGTGGCGGTGACCGCCGGGCGCACCGTGGCCCGGACCTCGAAACTCGCCGGCATGGGTACCGGAAGCGTGGTCGGCGGCAACGTCGCCCTGCGCCTCGACCCGCGCCTACTTTCCCGCCTCACCTCCGATCGCCGAGTCGTTGTGGTGAGCGGCACCAACGGCAAGACCACCACCACCGCGTTGCTCAGCGCTGCCCTTAGCCTCGCAGGGCCGGTCGTTTCCAACTCGCTCGGTGCGAACATGCCCCCGGGAATCGTGGCCGCTCTTGGAGGCGCCGATCGGGGTGCCGCCACCGCCCTCGAAGTTGACGAGCGATGGTTGCCGGCCGTGCTCGAACACACACCGAACGCCGTCGTCGTCCTACTCAATCTGAGCCGCGACCAACTCGATCGTTCCCACGAGGTTCGCAAGATCGCCGACACGTGGCGCACGATGTTTGCGTCGCTCGCCGTGGGTGCCGTCGTCGCCAACGCCGACGATCCGCTTGTGGTGTGGGCAGCCATGCCCGCCGCACGAGTGATCTGGGTCGGCACCGGTGCCTGGTGGACGCTCGATGCCGCCGGCTGCCCATCCTGCGGCGGCCGAATCGAGTTTTCCAACGACGGGCGATCGTGGGCCTGCGGGTCGTGCAGCTTCAAACGGCCCGAACCGGCGTGGTCGTTACGTGAGCATCACGGTGTCTTTACCGCCGAACCGGAAAGCGGCGACCCCATCACGCTGAGCCTCTCCCTTCCCGGCCGCGCCAACGCTGCCAACGCCGCCATGGTCGTGGCGGCCAGCGCCGAACTCGGGCTCGAACCCACCGCCGTTGCGGCCGCGCTTGGCAACCTGGCGTCCGTGGCTGGGCGCTACCGGACCGCCTCCGTCGGCGGTGCCGAGGTGCGCATGCTGCTGGCCAAAAATCCCTCCGGATGGCAGGAAGCCATCGACATGGTGGGTCCTCCGCCGACCCCGCTCATCGCCGCCATCAACGCTCGGATCGCCGACGGACGCGACCCATCCTGGTTGTGGGACGTGCCCTACGAACGGCTGGCAGGACGGTTCGTCGTCGCCACCGGTGAACGTCGACACGACCTCGCCGTCAGGCTTCGATACGCCGGAATCGATCACGATGTAGCCGACACGCTTCCCGCCGCCGCCGTGATGGCCGCCGCCCATGCCTCCGAGGGCCGGGTCGATCTGATCGCCAACTACACCGCCTTTCAGGACTATCTCGATGAGGTGGGACGTGAACACTGACCCCGTCCGGATCATGGTGTTGTTCCCCGACCTCCTCGGTACCTACGGCGACGGGGGAAACGGACTGGTGCTGCATCGACGTCTCCAATGGCGCGGCATCGCCAGTGAGCTCCTCGACATTCACTCGGGTGAACCGGTCCCCGAAGACGGCCACCTGTACCTCCTCGGCGGCGGGGAGGACGCCCCCCAGATCGAGGCGGCGCGAGCCCTCGGGACGAATGGGCCGGTCCACCGCGCCGTCGGCCATGGCGCCGTGGTGCTCGCCGTCTGCGCCGGAATGCAGATCGCCGGAACATCGTTCCCTGATGGCGAGGGCGGCTTCCGTGACGGCCTCGGGTTGCTTGATTGCGTCACGGTGAAGACGGCCGAACCCCGGGCCGTGGGGGAACTGCTCGTGGATGTCGACCCCGCGTTGCACTTGCCACCGCTCACGGGCTTCGAGAATCACGGCGGCCGCACTCGCCTCGGGCCCACCGCCCGCACCCTCGGTCGGGTGCGCGCCGGCGTTGGCAACGGCGACGGTTCCGAGGGGGTGCTTGCGGGCCCGTCTGGATCAAAGGCCTTAGAAAGCGGTGGACCGGGAACGGTGCTGGGCACCTACCTGCACGGCCCGGTGCTCGCCCGGAATCCCGCCCTGGCCGACCTCTTGCTGGCCTGGGCGCTCGACCAACCCGTCACCGAACTCGCACCACTTCCCGACCCCGATGCCGAGGCCGAGTCGCTTCGGGCCGAACGGTTGCTCGCCGTGGAACGGGGCAACCTCGACGGCGTCGCTCGACGCTCGTGGCGAGACCGACTCACCGGAAGAAGCTGAACACATGCCGGAATCTCCCGCCCACACGGTTCGTGTGTGCTTTGTCTGCCTCGGCAACATCTGCCGGTCCCCCACTGCCGAAGCCGTCTTCGTCCACCAGGTTGCCGCCGCCGGGCTCACCGCGCAGATCGAGATCGACTCCGCCGGCACCGCGGCCTACCACATCGGCGACCCGCCCGATCGCCGGGCCACCGCCGAAGCGCAACGCCACGGCGTGGCCATGGTGAGCCGCGGCCGGCAATTCCGCCGAGGAGATTTCGAGCTTTTCGAGTACGTGCTGGCCATGGACGAGGCCAACCACAGCGACCTGCTTGATCTCGCCACCTCACCCGACCAGCGGGCCAAAGTGCATCGTCTACGCCAATGGGACCCGCGGTCAACCGGCGACCACGACCTCGATGTCCCCGATCCCTACTACGGCGGCGCCGACGGCTTCGCCGATGTTTTTGCGATGGTGGAACGCTCGTGCGCGGCCTTGCTCAACCACATCGTCTCCGCCCAAGATCTCACCCCGACGTGACGCACAGAAGGGCGTGGATGGCGCGTTGGTTCGCTTCATCCCGGACCACCACATCCATGCTCGTGGCCGGCCTGATCGGAAGCGGCACGGCGGGCTGCCGCGCCCCCAATGGGGCCGGCTCGCTCGGCGTGGCGGCTCCCTCTGGCACCACTTCGCCCGGGAGTTACGCGCCGGCGGTCGCCACCACGTTCTCCATGCGCATCACCGGCTCGGTCGGCCGAACCGGCACCACCAGCGCCTGCTCCATGAGCGCTCCTGGGGAGGGGGAGGTCAAAGTTCAGGTCGACAACCAACGCCGTCGAGTCGTCGTTGGGGCTGTCGACGGCGGCACGGCATTCGTGTTCGACGGCGCCGACGTCTCTCGAACAACGACGTGGTCCCCACGGTCCGACCTGGGACCGACGGTCCCTCCCGGCCCCTCGTGGGTACACGCGGTGGAGAGCCACAGATTGAATCTCCCCCCACCGATCGTGGTCTCCCCGCTCTTCGCCGACTTCACCCAGGCCACCGCAGCCTGGCCGTTCGATGCCTTTGAGCCCACGACCGGGCTGGATCCCGTTGCGTGGGTGCGTGCCCTTGTGGAGGCGTCTACTCCGTTGCCGCCATCGCAGACCGACGACCCTTCGAGCGCCGCGGCGAAGGACGAAGGACTCCCCTTGACGCACCTACGCCTCAGCATCGACCTTCGTCTCCTGAGGACAGGGGTTCCGTCGATCCCGGATCCAAGCGGCCACGAGCCGAACCCGTTCTCCGGGCAAGCCGCTACCGCGGAGGTGTGGTTGGCGCCGACAGGAAGCCCTGTGCGACTTCTCGTGCGCCGATGGCAAGGGCTGCCAACGACCATTCCGGGACAAACGAATCCGGGACAAACGAATCCGGGGCAAGCGAATCCGGAACAGGCGACTCCGGAACAGACCCCACTCGAGACCACGAGCGATGTCACGTTCTTCGATTTCGACGAGCCGAACGAAGCGTCGCTGCTCAATCTCGACGACGCCCAGTCCTTCGCCGACCTGCCCGCCACGGCCGTCTTCAACGCCACACCAGCCACGTTCGGCATTCAATGCTGGTACGCCCAGCGAGGGCAGCCCGAAGGAACTTCACCAACCCTTGTTTCCGAGGAACAACGTCGTTTCTACGAGTGCGCGTACCGCGCCCAGGCGGCGGCGATGGCCGACCTCACGGTGGGTGCGTGGATGGCCCGCCAAGCTCCGCGCACCTCTCCCACCGCGGACGGTCTCTTTCCTGTTGCGTTCACGACCTGCGCGAGTGCCTCGCTCTCGACGAGCAATCCGCAAAGCTGACGGTCCAACGGTCAGAATCGCTGGCCTCGGAACGCCGGCGATCAACTTCCAGGCGAGTCGCGTACGAGGCCGATTGCCACGGGCAACGACAACTCCCGGTAGCGCGGCTGGGCGATCAGGTTCGCCACCCCGTCAGACCGATAGCCGGCTCCCGCCAACAGATAACGCGTCGAGCCCACCGCGCCTACCAGATCTCGATTTCGTGCGGAGTACCGGATCGGCGACCGGTCGTGACGAGGTATACGAAGTCATCGGTGCGCTCACCAACGGGAACGGGATCCGTCATTGATCATCAGCGTGATCGACCGGCCACGCGGCCGCGCATCCGGACCTCCCTGGGGTACCCTCGCCTTCATGGATGGGTTCGGTACGCGAGCGAATCAAGGTGGCCGGCGGAAGGATCGCGGCGCACGACTCGTGGCGCTCACCACGCTCGTAGCCGCGGCGGTGGCATGGTCAGCTTGCTCCCGGCCCGACCCCGGTGCCACGGTAAGCGCCGTGTCGGAAGACGACGCCAAGGCCGCGTTCAGTAGCAGCATCTCCGCCAGCTCCGGCGCCCGAACGTTGTTGATGCGCATCACCGGCGGGGTCACCACCACCCCCGCGGCAAGAGACCAGGACTGCAACCTCTTCGCGACGGCAGCTGGCCCCACCACCGTCGAAATAGGCATCGACCGACACGCCGATTTCTTCACCCTCGCCAACGCCGAACGCTCCCCGCGAGCCGTCATCGCCGACTACACAAAAGCCAGTTCTTCCATGTACCTGGCCCGGAACGCCCTACCAGGCTCTTGGGGAGTGGCGAAACCGTGGGTCTTTTTTCCTCCGACCGGGCCACGGGAAGGATCGCTCGCCCCCGAGGCACCGGCGGAGGTGCTCTTTCCCGCCTTCACCACGGGAGCCGGGGTCAACCTCCTGCGACCCGACGCCAACAGTGCGGGAGACGTTTTCGACCCCGACGCGATGCTCGCCATGCTGCGAGACCAAACACAATCGGTCACTTCGCTCGGTGAGGACGACGTCGACGGTGAACCGGCCCAACACTTTCGACTCACCATCGATCCGGCCGGGGTTGGCCGTGGAGGCACGACCACCATTGCTGATACGGCAGGAACGATCGTCACCACACCCCGGCCGGCCTTCACTACGGTCGACGCAGAAGTGTGGCTCCGGCCCGACGGCAAGGTGACGCGCCTGCGGGTGGCAGCGGCCGGGACATCCACCGGGTCCGTGGATGGAGTGCTCCGGTCGACGCCTGACGCCGTGGAGTTCGAGGCCTCCACCGATATCCGTTTCCTGGCCTACGACGATGCACTTCCACTCACCGTGCCCGCCGTCACCGACTGGCAAACGATCGACGACCTACCCGCCGCAGCGGTGCTCGGCTGGTCCGACCGCTTCAACCATTGCGTCGCCCTCTTGTCCACCGGGTTCGCCAAGGGTGCCGGTGTCGAGAACGGACCCACCGCCGAGGAGTACGTCCCACACTTGGCCTGCCAAAGGGCCGAACAAATCGAGCGCATGGGCTCCATGACAGTGGCCGAATGGCGCCAACACCTCACCGGGTCTTTACCCCCGGGCACCCCACTGTTTGTGGCGATGGCCGATGCCCGTCAGCGTACGGCCTGCCCCCCACCGGGCTGACCGCCGGAACTCCGCTACCTTTTGCACCATGAACCTCATGGGTGAGCACGACGGTCGACCCTTGGGAACGCAGGCCCGGCGATGGGGTGGTCGACGGGTGATGGTCGCCACGATCGTCGCCGCGGCGGTGGCATGGACGGCCTGCTCCCGGCCCGACCCCGGTGCCACGGTAAGCGCCGTGTCGGAAGACGACGCCAAGGCCGCGTTCGGCAGCAGCGTCGGCGCCACCGCCAACGCTCGCACGGTGCGAATGCGCATCACCGGTTCGCTCACGGTCGACCCCCCGAACGGGGCCGGCAATTGCAGCCTGTACCCGATCGTTCCGGGCACCACCACGATCGAAGTCGGGGTCGACCGCACCGCCGAGCGGTTCACGATCGCCAACGCCGACGGCACACCGCGTGCCATCGTCGATGGCACGTCCACGGTCAATCCTCCGATCTACCTCGCCCAAAGCGCCACGCCCGCCGCTTGGGGAGCAGCCAGGCCATGGACGCTCGTTCCCCACCTCGACCCCTCGGAAGTAGCGCTCGTCTCCGTCAGCCACTTCCACGCCATCGAACCGTTGTTCTCGACCCTCATGGGTATCGGCCTACTCGTGCCGGACTCCATGCATTCGCGTGAGTTGTTCGAGCCCAATACCCTCCTCGCCGGATTGCGAGACCAGTCCCAGACCGTCACCGCACTGGGCGAGGAAGACGTCGATGGTCAACCGACGCAGCATCTCCGGCTTACGATCGATCCGGCCGGTGCCGCCCGAAGCACCGGCACCACCACCTACGGCGCTCCCCCCGGAACCAACCTTCGCTCGCCACCGCCGGCGTTCACCCAGGTCGACGCCGAAGCCTGGGTACGGCCCGACGGCAAAGTGGCCCGACTGCGCGTCTCGGTGGTCGGCGACGATGTCGGGTCGTTTCCTTCAAGGATCCTTTCCACGCAACCCGGATCCCAGTTTGCGGCCACCTCCGATATCCACTTCGGAGCCTACGACGAACCCCTTCCGCTCACGTTGCCCGCCGCCACCGACGTGCAAAGTTTCGAGGAGCTACCGGCCGCCGCGGTGCTCAGTGGGCCGAGCCAGTTCGACGACTGCATGGCCGCGATGACGGCCGGGCTCGGCACGGGCGCCGAGACCCAAGTCGGGCCGACACCCGAGGAAATCACGGCGTACGTCGAATGCCAAAAGGCCGAACAACTTCAGCAGATGGGAACTATGACCGTCGGAGCGTGGCGACGTCATCTCAAGGAGAACTCCCCGCCGAGCGGTCCGCTGGTCAACGTCCCAGGCGCGTTCGGGTCGTCGTCGGCGTGCGCGATGCCGTGGTTCCCGCCTCCGACTATGTCCGATTTCGGACCAGGGTCACCACCCTCACTGTCGCCACTGTCGCCCCCTGAGGAAGCGGCCATGGTCGCCTGCGCCAAAGCCATGGTTGAGCAAGCGCAGGCACCGCCCACCGATCCCGGCACCACTTCGGTTCCAACGTCATTCCCTTCGGAGTGCGAGGGCATCTTCCCCGAGGATCTCAAGGATCTGCTTCCGCCCCACGCCTTCCTCCCCACTCCCGACGACCCCGCATTCGCTGCCTGCACCGAGGCCATCACAAAACAATTCGAACAGTCCTCACCCGGCGCCACCTTCCCACCGGTCGAGTCGCTCCCGGCGTGCCAGGGCGTCTTCCCGGGCCTTCCCTAAGTTCTGACGGTCCGTCAGAATAGCGCTACCTTGCGGACATGAAACTCGGACTGATGTGGGGATACTGGGGGCAGCTGCCTCCGCCGAACGTGATCGAGATCACCCGAGCCGCCGAGGCGGCCGGGTGCGACTCCGTGTGGACGGCCGAGGCATGGGGCTCGGACGCCTTCACGCCGCTGGCCTGGATCGCCGGGCACACGTCCACCATCAAACTCGGCACGTCGGTGGTGCAGCTCTCGGCCCGCACTCCCACCGCCACGGCAATGGCGGCCATCACCCTTGACCACATCTCGAACGGTCGGTTCCAACTCGGCCTCGGGGTCAGTGGCCCTCAGGTGGTGGAGGGCTGGTACGGACGCCCTGCCGACAAGCCGCTCGCCCGCACCCGCGAGTACGTGGAGATCGTGCGCCGGGTGATCGCCCGCGAGGAGCCGCTCGACTTCCAGGGCGAGTTCTATCAGCACCCCTACAACGGTCCGGGGTCCACCGGGCTGGGCAAACCCCTCAAGTCGATCCTGCATCCACTGCGTCGCGACCTCCCGATCTACCTCGGCGCCGAAGGGCCTAAGAACGTGGCGCAGACCGCCGAGATCGCCGACGGCTGGCTGCCGCTGTACTACTCACCCTTCCATCAGGACGTGTATGCGGAACCGTTAAGGAACGCCAAACCCGGCTTCGACATCGTTGCCAGCGCCATGATCAACATCACCGACTCCGTCGAAGAAGGACTGGAAGCGGTGAAGATGATGCTGGCCTTCTACATCGGCGGAATGGGGGCGAAGGGTCAGAACTACCACACCAAGTTGTTCGGCCGGTTCGGCTACGAGGAGGAGGCGCTGGCCATCCAGGAGGCGTTCTTCGACGGCCGCCGCGACGACGCCATCAAACTCGTGCCAACGGAGTTCGCCGATGCCATCTCGCTTGTCGGCCCGAAGGAACGCATCAAGGAACGTCTCACCGCCTGGGACGACACCCCCGTTTCCACGCTGCTGGTGTATTCGCCGGGATCGGTGGAAAAGATGCGGGAGATCGCCGACTTGGTTTTGGGCTGACCGGGGAATCACTGAGGCGGAGCCGAGGTGCCCACCCGTGGCGAAAGGTCTGCCGGCTTTCGCTCGCTGCACCCTGTCGGCAACCAAGCCCGTGGCATGCTGAGGGCATGTCAATCGCAACAACACCGCGGCGGCGGGACCGTTCTACCCGAACCATCGCCATCCTGATTGCTCTCGGACTTACCACCGCCGGAGCCTGTTCGAAAAAGCAGGAGCCCGCTGCCAATACGGCGACTCCGAACTTCGACGCCTCGCAAACCGGCGGCGCCAACGCGCCCACCACCACCGCTCCGCCAGGAACCCACGCCGTGTACGCCCCGCAGAAGCCGTGCAAGGTGGAAGGGCTGCCGAAGATCGACCCCACGGATCCCAGCCGAACCCAGAACTACGACTGTGGCACTCTCACCGTCCCCGAGGACCGGAACAAACCCCTCGGCAAGAAAATCAAACTCCAAGTGGTCGTGCTGAAGTCGGCCAACCCCACGCCCAAACCCGACCCCATCGTCTACCTCGAAGGCGGCCCCGGCGGTTCCGCTCTCGCCCGTGTGGAGGGCTGGGTGCGCGAGTTCAAGCCGTTGTTGGCAGAACGTGACGTGATCCTGATGGATCAACGAGGCACTGGCTACTCCGAACCCACGGTGTCGTGCACCTACGAAGAGCAGCGAGCCGGCAGCACCGAGACACAGGTCGAAACCCTCACCAAATGTCACGATCGCCTGAAAGAAGACGAGTTCAACTTCGCCGCCTATAACACCCGCTCCAACGCCGCCGACTTCGCCGATCTGCGTGCCGCGCTGAAGCTCACGGAGTGGAACCTCTTCGGGGTTTCGTATGGCACCCGGCTCGCGCTCCAGATGATGAACGACAGCCCCACCGGCATTCGCAGCGTCATCATCGACAGCAACTTCCCCGCCGGCGTGGAGTTCATCAAGGAGATTCCGGCGAACGCCGTGCGTTCATTCAAGGCCGTGTTCGACGCCTGTGGCGCCGATGCTGCATGCGCTGCGGCCAACCCTGACCTTGAGGGATCGCTGGCCACTGCGATCGAGAAACTGGATAAATACCCGGTCCGCGACAACAATCCGTTCAAGGCCCGCGAAGCGAAACACCGGCAGTTCGACGGATCGGCGTTTGCGCACTTGCTCTTTCAGCTGCTCTACAGCTCGCGTGCCATTCAGATTCTGCCGCAGCTGATTACGGCGGCGAGCAAAGATCCCGTCCAAGCCATAAATGAGTACTTCCCCGGCGGCGGTTCGGGTGACGACGGTCGCCCCACGTTCGCCGACGGCTTCTACTTCACGGTGACGTGTGCCGAGCTCGGGCCCGTGTCGGATCAGGCGGCGATGGAAGCCATCGTGCCGCCGATCGATGTTCGGATCCGCAATGCCTTCGTGATCGACCAGTTGGAGAGCTACGAAATCTGCAAACGCTGGAACATTCCCCCGTCGGAAGTGAACCTGCCCACCGTCGACATCCCCTCGTTGGTGTTCGCCGGATCGTTCGATCCGATTACCCCACCATCGTGGAGTCAGAAGGCCAAGGCCGCCCTCCCCAAATCCCGGTATGTCGAGATCGAAGGCGCTGGCCACGGCGCCTACTTCACCGGACCATGCGCCGAGGGCATCGCGGTATCGTTCCTCAACGATCCCGGAAACCTGGGAGGCGAGGGCGGGTGCCCACCGGTCACGAAGTTCATGAACCGGCCGCTCGGACGGTTCTGACCGTCGCGGACCTTCCGACCGAAGCACAAATTCTCGAACTGGGCACACATTCTGTTGTCAGAGCGACGAATGGTGTGCCCAGTTCGGCCATTTTTCTCCGGACGATCGGCCGGACCGGGGGACGGGGTTTAGCGGCCGTGGAAGACGGCAGGGCGTTTCTCGAGGAACGCCTTTGGCCCCTCCCTGGCATCGTCGCTGGCCATTACCACCATGCCGATCTCCATCTCTTTGGCGAAGGCCTCGGTCTCCGACACGCCGTCGGCGGCCAACACCGCGGCCTTGATGCCCTGGACGGCTAGCGGACCATTGGCGGCGATCTTGGCCGCCAACTCCCGGGCCTTGTCGAGCGCCGCCCCATCTTTCGTGACGTAGTTGATCAGCCCCCATTTCTTGGCCTGTTTCGGCGTGATGGGATCGCCCACCAGCAACAGCTCCATGGCGTTGGCGTACCCGATCTGCCGCGGCAGCCGAATGGTGGAGGCGCTCATCGGGAACAGCCCACGGCGCACCTCACTGATCGCGATCTCCGCACTCTTGCCGGCCACCCGAAGGTCCGTCGCCTGCAGGATCTCGGTACCGCCGGCGTAGCAATACCCCTCGATGGCAGCGATAAGCGGCTTCTTTGTGCGGTACTCCTTCAGGAACCCCTTGAAGATGAGCCCAAAGTCGGCCTTTATCCGCTCTTCGTATTCGTTCTCCGTGGGTTTTCCGCTCAGCAGTGCACCAACGAGACGGTCCAGATCCGCACCGGCCGAAAAATGACCGCCGGCACCGGTGAGTATGGCCACACGCACATCGGGGTCGGCATCGATCATGTCCCATGCGTCGGCGAGCAAACACAACATCTCGGCGTTGAACGCGTTGCGTTTCTCGGGACGGTTCAGGGTGACGGTCACAACGTGCTCGGCACGATCAATCAACACGGCGGGTTCGGTCATGGACGCTCCTCGGAGGTTCGGGCCTCACATCGGCCCTCGGGATCAGACTAGACAGCTACCTGACACCTCGTCAGATTCGCGCCGGAATCCCGGTATTTCAGCGGTTCATCACCGGCGTAACGTCGAGCCATGGCCGAACCGCACCGACGTCGAGGGCCGCTGCTCCTCCTCGAAGCGGCCACTCTCATGTCGGGAACCGGCAACGGCATGGTCACGGTGGTGTTTCCCTGGCTGGCCCTCGAACGCACCGGCAGTGCGGCTGCGGCGGCGATCGTGGCTTCCGCCACGGCGTTGCCGCTGCTGCTCTCGTCGCTCGTCTCCGGCAGCATCATCGACCGGATCGGCCGTCGACGCTCCGCCATCCTAAGCGACGTCCTTTCTGGAATCTCGGTGGCGGCGATCCCGATCGTCGACCACTTCTTCGGGCTCGGTGTTGCCTCGCTCGTGGCCTTCGCCGTGCTGGGGGCGATCTTCGATCCCGCCGGTTTCAGTGCCCGCGAGGCCATGCTTCCCGACGTCGCCGCCGCCGCCGGATCTCCCCTTGAGCGAGTGAACGGCATCCACGAAGCAGTGTGGGGTGCGGCGTTCGTCGTGGGACCGGGGGTTGGTGGCATCCTCATCGGCACCATCGGCGCGGCGGCAGCAATGGGCGTGGCGGGCGTGGGCTTCGCCTGCTCCTCGCTGTTGGTGTGGCGTATTGCGCTCGCCGGCCTCGAAGGACACGGAGGACACGGAGGACAGCCAGTTCTCTCCCCCGATGTTTCGGAACGGGACCCGGATCTGGGCACTACCACCGGCCCATCGCCGCTGCACCACCAACTCTGGGCCGAGACCAAAGAAGGACTGCGCATCGTCTGGCACGATCGGCTCCTTCGATCCGTACTGCTCTTGAGCGCGGGACTGCTCGCCGTGTACCTGCCCATGGAGGCGGTGCTTTTCCCCGTCTACTTCGAAAGCCAGGGCAGCCCGGAACGTATGGGTTTTGTGATCACCGCGTTCAGTGCCGGCGGAATTGCTGGCGCTCTGCTCTACGCCGCGGTGGGCCGCCGACTCCCCCGGCGACTGCACTTCGTGGGGTCTACGGTGGTGGCTGGCGTCGGGCTGGCCGCCATGTCCTTCTTGCCGTCCTACCCGGTTCTCCTCGCCATGGCGCTCTTCGTGGGTGTGGCCTACGGGCCGATCAATCCCCTCGTGAACCTCGCCGTGCAAACGCGAACTCCGGTGCACGCTCGGGGGCGGGCCACCACGTTGGTGAACAGCGCCGGCTACGCCGCCGGTCCGCTGGGTTTCATCGTGGTCGGTCCATTGGTCGAAGCGGTGGGCATCGAGCGAACGTTTCAGATGGTCGGTGCTGCGGTACTCGTAGTGGCGTTGCTGTCGATCCCGGCGAAGGGCTTGCGAGAGTTCGACGGCTGAAGGGACGTTTAGGTGTTGACGCTCGTCGTGGCGAACGTGCCGCCCACCAGGAGCCAGCGGGCGGCCAAGAAACGTTCGTCGGCCACGCTGAGCACCTGATCGACGGTGTCCTCGTCGGCGACGGAGATGGCGAGATCTTCACCGTCGCAGCGAATCGCCAAATCGTCGCCGGCGAATCGACACAACGAGCTATCGAGACTTCCGAGCAGCGAGTCGGCGCAGTGGGTGAGAAAATCGATCGGACCCGGTTGCAGGCGGAACTCACGGAGCCGCCAGTGCACGGCTTTGGTCTGGTCGTGAACCACTTGGAGTCGGTCGACGGTGCGAAGCGTGGCGTTCGAGACGACCTCGTTCGCTTTGGCCACGTCGAGAAACCCGACGGCGTCGTTCAACAGGTCGGTATCGGCAAGGGCGTCGTAGTCCGGGAGATCGGTGAGACCGAGCGCCCACACCAGCACGGCGAGCCCTTCGATTCGCCAGGCAGCGTCGACGGCCTTTCGCGCATCGATCATCTCGATTCCGGCTTGGAGGAGTTGCCATTCATCGGGCTCGAGCTCATCGTCGAGGCCATGCACCTCGATCGCCCAGCGCTCGATACGCGACCGTTCCCCCTCTTGGTCAACCTCGTCGGGATCGTCTTGTTCCAGGAACGCGCGGCTACACACTGCGGTCAAGGCCAGCGCACGGAGCGCCACCCGACGAGCGGAAGGACCCGACGTGCGGAGGTCGACCTCGACCGCCGGAGGATCGAGCGTGATCTGCGTTTCGGGGCCTGGACCGGTTTCGGGGGCTGGCAACACGATCGTGGGCTGTTCCGCCGATGCCATAGCCATCGCCTGGGCGGCGAGTCGTCCCACCACCGACGCCACCGCTTCCGCTTCCGCCACCGCTTGCTCGTCGCCGGATGCTTCGACGCCGGAATCCCCGACGCCGGAATCCCCGACACCAGAATCCCCGACACCAGACCCGCGATCAACGCGGTCCGACTCGTCGGGAAGATCGGCCGCGACCACAGACGACTCAGACCGAAGCTTGGGTACGACGGCATCAGGGTGGGGGCCGGATGCGCTTACGAGCATCCGGCCGTGACTGTCGCGCAATCCGGAAGGGGTGAAGATCAACGCGTCGAGGTCGACGGCGAGCGCATAGAGCAGCGCCAGTCGGGGATCCGTGTCGATTGGCGCGTCGAGGTCGAGCCGACACGACAACGCAGTCGCGTAGGCCGACCGCGTGTTGGACAACACGGCAAACGTGGGCTCCGTACGTGCATGCACGTCCCACTGACCGAAATAGGCCCGCAAACCAAGGAGCTGCTGTTCCCAGTCGGGACCGTCGTAGTAGTCCGGGGCGTGGTTGACACGAAGGGGCCACCGATCGAGTGCGCCATCGCCATCGATATCTGCGTCGGATGGATCCAACGGGAAGGTGGCGGATCGCCACACCCCCTGCGCCGGCTCGATGTCGACGATGAGTTTTGGCTCGATTGCTCGCATGGCGTCGAGCACGTCGGCCGCCGATGCCACTGGCGTGAAGATCGAGACGGGTTCCACAGTCAAAGGATCAGCTTTCGTCCGACAACGACGCCAGCAGCGTGGGGAGCTTCGGGACGAGGCCCATCAGCGCCATGAGGAAACCTCCACCGGCGGGTACCAATCGATCGGAAAGCAGGCCCACCGCGAACACGGTGCGCAGCAAGAGCACCACCTCCACGGGCGGGACCAAATTGTGCTTCAGCATCAACCGCACGGCTTCGTTCACCGCGCCCAACAGGCCGGTCTCCCCGCCCATCATGATGGCGCTGAACTCCAAGGCCTTGGCCGAGGAGAGCTCGGCGATGAGGGCATCAACATCAAGCCCGGGAGGAACGGCACCGGCGATGCGCATGGCCTCCACCTGACCGGCGGCGTCGCCGGAGAACAACGACTTGAGAAACGTGATGCCCGCCGTGCGCAATTGCGGTGATAGGTGGCCCACAACGCCCGCTCGGTTGAGGGTGAGCCCGCCATCGGGCCCGACGGAAAGATGCCCCGCCGAAGGATCGGCCCAAAAGGTGCCGTAGACCAATGCCGCTTCCAGCGTGAGGGCCGTGACCGCGCCGATCGCGCCGGCGGGATCCGCCAGCTCACCGTGAAACTGATCGAGCGGCACCCCGGGCACCCTCGCAGTGGCGAGCACCCGTTCGCTCGAATAGTCGGGCACCGGCCGGGCGACCGCCAACCGGTCGAGGCCGAGATCCTCGGCAATCATCGCCAGCTCCACCAGGTCGAGTGCTTCGAATCGCAGGTCGACCGCCTCGAGTCCCATCCGGCCGATGAGCTCGACGAAACCCATCGGCCCCATGCCCATGCCACCGGCGTCCGGAGCGAGTCGCTGACCGGCAGCGGCGAGCGTGGCCATCATACGAAGGTCGTTTCCGAGGTCGCTCGCCACGCCCGGACGGCGGATGCGAACATCGATCTCGCGTCCGTCGGGAAGCTTGGCATGGCGCACCTCACTGACCGGGCCCGAGGTGAACGGTGCTGGCTGAAGCCCGTCGATTGGTCCCACCGATCGTCGCACAATGCTCCGAGCGGTGGTGGGCATGAGGCTGGCCGGGGTGATGGACCGGCCGGCCAGTTCGTCGCGCAACACCGCCGGGAACAACGTGCCGCTGCCTTCGATGATGCGTGCCACCTCCGCCGATGCCGGGCCACCGAGGGCAAGCTGATCAACGAATCCTTCGATCGCCGCATCGAGGGCCGCAACCTTGGGGTCGGCACCTCCGATCAAGTCGGCCACCGTGCCGGGGAGCCGGGTAATGATGCGCACCGTGCGCGATACCCCGAGCGCCACTGCGTGGCGTCCTAAACGCGCCGGCCCGACAGGCCCGGGTCGGCAGGCTTCTCGGGCGGCGTCATGCAGGGCAAGCCGCCTCGCTCCGGTAGCAGATTCCCAGCGAGCCACGGCTTCGGCCAGGCCAGGTTCCTCCGCCACCCACGGGGAGGAAGCGGCGCGTTCAGTGAGACTTCGTACTTCTTCCACGGCTCCCCTTCGACAGGTCCGTCACCACGGTGCGACGGCGCCGCTGCACGCTACCCCCCGCGCTGTTGCCGGCTCGCCCTGGGCGCCGAGTATCCGAGGCGGACCGATTGCCCAGAAATGTGACACTCCGTCAGATTCGCGCCATCATGGGCGCTGACCGGCGGCCAACGAGGGGACGACCACTGATGAGCGGCACGACCAAGGGTGACCATCCAACCCACGACGAGATCCGCCTCACCGACGGCACCTTTTACGCCAACGGACCCGAGCCTCACTACGCATGGATGCGCGCCAACGCCTCAGTCTACTGGGATGCCGTCGGCAACGTCTGGGGGATCACCCGCTACGACGACCTCCGGACGGTAGCGAAGGACCCGGCCACGTTTAGTAACGCCGGCGGCATCCGACCCGGCTACCCGGCGCTGCCGATGATGATCGACATGGACGACCCCGAGCACTGGAACCGTCGCAAACTGGTGAACCGGGGCTTCACGCCGAAGCGGGTGCGGGAACAGGAACCCGTCATTCGGTCGGTGTGCGACGAAATCATCGATGCCGTCTGTGAACACGGCGAATGTGATCTCGTGGCCGACATCGCCGCTCCGCTGCC
>JANOSD010000158.1:0-9209 GCA_031415655.1 Actinomycetes bacterium
TCAGGGTGGGGGCGGGTTGGGGGAGCGGGTCAGGGTGGGGGCGGGTTGGGGGAGCGGGTCAGGGTGGGGGCGGGTTGGAGGGCGGGGGGCGTTCGAGGAAGACGGCAATGGGCAGGGGGGAGCGGGCGAGTGCGAGCATGCGTTCCCGCTCCGCCGGGGGCGTGGGGTTGGCGATGCTCCGTCCGTTGAGCGCATCGTCGTACTCCACGGCGAGACGGAGGCGGAGATTGTTGAAGGTGTCGCGATCCTCGGGCGAGAGCGGATCCCACCGTGCGATCGGTACCTGCCCCTTCGTGGTTCGGGCATCGATCGCTGGGTTGTCGATGGCGACGATGAGCCGGGCCGAGACGTCGCGGTCGCCCCGCGTGCGATGCGCTCCGAGCGTGAACTCGGTGTCGGGGAGGTCCGGACCCCATACCTCAAACCCCTGCCGGTCGAGCTCGTTGATGAACCCCGCCTGTTCTTCGAGCCACCCTGGCCCCTCGTACCAAACTTGGATGGTGTCGTCGGATCGAAGGGCCGCCACCACCACGTCGATCGTTTGATCGATGCCGGCCGAGTGATTGCCCCGCGGTAGGTCGGAAAACAGCCCGAACCCGATGCCTACCAAGGACAGGCTGACCACGATTGCGGTGCCGATCCGATCCTGCATCAACGACGTAAACGGGGGCTGTTCCCAACCATCGAGGAATGACCAGACCGACGACAACACGATGAACATGGCGATCACCCACAGCCATCTCGTGATGTAGGGGTACGGCTCGCCGGTGATCCGCGAGGTCGCAACGAAGCCGACAGCGACCAAACCGAGCGAAATCACCTGCAGGGCGACTGCTTCGAAACGACCACGCCGCCGGGCCACAACACTACCGGCAACCCAGAGCGCCGTCACCGGCAGGAGGGCGAGCCACGGTGCGCCGGCAACCCGGCCCACAAACGGTTCGAGTTCCTCGTTGCCCGAAAGCCACGGGGCCCGCACGCCCATGGTCTGGGTAATCGAGTCGAATGCCTTGCCCCATCCCGCCACACCAAAATCGGCGGGTGGGCTGCGAAGGGACCGAAGGATCAGCGTGAAGTTGCCCGTGGAGTTCGTGAACTGTTCGACCACGGGAAGCGCCCACGCAAGTGCGCTCACGCCCGCCGTGGCGAGCACCGGCCATATCGGCACGCGCGGTGGCCGGAGCAACGATCGACCGATCGAGACGACCGCAACTCCGACAAGGAGGGCGGCCACCGAGGCATAGCCCAGGTGGGTTTGCACCACGAACGACACGGCGCCGGCAAGCCAGGGAAGCGCCCACCAATCACGGCACCACACGCTCCATGCCAATAAGACGGCGAGCGCAAAGGGCGAAACGGCGAGCCACGGGTTCCAGGTGTCGAGAAGGTCGGCGATCATCGCTCGTTCCAACAACAACAAAAACGAGGTGCCGAGGAGGCATAGTCGGCGGCCACCTCGTCGATGGAGCACATACGCGCATCCGGTGAACATCAGCACATGGAGCACGGCGGGGCCGATGAGCACACCCTTCAATCCGAAAATTCGAGAGAACGGCAGGAGCCAGAAGAACATCGCCGGTCCCGGATGGTGGAACCCGAAACGGGAGTACACCCCATACAGTGGCGTGTGGGACGGGATGTCTCGCACTTGCATTTCGATGATGGCGCCGTCGGCGGTGGGGAAATAGCGCTGCCCCCAAAGTGCGATCACCCCCGCAACCAAAGGCAGCATCATGGCCACCGAGCAGCCAAGCACGTCGCGGCGGCGTGTCGGATCGGCGCTCATCGCCGTCAATCTATGCGGGGGGGCGGCCACACGTTGCAGCGCCAGCCCACCCGTTGACCGCGGGAGGATCAAGGACCCATCAAGCGCAGGCGCACCCTCCCAACGAGGGTTAGGGTGCGATCAATGAGCAACGATGACATCCAGATCCTGCCGTTCTACCTCGTCGCCGACGTCTCGTATTCGATGCAACAGGACGGAAAACTCGACACGTTGAATCAGCTCCTGCCGCAACTGCGGGATGAGTTGGTGCGCAATCCGGTGGTAGGAGACATGGTGCGTTTTGGTCTCCTCGATTTCTCCGACGAGGCAACGGTGGTGCTTCCTCTCACCGATATCCGTTCGGTGGAGGTGCTTCCCACGCTTGCCGTTCGGGGTGGAACCAGCTTCGCCCAGGCCTTTCATGCGCTGCGCCAGCAAATTGAGGTCGACTACAGCCAGCTCCGGGCTGACGGGTTCAGCATCAAACGAACCACGGCGGTGTTTCTTTCCGATGGTGCGCCTACGGATGAGGAAATGGACTGGCGGCAGGCCTACGCCGCCCTCACCGACTTCGACAAGGAATCGGGTGCCGGTTTCCGCCTGTTCCCGAACGTGATTCCCATTGGAGTCGGCGACTGCGACCGGGCGATCCTGTCCGAGCTTCGCCACCGCAAGAGTGGCGATGCCGCCATGCCGGCCATGTTCATGGCGGACGGCGGCAATCCGGCGAAGGCCATTGCCGAGCTCATCCCGCTGCTGATCCGAAGCATCGTGAACTCATCGTTGGCGCACGTCGACGGGGACGGCGGTGATCAGGGAGCGGCGGCGAAGGCTATGGCCACCACTCTGGCCAGCGCCGACGGGTTCGACGTGGAGCTCGACTGAGAAGGGACGGACCAACACGATGAGCACGATTAGCTTCGGTGATGCCGGGGGCGCAGCAGCGGTAGAGGGGATGCCGTCCATGCTCGGCAGCCAACAACCCGACACCGTGATGGATGGCGGTGAATACGGCCCGCTCACGATCCGAGGGGCCAGCGTGCGAGGGGCCAGCCATCGGTATGAGGGATCACCCAGGCAGGACGACTTCTGCATGGCGGTGTCCCCAGACGGTCACTGGTTTGTGGTGGTCGTGGCCGACGGTGTGTCGTCCGGGCCGCGGTCGCACATCGCTTCCCGGCTGGTGGTGCGATCCGGAGCGCGGATGGTGGCCGACCTTCTGGGGAGTGGCGGTCTTGACGCCGTTCCCTGGGATGAGGTGGTTGGTCGTCTGGCCGGTCAGCTCCTGCTCCAAGCCCGCAAAGATGCCGGTGATGAGTCGCTCGATGCCCGTGGGGCGGCTCGGGTCATGGCCACCACGATGGCGATTGCCATCGTGCCCACCGCCCCGTCCGACATGCCTCGACCCTGCCTGGTGATGGCGGTGGGCGACACCTCGGTTTGGGTGCGCCGGGGCAATGGCTTTTGGGAGAACCTCACCGGCGTGAAGAACGAGGGTGAGGCGGTGTCGTCCTCGGCCACGTTGGCGTTGCCGCTGCTTCCGCCGAATCCGGTGGCCCCCGTGCTCACCTCAGTCGCTTCTGGCGAAGCACTCTTCGTGCTCACCGATGGAGTGGGCGATGCCCTGGGCAACGGCCAAGGCGAGGTGGGCAAAGCGCTAAGTGCGATGTGGGCCACACCTCCGTCCCGGCACGAGTTCACCAGCCAGGTGGACTTCGCTCGGCGCTCCCACACCGACGATCGCACCGCGGTGGGGATTTGGATCGACCCGCCCCGAGTCGACACCACCCCTCCCGCCTCAACTTCGGCGCCGGCCGCCTCGGCGCTGCCCACTTACCCCGCTCCGCCCACCTCCGCCGCGAAGCCATCGGCCCCGCTCACCCCTTCCGCTCCGGCTCCGCCCGATGCTCCGGCTCCACCGGATGCTTCGGTTCCACCGGATGCTTCGGCTCCACCGGATGCTTCGGCTCCGCCCGATGCTCCGGCCCAACCGGCATCACCGGTGAAGCCCGCACCCGCGCCTCGACCGGTCGCCCCCGATCCAATCCCTGCCACCGGGCCGTCGATCGTGCCGGGCGCGCAACCGTGGGAGCCCACTCCGTGGGAGCCGCCCGCTTGGAACCCGCCGGGTTCCGGAAACGTCTAACCGTTCGCCCATGCAGATCAACCGGGCGGAGCTCCGCATCGGAAAAAAACTGGGCGAGGGATCCCAGGGGTCGGTGTACCGGGTCGATAACCCTCATGAGGATTTGCCGTTCCGCTCATTGATCTACAAGGAGTTTGCGAAGGGCACCAAGGTTTCTGGTGCCGCACTGGACGTGCTGGCATCCCTTCGTGATGGGCTCACCGATGAGCAACGGGGGGCCCTCGATGCGTTCACGGTTTGGCCGATTGCCACGGTGGTGACTACCGGCCACATCACGGGTTACCTCATGCAGGAGATCCCACCACCGTTCCTTCAAACCATCGCCACATCGAGCGGCGACGACGTGATCCCCCGTGAGGTGCAACACCTCTTCGTCGCCGACGCCATCACCCAGCGAAACCTTGGCGAGTCGCCGAACCAGGTCGAACGATTGGCGTTGTGTCGCGAAGCCGCGTTTGCGTTGGGGTTTCTCCACGGCCGCAATGTGGTGTTCGGGGACTTCTCCTACAAAAACGCCGTGTACACACTGCGTCCAAGACCTTCGATCATGCTGCTCGATTGCGATGCCGTTCGGGTTCAGGGACAGGGCTCGGCCGTCGCCCAGCTCAACTCCCCAGGCTGGACCGCACCAGAACGATCCCCCCAGACGAAAGAAACCGACCGCTACAAACTCGGCCTATTCATCCTCCGATGCGTGAGCCCCGAAACGAACGCCCAAACCCGTGACCCCGAGAAGGCGCGCGGCATGCTCGATGTGGCGGGACTCGCACTCTTGCGGCGAGCGCTGAGCGATTCGCCCTCGGATCGGCCCAGCGGCAAGGTGTGGGTGGAGTACTTCGACGCGGTGATCGCTCGCAGTGGCGGGATCACGCGGCGTCGTGCACCGGCACCGCTACCCAAGGGTCCGGCCTACCGGATGGCCCGAAAAGGCGAACTCAAGGCGCCGGTGGTTCGACGGGTACCGGCACCAGGCGGTTCTGTGCGTGGCGGGCAGTATCGGGCCCCGGGGCCGCCGAGTGGCGGCGCGGGCGGATTCGGCACTCCCCGCCAACCTGCAACGTCACCCGCAGCCGCACGCAATAGTGTCGCTCGGCCAGCTTCGGTGTTGCGCAAGGCCCCGATTTACGTCACCGCAACCGGTGCGCCCGTGGGAGTCCCGTCGTCGTCGAGCGGTGCCAGCACCGGGCACCCCTTCACCTCACCGAGCGCACAAACCAATCTGTTTGCGGTTCGTTCGATCGCTGGTCGCCCGCCTCCACCGGTGGTGGGTAGCGCAGCAAAAAACGTCGTGGTTGCGCCGGTAGTATCCGGTTTGACGGCTAAATCCCTGGTGGTCAACCGAGGTGGTTCGTCGGCCGGCGCGACGGGTCCGCTACCCCAGCTTTCGCCCACCCAGAGTGCGGCGTTGCGAGCAGCGGTGCGCCAACCGGGATGGAAAGGGGGCGCTGAGGTGTGGGGAGTGGTGGTCGTGCTCGCCCTGGTTGCCGTGGCATTGGCGATTGGCTCGACCTTGTCCGCAAGCAGGTCTTCGCCGGCGCCGGCCACACCCAACCCCAACCTCGGCACTCGGCCGCCCGTTTCGGGGACTAATTCCACGACGGCTCCACGGCCCACATTGGCCGCGCCGCCACCGGGAGCAGCGCTCACGGAGGTCACGCCGTGTCCGCCGACCGACGGCTCAGCGGTGCGCACGACGACGTTCGCAGCCCCGCCACCGAACTGCCTGGTGCTCGGGCGAAATTACTCTGCTCGGGTGGGAACGTCGGCCGGCAGTTTCACCATCACGCTCACCGACACCGGCAATCGGGATGCCGTCAACAACTTCGTGGTGCTGTCGCGTTACCGCTACTACGAGGGAACGTCGTTCCACGCCGTCACCGCGCAGCGAATCCTCGGTGGTGATGCCAACGGCGATCCGGTCGGCACAGGAACGCCTGGCTACCTCGTCCCTTGGTCCGACCCCACCACGGATCGGCCTCGGCCGCGCCAGGTGTACCTCGCTCCCGGCTTCGGAGGTGGGGTCAATAGTCAGTTGGTGATCGGGGTGACCGGTGGGGCGTCAATCAGCGGTCTGGTGCGTATCGGTGAGGTGACCGACGGTTTTGATTCGGCCGTGCAGGCCATCGTGGCCGCTGGGGTGGGTGATCCGCCGGCGCGACCGATCACCATCACCGCAGTTTTGGTGTCGGATTCGGCGGTGCAGCGCTGAGGAATGCCGTGAGCGCCGTGACGAACCAGCCCGGATCCTTCGTGCCGCACAGTTCTCGGCTTGCGTGCATCGAGAGTTGAGCGACTCCCACGTCGACCACCGGAATGCCGAGGCGGGCAGCGGTGACGGGGCCGATGGTGGAACCACAGGCGATGTCGGACCGAACCACAAACGACTGGAGGGGAACTCCGCACGCTTCGGCTGCGAGGCGGAACTCGGCACTACTCACGGCGTCGGTGGCGTAACGAGCGTTGGCGTTGTGCTTGAGGACGGGACCTTGGTTGAGCACGATCCGGTGCTCCGGTTCGTGGCGTTCGGGATAGTTGGGGTGCTGCGCGTGGGCCCCGTCGGCCGACACACACACCGATCGGGCGAGGCTGGCATGGAAGGCGTCACGGGTCGCCCCGGCGGAAAGGCTGATTCGTTCGAGCACTGTGGCCAAGTGGGCCGAGGCCGCACCGGTAGCGGACTCCGACCCCACCTCCTCGTGATCAAAGAGTGCGATCACCGCCACGATGCCACGGCCATTGTCGGTTTCGGCACCGATCAATGGATCGAGCAACGCCTCGAGTGCTGCCCAGCACGAGAGCTGATTGTCGATCCTCGGGGCGCTGAGCAACTCCTGGCTTTCGCCGAGTAGTGCCGGCGGCGTGAGGTCGTGGAACATAAGGTCGTGGCCAAGGATTGACGAGGGATCGAGGTCGAGTGAGGCGGCCACGAATCCCAGGAAATCGCCTGATTTGGGTGTTCCAAGACCCCACAGGGGGGAGAGATGCAGCTGGGGGTTCAGCTTGAGTCCGCTCTCATTGACCCCGCGGTCGAGATGGATAGCGAGTTGCGGAATCCGTGCGACGGGCCGGTCGATCAGCACCAAACGACTCTCGACCGAATGGGGAGCTCCCGGGGGAGCAGCGAGGGTGATCCGGCCGGAGAGGCCGAGGTCGCGGTCGAGCCACGAGTTCCACAGTGCTCCGCCGTACACCTCGACGCCGAGTTGGCGGTAGCCATACCCGCCGGTATCGGGCTTGGGCTTCAGACGGAGATTTGGACTGTCGGTGTGGGCACCCACGATGCGAAACGAGAGTCCGTCGGGCGTTGCAGGGGGTTGATGCCAGGCCACCAGTGAGCCGCCGTTCGCCACGTACCAGCGGCCGGGTGTGCTCGGCCACGGCGTCGTGGGATCGACGGCCTGGTACCCCGCTGCGATCAGACGATCGGTGGCCGTTTTCACGACGTGATACGGCGACGGTGACGCAGCGATGAACCGGCAAAGGTCGGCGGGGTCGGACACGGGGCCGACCCTACCGGAGTCGGTCAACGCCTCGGTCTCGCCCGCCCAGTCAAGATCAAGGACGAACTGCTTGGCCTGCCCCGGCAGGTGTCCACTACCCTACGTTCCTCGCGCATCGGGCCAGCGTCGTCCCTACTATCCGCCGCGACGGAGTTTCTCCGCCACCTCGGGTTCCCAAGGGACCGACCACCAGGACACCAACATGCCCGCACCGAAGCCCACGCGCCCCTACGGCACGGATTTGCCTCCCGCCCAGGGCCTTTACGATCCCCGGTTTGAGCACGACGCCTGCGGCGTGAACTTCGTGGTGCACATGAAGGGTCTGAGAAGTCATGAGATCGTGCGCTTCGGCATCGGTGCGTTGTGCAACTTGCAGCACCGTGGTGCGCTCGGGAGCGAAACGAACACCGGTGACGGCGCCGGCATTTTGTTGCAGGTACCCGATAAGTTCCTGAATGAGGTGCTGCCGTTCAACTTGCCTCGTGAGGGGCACTACGCCACGGGTATCGGGTTTCTGCCCCGCGATCGAGAAAAGGGCGCCGACGCCGTACAGGGGATCGAAAAAATCGCCGCTGCTGAGGGTTTGCGAGTGCTCGGTTGGCGCGACGTCCCCCACGACGACTCCATGATCGGCAACACGGCAAAGCGAGTAGAACCGGACTTTCGCCAGATAGTTTTGGCTGGTGACGGCCTCGAAGGAATTGCCCTCGAGCGCCGGGCCTACATCGTTCGCAAACGGGCCGAGCTCGAGATTGGTACGCCAGGCACCGAAGACTCGGTCTATTTCCCGAGCCTTTCCACCCGCACGATTGTGTACAAGGGCATGCTCACCACGCCCCAGCTGCCGGAGTTCTTCCCCGATCTCGTCGACGAACGAGTCGAGTCCGCACTGGCGCTCGTGCACAGCCGATTCTCCACCAATACGTTCCCCTCGTGGCCGTTGTCGCACCCGTTTCGTTACATCGCCCACAACGGTGAGATCAACACCGTGCAGGGCAACCGCAACTGGATGCGGGCCCGAGAGGCGCTGCTCGCCAGCGACTGTCTCCCCGGCGACCTCGAACGTGTTTTTCCGATCTGCACCACTGGCGCGTCGGATTCGGCCACGTTCGATGAGGTTCTCGAACTGCTGCACATGGGTGGCTACTCGCTTCCGCATGCCGTGCTGATGATGATCCCGGAGGCATGGGAGAACCACGAATCGATGGACCCGGCACGGAAAGCGTTTTTTCAGTACCACTCGTCGCTGATGGAGCCGTGGGACGGCCCGGCGTCGGTGGCCTTCACCGACGGCACGGTGATGGGTGCGGTGCTGGACCGCAACGGTCTACGACCGAGCCGATATTGGGTTACGTCCGACGACTTCGTGATCATGGCCTCCGAAGTTGGCGTGCTCGACATCGCACCGGAGAAGATCGTTACGAAGGGACGGCTCCAGCCCGGTCGGATGTTCTTGGTCGACACGATCAAGGGCCGAATCGTCACCGACGAGGAGATCAAAGGTGAGTTGGCGGCAGCCCAGCCCTACGCCGGTTGGCTGCGAGACAACCTGGTGGAGCTCGATTCACTCCCGCACTTGGACCACAACTTGGCCCCCCACGGCACCGTGATCCAGCAGCAACAGGTGTTTGGCTACACCAACGAAGAGATCAAGATCCTGATTGAGCCAATGGCTCGCACCGGTGCCGAACCCATTGGCTCCATGGGTACCGACACCCCGATCGCCGTATTGTCGAAACGCAGTCGGCTGCTGTTCGACTATTTCCACCAGTTGTTCGCCCAGGTCACCAACCCGCCG
>JANOSD010000159.1:0-80249 GCA_031415655.1 Actinomycetes bacterium
CCGGCCCCACCAGGCCGCCACCCAAAACCCACCACCGCCAAACACCCCATTTCAGACCAGCCACCTAGGAGCGTGTCCACCGTTCTCATCACTGCGTTCCGGACAGCGAGGAGGGCAGCGGGGGAGCGGCGGGCAACATCACCACCATGCGAGTTCCGGAGTCCGGACCACGTTCGGCATGGACGGTACCCCCCATCGCCTCGGTCAGTTCGCGCACGATGGCGAGCCCCAAACCCGAGCCCACTTCCTTTCGTTTCACGGTGGCCGACGCGACGTACAAACGCTCGAACACATGCGGAAGGTCCTCCGGCGCGATACCCGGTCCGTCATCCCAAATCACCACGGCTGGGCCCGTGGCGAGCGCATACACCTCCACTCCGATCGCCGAGCTGGCGTATTTCAATGCATTCTCCACCAGGTTCGCGATCACCTGCGCAAGCCGATCGGGATCGGCCATCGCCAGGCAAACCGTCGGGGGAACGACCAGATGAATCAGCAGGTCGAGGCGATCCACCTCGCGGCGAAAGCCATCGACCGAGTCTCCCGCCAACTCTCCGAGATCAAGGGCAACCGCTTGGGTCGTGAAGCTTCGGGCATCGATCTTGGCCAACTCCAGCAGGTCCTTTACCAGCCGTTCCAGCCGCCGAGACTCGTTCAAAATCACGTTGGCGGCTCGATCCGGATCCAACGCCGCCCCGTCGGCGAGCGCCTCGGCGTACCCGCGAATCGATGTAAGTGGCGTGCGAAGGTCGTGGGAAACCGACAACAGAAACTGTTGCTCCAGCCCTTTGGATCGTTCGAGGGCGGCCGCCATCTGGTTGATCGAGTGGGCCAACAACTCGAGTTCGTCCCCTCCGCGTGTTTGCGCTACTTCTGGCAACCGGGCGGTGAGATCACCCGAAGCAATCCGTGTGGTGACCTCGGTCGCCTCACGTAATGGGCGGGTGAGGCGGCGAGAGAGAAACGATGCAACGAGGGCACCGAAGGCCATCGTGGCGCCGGCGGCCAGGAGAAACCACTGGAGGGAGTCACGAAGCGGGTTCGGGTTGCGTTGAATCACAATCGCCGAAACCTCGGCGGTACCCCCATTGACGGGGGCGACGGCGAAAAGGTTCAGCCCGTTATCGCCGCTCACTGTCTCCCCGGAGCGAAGCCGCTCCGATTGCAATTGATTCGGCCGTAGGCCCTCGGGAAGGTCACCCGAGAGCACTTCACCGTCGGCGCCGATCACTACAAGACTGATCGACTCTTTCGACAACGTTTCACGCAGCTGCGTTTTTCCACTGGCCTGGCGACGAGTAGGGGCGCACAGCAACCGACGGTTCTTCTCGATTGATTGCCGAACCGCCGCCGACTTCGCGTTCACTTGAACATTGCAAAGTGTGGTCTGCAATGCCGCCAGTGTGGCCGGATTTGGTTCGGCACAAAATGCCTGTCGAGCGAACCGAAGGTCCTCGGGAAGAATCGCAACTACTCGGGGAGACGCGCCATCGCACACTTCTGCCTGGACCGTCTCGACATCCTGTATTCCCGTCGCGCCGCAGAAGAGGGCCCGAAGGGTTGCGCTGGAGGACACCGCCGAGGCCGGAACCGAAGCGGTTGGCGATGAGCCCGTGGTTCCACTGCCGGCTCCTTCCTCTACCTTGCACACCAGAGCTCGGATGGCTTCGAGATCGCTAGCCGAAACAGCGCCAACCTTCGATGAACCCAGGGCCACAAGGTCGGCCGTGGTTTCGGCCTGGCTGCGCAACTCCTGCTCGCTGGCATTGCGGGTGCCGATCCGTGCGAGCACCAGCGTGCCGAATCCGGCGAGCAAGAGCGCGGCAGCAACGGTCCCGAGAATGGCGATGGTGAGTCGGCGTTTCATGAGGTGGTGGAGCCTCTCACAGAGGTTTGAACAATGCGTGAGGAAACGCGGCTCACTCCAAGCGGTAGCCCGTACCCCAAACCGTGCTGAGTGGGAAGGCGTCCCCAAGTTTTTTGCGGAGCTGTCGAACGTGCACGTCGACGGTGCGCTCATCGCCCACCCAATCGGCCCCCCACACACCGTCGAGCAGTTGCCGGCGGCTCAGGGCCAACCCCCGATTTTCCGCCAAGTAGGCCAACAGCTCGAACTCTCGCGCCGCCAACGCGACCGGCACGCCAAGTGCTCGCGCTTCTCGACGTCCGAGATCTACTTCCACCTCGCCGGCATGGAGGACCGTGGGAGCGTCGCGAGCGGGGCCGTCGACGCGCCGCAAAATCGCCTTCACCCGAGCAACCAGCTCGCGGGGCGAGAACGGTTTGGTGACGTAGTCGTCGGCCCCCATCTCCAAACCCAACACCCGATCCACCTCACCATCGCGGGCCGTGAGCATGATGATCGGCACATCGTTCGTGGCTCGCAACGTGCGACACACCTCCAAGCCATCGATCGCCCCGGGCAACCCGACGTCGAGAATGACGAGTTTGGGTTGACGATCTCGCGTGAGTTGCAGTCCGTGTTCACCGTTAGCCGCCTGGTACACGCGATAACCCGCCTGGCGGAGGTACATATCGACGAGATCAGCGATGTTGGGGTCGTCCTCGACAAGGACGATAACGGTCTCAACTCCAGGCATTGACTCCATGGTCGCACATTGACGATGAAGCGTCGGCCCATACCGTTGTGTGTCGAAGGGAACCGCCGTCGCGAGTGCGGCCGAACCAATGATGACGGATCGCCTCTACGCTGTGAGGGTGAACCACTACGACGTACTCGGGGTAGCGCCCAACGCGTCGCCCGCCGAGATTCGACGCGCCTTTGTGATCGCCGCTCGCCAACACCATCCCGATTTCCACGCCAACGACAACGCTGCCAGCCGGCGCGCCGCCGAAGCGTCGATGCGTGCCGTCAACGATGCGTGGGCGGTCCTGTCCGACAGCCGACGCCGGTTGGTGTACGACGACCAACTCGCGGCGCTCCGCCGAATCGGCGCCCGTGAGGCCCAAGCCGCCAACCGAGCCCACGCCGTCCAACGCACGTCGAGCGGCGCCAGCATTCACTTTCAGCCCTTCGACAACGAGCCCGATACCGACCCGTTGCTGCTCGACGACCAGGCCTACGACGGCACCCGACCGCCACCGCCATGGATGCAGATTCTTCCGGTGGCGCTTCTCCTTTTCGGGCTGGGCTCCACGATCGTTGGCGTGTTCGTGGGCCTACGACCGCTCGCCGGATTGGGGCTCGTCGTGGTTGCCCTCGCCACGGTGGCATTCCTACTCGCCCCCTTTTACGTGATGGGCCAGAACCGCCATTCCCGACGTTGACCACTCCGGCACCTGTCCGGGTAACGTTCGGGTATGACCAAGATCTCCTCGTTCGTCAAGCTCACCTCGCAACCGGGCAAACGAGGGGAGTTGCTCGATGCCATGCGCACGATGCTCCCCGCCGTCTCGGAGGAACCCGGTACCCAGGTGTACTCGTTCCACATCGACTTGGCCGACGAGAACGCACTGTGGATATTCGAACTCTACGCCGATCAAGCGGCGCTTGACGCCCACGGATCAAGCGCCGCTATGGCGAACCTCTTTGGCTTGCTCGGCCCCCTGCTCGACGGCGCTCCCCTGATGGTATTCGCAACCCCGACCGATGCTGAGGGGCTTGCGATCTGACGGGTCAGTCGTGGCCACCTACCTCGACCATATTCTCGCCTTCCACCGCAAACGCGCCGCATCCGACACGAGGTCTGTGGATCGACTGATCGGTGACTGCGCCGACCTACCCGAGGCCCGCGGGTTTCGGTCGGCGATCCAGGCCACGCTGCCGACGACAGCGACAGCTCGCCATGGAGTCGCCGTGATCGCCGAAGTGAAACGTCGTTCCCCTTCGAAGGGCCTCTTGGCCCCGAACATCGACGCCGCACAACTCGGTGCTGCCTACGCCGCAGGAGGAGCGACGTGTCTTTCAGTGCTCACCGATGGCCCCCATTTCGGAGGCTCGGCGGAAGATCTTCACGCGGCGAGAACTTCGTCGGGTTTGCCGGTGCTCCGAAAGGACTTCACCGTTTCCTTGCTCGACGTTTGCGACGCCCGGCTGATGGGGGCGGACTGCGTGCTACTGATCGCTGCCGGCCTCGACGATCGGGAGTTGCTCGATTTCCGTACGCTTGCCGCGGCCCTGGGAATTGATGTTCTGGTCGAGATCCACGACGAGCGGGAACTCGACCGAGCGCTGGCGGCCGGAGCCGATCTCATCGGGGTGAACCAACGTGATTTGCTCACCTTCGAGGTTGATCACTCCCGCGCCCTGCGCATGGCCCCCCTCCTTCCCAGCGGAGTGATTCGTGTGGCGGAATCCGGCGTGCGTACGCCCGCGGACAGCGATGCGTTGGCCACCGCGGGATACCACGCCGTTCTTGTTGGCGAGTCACTCGTTCGGAGCCCGGACCCGCAAGCCGCAGTCACGGCTTTACGGGGTAGCGCGACCTCCTGAAATGTAACGCGGAGGGTGGACTGCGCTGAGGTAGGTTGAGGCTATGTTCGTGAAGATCTGCGGCATCACCAACGAGTCAGATGCACTGTTCGCGGTAGCGATGGGGGCCGATGCTCTCGGGTTCGTATTTGCCCCGTCGCCACGCCAGGTTGCTCCCACCTTGGTGCGCGACATCGTGCGTCGTATCCCGTCCGAGGTCGTCACGGTCGGAGTGTTCCGCGACGACGCCACCAAACGAGTGGTGGATATCGCCAATAGCTGCGGGCTCGATGGCGTGCAGCTCCACGGCCACGAAACGCCGGCAGAGTGTGCGTGGGTACGTGATCGGGTGGGTCTGCTCATCAAGGCGTTTCCGGCCGGCGATCAGATTGTTGACCGAGTGGCCGACTATGGCATCGCTGACGCCTGGCTCCTCGATGCTCCCAACCCAGGCTCTGGTGTCACATTCGACTGGTCAATCGTCGACGCGCTCCCGAAAGGACATCGGCTCATCGTGGCCGGCGGCCTCACTCCCGACAACATTGGGGCGGCGATCGAGCGCACCCACGCATGGGGAGTAGACGCCTCGTCCGGTGTGGAATCGACACCGGGCCACAAAGACGCCCGAAAGGTGTACCGGTTCTGCCGGAACGCGAAACGGTATCCCGCACCCGTACACGAAGGCGACCACCTGCTTATGCCGCTCGACTTCGACTTCGCTGACTACGGCGAGGGTTTGGGCGATCTCCGTGGATTTGGTGGTTTCGACACGATCGACGAACCCTACGAGTTTGACGAAGCCGTCAACGTAGACAAGGTCGGGTCCTCGCCCGGCGATGGCGCGTCTCTGGCCGGATCTTCGGTCGCCCGCGGCGGGTAGGAACGGGTTGAAACGCGGGTAGGGTTGACCTTGTTATCGGCAGTCCCGGCCGGCATCAGAGGAGTTCTTTCGTGTCGTTGGCACCCCCCACAACTGAAGGTCGTTTTGGCGAGTTCGGCGGGCGATTCGTGCCGGAGACTCTTGTACCGGCATGCGCCGAACTCGAGGAGGCGTTCACCTCGGCATGGGCCGATACCGGTTTTCGGGCCGAGCTCAATCGACTGCTGGCCGACTACGCCGGCAGGCCTTCACCGGTCACCTCCTGTGACCGACTCTCCGAGGAGTTCGGCCTTCAACTCTTGCTCAAACGTGAGGACCTCAACCACACCGGTTCGCACAAGATCAACAATGTGCTTGGCCAGGCGTTGCTGGCACAGCGCATGGGGAAACAACGCCTTGTAGCAGAAACCGGCGCCGGTCAGCACGGGGTGGCAACGGCTACCGTCGCTGCCCTGTTCGGCATGTCCTGTGTGGTCTACATGGGCGAGGTGGATATGGAGCGACAGGAGCTCAACGTATTTCGCATGCGGCTACTGGGAGCAGAGGTCCGACCGGCGAAGTCAGGAAGCCGCACGCTTAAGGATGCGATCAACGAGGCCATGCGGGACTGGGTGGCGACGGTCGAGGACACTCACTACTGCCTCGGGTCAGTCATGGGGCCCCACCCATATCCCTGGATGGTCCGCGAGTTCCACACCGTGATCGGAACGGAGGCAAGGGCACAGTGTTCCACCATCCTGCCTGGTGACGGGTTGCCGGATGTGGTCGCTGCGTGCGTCGGAGGCGGATCGAACGCGATCGGCATTTTCTCCGGATTCGCCGGCACCCGAAGTGAACTCGTCGGGGTCGAGCCTGCCGGCGGAGCCGCCGCCGGGCGTGGTGTTCCCGGGGTGGTACACGGTTCGAAGTCGTACCTCCTGCAAGATGAGTGGGGCCAGGTTCAGGAGGCGTCATCGATCTCGGCCGGACTCGACTATCCCGGCATCGGCCCCGAGCATGCCCATCTCGCCGCCACCGGAGCGGCTCGTTACGAGCAGGTAACCGACGCCGAGGTGATCGATGCCTTCTCGCTGCTCGCTCGTACCGAGGGAATTATTCCTGCGCTGGAACCGGCCCACGCCTTGGCTTGGGTTTCTCGGGCCCGACTCGAACTTGCCGGTAGGTCGGTGCTGCTCAATCTTTCGGGCCGCGGCGACAAAGACGTCGCTCAGATGATGGAGGTGTTGGGTTGACCGGCGCCACCGAAGCAGCGACGGCCGGTGTGCTTGAGACCCACCTGCGGGCCGCTCGGACATCGGGTCGTAAGCTCCTCGTCCCCTACATCACCGGTGGCTTCGGTGATGACTGGCTCGATATCGTCCGAGCCGTTGCCGACGCAGGAGCGGATGCCATCGAGATCGGCATCCCCTTTTCCGATCCCGTCATGGACGGCCCAGTTATCCAAGCGGCTTCGGAGCAGGCCCTGCGCTCGGGTGCCACGCCGCAATCGGTGCTCGACGCGCTTCGTGACCATGATTCAGGCGTACCCCTCGCCGTCATGACCTACTACAACGTCGCGTTCCACATGGGCCTGGAGAGATTCGCTCACCGCCTCGCCGATGCCGGCGTCGTTGGCGCCATCCTGCCCGATGCGCCCTTAGAGGAGATCGGGCCGTGGTGTGACGCCGCCGACGAAGCCGGCGTCGAGACCATCCTGCTCGCTGCCCCCACCGCCCCCGAGGAGCGCCTCCCGAGGATCTGCGCTCGCAGTCGGGGTTTCGTCTATGCCGTCGGGCTGCTCGGCGTCACGGGGGAACGGTCCACATTGGCAAGTACCGCCACCGTGATCGCCGCCCGTTGTCGTGCGGTCACCGACAAACCGGTGCTGGTCGGAGTGGGCGTGAGCAACGCCACCCAAGCCGTTGAGGTCTGCACGGAGGCCGATGGTGTCGTCATCGGCGCCGCGCTGATGCGAATCGTGCTTGAAGGCGGCGGCCCCGAGGGTGCTTCGGCGTTTGTCGGTGGTGTCCGCGCTGCCCTCGACCGTGCCTGACCTCCCAAGCCCCACGCGCCCGCCCCCGACCCGCCGACTCCGTAAGCTGCGCAGGTGACCGAGAGTCTCGTGCGCCTGAAGGCCTTTCCCCGGTATCGGGTGATCGAGCGCGAGCTCTTTACCTGTCGTGCCGGGGAGATGGGCTTGATCGAAGCATTGGGTCCCCCGACCTCCGAAGTCGACCCGCCGCTGGGGCAGGGCAACCCTCGCATGTTCTGGGACGTCGAGCTTCCTTGCGGGTTGATAATGGGGCTGCATTTCGACCGCATCACCGAAGTACTCACCGGCCATCTCGACCTTCCCGAGGTCGACCACGCACTACGGCACCTGAACCTCGAGCCCCGGCAGCTCTGGACACTCGAGCAGGTCGAACCCGACATGTTCGCGGCGAGCTGTGACCCGGTGGAACATCATTTCCGGCTCTGGGAGACAACCGACGAGGACGACGAACCGCTGTTGGTCGCCGCCCACCTCACCAATCGTGACGCTGCTTGCCAGCTTTCGGTTCTTCAACGCGATCGACGGGGACCGAAGCGGTGGATCGAACGAGATCCCGTGGACGTTGAGGTGGGAGAAGTGGACGCACACCTTGGGCTGTTGGACGAATTGACCGATTTCGGCGGATAGCTGCTCACAGCTTGCCCCAACCCTCCATGCCGGCGAGGATGCGCAGCATCACTTCATCGGTTCCTCCACCGATCGACAGCAGCCGCGAGTCGCGGAAGTAGCGGGCAGTCCACGTCTCCTCCATGTAGCCGATTCCTCCGTAGAACTGGATACAGGTATCGGCCACCCGCCGTTGCAATCGTCCGGCCTTGAGCTTGGCGATGGAGGCCATCTTGGTAATGACGAAGTCGTCTGCGCCGCGCACTATCGCATCGGCACATGCGTAGTTGTAGTGCCGGAGTAGGTCGACCTCGGCCATGAGCTCCGCCATTGTGAACTGAATGTACTGATTGTCGAGGAGTGCGTGGCCGAACGTGTGGCGCTGCTTCAGGTAGACGATGGTGTGATCGATCGCCGCCAACATGTTGCCTGTGGCCATGTACGAAGCAATGAGCCGCTCGTTCTGGAACTGGGCCATTTGCTGTTGAAATCCCTGACCGATGGCACCGATCGTGTTCGAGACCGGCACGCGAACATCCACGAGCGAGATCTCCGCCGTGTCGCTTGATCGCTGCCCCAACTTGTCGAGCTTGCGACTGACGGAGAATCCCGGCGTGGTGGTAGGAACCACGATCTGGCTCATCCCCCGGTACCCGCCTTCGTCGGAGGTTCGGGCCAACAAACAGAGCCAGTCGGCCTGGATGCCGTTGGTGATGTAGAGCTTGGTGCCGTTGATCACCCACTCATCGCCATCGCGTGTGGCTCGGGTTCGCAGCCCTGCGACATCGGATCCGGCATCCGGCTCGGTGACCGCGATCGCCGCCACCATCTCCCCTTTGATCGCAGGGGTAAGGAAAGCCTGCTTCAACGCCGCACTACCGAATCGGGCGAGGGCCGGTGTGGCCATATCCGTTTGCACACTCACGGCCATCGCGACCCCCCCGGTAGTCGCTCGTCCCATCTCCTCGCCATAGATCACGGTGTAGGTGTGGTCGGCGCCCTGACCGCCGAACGCCGGGTCGTACTCGAGGCCGAGCACCCCGATGGCGCCAAGTTTGGGAAAGAGTTCGTGGGCCGGGAACATGCCCGCGGCCTCCCACTCATCGGCGTACGGATTGATCTCTCGCTCGACAAAGTCGCGCACCGTGCGCCGGAAGAGATCGTGTTCGTCGGTGAACTGCAAGGTGGACTCCTCTGCGTTCGTTCAGGCGTCGAGTACCTCGACCGGGATTTCAACGACTTTGGCCCGGAGATACTCACCAAGCCCTTTGGCTTGCGCGTCGATTCGGGTGGACGCGGCGACGCCACGCCCCAACAGTCCACGAATGATTAGGTTAAGTGCCCGCAGATTCGGGAGGTCGACCCGCTCTACCTCGAGATCATTGGTTTCAATCGGCATAAGGGAGCGGAGACGATCGGTAGTGAGGAACCAGGTCAGCCAGTCGTAGGCGGTATCGGTACGGGCCCAGACACCGATGTTGGCGTTGCCCCCTTTGTCGCCCGACCGTGCGCCCAGGATCGATCCAAGTGGTGCGGCGACCGTCTCTGCTTCATCCCAATACGGCGATGCCCCCTCATGGGCATCGGATCGCTGACGACTGAGGTCGTCGAGTAGCGCACCGATCGCCGCGGCATCGGTGTTGGGGACCGCGGGGGTCGCCCCCGGTCGAGCACTGGTGACGGGTGCGTCGCCTTTTGTCGCCGGCTTCACCGGCGTTCGCCGGACCGCGATGGCTGGCTTCCCCGGTGCGGGAGGAATGGCCAACCGGACGTCGTTGCAGACCATCGTGTGCTCGGGCACTTCGGCACCGACCAGAGTTGGCCAATACACACCATAACTCGAGCCATTCGACGGGGGAGAGGTGGTGAAGAATCCGGGGTAGGAGGCCAACACCATCTCGATCACCTTGTTGGAGAACGCCCGACCCACCTTCTGTTCGTCCTTGTCCTTCACCGTGATGCGAAGTTCCGCTAAGGCGTCGTCGTTGGTGGCCGGGTTCGGGTGGTCGGAGCGCCGCAAGCGAACGTCGACCTCGTCGAAGGCGGCTTTGCCACCGGGGATCATCCCCCACAGCGTGCGCTCTGCCACGGCGGCCTTCTCCTCGATATCGAGGCCGGTGATCATAAAGGTCATGCTGTTCCTGTAGCCCCCGAGAACGTTGATGCACACCTTGGTGGTGGCAGGCCCGGGCAAGCCGCGGACGCCGTGCACGAGCACTCGGTCGGGGCCTTCCTGCTCGAGCCGAATCGAGTTGAACCAAACGGTGGCATCGGGATTCAGATACTGCAGGCCTTGAACTTCGTAAAGCAATTGTGCGGTGATGGTGTCGACGCTGACGAGCCCGCCACTCCCTTCGTGTTTGGTCACGACAAAGCTCCCGTCGGCGTGGATTTCCGCGATTGGGAACCCGAGGCGCTCGATCCCGGGCACCTCACGAAAGAACGCAAAGTTTCCGCCGGTGCACTGCGTCCCACACTCGATGACATGACCCGCCACCACCGCGCCGGCTAACTCGTCCCAATCGGTGCGACTCCACCCGAAGTGGGCCGCCGCCGGACCAACAACCACGGCGGCATCAGTTACCCGCCCCGTGATCACGACGTCGGCGCCATGGTTCAGAGCCTCGACGATGCCCCACGCTCCGAGGTAGGCATTTGCCGTGAGCGGTTCAAGCCCCAGGTCATCAAGCCGTTCTTCGGTGTCGAGGTTTCGGAGCTCGTTGCCCCCCGCTCGGAGGCCGGAAAGCGAGGGCATGAGGTTGTCGCCCTCAACATGGGCGACAACGATCGCCAGCCCGAGACGATCAGCGATGGCCCGAACTGCGTCGGCACATCCCGCCGGATTCAGCCCGCCAGCGTTCGAGACGATCTTGACCCCTCGTTCAACCGCAAGGGCCAGCACGTCCTCCATCTGGCGCACGAAGGTTTTGGCATACCCCCCGGTGGGATTCCCAAGCTGGTCCTTGGCCAAAATGAGCATCGTGAGCTCCGCCAGCCAGTCGCCGGTGAGCACGTCGATGGGCCCACCTTCCAGCATTTCTCGCGCCGCGGAAAGGCGATCACCGTAAAAACCTGAACAGTTGGCGATGCGCAAAACATTGGTGGACATCGGGAGAATCGCTCCTAAGGGCGGGGTCAGAGTGCGGGATCGAGCCGCACGAGGAGCTGATGGGCATCGACCGACGCGCCTAACTCCACCAAGATTTCGGCTACCACCGCATCGACAGGCGCGGTGATTCGGTGTTCGACCTTCATGGCTTCGAGCACGAGGAGCACGTCGCCGCCCTCCACGGAGTCGCCAACAGCCACGTCGATGGAAACAACACGACCGGGCACCGGTGCCACCGGGTCAGTGGTTTGCACGTGGTCCTCATCCTTAACAAACCGATCGTGCTCCACGAAGACGCTTTGCCCGAGCGGCGAATTCACGTAGTAGGTACTGCCCACGATGTGCACAGAGCAGCGATGACCTCGACGGCCGAAATGCACGAGAACAGTGACATCGTCGCCATCGGTAGCCCCGGTGACCGCCACGAGTTCCACCAGCGTGGTGGTGTTACCGGCCGGCCCTTCAATGGCCACGTTGAACAGATTCTCGAGTTCAACTGACCCCGGCTTCGCCGAAGCTTCGGCCTGCCGCTCCCGTTCGAGTGGATGGTCGCGACTCAGACGGGAATAGGTGATGTGCCAATCGTGGCCCTGGGAACGGAAGGAGACGGACTGCGCGGCGTAGCCAACAGGAGCGTCGAGCAGCCGCCAACTGGCGTCGCCGGGACGAAGTTCCTTGGCCTGCCCACCGACGTTGCGCCACCCGACCGGAGCGAACGCCACGGGACTGGCGTGGCGGCGACGACGCTGACCAATAAGAGCGGCGGCGGCCAGATGTGGTCCGGTGATGGCGTTGAAACGTTGCCACTGCCGTTCCACCGGCTGCGATTCATCATCGGGCCAGTCCGGGGTAGGTGGGTTGCGTTCCACGAAGTCGGTACAGGTGTCACCCGCGGCGAAGTCGGGCGAGACCAAGGCGTCGTAGAGGTACTCTCGATTTGTGGTTACTCCGTGGACCGTGACTTCACGCAGTGCCCGGGCGAGGCGTGCCGTCGCCTCGCCGCGCGTCGGGGCGTGAACGATGGCCTTGGCCAACAACGAGTCGAAGTGCGGGCTCACAATCGAGCCGGTGACCACTCCACTGTCGTAACGCACGCCGGGCGTGGGGCCTGGCTCCCAACGGTGAAGCGTGCCAACGCTCGGAAGCCATCCGGCGGCGGGATCCTCGGCGCAGATGCGAGCCTCAATGGCATGACCGGTGAACTGCACCTCATCCTGCTCCAGGGGAAGCGGCAAGCCCTGAGCCAGGATCAACTGAAGTCGAACGAGATCGAGCCCGGTGATCATTTCGGTGACCGGATGTTCGACTTGCAGGCGGGTGTTCATCTCCAGGAACCAGAACGGCGGGTGGGAGGCTGCATCGCCGGTATTGGTAGTGGCGTTGCTGGGGGTGTCTTCGAGAAGGAACTCCACCGTTCCCGGACCCACGTAGCCGATGGAGCGAGCGAGGGTGAGCGCAGCGTCACCCATTGCCGCCCGCAGCTCCGGCGATACCGCCGTCGAGGGTGATTCTTCGATGAGCTTTTGATGGCGACGCTGGATCGAACACTCACGTTCGCCAAGATGGATCGCCCCGCCGTGCGCATCGGCGAGCACCTGTATCTCGACGTGTCGCCCGGCTGGTACCCATTGTTCTACGAACACCGTGGCGTTGCCGAAGGATGCCCCAGCCTCGCGCCGGGCGCTCCGAACGGCCTCGGCCATTCCCGACGGCTCCGGGACGACCCGCATCCCTCTGCCCCCGCCTCCCGCCGCCGCTTTTACCAGCAGTGGATACTGGAGATGTTCCACTTCGGCGATCCACCGGTCGGGATCTTCCCCCCCTACGAAGGCCCAGGGGAGGGTGGAAACACCCGCGTCTGTTGCTGCCTGCTTCGCCACCAACTTGTCGCCCATGGCCGTGATCGCGTCGGGAGGAGGCCCCACCCAGGTAAGCCCCGCTTTCATCACGGCGCGTGCGAATGACGCCCGCTCCGAAAGGAAGCCATACCCCGGGTGGACGGCGTCGGCCCCTTGCCACTCGGCGGCGCGGAGCAGTTCATCGCGATTGAGGTAGGTATCGGCGGCGCTGCTCCCCTTTAGCGGCACGGAGACATCGGCTTCGAGCACGTGAGGCGCCAGGCGATCCGAGTCGGCATAGACCGCCACGGTTCGAATGCCCATCTCGTGCGCGGTGCGCAGGATCCGGCGAGCAATCTCGCCCCGGTTGGCGATCAGCAGGGTACGAATCGGGCGCAGGTGCGGTTGTTCAGTTTTGGCCATCGAGGTTTTCGCCATAGGAGTGTTCACAGTCGGAAAACGCCGAACGAGCGGGCGCCTTCGATCGGGGCGGAATGGACGGCCGAAAGCGAGAGTCCGAGCACGGTCCGGGTGTCACGCGGATCGATGATGCCGTCGTCCCAGAGGCGACCGGTGGCGAACAATGCTTCGGATTCTCGACCGACCTGCGCCTCGATCATCTCCCGCATCGCCGAGTCACCTTCTTCGTCGAACGGGGTCCCGGAGCGTTCCGCCGCCTGACGTTGCACGATCGACATCACACCAGCAAGCTGCTGCGGACCCATCACGGCGATCCGGTGGTTGGGCCAACTAAACACGAATCGCGGGTCGTAGGCACGGCCCGACATTCCGTAGTTCCCCGCTCCATACGAAGCACCCACCATCAAGGTGATGTGCGGAACGGTGGAATTCGACACCGCGTTGATGAGCATTGAGCCGTGTTTGATAATGCCGGCCTGTTCGTAGCGGGTGCCCACCATGAACCCGGTGATGTTCTGGAGAAACAGCAGGGGAAGGTTTCGACGGTTGCAGAGCTGGATGAAGTGCGCCCCTTTCTGCGCCTCCTCAGAGAAAAGAATCCCGTTGTTGCCAATAACCCCCACGGGGAAGCCGCAGACGGCGGCAAACCCGGTGACCAGCTGGCTGCCATACAACGGCTTGAACTCGTCGAACTCGGATCCGTCGACCACACGCCAGATGACCTCACGCATATCGAACGGCACCCGAACGTCGGTGCTGGCGACGCCTAGTAGCTCGTCGGCATCAAACAGTGGCTCCGTGGTTGCCCGACGGGGTCCGGGCCCCAACTTGTGGCCGTTGAGATTGCGGACGGCGGTGCGAGCCAGCGAGATGGCGTGCGTTTCGGAGTTCGCCAGCAGATCGGCGAGGCCGCTCTTTCGGGCGTGCATCTCGGCCCCTCCGAGCTCTTCTTCGTCGGCGTCTTCGTCGATCGCCATCTTTACGAGTGGCGGTCCCCCGAGAAAGACCCGGGCCGCATCCTTCTGCAGGATGGTGACGTCGCTCATGCCCGGCACATAGGCCCCCCCGGCGGTGCTCGATCCGAACACCACGGTAATGGTGGGGATGCCCGCGGCAGAGAGCCGCGTGAGGTTTCGGAATGTCGCCCCGCCTGGCACGAAGATGTCGGCTTGTTTCGGGAGGTCGGCTCCACCCGATTCGGTGAGGTTCACCAAGGGGAGACGGTTGGCCGCGGCGATTTCCTGGGCCCGAAGTGATTTGATGATGCTGGTCGGCGAAGACGATCCGCCTCGAACGGTCGGGTCGTTGGCGGAGATCAGGCACTCCACCCCTTCAATCGGACCGATGCCCACCACCATGCCGCCGCCAACCGGATCGTCCGATCCCCAACCGGCGAGCGGCGAAAGTTCGAGAAACGGTGCATCACGATCGAGGAGAAGGTCGATTCGTTCGCGGGGAAGCAGCTTGTTTCGGGCGCGGTGACGGGCGACGTAACGATCGCCCCCGCCGCGCAAGACGTCGGCCTGGGCGTCTCTTACCGGGGCCAAAAGGGCGAGCATGCTAGCGCGGTTCTCGCGAAAGCCAGCGGAGCTGGTGTCGAGCCGAGAAGGGTGAGCCGCCATCACTGAGCACGCTACCGCAGTCGAATACCCGAGGGCGCCACTCCTCGCCCTGGCGTTCACAAAGCCGTAATTGCCACCGTCTGCGAATACCCGGTCCCGGCCCGCCGCGCACCAAACAGTGACCGGAACCCGGCATCGGCGACTCGCCAAAAGAGGCTCAGGACGGCAAGGGTGAACGCCGTCACCAGGATCAGCACGACGGGGAACGGCCCGGCCAACGCATCGAGTGTGCCCAGGACCGTTCGCGGGCGGGTGAACACATGCCACGAATTGAGGCGGAGCACCCGCCCCAAATACACGCCCAGTGCCACCAAGAGGTGAAGGCCAATCTCGACCCCGAGAGCGGCGCGCATCGACCATCGCCGCTCGACCCATCGCCACACTCGATGCAGGGACGCGGCGTAGGCGGCAACTCCCACGCCAAAAAAGGCGAGGTACACCGGAAGATAGACACCGAGGATCTGGAGGTCCGAGCGACTTCCTCGAATATCGTCGAACAAGTGGATTACATCGGTGAGGACGTAGGGAGCGTTCGGCAAGAAAAGTAGGAACAACAGCAGGCCGACGGCTCTGCTCGTGCGACTCGCGATACGGGCCGCACTCGATGATGGCGCCGCTAATGGTCGCCGGCCGGCAAGTGGAAACAACACCACCGCCAAGGTGAACGGAATCAGCGCAAGGAAGAGGTTCCACGCCATCCAGAGCCCGTGGGCACGCGTAAGCGACTGGGCATCGTTGGCTCCCAGTCGAACAAGATCAAAGAAGGCGAACATCTGGCGAGGGTACCGTCCGCCTCGGGGAAGGGGAAGCGCGTCGTGAGATAGGTGCGTGGGAAGGCAGGAGGCTCCCGGCCACCCGAAGGGTGACGAAACCGGCGGCGAGGCTACGCCGGAACGCTGAAGGATTCGGTCAGCTTGGTGAAGTCGGCTCGGTTCGGTGCCATACCGCTGACGTGCAGGAGATACACACGATTGTCGGTTCGCAACAATCGCATCAGGCTGACTCCCGCGGGGGTGGCAATCTCAACGTCGGTGGCGGGGCCTTCCAGGGTGATGCCTACCGCCCGGCTCGTGACTGTCCCGTTGACTACCGAGACCGCACCGCCGATCATCGCGTCAATCAGACTGTCGTCCCAGACCATTCCTGGTACCCGCTTGGTGGTAGTGATCTCAACGAGCCCCGAGGTCCTGGCGATGCCATGAGTTGAGACCTCGATCTCGAACCCCGCACCCCGAACCGTCTCGTCCTTGCGAATTGGCGTGCCCGGGAACGATGCCCGGAATGACGAGTCAGGAGCGGTGTAGGGGGTCCATGTCGAACCGGCAGACGTGATCGGCGGATCCACGACTGCACTGCCGACGCTGCTGAAACGGCTGGAGGCATTGCGCCCCAGGAACGTCACGGCCAGGATAAGAACCACGAGCACACCCACCACGCCGACCGCCGTGACTCCGACGATCAAGCCCACGGTACGGCCAGCGTTGCTTTTGGGGGGTGTGCCGTAGGGCGGATAGCCGGGACCGGCGGAGGGGTAGCCCGCGTAGCCACTCGGGCCGCCGTAGCCGGGGGGCATTGCTCCCGGCACGTTCCCGGAGTTGGGCGTTGTGGCTTTGGGCGGTCCCGCGGTGGGCGTGGAAAGAGGAGCACCGGGCGCCCCCCATGCGGTTCCGGCCCGGTGACCGTCCGGATCAAACCCGCACGCATGGCACCAATCCCACGACGGTTCGATCACTACTCCGCATTGCGGGCACCGAGGTTCAGACACCGCAACACCTTAACGGTTGCTCCGTCAACGTTTCGCTCGTGGCTGCAACGGTACGCTCGGGTGTATGTCATCGTCCGAACTCGCCGACCGCCCCGAAACCGTGTTCGACCAGGTCGGCGGGATGCCGTTCTTCGCCAACCTGGCTCACGCGTTCTACCAACGAGTCGGTGATGACCCTGGACTACGCCCGTTGTACCCCGATGATCTCGGCCCGGGGGAAGACCATCTGAAGCTTTTCCTCGCCCAGTACTGGGGCGGTCCCACCACCTATAGCGATACGCGCGGACACCCGCGGCTCCGGATGCGCCACGCGCCCTTCTTCATCGGAGAGGCCGAGGCCGGTCACTGGCTTGCCAACATGGTGGGCGCAATCGACGACGTGGGCACGCCGGACGACGTGCGTGTGGTCATGATCGACTACTTCACCATGGCGGCAACGCACCTCATCAACCAGGCGTAGATGCGGCGCAGACAAGAGCGCTCGCAAGGGCGCTCGCGCCGCTGACCTGCGGGTAGTCTGACCGTCATGACCGACATCACCCGCCTTGCCCTCGGCGACAAAGCTCCGCCCCTCGCCATCCCCGATCAGGACGGCAAAGTACGCAAGCTCACCGAGTTCAAGGGCCGGAAGGTGCTCGTCTACTTCTACCCCCGGGCCGACACCCCTGGCTGCACCACGCAGTCGTGTCTGCTCCGAGACATCGCCGGCCAGATCGGCGATACCGCGATCATCGGGATCAGCCCCGACACCTCGGCCAAACAGAAGAAGTTCGACGACAAGTACAGCCTGGGTTTCCCCCTGTTGGCCGATACGGAACACACGGTGGCCGAGGCCTACGGCGTATGGGGCGAGAAGAAGAACTACGGCAAGGTGTACATGGGTATCGTCCGCTCGGCGTTTCTGATCGACGACAAGGGCAAGATCGAGCAAGCCTGGTACAAGGTCTCCCCAAAGGACACACCCGCCAACCTGCTCCGGTCTCTCGAAGGGTGACCGACTTGGACCCGGCCTCATTCCCCGCCCCGGCTGAGGTGCTGCCGCACCGACCGCCGTTTCTGTTCGTCGACCGGATCCTTGGTTGGGAGCCAGGAACAGGAGCAACAGGGGAATGGAGTCTCACCGGTGACGAGCCGTTCTTCGACGGCCACTTTCCCGGCCGGCCCACCCTGCCGGGCGTGCTGATGGTCGAGGCAATCGCTCAACTTGGCGCCTACGCTGTGCTCCTGGGTAACGCCCACGCCGACCGTCCGAAATTACCGCTCTTTGGCGGGGTCGACAATGTTCGGTTCCGACGCCAGGTCCTACCCGGCGAAACGCTCACGTTGGACGTCACCCTCGGCCGCATGTCGGCTCGTGCCGGACGCGGGCACGGCACGGCACGGGTGAACGACGAACTGGCCTGCTCAGCCGATCTACTCTTTGTGCTGGTCGACCTTGACGCCAACTCCTGAGCTGGGTTCACTCGGCCTGACCCCGTTGATCAAGACGGCGCGAGGACGAGGCACCCGTTGTGGCCGCCGAAACCAAAGCTATTGGAGATGGTGGGACCGGGAGTCCAGCCCCGCGGCTCGGTGACGAGGTCGATGTCGGGAAGATTGGGGTCGGGGGTGCGATAGCCCAACGTCGGAGGAATCGAACGCTTCAACATCGACAGCACCACCGCGATGGCTTCGATTGCTCCTGCCGCTCCAAGGGCATGTCCGGTGACGCCCTTGATCGAGGTGACCGGCGGGCCGGGATTGCCAAACAATTCTGCGATCGCCAGCGCCTCGGCCTCATCGTTGCGCGGCGTCGAGGTGCCGTGCGCATTCACCTGGGCGATCTGGCTGGGATCGAGCCCGGCCTCATCGAGGGCAAGCCGCATGCAACCGATGGCCCCGGCACCCGCCGGCGCTGGTGCCGTGATGTGGTGAGCGTCGGCGGAAGACGCTCCGCCGAGGACCTCGGCGAGAATTGTGGCTCCACGAGCCACCGCGGCCTCCCATTCTTCGAGCACTAACACTGCCGCCCCCTCCGACATCACGAAGCCGTCGCGGTTCGCATCGAAGGGAGCAGAAAGGCCTGAGCTCGTGAGCGCCGTCATGTTGCGGAAACCGGCCAGGCTCGTTTCCGTGATAGGGGCCTCGGTGCTTCCGGCGACCGCGGCATCGCAGCGGCCAAACATGATAAGGCGAGCCGCATTGGCGATGGCATGGGTACCTGTTGCGCACGCAGTGGCCACGGCCTCGCAGGGTCCTTGGAATCCGTACCGCATCGAAACCGCGGCGGCCGGCGCGTTGCCCATAACCATCGGAATAAGGAACGGTGAGACGCGGCGAGGTCCTCGGTCGCGGCACACAGCTGATTGCTCCTCGATGGTGGCGAGCCCGCCGATCCCCGTTCCGATCATGGTGGCCACCCGCGAGGGGTCGCCTACGAAGTCTCCGGCTTGACCAATCGCCTCCGCGGCAGCCGCCGCCGCAAGCTGCTGGAAACGGTCGGCCCGACGTACCTCTTTCGGGTTGGCGAAATACGGCTCCGGGTCGAACGCATCGATTCGGAGCACCTCACCCGGGACGGGCGAACGGTGCAACCCTTCCCAGAATGCAGGAGCACCGATGCCACAGGACGAGACCACCCCGAGACCGGTGACGGCCACCCGCCGGCGATTCATCAGAGCTTGGAACGGACGAGGTCGATGGCCTGTCCAACCGTCCCGATGCCTTCAAGTTCGGCTTCGTCGACGGTGATGTCGAACTGCTCTTCGAGCTCCATGACGAGCTCGACGAGATCGAGGCTGTCGGCGCCAAGATCGTCGCCAAACGACGCCTCAGGGGTGACGGCAGCGGCGTCGACCGACAGTACCTTGACGGCGCAGTCGATGAACTTGGCGAGGACGTCATCGCTCATGATGTGTATTCCTTTGGTTGGTTCGAAGTCGTGAGAGGTTCGAAGGAGTGAGGGGTGCGAAACGGCGACGGAGTCGATCGTCAGCGAAGAATGCGATAGTAGCTACCAGACACCCATACCGAGACCGCCATCCACGGGAATCACGGCCCCGGTGATGTAGGCCGCACCATCGGAGACGAGGAAAACAATGGTTGCTGCCACCTCTTCGGCAGTGCCAAGGCGGCCGAGGGGCACCGCCGCACCAATGGCCTTTCGGCGATCGTCCGAGAGTGCATCGAGCATGTCGGTAGCAACTGGGCCGGGGGCCACGACGTTCACGGTGATTGAACGGGAAGCGAACTCTCTCGCCAGCGATCGGGCCAATCCCACCAACCCCGCCTTCGACGCCGCATAGTTCGCTTGTCCTGCTTGACCGGCGCCACCCACGACAGAGGAGATAAACACAATGCGTCCGTAACGGGCCCGCATCATCTTTTGCACGGCGCGGCGAGCCACCTTGAACCCGCCGGCGAGGTTGGTGGCCACAACCTCGTCGAAATCACGATCTGACATGCGCAGCACGAGCGTGTCGTGGGTGATGCCGGCGTTGGCGACCAATATCTCAACTGGGCCGAGCGTGGCTTCGATCTCGCCAAAGGCCGCGTCAACCTGCTCTGTGTCGGTGACGTCGCAGCGCACGGCGAGCAGTTCCGGTGCATCGAGTGGAGGGGCCGACCGGTAGGTGACCGCGACGCGGTGACCATCGGCGGCTAACGCCCGGGCTGTGGCAAGACCGATACCTCTCGACCCACCGGTGACAAGAACAACGCGGCTCATGACTCGGCACCAGCAGCGGCACCGATAACGGCTCCAGCAGGGACGACAGAAGCAAGACGCAGGGGACACAACGGGGGGATCATGATGAAAGCCTCGCCACCCGATCCGGTCCGTGCCAGTCGAGCACGGCGCTCGCCCAGGTCATGCCGGCCCCGAATCCCACCATCAGGACCGTGTCTCCATCGCTGACGGCACCGGTATCGAGGCCGTGGGCAAGCGCGAGCGGCACGGATGCAGCTGACGTGTTCCCTGTCGTCTCCAGCACCGTCACCGCCTTCGCCGGGTCGACTCCGAGGCGCTCGCAGGCCGCGTGCAGGATGCGAATATTGGCTTGGTGGGGGACCACCACGTCGACGTCGGCAGGGGTGAGCCCGCTCCGATCAAGCGCCCGCAGCGCCGACTCCACCGTGATCCGAACGGCGCGGCGAAAGATCTCACGTCCGTCCATCTTCATGACATCACCGACCTCGGCGTAGAGCAGGTGGCGAAGATCACCGTCGGAACCGAGGTCCCAGCCGAGAAGTTGACCCGGCCCAGCCGTACGTTCGAGCACAACCGCACCGGCGCCGTCGGCGAAGAGGATCGCCGTGTTTCGGTCGTCCCAGTCGACGATACGACTCAGAGTCTCCGAACCGATCACCAAAATACGTTCGGCACCGGTGGCCAGGAGTCCGTGGCCGACGATGAGCGAATAGACGAATCCGGAGCAGGCCGCATTGAGATCGAACGCTCCGCCGGTGATGCCGAGTTCGTTTTGCACGTAGGACGCAGAAGCCGGAATCGCCATATCGGGCGTGGTGGTTGCCAGGACGACAAGGTCGACGTCGGCGGGAACGAGTCCGGCCCGAGCAATAGCTTGGCGGCCCGCTTCGACTGCCAGGCTTCCCGTCGTTCCTCCCACGCGACGTTGTCGGATCCCGGTCCGCTCGGTAATCCAGGCATCGGTTGTGCCGATCCGATCGGCGAGGTCTTCGTTGGTGACGATCTTGTCGGGCAGGCCGATACCCCAGCCGGAAATGCGGCCGCCTGGGATGGCGGCACCGGGGCGAAATCGCGGAGGAGACACCATGATCAGGCGGTACGCAGCCAGGCAATGGGTTGACTCGGTGTGAGGCGTTCGCCCCCGACCGCCATCACACCGATCACGGTCCCGGAGAACGGGGAATAGACGGGGGAGTCGTTGACCCTTCCGACCTCACCGCCGGCGGGAACGATTGCGCCGGGTCGCAGTGATTTGGACGGCACGAAGAGGCCAGGCGAAGGGCTCACGATGACACGCTCCACTGCGTGCAGATGCTCACCCTCGGCAGTGGCATAGCCAACCGGGCCGGCGCCAGGCCCGGCGAGCACGGCCAGCATGGCGTCGAGATGGGCCGGATCACTTACCGAGAGCACTCGAGCGTCGGGAAGTGTGCGTTTGGCAAGCCCGGTAAGCACCGTGCCTGGCCCGAGTTCGAAGAGCGTGCTCACCCCGAGGTCGGCAAGCCGGTGCAGCGATTGGCGCCATCGAACTGGTGACACAAGTTGCGCCCCGAGGCGATCGAGCCAACCAGCGCCATCGGCATGGGGCCGCGCATCGACGTTGGCTACGACCGGTTGGGGGCAAGAACGAAATGACACATGCTGAAGCGCTTTCCGTAGCCGCTCCTCGGCTGGGCGCATGAGTGGGGAGTGAAAAGCGCCGCCAACTGGCAACGACATCACCCGCTTGGCACCGAGGCTGCGGAGCCGACTCGCGCACCGATCGATCCCATCGGGGGTACCCGAGATCACCGCTTGGCCCGGGCCGTTGAAATTCGCCACCCATGCCTCCGGCGAGGGGTCCGCCGCACAGGCCTCAACGACCTTGCTGTCGTCGAGGCCCTCTACCGCGGCCATGGTGCCGGTGACGTCGTCGGCGGCAGATCGCATCGCGTTTCCGCGTTCGACCACGAGACGGACCCCATCCTCGAACGAAAGTACCCCGGCCGCCACAAGTGCGCTGTACTCGCCGAGACTGTGGCCGGCGAACGCAACAGCATCGATCCCGATTCGTTCAACCGCATCGAGCACAACCAAGCTCAGCACGAAGGTTGCGAGCTGTGCATTGTGCGTTTCTCGAAGCTCGTCATCGGAGGTGCGGAGTAGCAGGCGGGCGACATCACGCCCGGAAACGTCGGACGCCTCTTCCACAAGCTCCCACGACGGATCGTCTTCCCACGCTTCGCCCATGAAGGCACGCTGCGAACCCTGTCCGGGAAAGGTAAAGGCGATCATTGACGAGTCACGGGGGGAGGAAACACGGAGGGAGGGTCGCAACGCCGGGCAGTTTCCCGGCGGGCTCGGCGACTCAGACCCGAGAGGCGGCGCAAAGGTTTCGAAACATCTTGCGTTTCACCTGTGTCATAGGACACGTCGCGGTGATTGGCCGGAGCATGCCGTGTCGCGGCGTGGTTCGTCAACCCGATGAGGTCCGATGTTTTTCCCGAAACGCCATTTCGGCGATTCGAAGCGCGCGCCGTCGAATGATGGTCACCGCCAGGATCACCAAAGCGAGGACGCCGAGAGCACCTCGCCCTCGGTGACCGGGTGATCGTTGCGTTTGCGCAGTGGACATGACCGACCAGAACCTCCAGGTGAGCCCATCGGCGGAGCGTTCACTCCGCAGTGGTTGGGAATCAACGCGCACGCCGGTTGGGCTCCGCAGACGGAGCCCTTCAACGTGGTGCGGCGGGGGGGATTCGAACCCCCAAGCCCTTTCGGGCAGCAGGGTTTGAGCCTGCCCTGTATGCCGGTTCCAGCACCGCCGCGAGAAGTAGGAAACATAGTCGCAGAGGCAGCCGGCGGGGAAAGGCGTTCACTCAATCAACCGCACAAGCCCGCTTCCGGAACCGTTGCGACGAGCGAGTAGTGAGTAGTCTCTGGCCGTGGGCAAGCAGAGTGTGGAACGCCAGCTCAGCGACGTGGGTCGCCGGCTCAAACTGACCCGAGAGGAGTTAGCGATAGCCGATGAGCAACTCGGCGTCCTTGACGACCTTGCCGACGACGCACGCCTCCGTGCCTTGGTCTCGGAGACGCCTCTGGCGGAAAGTGAACACCGGGAACGCCAACGTCCCGCCGATGCGATGCGACGCCATCGTGTCGCCCTGCTTGCTGAACTCGGCGCGCTGGAAAAGCGACAAGACGAGCTGCTTGATCGGCTGACCACCTGACCCTGATCAACGGGTTGTCGAAACCCTAAGAGCGTGTCCCAGTACCACTTCGAAAAGCGGATTCCGAGCTATGGTTCGAAGCCTCGCAAGGACGTCACGTCGAAAGCCCCCGGTTTTGGGCGGTGAGACGGAGGACGCCGCGAGATTAGAAAAGCTGGCCGGAAGACGCCGAATGGTCAATGGGACAGCTCCGAGTTCGGAAGGACGCTTGGAGTGGCCGGGCGGCCAACTACGCTCCGGGCGCCGTGGGTCCGGATAGCCGACCCGTTCTGTTCAAGGAGTCTCCCGTGCCCGTCCGTGTCGTCATCGCCGAAGACGAAGCCATCATCCGGCTCGATCTGAAAGAGACACTGGAAGAAGAGGGTTACGATGTCGTTGGCGAAACGGGGAGAGGCGACGAGGCAGTGCGTTTGGTGCGCGAACTTGAGCCCGAGGTCGCCATCCTCGACATCAAGATGCCGGGCCTCGACGGACTCTCGGCGGCCCGGGAAATCGCCGGTGAGCGGCTCGCCGCAGTGCTCATCCTCACGGCGTTTTCCCAACGGGACCTCGTTGAACAAGCTCGCGATGCCGGCGCGCTCGCGTACCTCGTAAAACCTTTCCAGCGCAACGAACTCGTTCCGGCAATCGAACTTGCCCTCGGGCGATTCCGAGATCTACGTGCGCTGGCCGACCAGACCAAACAACTCGAGGATCAGCTCGAAACCCGCAAGGTGGTCGATCGCGCCAAGGGCCGACTTATGGATCATGAAGGCTTGAAAGAAGCCGAAGCCTTCTCGTTCATCCAGCGAACCGCCATGGCAGAGCGTTCCACCATGCGTGCCGTGGCCGAACGCGTGCTGGATGGCGAACTCGTCCCACCGGATCCCGAAAATATCGCCGACAACAACGAGGCGAATGGCTGACGATGTCGGCCGTGATGCTTATTGACGGCAATTCGCTCACCTATCGGGCCTTCTTTGCCCTGCCCACGGATCTCGCCACCGCCGGGGGTCAAGTTACCAACGCGGTGTTCGGATTTACCTCAATGCTGATCAATCTGGTCCGTGACCACAAGCCCCATCAGATCATCGTGGCCTTTGATCGTCCAGAGCCCACCTTTCGTCACGAACGGCTCGACTCCTACAAGGCCAACCGCGAGGCAACGCCAGAGATCCTGCGGGAGCAGATGGGCTTGGTGCGCCAGGTAATCGATGTGCTCGGACTGCCCCGCGTCGAACTCGTCGGCTACGAAGCCGACGACGTCATCGCAACGCTCGCTACGGCGGCGGCGGCCGCAGGAGACGATGTACTCATCGTCACGGGGGATCGCGACAGCTATCAGTTGGTCGAGGACCCCCACATCCGGGTCTTGTACAACCGTCGCGGTGTATCCGACTATGCCCTGTACGACGAAGCCGGGATTCGGGAACGCACGGGGGTTGCCCCATCGTCGTACGTGCAGTACGCGGCGCTGCGTGGCGACCCCTCCGACAACCTTCCGGGCGTTCCGGGGGTAGGGGAGAAGACGGCAGCCAAACTGGTCAATGCCTACCTCGATCTCGACGGGATCTTCGCCCACGCATCAGAACAGACACCGAAGTTGCGTGAAAATCTCGAGGCCAACGAAACGCAGGCCCGTATGAATGCCGAGCTTATGGTCCTCGACCGTAACGTCCCCCTCGACCGAGGCCTGCACGAACTGATCGGCGCCACCCCCGACCTCGACGCAGTCCGTCACCTCTTTGAGTTTCTCGAGTTCACTTCGCTTCTGGGCCGGCTCGCCGAGGCATTCTCCTTCGAAGCTCCCGACGTCGAACCGAAACAGTCGATTCACGCCACGGGGATCGTGCCGGCAACCGCAAAGGCTGCGGCCGACGCCGTGCTCGGGGTGCACCTCCACGACGGGCCCTTGGTGGTCGCGGGGGCATGGGAAGGCACCGAGGGCCGATCCCCGCTCGCCGGCATCGCGCTCCATGCCTGCCCTACCGAAACGAACCCCGAGGTCACATCCGAGGTGCTCATCCTGTCCGGCGCACTGATCGGTTCGGCCGAGGTCCGGTCGGCATTGGGCGAGATCGTCAACCGACCCGCGGGGTTCGTAGGTCATGACGTCAAACCACTCATGCGATCTCTGCTCCCGTTCCGAATCGATATCGGCTCGTTAGTCCTCGATACGGCGGTCGCCGCCTACCTGCTTGAGCCTTCCGACGCGAAGTATCCCCTCACCGAACTGCTCCGCCGTTACACCTCCACCGAACGTCTGTCGTCCGATGAGACCCCAAGTGGACAACTCGACTTTGGGACGGAGGGAACATCCGCTCTCGACGACCTTGCGCTCGACGCCGTGTCGATTGCCACCATCGCAGGCCCCATCCGAGCTGCGTTTGAAATCCGAGGGCTAACCGAACTCAACAGCACCGTTGAGGTGCCGTTGGTTCGGGTGTTGGCGCGGATGGAGAACGTGGGCATTGGTGTCGACCGTCCGGAACTCACCGCGCTCAGCGAGGAACTCGGATCTCAATGTCGTCTCCTGGCTGCGGAGATCCAAAAAGACGCCGGCGAGGAGTTCAACGTGAACTCCACACCGCAGCTCCGCACCATCTTGTTCGACAAACTCGCCCTTACCCCCCAAAAGAAGACCAAGACGGGGTATTCCACCGACGCATCGTCCTTGGAAAAGCTCGTGGGCGAGCACCCGATCATCGAACACTTGCTCCGGTATCGGGAGGTTGAGAAGCTTCGATCCACCTACGGGGAGGGGCTTCTTGCCGAAATCGGCTCCGACGGACGAATTCATGCCACCTTCAACCAGACCGTTGCCCGCACCGGACGTCTCAGCTCGGACGCCCCGAACCTGCACAACATCCCGGTCCGTAGCGAACTCGGTCGTATGTTTCGGCGGGCCTTCGTACCCGCCGCGGGCCGCGTGCTGCTCGTGGCCGACTACAACCAAATCGAACTGCGTTGCATTGCGCACCTTAGCGAAGACCCCGGTCTCGTCGCCGCCTTCGAGCATGGCGACGACATCCACCGAGCGGTGGCGTCTCAGGTGTTCTCCGTCGCTCCTGACTCGGTGACGTTCGAGCAGCGGAGCCGGGCCAAGATGGTGTCCTACGGCCTGGCCTATGGCATGGAGGCCTACGGTCTCGCCCAACGACTTTCGATTCGAACAACCGAAGCACAAACGATCCTCGAGTCCTACTTTTCCGCCTTCCCGGGAGTGGCGACGTATATGGATCGGGTGGTCATCGAAGCCCGCGACCGGGGTTACACAGAGACGCTGTTCGGCCGACGGCGGCAGATTCCGGAGCTCAGCTCGACGAACTTCCGAATACGTCAAGCAGGCGAGCGACAAGCAAAGAACGCGGGTATTCAGGGTTTGGCCGCAGATATCTTCAAAGTGGCGCTCGTACGGCTCGATCAGGCCCTTGAAGATGCGCAGGTTCAGAGCTGCATTGTGCTGCAGGTTCACGACGAGGTGTTGGTCGAGTGCATGATCGACGAACTCGTTGACGTCCGGAAGCTGACGATCGACACGATGCATGGCGCCTTTCCGCTCCGGGTCGAGCTGGCCGTAAATGTCTCGGACGGCACCACCTGGGCCGCGGCGAAGGGCTGATGCTCACATCACCAAGGACTGACGCCACCAAGCTGGTTTGCGACCATAGACCGCCTGGCGGGCCGAGTCACCCGCTTCGCACCGCATAAGCTGACCCAGAACGACAAAGGAGGATGCATTGCCAAAACAACGCCGCAACGACGCCTGGTTCTGGATTTTTCTCGTCATGATGTTGGTCGGCGGGTACGGCGTGCTCACTGCCGCCTTGGCAGGCTCCCAAAAGGAATGCGGGAACGGCTCGGCCACGATCGCATGGGTATGGCAGCCGATACCGAAGTTTTCGTGTGTCTCCCGATCACGATTCTGATCCGGCAGGCAACGTGGCCGACCCCGATGTCGGCGGTCACTGGTTCGAAGCACTCGCCGATCACATGGGTGACGTCTACCTTCGGTACGCATTCACCAAGGGAACACAGCAGGAAGTCGACTCGATCGTTTCGCTGCTCGATCTCGAGCGAGGGATGCGGGTGCTCGACGTCGGCTGTGGTCCCGGCCGACATGCACATGCCTTGGCCGAACGAGGCATGACTGTCGTCGGTGTGGATATCTCCTCGAGCTTCATCGCCACGGCCAAACGCGATGCACCGCCGGGAGCCACGTTCCTCCGGGCCGATGCCCGGACGCTCACGTTCGAGGCAGAGTTCGACGTGTGCATTTCCCTGTGCCAAGGGGCGTTCGGGCTTACCGGTGGCCCCAACGCTGCGCCAATTGACGACCCCGACCTTGACGTGCTCGCCGGCATGGCTCGGGCACTACGGCCGGGCGGGAAACTCTTTCTAAGCGCGTTCAGCGCCTACTTCCAGATGCGTTTCCTCGAAGACTCCGACCACTTCGATGCCGCATCCGGAGTGAACCACGAGCACACCGGGGTCCACGACGCTGACGGAAACATTCTCGCCGCCGAGCTCTGGACCACGTGTTACACCCCCCGAGAGCTCCGCCTGATGTGCACTGCGGTCGGGCTGGAAGTTCTCGATATTTGGGCGGCAACCCCCGGCCGCTACGCACCGAACCATCCCTCCATCGACCAACCCGAATTCCTGCTGCACGCGCGTCGCCCGCTGAACTAACCGGATGGCATCGCTCCCACTTTCGCGGCCGTGGCGTGGTTTGTTAGTCTCGATGCCTCTTGGCTTGGCTCACAAAACAGCGTGCCACGCACCTCGCCTAGGTTGATCCCATTCCTCGACGACTGCATCCGATTGCATCGTCCCTAACCCCCTCGAAAGCCCTCCGTGTCCGAAAACCCCGACCTCACCAGTTCTGCCGTAGCCATCCTCGAAGAAACAGACATCTACATCCCTCGGCAGATCATCGAAAACGACCTAGGCGGCATGTCGCTCGCCGATGCCTACACCCAGACGATGGTGGTGGTCGATGACGGGCAATTGGTAACTGGTACCGTGGTCAAAGTTGATCGCGACGAGGTTTTGCTCGACATCGGGTACAAGTCTGAAGGCATCATTCCCGCCAAGGAACTTTCGATCCGAAATGACGTCGACCCATCCGAAATCGTGTCACTTGGGGATGAGATCGAGGCCCTTGTCCTCCAAAAAGAGGACAAGGACGGCCGATTGGTGTTGTCGAAGAAACGGGCGCAGTACGAGCGCGCCTGGGGCAGTATCGAGAAGGTCAAGGAAGACGACGGCGTGGTTTCCGGCCTTGTGATCGAGGTCGTCAAGGGTGGTCTGATCATCGACATTGGGCTTCGAGGCTTCTTGCCTGCGTCGCTCGTGGAGCTTCGCCGGGTGCGAGACCTTCAGCCCTACGTCGGACGCAATCTCGAGGCCAAGATCATCGAACTCGATAAAAACCGAAACAACGTCGTGCTGTCTCGTCGGGCGTTCCTCGAAGAGACGCAAAAGGAACAACGAGAGGATTTCCTCACGAACCTCAAGCCAGGCGAGGTCAAACGAGGCGTCGTGTCTTCCGTTGTCAACTTCGGTGCGTTCGTCGACCTCGGGGGAATGGACGGCCTTGTTCATGTCTCCGAGCTGTCCTGGAAACACGTTGACCACCCCGGCTCGGTCGTGCAGGTTGGCGATGAGATTTCGGTTCAGGTCCTCGAAGTCGACCTCGAACGTGAACGAATCAGCCTGTCACTGAAAGCCACCATGCAGGATCCGTGGCAAGAGTTCGCTGGAAGCCACCGAGTCGGCGAACTCGTGTACGGACGCGTCACCAAGCTTGTGCCCTTCGGTGCCTTTGTGCAGGTCGGCGATGGAATCGAAGGACTGGTCCACATCTCGGAGATGTCTGCTCACCACGTGGACCTACCGGAGCAGGTGGTCACCCCTGGCGAGGAGCTGTGGGTGAAGATCATCGATCTTGACTTGCAGCGCCGCCGCATCAGCCTGTCGATCAAGCAGGCTGCCGAGGGCGGCGATGTGGCGGCAGAGTATCGCGACCACTTCGGTGATCACGCCTACGACGCAGAAGGCAACTACATCGGCACACCGATCTCGGACGAGGAATGGGAGCAGGCCTACGAGGCCTACAACGAAGCTGGGTCCGAAGTCGTGGAGGGCCCGCCCCCCGCTCCCCCCGCCGCCGAGTCGCTTTCCGAAACCGGGGAGTAGGCAGTCCGGCCCGTCGTTCGAGACGACGAGCGCGAGCCGTGTGCTACCGTACGGCGCCATGAACAACCTGCTCACGGCCGCGTGCGGCAATCGGCAACGTAAAAATCGTCAACGCCGCTAATCCCGGGGGGACGAACGGCCGACGAAGACACAGCGCAGCATGGTATTCGCCCACGGCGACCAATCATTCTGCAATGATGACAGTCCATCCAATAGGGGCCAAGTGCCCGAACAGCGAAGAATGAGGTCGGAGTGAGTTCACGTAGAACCATGATCCTGCTCGGGGCAATTGCAGTTGGCGTAATCGCCGCACTGATGCTCTTCCAATACATTCGAGGAATTGAGGACCGCGCGTTCGGGAATGCTGAGCGAGTCCAGGTGTTCGTCGCCAAAGGAGTGGTGACACGTGGGGCTCAGGGTTCCGAAGCGGTCGCTTCGGGCAATATTGCCGACGCCGCAATTCCCCGAGAGTTCCAGCCCAGCAGCGCTATCAAGACCACCGACGAGATCGCACCGCTCGTGGCGCTGTTTGATATTTCCCCCGGAACCGTAATCGTGAAGGGAATGTTCGTCGATAAATCCGTCACCCAAATCAGCTTCCGCTCCCGGCTGAAGAAGGCTGACCATGTCGCCATAACCGTGACGACCGATCCGCAGCGCGGTGTTGCTGGGCTGTTGGTCCCCTCCGATGAGGTCAACCTGCTGGTATTCGATACGCCCGCCGGCTTCGCTGACACTCAGCAGAACGCTTCGGTCGGCGATGAACCGGCAAACGGCCAACAACAGACCACACAGACGTCTGCCGGTGAGCAGAAAGGCAAGAGTGCGCTCACTAGTCGTGCTCGTGTCCTCTACCAAAAAGTCCAGATCCTGGCCATTGGTCAGTCCGCCAAGCTTGAGCCTGGCGAACAGAAGGATCCCAACAAGCCGGCGAATACGGGCGACAACGTCAACCTCGTCACATTCAACGTTCCCATGGACGCTGCACTTTGGATTGCCAGCGCTGCGAACAGCGGCTCCGCGGTGTACATGGCCCTCGTTCCCGAGGACTACAAAGCGTCTCAGATACAGAAGATTCCAGATACGGTAGACGAACTCCCGGGCGAGCAACAGGGTGTACTCACCCCCTACGCGAGCCAGGGAAATTGAGCACGCCGTTCTCTGGTCAGCCTGGCGAGGCCATGCCTCGTCCAGGCATGGGTGGTGCCACCGGTGGTGGCCGCGCCGCAGTCGCAGTCGCAGTCGTTGACGCCGACCAGGCGTCACGATCCCGACTGGCGATGCAACTCGGCCAAGGAGCGACGCCTTTCGCGTCGCTCAATGACCTCGTCCCTCGCCTCACCGGGCAACCCGTAGTCATCGTTCTCGGGCCGTCATATTCCAGTCCAGGCGAGCTCGCAGGGGTGGAGCAGCTGCTCGCTGCTCGCCGTGACGTCGGCGCAATCGTCGTCGCCGCCCAGCTCACCACCGAGCTGTTCCAAGCATCAATGCGGGCGGGAATCAAAGATGTGCTGGAAGCGCCCGTCGACTCCCAGGCACTCGCCGAGGCAGTCTCGCGTGCCGCCAACACGCTGATTGCTGCAACGGCAGCAGCGCCGCCGAATGGCGCAGACCTCATTGCCGACGGTGAACTCGGCCGTGTGATTACCGTCTTCTCGACCAAGGGCGGTGCCGGAAAGTCGGTCGTCGCCACGAATCTCGCCGTTGTGCTCGCCCAGCGAAGCGAGAGGCCGGTGGTACTGGTCGACGCCGACCTCCAATTCGGTGACGTCGCCGTGATGCTGAAGCTGTCGCCCCAGCACACCATTGTCGACGCCGTAAGTGCACTTGACCGTCTCGACACGGCCATGTTGCGAAGCCTACTTATGGAACATAAGCCGTCTGGGGTGCTTGTTCTGGCTGCGCCACTCGAACCGGCTTTTGCCGATCAGATTGGTGCAGCTGAGATGGTTCGAATTATCGAGACCCTCCGTACATTCTGTTCCTACGTGGTTGTCGACACCCCGGCCTACTTCAACGATGTTGTGTTGGGGCTTATCGAAATCAGCGACGACGTGCTGCTCGTGGCCGGTATGGACATTCCAAACATCAAGAACGTCAAGATCGGCCTACAGACGCTTCGGCTGCTCAACACCCCAATCGAGAAGTTGCACCTCGTGCTCAATCGAGCAAACTCGAAGGTCAAGCTTGATGTCGGCGAGGTGGAACGGACGCTTGGGATTCAGGCAGATGCACTGATACCAAGCGACGTCGTGGTCCCCCAGGCGGTCAACAAAGGCGAGGCGGTGGTGCTCAATGCACCAAGGTCCGCGGTCGCCAAATCCATGGAAGAACTCGCCAATCTGTTCGCGCCCGTCGGTGTCCCCGGCAAACGTCGACGGTAGGCGAGCAGCAACTATTCACCGTACGCGGAAACGAACCGAGGAGTAGCCGTGTCGCTCTACAAACGTCTTCACGATGTGCAGGCGGCGCCCGCCAGTGGTGCAAAACGCCGCGATCCCGTTCTTGATGAGTTGCGGCAGAAGATTCATCACCAACTCATCGACGAGCTCGGGCCCATCCTGTATGACAAGAGGCTGTCCGAGGACGATCTTCGGCGGAGAGTAAACGATCAGTTGCACGCGGCGCTGGCGCAGGAACGAGCGCCGCTATCGGCGGCCGACAAGGCGCAACTCATCCAGGATGTCTCCGACGACATTCTCGGGTACGGGCCGATTGATCGCCTACTCAAAGACGAAGAAGTGTCCGAGGTGATGTGCAACGGTCCCGACAGCGTGTACGTCGAGCGCTCCGGCCGGCTCGAAAAAACGAGCGTGACGTTTGTGGACGAGACGCACCTCCGCCGAATCATCGACAAGATCGTCAGCGAGGTCGGCCGTCGAATCGATGAAGCCAGCCCCCTGTGCGACGCACGCCTACCCGACGGCTCTCGTGTCAACGCGGTGATTCATCCCCTAGCCGTGGGCGGGCCGTTCCTCACCATCCGGAAGTTCACCAAAGAGAAGCTTCAGATCGACGATCTCATTCGGTTTGGTACACTGAACGCTCATTCAGCTCGTTTCCTGCAGGCCTGCATCGTCGGCCGTTTAAACGTCATCGTTTCCGGTGGTACCGGAACGGGAAAGACCACCACGCTGAACGTCCTGAGTTCTTTCATTCCGAGTGACGAGCGCATCATCACCATCGAAGACGCCAAAGAGCTTCAGATGCACCAGGACCACGTGCTGTCGCTAGAGGCACGACCACCAAATATCGAAGGCAAGGGCGAGATCACGATTCGCGACCTCGTAAAGAACTGCCTCCGTATGCGTCCCGATCGAATCGTGGTGGGGGAGTGTCGTTCGGGCGAAGCGCTTGACATGCTCCAGGCCATGAACACCGGCCACGACGGATCGCTCACCACGGTGCATGCCAACAGCCCTCGAGACACCCTTGCTCGCCTTGAGACACTTGTGCTCATGTCCGGATTCGATCTCCCCATTCGTGCGATCAGAGAACAAATGTCCTCCGCGCTCGACCTCATCGTGCAGCTTTCACGGCTTCGCGACGGAAGCCGTCGGATAACCCACATCAGCGAGGTTCAAGGGATGGAGGGTGATGTAATTACCCTCCAGGACATATTCCTGTTCGACTTCGGAATGGGTGTCGACGAGCACGGCCGTTTCAAAGGCCACTTGAAAGCAACAGGAGTCCGTCCGAAGTTCGCCGAAAAGCTCTCAGATCTTGGTATCCGCCTTGGTCAAGAGGTGTTCCAACCCGAAGGTTTCGGGAAGAAGGCCGTAGGTCGAGGATGAAGCATCACAAGTATTTCCGAGTGGCATTCGCCACCTTGGCGGTCGCGGTGTCAACTGTCGGGTTCGCGTCTTTCGGATCGCTGGCCTCCGCCCAGAGTGCCGACGGTTTGCTCGTCCGCCGACTGAACAGTCAGGATCCAGCGGCGGCAAAGGCCACCGTCATCTTCCAGTCACCAGCCGATTCGTTGAATGCAAAGGTCACCGTGAACGGCACCGATGCCCCCGTGATCCGGTCGGGCAAAATTGACCTTGCCGCCTCAAACCCCTACCTCTCGATTGTCATTGCCACCGGCGAGAACATGAAGGCCGGCGACAATCTCGAATCCGCTCGGACGGCGGTGAACAAAATCATCGCTGCGTCACCCGCCAATATGCAGTTCGCCATCTTCCAGGCGGGCGATCGGGCCTTGCCAGTGCAGACATTCACGAACAACCGGGCTCGCCTTGACGATGCTTTGAAAAGGATCGGACCAAGCACCAAGACAGCGCTCTACGACGCCATTCGTCAGGCGGCGCTGCCCTACCAGAATACCGGGACCCTCCAGCCCAACATCTTGGTGATCAGCGGCGATGGCGAGTCGGTTGCCGAGTTTCCGGAAAAGGCTCTAGCCTCCGCCCGGGGGGCCGTCGTCACCAGTGGCGCCACGGTGTTTACCACCTACCTCAACACCTTTGATCCTGCGCCGGTAGAAAGCATCGTTGCATTGGCCGGCGGTTTCTCCACCACTGCCACTGATAGCAAGTCGCTTGATGTCAACATCGGGGCAGTAGGAGACTCCATCCTCAACCAGCAGTACGACATTGCGTTTAACTCCGGGCTTCAGAAAGGTGAGGTCGCCGAGATCACAATTGATGCTGGCGGGAAGTCTACCGGCGTGTCCGTGCGAGTTGGGGGCGACGACCGAGGGTCGGCCCAGCTGACGCCCCAGGCGACGGTGGGGGGCGGTGGGATCCCGATCCTTGACGGTCCGATCGGTCTGGTACTGATCATCTCCTTCACGCTCGTCGCCGTAGCAGCAACGGCGTACGCGCTCACCTTGCTGGTGGTGCCTGACGACAGTCTTTCCAACGTGCTCCAGCCCTACGCCGACGGCTACTCGGGCGGCGGAGACGACGACAACGAGGGTTCAGCGCTCGGCCGGAGTGCCCTCATCCAACGAGCCGTAGAGATTACCGAACAAGTGGCGACGAGTCAGGGGTATCTGACTCGGGCCGAGAGCTCGTTAGAAAAGGCGAATATCGCCTTGCGCGGCGGTGAGGCTCTGTTCGCGTATGCCATTATCGTCGTGGTAGCCACCGTGATCGGACTCCTCTACTCGCGGTCCATCATCGTCGGACTGATCTTCGGCTTTTTCGGAGCCGTAATGCCCGTAGTCGTCATCAACTTTCTCGGCAAGCGGCGCCGCAAGAAGTTCATGATGCAGCTTCCCGACACCCTGCAGCTGTTATCAGGCACGCTTCGGGCCGGCTATTCCCTCATGCAGGGCCTCGAGGCGGTGTCGCAGGAGGTTGAAGATCCGATGGGCCTTGAACTCCGGCGAGTCGTCACGGAAGCGCGGCTCGGTCGGGCCGTGGAGGAGTCCTTGGAAGCCTCAGCAGAACGAATGGATAGCCCAGACTTTGCGTGGGCGGTCATGGCGATCCGCATTCAGCGTGAGGTCGGTGGCAACCTCTCGGAACTTCTCCTGACGGTCGCCCAAACAATGACCGCACGAGAACGCCTCCGGCGTGATGTCGCTTCACTCACGGCAGAAGGTCGAATGAGTGCGATCATCCTTGGCCTTCTTCCCCCCGGTCTCGGCGCGGCGATGTTCGTGATCAACCCCGAATACACCAGCGTCCTCTTCAAGGAGACGATGGGTATTATTATGCTCATTATGGCGATTGTCGCCATGTTAATTGGCTTTGTGTGGATGCGGAAGATCGTAGATATCGAGATCTGATCGCGGTTCCGCCAAACGTCATCTGTTCGTCCCTTCGCCCCCAGGAAACAACTCATGGAAGCTATTCAGCTGCAACTCGCGCTGGTACTACTCGCCGGCGCATTTTGTCTGGCCATCTGGGCCGTCGCAAGCCACTTCAACGAGCGATCTGTCGTTCGCACCTCACTCCGCCAATTGGAGGGTTATGAGGTCGAGAATGTGCGAGATCAGGAAATGCTCGCTCCGATCAGTGAACGGGCCTTGTTGCCTGCGGTTGGAGCACTCACGGCGCTCGGTCGGCGTTTCACACCGGTCGGCTACGTCGACAGTATTCGAAAGAAGAAGATTTATGCAGGCGATGGGTCGGCGGACGCCGTCGATCGTTTTCTCGCCGTACGAGTCATCACGATTTTTCTTGTTCTCCCCATCTTCATTTTCATGTACGTCTGGAACCCCGTCGGACTGGATGGAGGTTCGCAGTTTTTCGGGTTCCTGTTGTTCGCCTTCGCTTGTATTTTGGGGCCCGATGCCATCTTGGCCCGCCGAGTTGATGAACGTATGCACGAGCTTCGGATCACCCTTCCCGACGTGCTCGATCTGCTTACCATCTCGGTCGAAGCTGGCTTGGGATTTGAGCAGGCCCTCGATCGTGTGATCAACGCCGTCCCTGGCGCGCTTTCCGTTGAATTCTCTCGGATGCTTGGTGAGGTACGCGCTGGTTCCACCCGTGCCGACGCCATGCGTGCGCTTGAGCAGCGGACCAATGTTCCCGAGGTACGGTCCTTCGTGCTGGCTATCCTGCAAGCCGATACGTTCGGTGTGAGCATTGGGCGGGTACTTCGTGCGCAATCCGAGGAGATGCGCATCAAACGCCGCCAACTCGCCGAGGAACGCGCACAGAAAGCACCCGTTAAGATGCTCATACCTATGGTGTTCTGCATCTTTCCTGCGCTCTTCGTCATCGTGATTGGCCCCGCCATCATTAACATCCAGAAGGCGTTCTCGGGCTAGTTCCTCCCGTTGGGCGTTTCTCGCACGCAGCGTCCTGCGCCGATCGACCAGCCGACGTTGCCCGGTGGTCAACGCCACCGAGGGGCCTCGATCGCCATGTCGTTCGGGGCCCTCGTTGTTGCTTGGGGTTTTTACCTCGGGTCTCGTGACCTCTTCGACAATAGTTTTTTCACCCACCTTGCAACGGGAAGACTCATCCTCGAGACGGGATCGGTACCCACCACCGACTCCTACTCGTACACTGCACCCGGCGCCCCCTGGGTCGTCCAGAGTTGGTTCGCATCACTGCTATACGGCGTTGTGGAACGACTCGGGGGTGGTACGGCAATCCGTGTGCTCGGAGGCTCCCTCGGTGCAACGGTAGCGATGTGCGTCTGGATGCTCACTAGGTCGGCTCGCGTTTTGACTCTCCGAATTGGGATCACGTTGTTGCCGCTCGTTCTGGGTGTCACGATGTGGTCCACCCGGCCACTGATGTTCGGTCTGGCGTTCCTTGGGGTGACGCTCATCGCCCTCGAAGGACGGATCTCCCCGTTCGCCCTGGCCCCCATTTACTGGATATGGGCAAACACTCACGGATCGTTCCCACTTGGGCTGGTCGCGATTGTTTGCGTCCTTGTGGGGCGCCGATTCGATCGTAAACCGATCGTGCTCGAACGTACCGTTCTTCTTTGGGCGACGGTCGGAACTCTGGCAAGTGTCATCAGCCCACTTCGGCTGAAGTCGTTGTTGTTTCCCGTCGAACTATTGCAGAAATCAGATCTGCTTCAGAATGTGATTGAGTGGCAATCACCCAAGTTCTCCGAGTCGTTCACTCGGGTGTTTCTTCTCCAGGCACTTCTCACCGTGCTTGTCGTCGTGTATCGCCCATCCTGGCGAGCAGCCATACCCACCGTTGTGTTCTTCGCTTTGGGTCTCTACGCGGTTCGCAACATCGCCATCACGAGTTTGGTGCTGGTACCGATCATGGCTCGTTGCGCGCCCCGAATCGGCACGGTCGACGGCCGGGAGCGTGGTGCCGGCCCGACCTCGCTTTTTGCGTTGATCCTCACCATCGGAGTCGTGGCGAACTTTTCGGTTCTCACCGGACCGGCCTACGACCTCGATACGTATCCCGTAGAGGCCTTGGCGTTTGTACACACAAGTACCCGGATCGAAGATGCTAATTGCCGGCTCCTCACCAAGGATTCGATTGGCAATTTGCTTCACCTCGTGCCGATCGGAGTCGACCGCCGCACGCCGGTGTTCCTCGATGATCGCTACGACATGTATCCCCGTGAAATCACGGTGGACTATCTCCAACTACATGGTGCCGGTTCAGACTGGCGGGAGGTTCTTGACCGCCATGAAGTGAAGCTAATTTTGTGGGGGCGAGGTGATCCATTGGCCAATCTTCTGCTTGAAAGCGGCGAGTGGCAACTTGTGTACGGCGATCACTCCTGGGCGCTTTTCGGTCGTCGCGACATGGCGGCGGCGTGCCAGAGGGCTGCGTAACGCTCCGCCGAATGCCAGCCAAAACGCGTTTGCGGGACCCCGAAGGACCCCGCAAACCACTACTTGGTCGGAAACTCCCTAACAGCCGGACGTGGCCTCTCCGAGCGCGCTTGACGCACAGGAGAGCTTGCTGGCGGTGTTGGCCTGGAAGAACCTCACCGAAGACATTGCCACGAGCGTGATCAAGGCCACCAGAAGCGTGTACTCGACGACACTTGCTCCGTCGTCACCAGTGAAGCGTGGGCGTACCCGACCTATGTGCCCCGTTAGCTCCATAGTCTTTCCTCTCGATGGTGAGAACCAAAGAAGGGGCGGCCCGACTGGACCGCCCCCTCTCTCTGCGAAGGCAGATCGGCAGGATGACTAGGCGATTGCGGAGCCAACTGCACTGAACTTGCTGGATGCATTCCGGCCGAGGAAGGTGACGGCAAGGATGCAGACAACGGCGATAAGCGCCACGAGGAGCGCGTACTCCACGAGCGAGGCGCCACGGTCGGTCTTGCAACGGGCCTGCATCCAGGCGCTGATGTACTCATATGAGGTAAGCATTGAGCTCTCCCTTTGGTTGGTTCTGACGATGACCCACCCGGTATTGAGTGGGCTACTTCCTGTCCTGATAAGTATCGTCGCTGCATGCGTTGGCCCGTATAGGTCATTCGGCCCATTTCTCGGATTCAGACGCCGACCCTGGCTATTCAAGGTGAATGATCCCCATCCGCACGGCCTGAAGCACCGCTTGCGTGCGGTCTCGAGCCTCGAGTTTCTGGTAGATCGATGCCAGGTGGTTTTTGACGGTCTTTTGGCTGATGAACAGCCGTTCCGCCACTTCGGGAGTGGAACAACCGTTGGCGATCAACTGGAGTACCTCTTCCTCCCGTTTCGTGATCACCCGTTCCTCGTCCGGTGAAGGCTCCTCAAGCTTGCGGACCTCTTCGAGCATCGAGGCCGCCAACTGTGGCGACAGGACGGTCTCGCCACGAACAACGGTGCGGATCGCGGTAGCGATCTCGTCGGTGGAACAGTCCTTGACCAAATAGCCACTGGCCCCGGCGCGAATGGCAGCGGCGAGCACTTCCTGGTCGGCATGCATCGTCAGCATCACTATGGCAATACCGGGATAGGAAATCTTGATCTGCCTCGTAGCTTCGACGCCGTCTACCTCAGGCATGGTGACGTCCATCAGAATTACTTCGGGCTGGAGTTCTTCGGCCAGCCGAATGGCCTCGTCGCCGTCCCGAGCCTCCCCCACGATGTCGAATCCTTGGTCCGTCATCGACCGTCGGAGGCCCTCGCGCAACATGCGATGATCGTCGGCGAGCATCAGTCGGATCGACACGGATTCTCCCAGGAGTGAACGCGCCTGAAATGAGCGCTCAGTGGTGGACGGCAATGGGCCATCTGGCCCAACTTGGGCAGGTTACCCGCCCGAGGGTAACAACCAAGTCACCGCCGCCGATACGGGGCCGCCAGCCAGCCAGCCAGCCAGCCAGCCAGCCAGCCACGACGACCAGCGGCGCCAGATCGCACGGTTATACCGGAGGCTCCGCTCGAACCAAGCTGCAACGCACTCGAGTGCCTTTCCCTGGTTGGCTGGTGAAGTCCAGGGTGGCGCCAATGCTGGAAGCCCTTTCCCGCATCCCGATGATGCCATACGAGTCCAAACGACCGGCCTTGCCGATCGGGAACCCCTGGCCGTTGTCGGTGATGTCGAGGGCGGCCGACTCGCCGTTTGAACGCCAGATCACGCGCACCTCGGTGGCTTTCGCATGCCGCTCGATGTTCGTGATCGCCTCCTGCGCGATGCGCCACATCTCCCGTTCCTGCAGGATGGGAAGTCGTTGGTCTCGATCCAGAAACAGCTCGACGGAGAGGCCACTCCGTTCCGCCACGCGTCCGGTGAACGTTTCGAGTGTGGATGGGAGGTCCTGACTGTCGGTGACATCGGTGCGCAGGTCATAGAGCGTGTCGCGGACCTCACGGATGACGCCGCGTACATCGTCCCGCAATCGTTCCAACGAATCAGATACCCGGTCGCCTTTGGCATCGGAACTCACGATTCGATCGAGCTCGAACGCGAGGTACGCCAGCGACTGGCCGATGCGGTCGTGCAGATCGCGAGCGATTCGCGTTCGTTCTTCGTCGGCGCCCACGGTGCGTAGTCGACCGAACCAACGAGCGTTGTCGATTGCGAGCGCGACCGGTTCCACGAAGCCCTTCAAGAGTTCCGCGTCGCGCGCCGAGAAATGGCGTTCTTCTTGGTGCTCGATCGCCAACACGCCGATCAGCGATCCCCGGGCGGGCAGGGGTGCGTAGATGCCGGAGCCGGCCTTGCCCACGATTCCCGGCCCCCCTCCCGTGACGGACAGATCGGCCGCCGTGACGACGGTCTGATTCGTGACCGCCTTGCGCATCGGAGCCGGGAGGTCGTCGGTAGCGATCTTCGCTGGCATACGTGAGCCCTCTTTACGAATTACCTGCCACGATCCGTCCGTGTCGTCGAAGACAAGAATGGCGGCGTAGTCGAAATCGAACAGCCCTCGAAGGCGGGTGATCGTGGTATCGAGCACGTCGTTGAGGTCGAGCGACGCGGGAAGGGTTTGGGTGACCCGGTGCAACGAAAACAGCAAGGCGTTGGCATCGGCAAGCCGTCCGAGCCGGTCAAGTGCGAGCGAATGCTGTCGATCCGCCTCGCCGGAGATTCGTCGGGAGTACCCCGCGACGAGGGCGACGAGCAGGATGACCAGCGTCCATTGAGCAGACAACTTGATGCCCACATCGGTGGTGTTCGCCGACACGTAGGGGATGGTGACGGCGAGCGACGCCGCGATGCCCACCCGTACGGCAAAACCGAAACCGCGAGCGAAGCCGGCCACGATCACGGCGGTGAGCAGCGAGAAGATAAAGGGCGACTCCCAACCGCCGCTCAAGATCACGATCGTGACATGCAGCGTGAGTTCGAAAAGCACTGACAACAAGCTGCGAATGTCACCGAGGTACCGCACGGGTCGAAGCGTTCGGCCGACCGTGTAGAGCGTGACGACTACCGCAAAGGCAATGATGCTGGTGTCTCCCTCGACGAGAAACGGCGCCGCTAACGCGATCGAGGCGATCGTGGTGGTGAATCGGATCGCCAGAATGGCCGGACCAAACGAGGCGACTCGATCGAACCGCTCGGTCAGTCCTTCCTCAGCGTTCGATCCATCGGTGGTCTCGGCGAGTTGGAGCAAACGTTCTCGAAGCCCGGGGGCTTCCTCATCGTCGGTCGACGAAGAGTGTCCACCCGTGTCGTTCGGGGTACCGGACCCCGGAGCACGAAGCTGCAAGTCTTCAGCGGGCTGCACGGCGATGTCGTCCACGTCTACAACGTCGGCCGCGCTCACGTGGCGGTGAAGGGCGTGGGGGAGTAAGGGGAGTAAGGCATCAGGAAAATTCCTCTCGCGGGAACACGATCTTGCCCCCCGGTCGCTTCTGCTACCTTCCGAATCGTGTTCTTGATCGGACTGACCGGGGGGATCGGTGCGGGCAAATCTACGGTCTCGGCCGCCCTCGCCGAGCGAGGGTCGGTGATCATCGACGCCGACGCCATCACGAGGGCACTCCAAGAGCCCGGACTGCAAGTGTTCGACGCAATGGTCAGTCGGTTCGGTTCTGGCATCGTGGCGCCGAACGGAACACTCGATCGAGCCGCAGTTGCGGCGTTGGTGTTCACCGATCCCGCCGCCCTGGCCGACCTCAACGCCATGGTCCATCCTGCCGTTGGATCCGAGATAGCCGCCCGACTCACCGAGTTCGCGACCACCGATCGGGTGGTTGTGCTCGATGTTCCGTTGCTCGTGGAGTCAGGACGCGACGACATGGCTTTGCTGGTGGTGGTCGACATCGACCCCGAACTTGCTGTCCACCGCCTGGTCACCCACCGCGGATTCTCCGAGGTCGATGCTCGCAACCGCATCTCCCGACTGGCCAATCGGGAAGATCGCCTGGCCCGAGCCGACTTCGTCGTCAACAACTCGGGCGACCGAGCCGCTCTCGACGTCGAAATCGCACGGCTCTGGACCTGGATCGAGGCGAAGTACCACGAGGCCAATCACGAAGAGAACAAACACGAATCCCGCAATGGCACTGCGGCACCGACGTTCAGCAGAGGCCCAGGCGTCGACCCAGATCGCTTTGGATCTGATTGAGGGGATCGACGCTCGCCTTCACCCGTCGCCACGCGTCCAGCTCGGGGTACATGAGCGGGAGGTGTTCCGGCCGCAGCCGCGAATCCTTGGCGAGGTAGAGCCGTCCGCCGACCCCGAGCACGATTTCGTCGAGTTCATCGAGCAATCGCGGAACCGACGGGTTCCCGATGGCGATGTCCACCGAAAGGGTCCATCCTTCGATCGGAAACGACAATGGGCCTTGATTGCCGGGCCCGAAACGTTTGAGCACGTTCACCAGCGACGTGCATCGCGCGAGCGCGAATCGTTCCACCACGGTCCGGAGTGCGTCTTCGTTGCCGAACGGCACCGCCAGTTGCCACTGAAGAAAGCCTCGTTGTCCGAAGGCGTGGTTCCATCCGCCGACCATGTCGAGCGGGTGCCAGAACTGCGGGATGGTCTGGATCTCACCTACACGGTGGTTGGGGGCCTTGCGGTACCAGAGTTCGTTGAACGCTTTGATAGTGACCGGGTTGAGGAGGCCTGAGGGGAATATCGCGGGGAGATGCACGAGCACATCAGCGTCGTAGGCGAACGGATGGCGCCGGTCAGCCACGGGGAGCTGGTCGGGGGTGGCGAACCAACCCCGGGTAAGCACCGATCGCCCGAGCTTTCGACCCGTGGCCATGAGATCGATCCACGCCACCGAGAAGTCATATTCGTGATCGTGTGTCGTCATGCGCTCGAGGACATCGTCGAGGTCCGTGGTGCACTCGGTGTCGACCGCAAGCCGGCTCGAGGGAATGGGCTGGCACCGAAAAGTGGCTTGCAGGATGAGGCCGGTGAGGCCCATACCGCCCGCCGTCGCCCAGAAGAGGTCGGAGTCGTTTTCGGGGGTGACGGTGCGGACCGAGCCATCAGGCAAGGCCAGGTCGAACGAAAGCACGTGACGACACCACGACCCGGCATGGTGATGGTTTTTGCCGTGAATGTCGGCAGCGATGGCACCACCCACAGTGACGTAGCGGGTGCCGGGAGAAACCGGCACGAAATAGCCCCAGGGAACGATGCCTCGCAACAGCTCGTCGAGGCTGGCACCGGCCGATGCCGTGACCACGCCGGTTTCGGGGTCGAGCACAAATTCCCCTGCGCCCGCCGTAGCGACCACGATGCCGCCGGCGTTTTGGGCGGCGTCGCCGTAGCTGCGGCCAAGCCCACGCCCGAGCAGGCCGCGAGAGGGGATCGACGCAAACGCTCGTCGCATGTCAACGTCGCTGTGGGCGTGCACCACCTCGGACGCCGATGGCGCCGTGCGACCCCAACCGGTCAGCGTCGTGCGTGGAAGGTGGGGTGGGGTTGCGGGCGAGGATTCAGGCAAGGTAGAGCCCATAGCCGTAGATGATGGCCCATACGAGGCCCGCTATTTGCAAGGGCCGATCGCGCAGCACGAGGGTCTCGGGTTCGGCCCCTTTCCCCTCACCGATCAGCAGCGCATACCGCAGCACGGCGGCGAGAAACGGCACCACCGACAACTCGAAGAACACCGAGCCGTTGCCGTTGGTAACGGTAGACGCCGACTCGAAGGCCCAGAGGCAATAGGCGATCAAAAGGAGGCCGGATGACACGCTGCGGAGATACCCGAGGAAGTCCGGGGTATAGGCGGCAAGGGCGGGCCGGAGGGCCACGGCGTCGGCTCCGAGTTCGGCTGCCTCGCCCTGTCGTTTGCCGACAACCATGAAGAGCGCTCCCGCCGACGTGACGAGGTAGAACCACTTCGAGATCGGAACCCCGGTGGCGGCGCCGCCGGCAATCGCTCGCAGCACAAATCCCGCGGCCACGGCCATGATGTCGACGACGGGTTGATGTTTGAGCCAAAAGGTGTAGGCGCAGGTGAGCGAGAGGTAGGCGGCAATGGTGTAGGCGAGGTTGTAGTTGCCGCCATCGCCCGGCGCCAGCGTGGCCACGCCAACGGCGGTGACGAGAAGCACGACGCCGAGCACACACGCGAGGGGCACGGGAACCACCCCTGCTGCAATTGGACGATTCTGTTTGGTGGGGTGGCGGCGATCGGATTCGACATCGCGTGAATCGTTCAGCAGATAGGTGCCGCCGGCGGCAAGACAAAAGGCCGTAAACGCCACGCAGGCGTTGCGGATGACGCCATCGGCAAACAGGGTGCCGGCGGCGGCCGGCGCCGCGAATACGAGTACGTTTTTGGTCCACTGATGGGGACGGACGGCCTTGATCAGGCCCAAGGGGAGCGATGTCACGAAAGCACCGGATGTGTGGAGATCATCGCGCCGAAACGATCCGCCAAACCGGCCGAGGCAGGTGACGCATAATCGTGAACACCCAACGCAGAATGCCGGGAGCCCACACCATCTCGGCGCCACGACGAAGTGCACGTTCGGTGGCTTCCGCCACGGCCTCGGGCGTGGTGGAGAACGGTTGCGCTTCAAGGCCCGCGGTCATGCGGGTGTGCACGAAGCCGGGGCGAACAATCAACACCCGGATGCCATCGGGCGCCAGGGCATCGCCCAACCCTTGTGCGAACGCGTCAAGCCCCGCTTTCGAGGAGCCGTACACGAAGTTGGATTTGCGTGACCGTTCCGCCGCAACGCTCGATAGCACCACCAGCGTGCCGTGCCCTTGCCGTCGGAACTCGGTGGCGACGGCCAACGACGCACTCACCCCGCCGGTGTAGTTGGCGGTGACTGCTTCGGCTGCGGCGGCCGGATCGTGATCGAACGCATCTTGACTTCCGAGCACTCCGAAGGCGAGCACCACCAAATCAATGTCGGGATGCAGAGCGAACACGGCCGCGAGCTGGTCGGCGTGATCGGCGGTTTGTGTGGCCTCGAACGAGGCCGTGCTCACGGAAACCGACGCCGAACGCCGAGGTGCCGCTGCCGTTTCCAACGCATCCTGATCACGCCCCGCCAGCACGACGGTTCGGCACCGGTCGGCGATAAGGCGGTCGATGATCGCCAAGGCGATCTCCGAGGTGCCGCCGAGCACCAGTGCGGATTGCACCGAGCCGAGCGCGTCCTTCATCCTGCCTCCGGGGGTTGCGGTATGGGCGAAAGCCGTCGGCCCAAAGGGAGGCGCCCACTCACCCGGCGTTGCCGGCAGGCCACCGTTGGTCCGACGGTGTCGGCACGATAGTCGGAGGTCTTCCCAGCCACGTACATTCCGTTCGATCGACTCTGCGACGCTGCCCACCGGCGTAAGTGTCAGACCCCCTGGGTAGCCTTGGGTATGCCTCCGTTTAAGGTCGTTTCTGATTTCGAGCCTGCGGGCGACCAGCCCGCGGCGATTGCCGAACTCACCCAGGGTCTGCTCGACGGGGAGCGGTTCCAAACGCTGCTCGGCATCACTGGCTCTGGAAAGAGCGCCACGATCGCCTGGACCATCGAGCAGGCACAACGCCCCACCATCGTGATCGCCCCCAACAAGGCGCTGGCGGCGCAGCTCACCAACGAGTTCCGTGAATTTTTCCCCGAAAACCGTGTCGAGTACTTCGTCTCCTACTACGACTACTACCAACCAGAGGCCTACATCGCCTCCAGCGACACCTACATCGAAAAAGATTCCTCGGTCAATGACGAGATCGACCGGCTTCGCCACGCGGCCTCGTCAGCCTTGCTCACCCGACGAGATGTAATCGTGGTGGCATCGGTGTCGTGCATCTACGGCCTCGGGAATCCCGAGGAGTATCGAAACCAGCTCGTGGTCGTGAAAAAGGGGGAACAACTCGACCACCGTGCCTTCCTTCGAAAGCTGGTCGACCTCCAGTACGACCGCAACGACATGAACCTGGTCCGGGGGAAGTTTCGGGTACGGGGCGACACCATCGAACTCCACCCTGCCTACGACGAGACGGCGCTTCGGATCGAGCTATTCGGCGACGAGGTGGAGCAGATCTCCGTGGTAGATCCGCTCACCGGTGAACGGGTCACCACCCTCGACGAAGCCGTGATCTTCCCGGCCACCCATTACGTCGCCGGCGAAGAACGGCTGCGCAAGGCCGTCGTGGGTATCGAGGCGGAGTTGCAGGAACGGCTGGCCTCCTTCGAAGCCGACAACAAGCTGCTCGAGGCCCAGCGATTGCGGATGCGCACCCAATACGACCTCGAAATGATGCAAGAGGTCGGCTACTGCAACGGAATCGAGAACTACGCCCGCCACATCGACGGGCGTTCCCCCGGTGAACCGCCTTTCACCCTGCTCGACTATTTCCCGTCCGATTACCTCGTTGTCATCGATGAATCACACGTCAGCGTGCCCCAGTTGCACGGGCAATACGAGGGGGATCGCACTCGAAAGTCGATTCTTGTCGACCACGGGTTCCGGCTGCCATCCGCCGCCGACAACCGACCGTTGCGTTTCGAGGAGTTCATGGGCCGGGTCGGCCAGGTGGTTTTCTTGTCGGCCACGCCCGGGCCCTACGAACGGGAAAACTCGTCGAAGATCGTGGAGCAGGTGGTCCGGCCCACCGGGCTCATCGATCCTGAAGTGATGGTTCGTCCCACCAAGGGCCAAATCGACGACCTGCAGGAGGAGATTCGAGCTCGCGTCGCCAAAGAGCAGCGGGTGCTCGTCACCACGCTCACCAAGAAGATGGCCGAGGACCTCACCGACTACCTCCTCGAACAGGGCCTTCGGGTGCGTTACCTGCACTCCAATATCGACACCATCGAACGCATCGAGATTCTCCGCGACCTGCGGCTCGGCGAGTTCGATGTCTTGGTGGGCATCAACCTTCTTCGAGAAGGTCTCGACCTCCCCGAGGTGAGCTTGGTGGCGATCCTCGACGCCGACAAGGAAGGTTTCCTTCGTTCCGAAACTTCCCTCGTGCAAACCATCGGTCGAGCGGCACGCAACGTGGAGGGGCAGGTGATCATGTACGCCGATAAGGTCACGAACTCGATGGAGCGGGCAATCTCCGAAACCAATCGCCGCAGGATGGTGCAGCAGCTGTACAACACCGAGCACGGCATCGTTCCGCAACCACTCAACAAGGCGATCACCGACATCCTCGGAACGCTGCGCGGCACCGCCAACACCGCCCCCACGCCGGGCGACGGCCGTCGAAACCGACGTCGCGATGGGGAGCGGGTGAACGAACTCAAGGAACTTCCGCAGGAGGAGCTCGCCCGGTTGATCATCACGCTCGAGGCTGAGATGCAGGAAGCGTCCGGAGACCTGCGATTCGAGTACGCCGCACGACTACGCGATGAGATCAAAGATCTCAAACGTGAACTCAAACAAGTGGTGTAACCCCGCAGAACCAATCGACACACCGTCATCGCGTTACGCTCCTTGGTGTGGCGGCGGCGCAGGTACCCCATCACCGTCGCCTCTTGGCCCCCCTACGACGCCCGGTCGTAGCCGGTGCGGTGCTTTGCCTGGCCTACATCGCGTTGTCGTTCGCCAACGATCCGCGTGGGTTTCTTGGCACCGATACCGGCGCCAAGGTCGCCACCGTCAAGGTTATGTCCGAACGGAATACGTTCGTGCCCGACCTCGGCTACTTCGCGGTGTCCGCCGATCCTACGGGTCGCCACCACCCGATGGTGTCGTCGTACCGGTCCGGCGACATTTTCGTCGGGGTCACGTCCCTCCCGATGGTGCTGCTCGCCAAACCGATGTGGGACATCGGCGGCTACCGAGCGGCGCTCCTGCTCCCGATCTTGGGCGCCGCTTTTGCGGCCTTCGCCGCCCGGGCATTGGCGAGGGCCTGCTCCACCGAGCCGGCGGCGGCGGACGCCGCCTTCTGGTTGGTCGGAATCACCTCGCCGCTGCTGCTATATGCCGTCGACCTCTGGGAACACGCGCCCGGCGTGGCTCTCATGCTTTGGGCCCTCGTCTGGTTGCACCGTTCGCTGCGTGGTTCGTGGGCCTGGAGCCTCGCCGCCGGCACCGCACTCGGCGTCGCCTTCAGCATGCGTACCGAGGCGGTGGTCTACGCGGCGGTGATGTTGGTCACCGTGCAAGGCCTGCTCTGGTATCGACGACAACTGGGCCGGGCGACCACGATCGGGCTGGCCTGTATCGGGGGCTTCGCGATGCCGGCGATCGCCAACGACCTGCTCGAACGATGGGTTGTCGGTGGGAGTGTTCGCGCCGGCCGCACGTCGGGATTTGTGTCCGCCGGCGGTTCCGATCTGGGACACCGGGTGCTCGAATCCTTCATCACCGCCATATCGCCCTTTCCTAGCTCCGATTCCGGGCTCTTGGTGCTGGCCTTGGCGTTCGCCACCGCGTTGCTCCTGCTGGGGAAGTGGGGGAGCGACCCCACCCGCCGGCGATTGTGCATCGTGCTTCTTGGGCTCGTCGGGTATTGCTACGTGCTCCGATTCATCGCCGGGCCGGGGTTTGTCCCTGGCGCGCTGGCCGCCGCCCCAATTGCCGCCGTCGCCCTCGCCCGAGGGTGGCGTCCCCCGACGGTCCGTGATGCGTCACTGCTCGCGCTCGTCCCGTTGCCTCTGGTGTTCGCATTTCAGCTTCCCGGAGGGGCGATGCCGCAATGGGGTGGGCGGTATTTCCTCACCACCACCTTGGCCCTGGTTGCCATCGGCGCCACCCGTCTCCCGGAGCTTCTGCCCTTCGTTCGCCGCACGCTGGTGGGGTTTTCGGTCGCCGTCACATTGTTCGGGGCCACATGGATGGTCCTTCGCACCCACGCGATAGCCGACGCCGGCGACGTGCTGCTCACCCGACCCGAGCCGGTGCTGGTCTCTCCTGATGGTTTCCCGCCCCGCGAGTTTGCCGCTACCTATCCGGAACGCCGATGGTTAACCGTGGTGGCGCGAGACGAGCTTCCCGGCGCCGTCAGAGTGGTCGAAGGTTTGGGACTGCGTTCCTTCGCCGTGGTGGCGCAATGTCCGGGAGCACAAGCCCCGGCTCCTTCGTTTCCGGGGTGGCAGTCGACCTCCACGGAATCCATGGCCTTTCTGCCCAACTGCGATCTGCGCCTCACGTCGTACGTGTCGGACTCGCGATAAAAGGGGGCATACAGGCGTTCGTATGGGGGAGGGTGGCGCTAGGCTCCGACCATGGTCGACAAGATCGTGATTCGCGGCGCACGCGAACACAACCTCCGCAACCTGTCCCTCGAGCTGCCCCGCGACTCGCTCATCGTGTTCACGGGGCTGTCCGGCTCCGGCAAGAGCAGCCTGGCCTTCGACACCATTTATGCCGAGGGTCAACGTCGCTACGTTGAGTCGCTGTCGGCCTACGCCCGGCAGTTCCTCGGCCAGCCCGAGAAACCCGACGTCGATTTCATCGAGGGGCTGTCTCCCGCCATCTCCATCGACCAGAAAAGCGCTTCGCGTAACCCTCGCTCCACGGTGGGCACCGTCACCGAAATCTATGACTACCTCCGCTTGCTCTTCGCTCGCGCCGGGGTGGCCCATTGCCCCGACGATGGCACGTTGATCACTCGGCAGACCCCGCAGCAGATCGTCGATCGGATCATGGACCTGCCCGAGGGCAGTCGGTTCGAGGTGTTGGCCCCCGTCGTGCGAGGACGCAAGGGCACGTATGAGACCCTCCTCACCGACCTCGCCACCCAAGGGTTCGCCCGAGCCCGAGTTGATGGCGTGGTGCACGATCTCACCGACAAGATCGATCTCGCCCGTTACGAGATGCACACCATTGAAGTGGTGGTCGACCGACTCGTCCGCAAGAAGGGCGTTGAGCGGCGGCTCACCGACTCCCTCGAGACCGCGCTTCGCCTGGCCGACGGCATCGCCGAGGTGCAGCTCGTTCCAAAAGATGGCGAGGAGCTGGCCTTCGACCGGCTCACCTTTAGCCAACACCAAGCCTGTCTTACCTGTGGCAAGAGCTACGAACCCCTGGCGCCGCGCAATTTCTCGTTCAACTCGCCCTATGGCGCTTGCCCGGCCTGCGATGGTCTCGGCACCCGTTTCGAAGTTGATCCGGAGCTCGTTGTTCCGAATCCGGATCTTTCGGTTGCCGACGGTGCGCTGGCGCCGTGGGCCAGCGGGCACGCCAAGTATTTCCACAAGTTGCTGGAAAGCGTGTGCGAGGCGCATGAGATCGCCCACGATGAGCCGTTCGCCAACCTGCCCAAGAAACAACAGAAGCTTCTTCTCTATGGCCTGGCTGGCAAGCAGGTGCTGGTGAAGTACCGGAATCGCTACGGCCGGTCCCGGCAGTACTCCGCCAAATACGAAGGCGTCATCCCGTGGCTCCAACGCCGACACAGCGAATCGGAAAGCGATAACCAGCGAGAACAGATCGAGGGCTACATGCGTGAGGTGAGCTGCGGCACCTGTGACGGCGCTCGGCTCAATCCGCTGGCGCTGGCGGTAACGCTCGGCAAACACACCATTGCCGACCTCTGCGGCCTCTCCATCCGTGATGCCGCCGCCGCCGTGTCCGCCCTTGAGCTCGATGACCGCCAAGCCATGATCGCCGACCGTGTCGTGCGCGAGGTGAACGCCCGGCTGCAGTTCCTGCTCGACGTCGGGCTCGACTACCTCTCGCTCAGCCGCTCCGCCGCGACGCTGGCCGGAGGCGAGGCTCAGCGCATACGCCTGGCGTCACAGATAGGCAGCGGGCTCGTGGGCGTGTTGTACGTGCTCGACGAACCATCGATCGGCCTCCATCAACGAGACAACCACCGTCTCATCGAGACCCTCGAACGGCTTCGCGACATCGGCAACACCGTGCTGGGGGTGGAGCACGACGAAGACACGATCCGCGCCGCCGACCATGTCGTCGACATCGGCCCCGGGGCCGGCGAACACGGCGGGGCGGTGGTGTTCGAAGGCTCGGTGAAGGGACTGCTGCGTTCGAAGGCGTCGGTTACGGGGCAGTACCTGTCTGGCAAACGCAAGATCGAGGTGCCGCAGATGCGCCGCCCACGAGGCGAAGAACAGTTGCTGATCCGCGGCGCCAGGGAGCACAACCTCCAGGGCATCGATGTGGCGATTCCCCTCGGACTGTTCGTGGCCGTCACCGGCGTGTCGGGTTCGGGGAAGTCCACCCTGATCAACGACATCCTCTTGCGCTCGCTCATGCAGCGGATCTACCACTCCAAGACGCCACCCGGTCGACACACGGCAGTCGACGGATGGGAGTCCATTGACAAGTTGATCTCGATCGACCAGTCACCGATCGGGCGAACCCCACGGTCCAACGCAGCCACCTACACCGGGGTGTTCGATCATGTGCGCAAGCTGCTGGCCCAGTCGCCAGAGGCCAAGATCCGTGGCTACCAACCGGGAAGGTTCTCGTTCAACGTGGCCGGAGGCCGGTGCGAGGCATGCGCCGGCGACGGCACCATCAAGATCGAGATGCACTTCCTGCCTGACGTGTACGTGCCGTGCGAAGTGTGCAAGGGCGCCCGCTACAACCGCGACACCCTTGACGTGGAGTTCAAGGGGAAAAACGTGGCAGAGGTGCTCGACATGCCCTGCGGCGAAGCGGTCGAGTTCTTCGCCAATCAACCGGCCATCCGGCGCCATATGCAAACGCTGGTCGACGTTGGGCTCGGCTACGTACGCTTGGGGCAACCGGCGCCCACGTTGTCCGGAGGGGAAGCGCAACGGGTGAAGTTGGCCAGCGAACTCGCCAAACGGGCCACCGGACACACCGTATACGTGCTCGACGAGCCCACCACCGGGTTGCACTTCGAAGACACCCGCAAGCTGCTCACGGTGCTGGGACGCCTGGTTGATCAGGGAAACTCGGTCATCGTGATCGAACACAATCTCGACGTGATCAAAACGGCGGACTGGATCATCGACCTTGGCCCCGAGGGGGGTTCGGGCGGCGGGTTTATCGTCGCCGAAGGAACTCCCGAAGACGTGGCTCTGGTGGCCGGCAGCCACACCGGCCACTTCTTGGGCCCGCTACTCATGTGAGTGGCCGCTTCGCCGTCGCCGCCGAACCACGGCCCGAACCGGTTGACGAAACTGTTCAGGTGATGGCGAGCATGCGATTCAGCGCCACTCGGGCGTTGGCGGCGGTCTCCGGATCGACGGTGATCTGGTTGACCACCGTTCCCTCGACCAGCCCTTCCAGCACCCACGCCAAATGCGGTGCATCGATGCGGAACATCGTGGAGCACGGGCAGATCAGCGGATCGAGCGACACGATCGTCTTGTCGGGGTGTTCGGCGGCCAGCCGGTTCACGAGGTGGATCTCCGTTCCTATCGCGATCGCCGATCCTGCCGGTGCCGCTTCCACCTGACGAATGATGAAGTCGGTTGACCCCACATGGTCGGCGACCTGGCAGGTTTCGTGGGCGCACTCCGGGTGAGTGATCACGATTCCGGCGGGGTTCGCCGCCCGGAAGCTCGCCACGTGCGCCGTGGTAAAGCGCTGATGCACCGAGCAATGGCCCTTCCAGAGCAGGAACGTGGCGTCTTTCATCGACACCTCATCGAGCCCACCGTTTTCCTGCCTCGGATTCCACACCCGCATCTGGGACTCGTCGAAGCCGAGGGCGACGCCGGTGTTTCGCCCGAGATGCTGGTCCGGGAAGAACAGAACCTGCCGGCCGCCAGCGCCAGTGTCGGCGAAACGGCCGATGCTGAGCGCCCATTCCAACACCGCTTTGGCGTTGGTGGAGGTGCAGACCGCGCCACCGTGGGTGCCGACGAACGCCTTCAGCGCCGCCGACGAGTTCATGTAGGTGATGGGTATCACTCGTTCGATGTCGGTGACGGCCGCGAGTTGATCCCAGCATTCCTCCACCTCGTCGAGGTCGGCCATGTCGGCCATCGAGCAGCCGGCGTTGAGGTCGGGGAGGATCACCTGCTGGTGGTCACCGGTGAGGATGTCGGCCGATTCCGCCATGAAATGCACACCGCAGAACACGATGTAGTCGGCTTCGGGGTGTTCTTGTGCCAGCACCGACAAGCGGTACGAATCGCCGCGAGCATCGGCCCACTGCATCACTTCGTCTCGCTGGTAATGATGACCAAGGATGAAAACTCGTGAGCCGAGTTCGGCCTTGGCCGCCTCGATCCGCTGCGAGAGCTCGTCGGTTGTCATCGTGGTGTACTGCTCGGGGAGCGGTCGCTGTAGTCGCAACATGGGTGGTGCCTCCAGGGAGGATGTTCCGAATTACTGACCGGTGGGGGCAGCCTGGTCGCCACGCCACGGGGATGTCGGTCTTCGGAAGTTGATGAGTACCGGATACCAGGCCGGTGAGAGCATCATACGACCCCGAGCCCCGTCGTGCGCGACAAGATCACGCAAATCATCTCGTGGTGCCGTTTACCGCCATGGGCGGGATTCGGTGGGGTGGCGCCGCCGTACGATGGAGGGGTGGTTGCCCGTCCCCCCACCGGTTCGATCCCGGAGACCCCTGGTTCGTACCAGTTCAAGGATGGCGAAGGTCGCGTCATCTATGTAGGGAAGGCCAAAAGCCTGCGACAGCGACTTTCGAACTACTTCCAGAATCCGGTGAATCTCCCGCCTCGCACCCAGCAGATGGTGGCCACCGCCGAGTCGGTGGAGTGGATCGAGGTGCGCAACGAGGTAGAAGCGTTGATGCTGGAGTACTCGCTCATCCAGCGCCACAAACCTCGGTTCAACGTTCGTTACCGCGACGACAAGAGTTACCCCTATCTCGCCGTGACCACCGACGACGAGTGGCCGCGAGCGATGGTGATGCGCGGAGCCAAACGTAAAGGGGTCCGCTACTTCGGGCCTTACGCCCAGGCCTACGCCATTCGCGAGACGCTCGACCTTCTCCTCCGGACGTTTCCGATCCGCACCTGCTCCGACGCCAAGTTGCTGCGCCATCAGCGGCTCGGCCGGCCGTGTTTGCTGTTCCATATCGAGAAGTGCGCGGGTCCGTGCGTGGGCGAGATCGATGCGATCGGCTACCAGAAACTCGTCGACGATCTGCTGTCGTTCCTCGACGGCGACACCTCGGAGGTACTGGCGCAGTTGGAAGCCGCAATGTTGGCGGCGGCCGACGGGCTCGAGTTCGAGCAGGCGGCACGTTTACGCGACCGGCTCACCAACGTGCGCAAGGCAGTTGAGAAACAGCAGATGGTGCTCGAACGCCCCGAAGACCTCGACGTGGTGGGGATCGCCGGCGACGAACTCGAAGCCGCCGCACAGGTGTTTTTCGTGCGCCGAGGGCGGGTGGTGGGCCGCAACGGTTTCGTGGTGGAGCGCTCCGAGGACCTCACCGACAACGAACTGATCGATCGGGTGCTCGAACGGCTCTATGCCGATCCGCCCATCCTTGGCATCCCAAAACAGGTGCTCGTTCCCGATTCCTCTGCCAACCCTGGCCTTTATGAGGAATGGCTCACTGAGCAGCGGGGGAGTGCCGTCACCGTTCGCATTCCCCAACGGGGCGACAAACGGGCCCTGATGGAAACCGTCGTCCAGAACGCTCGGGAGGAGTTCAACCGTCACCGGCTGAAACGGGCGGGCGATCACAATGCTCGGGCCCGGGCGCTCAACGACCTCCAAGCCTGGCTCGACCTTCCCGACGCTCCGCTGCGCATCGAGTGTTACGACATGAGCCACATCCAAGGTTCCGACTACGTCGGTTCCATGGTGGTAGTGGAAGACGGCCTCCCCAAGAAGTCCGAGTACCGGCGTTTCAAGGTGAACGTGCCCGGCAACGACGACTTCGCGGCGATGGAAGAAGTGCTCACCCGTCGGCTCACGGCCTACCTCGCCGACCGCGACAAACCGGTGGAGGAGCGTGGCAAGTTCTCGTACCCACCACAACTGCTCCTCGTCGACGGTGGGAAGGGCCAGCTGTCGGTGGCCGTTCGAGTGCTCGAAACGCTCGGTCTCACCGAAGAGATCCCGTGCGCGTCGCTGGCCAAACGATTCGAGGAGGTGTTCCTCCCCGGCGAGAGCGAGGCGGTGGAGATTCCTCGCGGATCCGAAGCGTTGTTTCTCCTGCAGCGCATACGCGATGAGGCCCACCGGTTCGCAATTTCCTTCCACCGCGAACGGCGCGGCAAACGCATGACGACGTCGGTGCTCGACGAAATCCCCGGGCTCGGCGACGCCCGCAAGAAACGTTTGGTGCAGGAGCTAGGCGGGGTCGGGGCAGTGAAAAAGGCCTCACTGGAAAGCCTGCAATCACTTACCTGGCTTCCCGACACCGTGGCCGTAGCGGTCCACACGAAAATCCACACTCCACGCTGAACTGGGGCTCCCGGGTATCGGCGCAAGGGGAAACGGCGGGCGCGTTCAGGTGCGTTGGGCCACCAACACCATGAGTCGCGGGTATGCCGCCGCCGCGGCGTAACTCTCGGACCGTTCGAGGAACTCGGGGGGAGGCGCTGGTTCGAGCAGCTGTTCGATCGCCAACCCATGCTCGATGAGTGCGTTCACGTAGCGGCCGAGGGGTCGGTGAACGAAACGGATGTGCACCCCCCGCTCCACCTCCTCCACCACCTCTGTTGCATCCAGATAGGGACCAAGGCGCCAGTACTGCTCCGGCGGATCCACCATGTGATCGTCGATCCAGGCGCTGCCCGGCGTCTGCAGGATCGGATGATTGAGGAACAGCACAAAGCGTCCGCCCGGACGCAGCACTCGAGCCACCTCGGCGATTGCGTCATCGATGTGGTCAAGATGTTCGAACACCAGACACGCCACCACGCAGTCAAACATTGCCGATCCTGCGGCGAGCCCCTCCGCGTCGGCTTGCACATAGGCCGGGCCCCCGGAGCGGGAACTGGCCTCGACGATCTGCGCGCCGGTCGGATCCATGCCCACCACCGACGCCCCGTGAGCGGCGGCAATGGCCCGTGCCACCTGCCCCTCTCCGGTGCCGACCTCGAGCACCCGGTGCGCTCCGGCAGTGAGTTCAACCGCCAAAGGGAGGATCTGGTGCTCATATTCAGGGTCCGCGCCGTCGGTGAAGTTTTCCTGCCACCACGCCGCATGGCGTTCCCACAGTTGTCGATTCTCCGCGCTCACCGCACCATCATGGCGGTCGGCAGCGCACGAATCGGAACGTGGACAGCGTTGTCACTGCTCGTCCCTACACTGACGGCGTGAGCGAGTTCGTGGTGATCACTGGATTGTCTGGGGCCGGCCGCTCCCAGGCCGGCGACATCCTGGAGGACCAGGGCTGGTTCGTGATCGACAACCTGCCCCCAAGTTTGATGCCCAAGGTGGCCGAGTTAGGCCAGGCCCCGGGCACCTTGAATCAGATCGTATTGGTGATCGGGGCGGGTCGTTACCACGAGGACGTCGTACCTGGGCTTGCCGCCGTGCGGGCACAGGGGTCACGGGTGCGCATCCTTTACCTGGAAGCGTCAACCGACGTCCTTGTCCGACGCTACGAAAGCACTCGTAGGCGCCACCCGCTGGCAGTCGACCGCACCTTGGCGGAAGCAATCGATGCCGAGCGCACGCTTCTCGAACCCGTGCGAGCCGAGGCCGATGTGGTTGTCGACACGTCGGAACTCAACGTCCATCAACTGCGAGACCGCATCCTCGACCTGTTCGGGGGCGAAATTCCCGATAGCGGAATGCGTACCACGATCACCTCATTCGGGTTCAAACACGGGCTGCCGTTAGACACCGACGTCGTGCTCGACTGCCGCTTCCTCCCGAACCCCTATTGGGTGGAACACCTACGGGACCTCACCGGACTCGATGCGCCGGTGCGGGAGTACGTGCTCGGCCAAGAAGCCACCGGCGAGTTCCTTGAGGCCCTCGATCGGCTCTTCCAACTCCTGCTGCCGGCCTTTGTGGCCGAGGGGAAGGCATACCTCACGATCGCCTTCGGATGTACCGGTGGCCATCATCGGTCGGTGGCGATCGCCGAAGAAGTGGCTACTCGGCTGCAGGCGTTTGGGTTCCCACCCAAGGTGAACCACCGCGACATCAGCCGCTGACCGCCGACCGCCCAATCGGCTTGGGGTCGGGCAGATTGGCAAGAAGGGTCCGGCGTCTGCTCGTATACGGGGAGGCCCGACCGGGGCCGGCATCACTGGGGACCATCGGAGAGTTCAGCTATGACCATTCGCGTCGGGGTAAACGGATTCGGCCGAATCGGCCGCAACTTCTATCGGGCCATCAAGGCGCAGGGCGCCGACATCGAGGTGGTGGCGGTCAACGATCTCGGATCGATCGAAACCATGGCGCACCTCCTTCGCTACGACTCGGTCATGGGGCGTTTCAAGGGCGAGGTCGAGGCTACGAGTGAGGGCATCAAGATCGACGGCCACACGGTGAAGGTACTCGCCGAGCGCAACCCCGCCGACCTTGGTTGGGGCGACCTCGGGGTCGACGTGGTGGTCGAGTCCACCGGCATCTTCACCACCCGCGACAAGGCCGCCGCCCACCTCGACGCCGGCGCCCCGTTCGTGATCGTGAGCGCTCCGTGTAACGAGGCCGATGCCACGTTCGTGGTGGGAGTGAACGACGACACGTTCGACGCCGCCACCCACAAGGTGGTCTCGAACGCGTCGTGCACCACCAACTGCTTCGTGCCGATTATCAAAGTGCTCGACGACAACTTCGGGGTGGAGAAGGGTCTTATGACCACGGTCCACGCCTACACCGGTGATCAGTCGCTGGTCGATGGCCCCCACTCGGACCTTCGACGGGCCCGAGCCGCCGGGATCAACATCGTGCCATCGTCGACCGGCGCCGCCCGAGCCACCGGACTCGTACTCCAATCCATGAAGGGCAAACTCGACGGCACCGCCCTTCGAGTGCCCGTTCCCGTTGGCAGCGTCACCGACTTCACCGGGGTGCTCAAGGCCGACGTCACCGTCGATCAGGTGAACGAGGCCTTCCGGGCCGCCGCCGAGTCCGGCCCCTTGGCCAAGGTGCTCGACTACGCCGATTACGCCGTCGTCAGCTCCGACATCGTCGGACAGGACGCATCGTGCACATTCGATGCCGACCTCACGATGGCGATGGGCAACCTCGTCAAGATTCTCGGCTGGTACGACAACGAGTGGGGCTACAGCAACCGCCTCGTCGACCTCACCACGATTGTCGGCGCCGCCAACAAGTAACCCTCAAACCCGCTGGGTGGACCGGGAGCCGAGAGGGCCCCCAGCCGCTCGTCGTGTTTACGTTCGCAAGGAGCCTCATGAGCGTGCCCAGCCTCGAAGACCTCGGCGATGTCGACGGCAAGCGGGTGCTCTTGCGGGCCGACTTCAACGTGCCGATCCGCGATGGTGAGATCACCGACGATCTCCGGATCCGTTCGGCGCTGCCTACCATTACGTGGCTCGTGGAGCACGGGGCCACGGTCACCGCCTGCACACATCTGGGCCGGCCCAAGGGAACCCCGGATCCCAAGTATTCGGTGGAGCCCGTGCGTGCGGCGTTGGCCGAGTTGGCACCCAGCGTGGCGTTGCTCGACAACCTCCGGTTCTCGCCCGGCGAAACCACCAATGACCCTGCCTTCGTGCAGGAACTCATCGCCGGCCAGGACCTCTACGTGAACGACGCGTTCGGCGCATCGCACCGGTCGCATGCGTCGATCGTGGGGCCTCCGCAGTTCCTTCCGTCGGCGGCGGGCCGACTGTTGCAGCGAGAGGTCGACGTGCTCATGCCCATGCGCGACGATCCTCGACGGCCGTTCGTCGTCATCCTCGGCGGGGCAAAAGTGAGCGACAAACTCGCATTGATCGAAGCGCTCACCTCGGTCGCCGACGCGCTCATCATCGGTGGGGGAATGGCGTTCACCTTCCTGAAGGCGATGGGCTACTCCGTGGGTGCCTCGTTGCTCGAGGCGGACCAGGTGGACACCTGCCGACGGTTGCTCGACGAAGCGAAGGTCACGTTCCACGTGCCATCGGACGTCACCGCCCTCGGGCCGGGCGGGAAGATCGGTGATCCCGGCGCCGGCGGCGAAGTGCGGCAGATGGGGCGCAGCCTGCCCGAAGGTTGGATGGGCCTCGATATCGGTCCGGGCACCGCGGCGGAGTTCACCGACGTGATCCTTGAGGCGCGCACGGTTTTCTGGAACGGCCCGATGGGTGTGTTCGAAGATCCCCGTTTTGAAGCCGGCACCCGGACGATCGCCGATGCCATCGCCAACACGAAAGCCTTCACGGTGGTGGGCGGCGGCGACTCCGCCGCCGCCGCCAAACAATTCGGCATCACGCCGGACGTCGACCACATCTCCACCGGTGGGGGGGCCTCGCTCGAACTCCTCGAACAAGGCGACCTTCCCGGTCTCGCCGCCCTCCGAGGAGCGTCCAATGCCTGATACTTCCAAACCCGCCAAACCCGCGAAGGCCGGGAAGAAGCCGGTGCGCAAGCCACTCATCAGCGGCAACTGGAAAATGCACCACAACCACTTCGAGGCCATTCAGGCAGTGCAAAAGCTGTGTTACCTGCTCTCGAAGGACGATTTCGAAGCGGTCGACGTGAGTGTGCACCCGCCGTTCACCGACATCCGTTCCGTGCAGACCACGCTCTTCGACCAGAAGAAGTCCGATGTGGTGGTGGGGGCGCAGAACTGCCACTACGAGGAGAAGGGCGCATTCACCGGCGAGGTATCTCCGGCGTTTCTTCCCAAACTCGACGTGGGTTACGTCATCGTCGGCCACTCCGAACGCCGAGAATTGTTCGGCGAGACCGATGAGATCGTGAACAAGAAGGTGAAGGCGGTGCTGAAGTTCGCCATGACCCCGATCCTTTGTTGCGGCGAAACCCTTGAGGAACGTGATGCCGACGGTGCCGAAACAAAAGTGGACGGCCAGATCCGAGCGGGCCTCAAAGGCGCGAAGGCCGAAGCGGTTGCCGGGTTGGTCATCGCCTACGAGCCGATCTGGGCGATTGGCACGGGACGCACGGCCACGGCCGATGATGCGCAAACCATGTGCAAGTTCATCCGGTCGGTTGTAGCCGACGTGGCCGGGGCCGAGGCCGCCGAAGCCGTTCGCATTCAGTACGGCGGTTCCGTGAAGCCCAACAACGCCAAGGAACTGATGAGCCAGCCCGACATCGACGGTGCCCTCGTCGGTGGGGCGGCGTTGGACCCCGACGACTTCGCCAAGATCGTGCAGTACCGGCTTCAAGAGGGCTGAGCATTCGTGTCGGTGGGCCCGGCGGTGGGCGCCGTGGGGGCGGTGGCGAGGGCCGTGGGGGCGGTGGCGAGGGCTCCGGCGACGAGCGTTTCTCGTGGGGATGATCGCGTTTGCCCGCCATCCCTCTGGTAGGTTTTCGCCCGTATGCAGGTTCTCCTACCCGTTGTTCTGGTCCTTCACGTGCTGATGTGCGTGGCGCTCATCTTCCTCGTGCTGCTCCATAGCGGGCGCGGCGGCGGGCTCTCCGACATGTTCGGCGGTGGTCTCGGTGCCGCCGCCTCGGGATCCACCATGGTGGAGAAGAACCTCGATCGAGCCACCGTGGTGTTCGCCTGCGTCTTCACGTTCACCACCATCGGCTTATCGCTCCTGCTTTCCCGGTAGTGCTGCACTGGCGCCACTTCGTGGGGCGGGCGCTGGCCCGACGTTCCATGGGCGGCCACCGGATAACGGTTGCGGGCATCGCGTTGACAGTTGGATTGGCCGGTGTCTTGCCGGCGTGTTCACGTGACGCTTCTGCGCCTCCTCCCACCTCGTCGGCGGCGCCGCCTCCCGCAAATCCGGCAGTCGTAAACGAAGGGGACGGCACGGGCGGCACCCTGAAGCTCGCCCTCGTAGCTCCCGACACGATTGACCCGGCGCAGATCGTGCCCACCGATCCAGCCGAAGCCATCACCGCCGACCTGTTGTTCGACGGCCTCACCTCGATCGATCCGAAGACCAGCCAGGCCGTCGGGGCGTTGGCGGAGCGATGGGAGTCCAACGAGTCGCTTACCTCGTGGACGTTTCAACTTCGGCCCGACGCCACGTTCTCCAACAACACCCCGCTCACTGCGGCCGATGTGAAATTCTCCATGGAGCGAGTGGTACAGCGAGGCAAGCTGTCGCTCGCCGGTCCGCGGCTCGACGTGGTCGACGGTTTCGCCGAACTGCAGGCGGGCACCGCGGCCACGATGGTGGGGTTGGTCGTGGTCGACGACCACACCCTGCAAGTGGACCTCCTCGCCCCGTACGCCGGCTTCCCCGAACTCGTCGCGTCGGCCAGCTTTGGCGTTGTGTCGAAGGAGGTGTTCACCAGAGGGGTACCCGCCGTAGCGTTGAGTGGAGGATTCACCCTCACCGAACGCGATGCGACCCGGGCTCGCCTCGAACGCCGGCCCGGCGCCAACGTCCGGCTCGATGCGGTCGAGATGATCCGCTACACCGACGACGAAGCCGCCTGGAAGGCGTTTCGAGAAGGTGCCGTGAACTGGGTGCTGGTTCCCGCTTCGCGCCACGACGAGGCCATCGCAGACTTCGGAACGGCGGCATTCACCCCGCTCGGCGCCACCGCATTCATCGGTTTCAACCTCGTCGATCCCAAGTTCGTCGATCCCCGCTTCCGCAAGGCGATCTTGCGAGCGCTGGACAGAGTGGCACTCGCCAAGGTGACCATGATCGGGCGGGCGGCGCAGACGGCGATCGTGCCTCCCGGCGTGCCGGGCGCAGTGGGGGAGGACTGCGGCATCGCTTGCCGCCAGGACATTGACGAGGCGAAACGGTTGCTCGCTGATGCCTTCCCGAACGGGGTGTACCCGGCGGTGGCGCTAGCGGTTCCGGAGGGCGGCACCGAGAAACTGGTCGCCGACGAAGTGCTCCGCCAACTCGCCGAGGTAAACATTCCAGTGATCGTCGCCGCTATGCCGTTCGAGCAATATCGAGCGTTCTCCACGAGCGGGCAGCAGCAGATGTTCTGGTACGGCTGGGCGGGCCTGTTCCCCGATCCCGATGCCTACCTCGGCCGTCTCTTTCTCACATCGTCGAAAGACAACGTGACCGGGTTTCATTCGGAGGACATCGATTCCGACATCCGCGAGGCTCGCGGCACCGCCGACCGCGTCGAACGACTGCGGATGTACGGCGAGATCGAACGGCGCCTCGTGGAAGAGGCGGCGGTGATCCCGGTGAGTGCCTACGAACTCGAAGCCGCCGTATCGGCGCAGGTGCGAAACTTCCGCTGGCGCCTCGACGGTACGTTCGTCGTGGGCGACGTCTGGGTGAAGGCCCAGCCGTAGCCCTGACCTCGGCCGGCGGAGTGCCGGTGCCTCCGGTGGACACGTGCCTCCGGTAGAAAATTCGCCTTGCTTTTGTTGGGGATCTCCGGGCTAAGGTGACGGTCCCGCAGAGGGGTGCATCCAGCCCTCAAAGGCCACGTCGGAGTGGCGGAATTGGCAGACGCGCTAGACTAAGGATCTAGTGTCCGAAAGGACGTGGGGGTTCAAGTCCCCCCTTCGACACAATCTGGCCAGCACAAAAGTGCTGGTCAGAGCCAGTTTTGGGCCGGCCGAAAACGCCGATTTGTGTCGCTTGTCAGCCATTTGTCAGCGAAATTCTCACGGCACATCTCACGCCACTCACGGGCCGTCGCCGCTCAACATGAAATGTCGCGCTTCCGTCGTCAGGCGCATGCAGTAGCTGACTGGAAGACTGCACGGATGCCAAGATGGCCCTTGCAGATTGACGAGGCGGAGGCGCGACGCCTCGCTCAACGCGTTGTGGAAGCGCTCGGCTGGCCGTGGAGCGAACCCGTCGTCGTGAAGCGGAACAGCCGAGGGTGGACGTTCCGAACCAACGCCGACAGGCGAGGCGGCAACGTGCTCGTCGGAGTCGACGGCGTGTTCGGGATGGTGACCAGCGTGGCGTGCGCGCCCCGTTGAGGGTGTGCCGACTGCATCGTCCCTCTGGGGCGGCCTCGCCTGTCACCCGAACGCCGGGCGGTGCACATGGTTTAGTTCGGTGCCGGGCGGTCGAGAACTTGTTGCGTCCGGGTCCGCAGATCGACCAGTTCCGCGCTAGGGTCTCGAACGCTCAAGATGAGTTCGACAGCTGCCAACAGATGCTCGAGGCCGGTGCGGTACTCATCGAACGGAGCCTCGTCGGCAAACCAGTCGAGAAGCACTCGGAAGTCGGCAATCACTGGTTCGACATGATCGGCGGCACGCTCGCGGTCGCCGTTGCGCTCGATACATCGAGCAGAGTCGAGCATCGCCCGTCCGACGAACGCGTGGCATTGACCGAGGACGCGGGTGACGATCCGGCCGGCAAGCGCATACGAACGCTCCTCGAGTTCGGGATGGCGCCCGCGTGCAAACTCTTCTGCGATGGCTCGTGCGGCACCGGCGAGTTGGACGCCGTCGACCCACTCCTGAGACCCTTCGGCCGAGCACGGCCGTGTACCGAGCCGATCGATGCATGCTTCGGCGGCTACGGACAGGCAGGTGGCTGCCTCGAGAACGATGTGAAGCTTCGCTGCCCCGCCCTCCGTCGAAGCGATCGCCATGCGGGCCGCTTCGAGAGCGACGCCGACGTCGTTGGTGCCGCGGGTCGGTTCGAGGCGGCGTGCTCGGTCCAGCAGCCCCGCTGCGAGCGATTGGTCCTCCGGTGATAGCCCAACGTCCACATGAGGGACCGGCAAGCCGAGAGCGAGTCGGTACGACGTCCACGCGACCGGGTCCCTGGTGGCGTCGGGTTCGTTGGCGGGGTTCCGAGAACTGGCTCGAACGACGCCGCCCTGGACTCGATCCATCACGAGGCGAGCGTCATCGAACGGCAGGGCGAAGCGCTCAGTCAGCTCGCTGAGGACCTCAGACCACGTCCCGCCGAGCGACACGGCCCCATTCGCGAAGTCGACGAGCATGGGAATCGACGTTCCGCGAGCGAGGCGCACGGTCATGTCGTCGGTCCACTCCACGGGGTCGACTCTTGCACATTGAGCCTCGCGAGCCGACGGGATGCGCATTCCCGCGTGCAAAGGCTGGCTGCGACACTCTCCTGCCTAACATCTGAAGAAGATCAGATATAGTCCGGGCATGCGTGTCATCGAACACCCCTTCTCAGACCTCCTTCGCCAGCCCAAGGTCGTCGTCAAGGACCTCGCCGAGGGTGACGTCCTGCTTCGCCGCCGCGGCGCTCCAGCACTGCGACTCACTCGAGTGGACCGTGACGACCAGCGAGCCGACGCCTACGCAATGGTCGGACGCACGCTTCGCAACCTGGCTGCTCATTCACCTGCCGCACTCGGGGACGCTCTGGTCGACGAGTTCCCATGGACGTCCTTCCTTCCGAAAGCCGATCGCGACGCGTTCGTGGATGACTTCACCCGGACGGTCGTGGGCGCCGCCGAGCTGGACAACTTCGCGCTGGTGGCGCAACTCGTGGATGAGTGGAGGGCGACGGCCGAGATCCACGCCGATCCGAAGCTTGCCGGACGGTTGCGTCGGCCAGTCGCAGCGAAGGGCAAGCCTGTTCCTCGTCCGGCAAGCTGATTCGTCGTGGCCAAGCGAAAAGAGCGAGTGGCGCCCCCAACCGCATCGGAAGGTTGGGACTTTCGGTTTGCGACGAGTGACGCAGCGAAGGGTTGGGACCAGGTCTGCGCGGCTGCGCCTACAAACGCGCGGCGCGCATGGGATCGAATCACGCTCGACCCGAGGCGGCGGGACGACCGGCAGCATCGCCTCATGGGTGCGCTCGGCAAACGCAAGGTCGATGGGATCGAGCTCGAGCAATGGCAGTTCGAGGTCACAGGCGCCGGACGTATCTGGTACTGCATCGACGACAGCCGTAAGACCGTGTGGATGACCGACTGCTCGATCGGGCACCCAAAGGCGACCGAGTAGCTGTGGCAGCGGGCCGGTGTCGGGAATCCCGACGGATCAGCCTTCGTCGGATCGACGATGAGACGAACGCCGCAATGAATCAATGGCGTCGGGCCGCGTTGGTCACCGTGCTCGCCACCGCGGGCATGGCTGGTTGCTCCTCGAGCTCGCCGACGTCGTCTGCGACCTCGGCGAATTCCGGGCGCGCGACACCGACGGAATCAGCGGCACTGGCATCGATGCCGCTGTTCCAGGTCAACACCGCCACGACTTGCGTCCTGCTGCCGGCGACCACGCTGCCTGGCCAGCCGTTCGAGGCTTCCGTCGGCTGCCAATGGACGGGAGAGCTGAAGGCGGCGTTCGACTACAAGGTCGAGTACGAGACCACCGGTCCGACGTCGTGCCTCGCGCGGGCGGTTCGCTTCACCGATCGGTCAACGGGCACACCGGCCGCGTGGTCGTGGCGGTTCCCGGATGGCTCCACGTCGTCCGAGCGCTCGCCTGTGTACGTGGCGAGGCCCGGCAGCTTCGTCAAGCGAGGCGAGGTAGTTCTCGTTGTCAGCGATGGCGTCCACGGCGACGAAGCGCTAGAGACCCTGCAGATTGTCGACTGCTGATGGGCAGGTCGACGATCGTCGGGGCTGGACTGTGCCTGAGGTGCGACGTCCCCCAGCCGGAGATACGGCAACTCCTCACCGCGATGACGCCATGTCGTGCGAACCTTGCGGCACGGTGCTGATGGCATCGACCGCTCTCGTGCCCGGTGCATCGGACTGCGAGTTGCTCCGAACCGGCGTCATGGCTCAGCCGGCGAACACCATCAGCAGCTTCGCCTTCGTTCTCGGTGGCGTGGCAGTTGCGATGATGGCATCGCGCTCCGGTGCCTGGAGGTCGAGGTCGCTCGTGTACGCCGCGTGCTTGGTGGCTACCGGGCTGGGAAGCGTCGCCTATCACGGTCCGCAGCCACCGGGTGCCGAACTCGTCCACGATCTGTCGATCGACTTCGCGCTCGCGCTGATCGCCTTCCACAACTTGGGCCTGCTCGTAACGCGCGCCAAGCGCGTGCTCGTGAACTTCGCCGGCTTCTCGCTGGTCTTGACCTTCGCGGCGGCTCTTGTGCTGCCGATCGCAGCGCTGGTCGCTGACGTGCTCGTCGTAGCCGTGATTACGACCGAAGTGCTCGTGTACCGGCGTCGGCTCCGCGTACTACCGAAGGTGCAGCAACGGCAGTTCGTGATGGCGATCACGCTCGCGATGATCACCGCTGGATTCCTCTTCGCGGTAGGCCGAACCGAGAGCCCGTTGTGTGATCCGTCGAGCCTGCTTCAAGCCCACGCCGGCTGGCATGTCGTCGCGGCCGGCGTGTTCACGCTGTGGTGGTGGCTCGCCCTCGGACGAAATCCAGGGGAGGACGCACCATGTTGAGCCCGTCCCTGCCCGGCCTCAGTCGTCAAGGCTTGCGCGGAGACGAGGTACCTTCCACCGGTGGCGTCGACAACAGCACTCAACGGGTGGACTGGTGAGCGGGCCACGAGACTCGATGAGCTGCTGGACGCGCACGCTCGTGTGGGTGGCGACGGCCCGGGACGCCGATGGCGAACCACGCAGCCGAACCGATCGTTGGTGCTGTTGCTCGCGGCCGAGTTCCAGGGCTTCGCGAGGGACTTGCATGGCGAAGCCTCGACAACGTTGGCCGACTGGGCTGCGGCCGGAAATCGGCCCCTCGAGCAGGTGATCGAGAGCCGCATCACAGAAGGACGTCAGCTCGATTGCGGGAACGCCTAGCCCGGTTCCATGGGCTCGGACTTCGGCCGGCTCGGCTTCGCGTTCTGGCCGACCCTTGCCGGGGTAGACCCCGCCACAGCCATTCGACAGCTCCATATGGAGAGGCTCAACGATGCTCGAAACGCGATTGCTCATGCGAACGACAGCGCGCTCCGAGTGCTTCGTGCCGACGGCTACCCGGTCACGTTGGCGACTTTCCGAATGTGGCACCGTTCGATGGATGGTCTTGCGGTTACCTTGGACTCAAGGGGTCACGCAGCTCGGTCTGCTGTTCGGGCAACCACCACATTGGTGAGGTACTCATGGCAACGAAGGCCGGATACATGTTGGGGGACCAAGTCCTCGTGCCGTGGGGTCTCGACGAGCTCGTCGGTGTCGTCGTCGAGGTGTACGGCCCTTCGGGTAGTCCGTCCGTCCTCGTCGAAGTCCCGGTGCATGGCGCTTCCGGGGAGACGCTCGAAGTGACGACCGTTTCTTTCCCCGCGGCGGCGCTCAAGCCTGTCGGGTAGGCCCCTCGACGGTGCCTCCCATCTGGTTGGCCGCGTCCGACGTAACTGGGGAGGCGATTGCGTCGATCGCAACTCGTCTACTGCCCGGGACCGACGTCGACCGGTGAGCGGCTCGGCCCGGCGCCCGTGAGACCGAGGATCGGCCCCCAAACGAATGTGCTGTACTTCGCTCATGTCGGATGCAGAGGTCGGCCCGGTCGACGCCCAGCAAATCGAGTCCATCGTGCGTCGACTCCTCGGCACTGCCGACGCGGACGAGTTCCTCGGCAGACTTCGTCCGGCGATTCGACTTGGCCATGGTGGGCAGGGCCGGTCCCGCGTGGGTGGGTTGCCGGTCCTCGACCCGGGAACGGAGTGGCCCAAGTGGCAATCACGGCCGCTCGAGTTCCTGATGGTGGTGGATCTCGCCGAGGTGCATGGCTTCGCCTGCGACGCGCTCCTCCCTGCAACGGGGCTGCTGAACTTCTTCTATGACGCCGAAAGGCAGCCGTGGGGATTCGACCCGAACGATGCAGGCGGATGGAGCGTCGTGCTCGCGGACGCCACAGCCGCCGAGCATGTGGAGGCTCCCGATGGAGTAGTCACCTTTGCAGAGATCTGTGTGCAGCCCATGCAGGCATCCACCGCTCCGTCGTGGGGCGAACCAGTCGTCTCGAATCTGTGGCGGCGAGATGAGCAGGCCATGTCAGCGGTTCATGAGGCGCTGGAGGCAGGGGGTTGGCCGGGAGCACCACGACACCAGCTTGGGGGCTGGCCGATACTCGTTCAGAACCCGATCTGGCTTGAAGCTCAGCTTGCTTCGCATGGCATCTACGTCGGCAACCCCGATGGCTACAAGGATCCGAGAGCGGTGGACCTCGGACCGGGCGCCGAGGACTGGCAGCTGCTTACCCAGATCGAGACGGATGACGAGGCCGGGTGGATGTGGGGTGATGTCGGAACCTTGTTCTACGTGATCCGGCGCGAGGACCTCGCACGGCTTCGCTTCGACAAGGTGCGGGTGGTCCTTCAATGCGGGTGACATCGAGGGAGCGAGAGAGGTCATGACGCATCCGCTGGTGGTTCCGCTCGGCTCTGCGGAGGCCGGGGTGCGCCTCTACAGCGAGGGGATCGTCCCCGTCCCACCGACCGTCCTGCTCCTGGCCGTGTTCAATGCGCCGCTGAGCGGCGTGCTCGCGGGGCTTCTTGTTGCCCTGGCTTACGGCCTCGCCGTTTCCGGCGCACGACCGAAGGCGACGCTGGGTGTCCTCGGCACGGCGCTCCTCCTTTCGATATGGGCGGATGCACATCCAGCTTCTGGGGGCTGTCGGCACTGACGGCTGTCACCGTCGTCGCGATCGGTTTGACGGTAGTCCTCACGCAACACGGCCTGGCCCGCTGGAACGGTGGTGCCATCGCCCTGTCGTGCCTCGGGAGCCGCAGTTTGCGCTGGTCTCGGAGCACATCGTCCGCCGGATAGCTTCTCGACGATGACCTGGCCGGAAGGACGGAAGACCGTCGACTACCTGATCGAGCGCAATCGCCTCGAGAAGCTCCCCGCTGCCACAGCCGATGCCGCCTTCGATGCCACCTTCCAGCGAGCTGAAGCCCGGATGGTCACGGCTCGTGGCGCACTTCCTGTGCCGGACAGCTCGGGTGCCTTTGCCGTCGCGTATGACGCGTACCGCATGGCCGGCGAAGCGTTGCTCGCTCGTCAGGCGTTACGTGCCACGGGCGGGGAGGGTTCGCATATGACGGTCGAGGATGCGGTCGCCGCGCAGTTCGCCGACACCATCGCTTCCTTCGCAAAGCCGACCTTTGAGCAGTTCCGTCGCAAGCGCCATACGGCGCAGTACTTCGACATCGACGCTCCGCCGATCAGTCAGGCTGATGCCGAGTGGGCAGTGGCTACGGCGGAGGCCGCGCTCACGGGCGTCCGGTCGCTCATGGGGTCGAACCCGCCCGATCTCTTCGAGTGACCGCGGCGGGGATAAGCCGGTACAGCGGTCGGCTCAGGACCGTGTCGTGAAACGCTCCGCTGCCGGAACTGAGCCAGTTGTCTGCCCGCAAGGTCACTTGTACCTCGCGGCCGAGTCGCTTCTCGGCTCGTGAGGCAGCGGCGTAGACGATGTCACGATCGGGGTCGCCGAGGATGAGCAGGTCGATGTCGCCGACTGGTCGTGGTCCGGTCTGACCGGCGTGGCGTGCAGCCCACGACCCGAAGATGTACGACTCGGTGATGCCGTCGATCCCGGCGAGCTCATCGGCAAGAACCTGGGGTGGGCCGAACGCCTTGACGAGGACGTCGGAGAGCCCATCGAAGTAGGGGCTCTCGACGTTCGCCGTGACCAGCTTCGAGTTGCCCACCTTGCGGACGGAAATCAGTCCGGTGGACTCCGCACGCTCAATTTCGCGGTGGACTGATGGGTAGGGCGCCCTTGTGCGTTCAGAGATCTCGGGCAGCGTGAACTCACGGTCGGCACTGCCCAGAATGAGCGCGAGGATCTCGGCTTGCTGCTGTGACCGGAAGATCGGCAAGAGCGGGGGAGTCGGAGTCCTGTCCACGAACTGAATACTACCTCTCAAGTGGTGAGAATACCTTCCCCGTCGTTTTAAGCTCTTGACTCCGACCGCAGAGCTCGAGAGTCTGGGCCGGCCATGAGTGACGACTCCCCGCCCGAGAAGATTGTCCAGCTGCGACTCACGGAGATCGAGCTCCTGCTGGAGGCGCTCGACGCGTACGAGTACTGGCAGCTGGGCGATGTTCTCCCTCGCAACAACGGGGAGGTGTTCATCCCAGGCGACCTCCCTCCGGGCGAGGATCGCTACTGGGACGGGGAGGCGGTCACCGAGGAGGAGGCGTCCGCGATTGAAGCGGTGCGAGCATGCCGAGACCTGGCTGACCACGTCCGGGCACTTCGCTGGATGCCTGTCGCCACGGACGCTGATCCCTCGGGAGGCTGACGTGCGAAGGGCCAGATTCAGACCGCCGCCGCGAAAGAGGCGAACAGGTCGCCGGGGAGCGGGGTCTCCAACTCCCAGGTGACGGCCATCGGGCGTTCACCGACGTGGCTCACGTAACGGGCGGGGCCGAGGAACCAGAAGGATCGGTCGTCGGAGCGGAGACGGGTGAACAGCATGATCGAGCGGTCGTCGAGCTCGTGGTTGCGGTACCGCAGGCCGGTGTCGCTGTCCTCACGCGTCATCGACTGGCTCTCCCAGTGAATGCGGCTGCGGTTGATCGCGTAATCGCGGTACCGAGTGGTGGGGGAGAACCCTCCGCTGCTCTTGTCGAGCGTGAACGCCAACAGCTCAGCACGAGCGGCCTTGGCTTCGAACACCCCGCTCTGCCAAGCAGCGACCTTCGCGCCGTCATTGATCCCGAAGGCGGCGAGGATCTCGATGCGGGAGTACCGAGAGTGAACCTGGAGCGGAACGTCGGGGTGCCGGCCTAACGTCCCGTGGAGGTGATCGATGCCCTTGTCGAGCTCACCGAGGAGCTGGACCAGCTCTGCGCGCACTTGGGGATGGGCCCAGAGCAGGTCGACCGCTTCTTGGAGCGTGTGGTCCCGCCGCAGGACCTGGTCGGCGACGTTGGCCACGAGCATGCGAACGAGGCGGCGGCGTCGGTCGGGCATCGTGGATACGTCTGGCGCTTCGGCGGTAGCGAGCAGATCTTGGTAGGTGGCGATGCGTTCGGCGTCGTCGACGTGGAGGAGGCGCCCGAGTCCTCGTCGCAGTGGAACCTCATGGTCGCCCTTGGCGAGCACGGGCATGCCGGCAGCCTCACAAAGGTCCGACCAGCCACGGTTGCCCTCGTAGACGTCGCTGAGGTCGAGGCCGGTCTCGTGGAGGTAGTTGGCGAGGTCGACATCGGGGTTGAGCCCTGCGAGGAGGCGCAGCTCCTCGACCTTCGCTGGCCAACGTGACGGAATTGCGTTGCGCAGACTCTGCAGCACCACCTCGGCGGCCTTTTCGTCGAGCTCCATGTGGCAGCCGGCCGGCAGGAACGGGAACCGCTCTTCGACGGAGCGCTGCAGATCGCGGCGTGTGCCGCCGAGCAGGGCTCGGTACCGGCGGTCGAACCGGAACTCGCGTCGATGCGTGCCGACGAAGTCGAGCACGGTGCAGAACGCCTTGCCCTTCGAACGACGGAGTCCGCGTCCCAGTTGCTGCAGGAACAGCGTGGGGCTCTCGGTCGGGCGGAGCATGAGGACGGTGTCGACGGCCGGGACGTCGACGCCTTCGTTGAAGAGGTCGACGGAGAACACCGCTCGGATCCGGCCGGCGGCGAGGTCTTGCAGTGCCGCCCGTCGTTCGTCCTCGGGGCTGTCACCCCAGACCGCCACGGACACCACGCCGTGGGCGTTGAAGTGATGGGCCATGAACTGCGCGTGGGCGATGCTCACGCAGAACCCGAGGCATCGCATCGTGGACGGAGAGTCCGCGTGCTTGAGCACTTCTTGGAGCACGGTCCGGGCCCAGGCGTCGGTGCTCGTGTAGAGGTTCGAGAGCGCGTGGACGTCGTATCCGGTGCCCCGCCGCCACGGGATCTCTTGGAGATCGAGCCCGTCGTGGATGCCGAAGTACATGAAGGGGGACAGGCGGTGCTGATCGATGGCGTCCCAGAGGCGCAGCTCGGCGGCGATGCGGTCGCCGAACCAGTGAAGGATCGGGAGGCCGTCGCTTCGTTCTGGTGTAGCGGTGAGGCCGAGCAGTTCGATGGGGGTGACGTGGTCGAGCAGGCGCCGGTAGGACGTGGCCGCTGCGTGGTGGAATTCGTCGACGATCACGACGTCGAAGTGGTCCGCCGGTAGATCGGCGAGGCTCGCGGCGTTGAGACTCTGAATTGAGGCGAAGACGTGGTCGAAACGTGTCGGGCGTGATCGCCCGACCCATTTCTCCCCGAAGGACGCGTCTCGTAGCGCGTAGCGGAACGTGGCGAGGCTCTGGTCGAGAATCTCCTCCCGGTGAGCGACGAACAATAGCCGTGCCCGAGGCATCGACTCCCGGAGGCGGGCGTAGTCGACAGCTGCCATCACGGTCTTGCCGGTACCGGTGGCGGCGACGAGCAGGTTGCGGTGATGTCCTCGCTGGCGGGACACGGCGATGAGCTCCAACAAGCGTTCCTGGAATGGTTCGGGGCGTAGCTCAATCGGGCTCAGGATCGTGATGGGACCGTGGTCTGTCCGGCCCGCACGCTTTGCTTCAGCCTCGAATTGCCCGGGCTCGTAGGGGACGAAATCGTTGCCCTGCCAGTAGCTCTCGAAGACCGCGGCAAACTTGTCGATCACATCGGCGTTGCGGGCAGCAGAGGCCCGGACGTTCCATTCGAGCCCGGTCACCTGTGCCGAGTGTGTGAGATTCGACGAGCCCACATAGGCGGTCGAAAAGCCAGTGAGCCGGTGGAACAGCCATGCCTTGGCGTGGAGCCGCGTGGTGCTGAGGTCGTACGAGATGCGGACGTCGGCACCGAGGGCGACGAGCTGGTCGAGAGCGGCGCGCTCGGTGGAGCCGGTGTAGGTCGTTGTGAGAACACGGACGCTCCTACCGGACTCGCAATGACGGCGTAGTGCCGTGAGCAGTGGACTGATGCCGCTCCGTCGAATGAAGGCCATCACCAAGTCGATCGCTTCGGCGGAGTCGACCTCCGCGTGAAGCTGGTTCCAGGGGTTCGGCTCGCCGGCAGCGTTGGTGAGTAGCGTCGTGTCCAGGAGCGGGATCAGCGGTTCGGTGATCTCCTCGGCGACGCCATCGGGACGGGGGCGAAGAATGGCGTGGAGCACCTGGCCCGGGTCGGTCGGTGTCGCGGCAGGGTCGGTCTCCACGAGATCGGCGAGCCGTCCGAGAAGGGCTCGAGCCACCTCGATGCCGACGACGACTCGGTCCTCGTCCCGTACGCCGGCGAGCGCCTGTTCGATCTGCCGGCTCAGGTGAAGTGCGATGCGATCCGGTGCGTCGGCGGCGCGGAGTGCCCGAGTACGGCTGGAGAATCGATCAAGCGCTTCCAGCCTCGTGCGCAGCCCCTCGGTGACAAGCACCTCGTAGATGCCCGGCTCCAGTTCCTCCACGTCCAGACACTACGACGAGTGCCCTGGTAGCGCTGGGGATCGAAGTTCACACGGGGCATTCGCGCGAGCTCCGAATGGTGGGTGATCGTTGCCTATTGGAGGACGCCTATGCCAAAGCCCGAGTTGGTCGTGCGGTTCTACCGAGAAGTCGAAGGACATCGACAACGGAGCGAGGCACTCGCACGCCTCGCCGAACAGCTCGCGTTGGCATCGATCGTCGAGGTGCTGCCGACCGCGGAGTCGATCGAGGTGTTCGGCGAGTTCAACGAGGACCTGATCCCTCGCCTGCGCATTAGACGGGTCCTCGACGGCGAGGGTGCTGTGTTGTACGACGCCCGAGAGGGCCAGGATGATCGAAGGGTCGAGGATGCGGTTGACAACGTGGACATCGAGTATCTCGACGTGCTCATCGATGGGAGCGGCGACGAGTACCTTGGGTCGAGAATGATCAGCCACTCGACCGCGAGCCGGGCCCGCCAGCAATGATAGAAGGACTCCGCCACAAGGAACGACAGTCGAAGGCCCGGCGGGCCGGTCGACGTGTCGCCGGGCTGGCGTGCTTGTTGCTGTCACCGATCGGGTGCTCGAGTTCGCGACCGCAATACTCACCTGTTTCAGTCTCCGAGTGCTCGTTCCGTGCCGGGAGCCCCGAACGCATGCTGGACGAGTTGGTGATCGCCGACTCCTCGTCCGACTTCTCGAGAGGTGTCGACCGGGCACTCACGGAGGAGCAGTTCCTCACCGACATCGTCAAGGACGGGGGTCGGGCAAATTTCGCCCGTCTCTTCGATGAGGTCGGGTTCGGAGCTGCGTACGAACGCACGTGGGTTCCGAAGGCGTCGAGCCCCAGCACACGGTCCGACGAGGATGTGATCTATGCGTTCGCCGTCTGTCTGGCCACGACCGAAGGTGCAACTAGTTACGCCCGGTCGGGTGCTACGGACACGGTCCCTGATGGACGACTCGAGTCGCTGACGGCCGACGATGGCCGGTTGACCGTGGTGAATCACGGAAGTGCCGCAACAGCTCTGCTGCGTTCTGATCGGCTGGTCATCACGTTCACGGCATGGAGCGACGATGGCCCAGTGGACGATGCGCTGCTGAGGGAGATGGCGGAGAAGCAAGCGCAGTATCTCCGTGGCCTGTAAGCGCCCGCGGATGCTGCCCCGAGAGAAGTGACGACGTCCCTCACCCCGACGGCTGGTAGACAGCGTCATGGCGCGATATCTGGTGGTCTACGTGGATGTCGATGACACGATGGTCCGCAGCTTCGGCACCAAGCGCATTCCAATGCCCGGCGTCGTCGCGCCGTTCGAAACCTCCATGAGGCAGGCGCCATCCTCTACTGCTGGAGCACTGGGGAGCGGAATACGCGCACGAGGCCGCCGAGGAACTCGGCGTCGCCGACTGTTTCGTCACGTTCCTTGCCAAGCCGAACGTCATGCTCGACGACCAGTCCGTGTCGGAGTGGCGTTCCTGCATTGAGGTCGGGCCGATGCAGGCTGTCTCAGCAAGCGCCGAGAGCTACGCGACGCAGCTCGGCTGGCCGGACTGACGAGCGACTACGAAGGGACACTGGGCTGTTCGCTACCGTCCTCTAATGCCTGGGCTGCACCTCGCGCTCCTCAACCTTGCTGGCGATCCACTCGTCGGGATGCATGGCGAGGAGAACCGACATTTGGCGGCGAAGGTAGCGGACGAGCCGGGTGCTCGGGCCTGTGCCACCTGGTCCATCAGCAGGAGCAGCGCCCAAAGGCGCAGCGCAATCAGCGAGGCGCAATCGAAACCCCAGCGCAGAACCCGACAACAGACACTACCCTGCGGAGCGTTGCGGGCCGGCGCGTTCCGGTTACCTTTCAATGGGCAGGTCGAGGGTTCGAGCCCCTCTCGCCGCGAGGCGGTAGCTCAGTTGGCAGAGCAGCTTCCGGGCGCATCTCTCGCCCGCAACATCACGAACGTGTGCCCGGCGGGAGCCGGGCCGATGGACACCGGTTATCAGTAGCAGGGCCGCTTGCGGCCCAGCGCGGTGCGAACCCGCGACGATCCCCCACTGGGGATCGGGATCCGGTTCCACGCCCTCGCCCGGCTCCCACTCGGCACCATAATCCGTGGCGCCCGCGGGCCGGCACCACTAAGGTTTCCACGGTTGCGGGCCGGCGGTTTTCGGTTATCGGAGCGGAAGGTTGCGGGTTCGACTCCCGCCCACCTCGGTGGTAGCTCAATGGTAGAGCGTCCGCCTTTTCGGACTCCATCTTCTCGCCCGCAACATCTGAACTTCCTCGTGGCGGATCGGGTCGATGGCCTCCGATCATCCTCCACCCAGCCGGGCAGGCGGGAGCCTGCAGCGATGGACGTAACTCCATCGTCAGCATCGGGGACCGTACCTCGCCCGATCCGCCTAGAGGCCCACGACGCCACGAGACCAACATGCCGAACAACCCACTCCGAAACTTCACGACACGCAAGACACGCCAGTCCGAGCCCGTCCCCGGTGCCGGACAGGTCCCGAACAGCGCGGGCGGATTCGCCTGGGCCGTCGACGATTGGGCGCGCCTTCATCGCTTCCTGATCCTCGGTGTCGACGGCGGTTCCTACTACGCGTCGGAGCGACAGCTGGTCAAGGAGAACGCCGAGGTGGTGCTCCGCTGCATCGCCCTCGACGGAACGCGCACAATCGACGAGATCGTCGCCATCTCCGAAGCCGGACGCAACCCGAAGCAACAGCCAGTCATCTTTGCCCTGGCCGCTTGCACCGCCGCGGACGACCCAGACACACGCCGACGCGCGCTCGAGATGCTGCCGCGTGTGTGCCGCACCGGCACCCAGCTCTTCCTGTTCGCCGCCTACGTTGAACAGTTCCGCGGTTGGGGCCGCGGCCTGCGCCGCGCGGTCGCGTCGTGGTACGTCGACCGAGACCCGGACGCGCTCGCACTGCAGCTGATCAAGTACCAGCGCCGCGACGGATGGTCTCATCGTGACCTCCTGCGTCTCTCCAAGCCGGCGCCGACGCGTGATGGCGCGACTGATGTCGCGCTGCGCTGGGCGGTCGGCAAGGTCGACGGTGACCTGCCCGCCTCTGCACCGGCGCTCCTGCACGCCTACCGCGCCGCGCACACCGTCACCGCTCCGCAAGACGCCGCCCAACTCGTCACGTCCAACAACTTGCCGTGGGAAGCGCTGCAATCGGAACACCTCCGCTCGCCGGTGGTGTGGTCCGCCCTCATCGACTCGATGGGCCTTGGCGCGCTGGTTCGCAACCTTGGCCGCATGACCGCCAACGGCACACTCACTCCGTCATCCGAAGCCGTCGACCGCGTCGTTGCCCGCATCGGAGACGCCGAACAGCTCCGCAAGTCGCGCCTACACCCCATCGCGATCCTGGCCGCACTCGCGACCTACCGCTCCGGTAGGGGCGGCCTCGGCCGGCTGCAATGGGATCCTGTCACGTCGGTCATCGACGCCCTCGACACCGCGTTCTACGCGTCGTTCGGCACGGTCGAACCATCAGGCACGCGCACCCTGCTCGCGCTCGACGTCTCCGGCTCCATGGGCATGGGGTCGGTGGCCGGCGTGGCCGGGTTGAGCCCACGCCTGGCCTCAGCGGCCATGTCGGCCATCACTCTCGCAACCGAACCCAAGGTCGAAAGCGTCGCGTTCACCTCGTCGGGTCGTCACGCCTGGAGTTCCCCTGTCGGCAAGGCGAACCACGGCTGGAGCGGTGGAATCTCGCCCTTGGGGCTCTCGCCCCGCCAGCGCCTCGACGACATCGTGAAGACCGTGAGCGACCTGCCGTTCGGCGGGACCGACTGCGCGCTGCCGATGCTCTACGCCCTCGACAAGGGACTGAAGATCGACACCTTCGTCATCTACACCGACTCCGAGACCTGGGCCGGAACGATCCACCCGGCCCAAGCACTCCGCCAGTACCGCGAACGGACAGGCATCCCCGCCCGTCTGATCGTCGTCGGCATGGTCTCGAACGGCTTCACCATCGCCGACCCCAACGACGCCGGAATGCTCGACGTCGTCGGTTTCGACACCGCAGCACCACAGCTGATGGCCGACTTCGCCGGGGGGCGGCTCTAACGGGCGGCGCTAGCCACTTGCTACGGCTCGCCAGTCGTCAGGTCGAGCTTTCTGAAGCCGCTGGAAGAGAATCCGCCTCGCTTCCACGACACTGCACGGCAGGGCCCGATGCGAGACTCCCAGCGCCCGTCCGTTCGTGGGGACCACTTCGAGCACGTCAGCCCACCCTGCTGTCCGGAGGCGTAGTCCGGCCACGCAACTCCAGCTGATGTGTTTGACGCGTCCCATGTGCCAGATGGCGCTACCAGTGTCATCGACGTTGATGACCGGCTGGGCCCTCAGCGCGGCGTACAGGAACGGGAGAGCCACGAGGACCAACAGCGCCCCACAGGTAACCGTGGCCAACCGCTCGACCGATCCTGTTGACTGAAGAATGAAACGCGAGGTTGTCGGCGGGATGAAACCCGCTGCGATAGCCGCTATGCCGATCCCGCCCGGACCCACGAAGAAGCAATTCAGGGCCGACGACCAAGTCCATCGAACCACCCATGGCTCCGTCCCATCCACCAGGCGAGCGTAGGCCGTCGGGCCTTCGGCCCATCACCACGGAGGTGGGCCGCGCCGCTCGTGTTGGCAGCGTTGCGGGCACTTCCCGCACGGTCGGTACCGTCGATGTCGTGACCAACTGGGCTTCTATGTTGGAGTCTCGGCGTGGCAGCTGATCCGGAGGCGAATCTCGCATCGCGTGCCGCTCCTCTGGCAACTCGGCGGAGGTTCGGAGTTAGCTTGTTTGGCGTGAAGCGCGTCGCTGCCGGTGTGATGGTTGCAGGAGCGCTCGTCGCGATGACGCTGCTGCTGGCACCGCTCGGCAGAGTTGAGACCTACGACGGGAGCGGTGAGTGCGGGTCGCCCCTTGGGTGGCCTTCGAGAGGCGACCTGGACCGAAACGACACCACGGGAGAGGTTCGGAGCGCATGCACCGTCATGGCATTCGGGAGGGGTGCCGGTGCGGGAGCGACCTTCCTTTTGTCGCTTGTCGCTGCGCTCGCCACCCTCGCCGTCGGGTCCCGATTGAAGCGCCGAAAGGGTGGGTTTGAATCCGGGTCCCCCAGTCGAAATCAGAGCCGTCCCCGGTCGCCGTAGAAGGACAGTCGGAGGCTGCAGAGAGGTGACGCCTTCGAGCGAGGCCTTCGGGCACGACGGCCGTCACGACCTTCGTGCCAAGGCGGACGGCTACCAAGAGACCGGGTCTGCTGCAGCCGACTTGGCACTCACCTATCGGCTCGTACCCCGTGGGCGTGGACGACCGTCGCCGCAGCCAATGACTAGCCCGACCTGTCACCACGACCCCCGGACAGGAAGGACTAGCCGGTGCCGTCGGTCGTCTTCAGCCCAACACCTTGACCAACACGACGTCGCCCGCCCGCCGGGTGGCGGACGAAGGACGACGCCCCGGAGGCAAGGAAGCCATCGGGGCTTTCATCCCCGGCCGGGTGGAAGACCCTGCCGAAGCACCGCCATCAACCCACATAGCGTGCCTGGGCTGCCGCGGAAAGCGCGCGCGCCTCGGCCAACGCGCGCTCATCGGACTCAGGTGGATCACCGCGGAACGCGGCGATGAATTCGATCGGTCCGACGAGGTTGAGGTTGAAGTCGGCAAGCTCCCCGGCAGGGATCCAGTGCTCCAGATGGACCTTGCTCCCGACTTGGTGGGCCTCATACCCGGCGATGAATTCGCCGTTGACGGCCAATCGGGTGACGTAGCCGACAGCTCCGTCCTTGGTGTTCCAGTCCCGAGCGATCTGCGTCGCGTACTTGACGTTGAGCACAGGGTAGAAGATCGGCTGCCAGTCCAGCCGTGGCGGGAACGCTCGCATGTCTGCCTCGATGATGAGGTCGAGCTCCTTTCGGCCGACCGGCCGGAACAGCACCACTGAATCGCTCATCCAGTCATTCTCACCGCAAGGACACCCATCGGGCGCCCGAGATACGAACTCCACGGACCCGACCCTCGAAAGTTCCGATCACCAACGTCGTATCGACCCCGACAGCCAGCTCGAACTGGGACTCTCGTTCGGGCCGCTTACTCGGCTGGAGCGGTCGTTGGTCAGCCCACGGGTTCGTCCGGTCCCGTGACGGCAGGGAGCGTGAATGGAGGATCGGCGTTGGTGATCCGCACCTCGTCGAAGACTCGCTCAAGGAGCACGTATCCGCGAGGCGGGATCTCCTCTTCCCCGAGGTAGTAACCATCCACCAGCACAGCGCACTCCGAGACAGTCGTAATGCCACAAGCGCGCACGAGGACGGCGATATCTTCGAAGTCGCGGTTGGGTCGAGAGGCTCGGAGTTTCATGGCGAGCAGCGTCGAAGCAGATCCGACACGGATCGAGACGTTGCCATGCTGGATCAGGGCAACGCTGTCGTCGACCCCGTCAGGTGGCAAGAACATCATCATCTGGTTGTTGAGCCAGCCATCGGCGAGGCCCATCTCCTCGCCGACCTGCTTCGCTGCGGTCTCGACCTGATCCACCGGGTAGTAGATGCCGTCGACGTCGGCGGTCGCGGTCCTGTCGTTCGTGAAATACGCGAGTGCGAGCGAGCGCCGCCGTAGACGGTGATGCGGGCCGTGACCCCGTTGCCGTCGAGGATGTCAGCGAGCCGTTCAAGAGCACTACGGATCACGTTCGGTGTGAGGACCGTCCGTCGCGTGCCGTCGGCGTCGCTCGCCATCAATAGCTCACAAGGTCGGCTTCGTGGATGAGCACACCTCGTCGGAGAAAGGGCGCCGGTGTTCCGTCCCGCGTGATGTCGGCAAGCTGGGTCAGACCCGAAGCGATCCAATCGGGAGAGACGGTTCGGTCCGGGTCGTCGACCCACGCGGGGCACGGCAGTCCTTGTCCGGTAAGTCGGTACTCCACGATGGCGGCGAGAAACGCGTCGACGCCACGGTGCCCGGCCGACGCCGGGGGAGTGACAGCCAGAGCGACGCGAAGGGCCGGTTCAGCATCGGCGAGGTCGTTGGCCACCTGGATGAGTGCACGGAACACGTACGGCTCGCGCTCGTCGTCGATC
>JANOSD010000160.1:0-45125 GCA_031415655.1 Actinomycetes bacterium
CCTCCCCGTTCGTGAGGTTCAGACCGCACAACGGGTGATTGTTCAGATCGTCTTCAAGGTCTATTCAAGAACGGTTCGTGGACCGTTCAAGGCGGGTGTGGCGCCGGCAGGTGAAAGGCGTGCCGCCCAGGGAATCATGACGCGAAGTTGCTGGAGCTGAACCGCTCGTACCGGGAGCGTGTCCCCGTAACCATTCGGCGTCTTCCGGCCAGCTTCGAATCTCGCGGCGTCCTCCGTCTCACCGCCCAGATCAAGGGGGCTTTCGACGTTGCGTCCTTGCGAGGCTTCGAACCGTGGCTCGGAATCCGCTGCTCGAAGCGTTACGGGGACACGCTCCTCGGGGGGCGGCAGCGATGATCGGAAGTGGCGCGTTGGCGGCGAAATAGCCGGCGACCATGACGACCAACGCGGGGTCGGCGTCAGGCAGGAGTTCGTCGGGAGACCGGCCCGTCTCCGCCGCGACGGTCTCCGCAAAGCAGACGGCATCGAAGTCGGGTCGACCACGACAGGCGTTGTTCCAGTCGACGAGCAGCACCCCGTGGCCGTCGCCGGTTTGCCATCGAGCGCCGTCCTTCGTGGCATCGAGGAGACAGATGTTGTCGCTCCTCACGTCGGCATGCACCAGCGCGTCCCCCTCGAGCGCCCCTCGACCCTCTGCTTCGAGCAACAGTGGTAACGCCAGATCGAGCCACTGCGGCGAACAGAGTGCAAGGGCGAGAAGCCGGGTCGGCTCACGGGCCACGTCCGACCAGGCGCGAAGGGCGAAACCTTGGGTCTGTTCCAACGTTGGAAGAGCGGCCGGAGCGGGCGCGATGGCGAGCTCAGCGAGCATGGCCTTCGCCCGATCGATGTCGCCCTCGCGCCACGGAAGCGGCCAGTGTGCACGGCGGAGGTCGGGGAGCACGAGCACGTCATCGGACCCCCCGATGGGCGTCGGCGCGAACGCCCGCTCGCCTATGGCCGCATAGGCGGCGATTTCCGCCGCGAGCGCCCCTCGTGTGAAGCCGTCGTCGACGGCCGCTTTCACGAACACCGCAGTGCCATCGGCGAGCGTGGCGGCCCGCCGGATCGCCGGGGTGTAGCCGCCCGCTCCCGGGATGGGATCCAACGAACGGACGGGTTGACCCACGATGGTTGTGACGATGCCGCGCAACGTGACGTCGTCCATCACGCGAACCGTACCGAAACCTCGTCATTGAACCGGTACGAATTCAGGCGCTGAGCGGTCCGGTCATGGGCAACGGGAGCGACGCGTGTGGGCCAAACGGGAGATCCGGCGCAGGGTGCAGGCTTTCCCGCCGTGGACGTCAGACGGGCATGGAATACGGGTGGGCTACGCGAGGAGCAAGGCAAGGATTGGCGCGGGAACGGCCCACACAGGGCCACGCACGTCGATCACGTCCTTGGTGGCCACGATTCCCCGTTGGTACTTGCCGGTGATCACTCGTGATTCGCCCCGCCATCCTTTGGCTACCCACTTCACTTCGATGGGAGTCGTGGCTTGTGGGCCGGCAACGGTGGTTACGGGAACAGCAGCGAGGTCGACTTCTTTACCGCCGCCGGTGCGGAGGTAACCGATTGCGTCACCGTCGTACCACCGCCCCGACTGATTGCGATCGACCGCTCTCGCGAGGTGGTTGGCCAGGGCGGCTTCCGTGAGCGGCCCGAAATCCGGGGCGGTCAAACCGGCGCGCCGCTGCGCCGGCAGCCAGGCCAAGAGTGGATCGGACAGGTAGACCTTGGATTGTGAGCCCACGACCTGGCGACCGTGGTCGTCGACCTGGTGGCACCAGTTCGCGGCGAACGAATGCACGAGGCGGGTAAGTCGCGTGTCGAAGGAAGCTCGGTTGGGGAAGCTGAGGGCCTCGGCGCATCGAGTGCGGTTGAGCGGGGAACTGCTCCGCCGTTGCAACTCCCAGAGAAGCAAGGGAACGGATTCGTCCGGGCCATTGTCGTCGACATCTCGATGCAGCCAGGCGAGCAGGTCGTCGGCGAATTCGTCGCTCACCGCCGATCGCCGGTCGTACTCGGTGACGGCGCGAGGAAAGCCACCACTCGACAGGTAGGACTGCCATGCGAGGTCGAGTTCGTCGATGGAATGCTCGAGCACAGTGATCGTTTCTGCGCTCCGTTGGCTTTGGAGGTCCCAGGGTTCGATCGACTCGCCCAACGGAAGGTGGGGGCGAGTGACGGAAACAACTTCCCGAAAGCTCATCGGCATGACCAGCCGGAGGCGTCGCCCGGGAGCGACTCCGCTTCGGCCAGCGAGCAGGTCGCGTTCCACCTCGCTACGCGCATCCCACGATGATCCCGTGCATACCACGGTGTCGTTCCCGAACGTGGTGTTGTCGCGCAGGAACTTGAGTGCAGCGGTCCAGTTCAAAACCGCGGTGATCTCGTCGAGCATCCAGACTCGGGGCCTTTCACCGATGCTCCGTGTCATGTCGGTGGCGAGTACGACGAATCGGTTGAGGTCTCGGCTGGTGGCTCCGTCGAGGGACGCGTAGATGACTTGTTTCGGGTCGAGGTCGGGTCGGCCGCACAGCTCTGCCACTGCGTCCTTGACGGCGACGGATTTTCCGACTCGCCGAGGACCGCGCAACACCACGAGGAGGTCGGACACCGGGCCCGAGATGATGTCGTGCAGGATCGGTGAGCGGTGGCCCAGATCTATGGTACGACGGGCTCGTAGTAGTGGGTCGCTCGATCGGAACGCGTCGACGTCGAACGCGCCAGCGGCGAGCGACCACCACGGGTTGAGCAGGCGAAGCCGGGCCCGGATTTCGTCGTCTCGCATCGCCCGACCCTACCAGAAGGGGGGGGATTTTGGTGGAGATTCCTACCAGAATAGGGGGGGTTCTGGTGGAGGAAGGCCGATGTTTCCGCGGGGGTCAGTCGGGGCTGAGGCGGTAGCCCCGGCGGACCACGGTCTCGACGCCGGCCCCGGCCGGCCCCAAACGCTGGCGGAGGCGGGCCACCGTCACCTCCACCAGGTGTTCGTCGCTTTCCCCCTCACCCCACACCTCGCGGAGCAGCGCCGCTTTGGCGACGACCGCCGACGGCTTACGAGCGAGCGCCTGCAGCACGTCACGCTCGCGGTCGGAAAGCGACACGGGTTCTTGACCGGAGATGGCGACGAGCCGCCCCTGCATCCGCACCTGCTGGCCGGCGAGCAGGAACTGGCGGGCTCGGTCGGTAAAGGCGAATGCGCACGCCTGAACCATGGCGCCGAGACGGGTGTGATCCGGTACGACGGTGGCCGGGATCCCACCGGCCTCGGCGCGCTCGGCACATACCGGCCCGACGCACACGGCGGTGACGTCGCCACTGGCAAACGCCTCGATCACATCGGTCATCCGACCCGACGCCTCGACGATCGTGAGGAAGTTGGCCACGGCGTGGGCGGCGGTAAACGTAACGATGTCGACCGCACGATCGGCCACCTGCTGCACGAGACGTTCGGCCGGCGCCGTGTTGGTTGGCAACTCCCAGCGGTATACCGGTACCGCGACCACCTCGTAACCGAGCGCAGCGATTTGGTCGGCCAGGGGTTGCCCGGGCGCGCCGTCGAGTTGCACGGCCACTCGTACATCCGAAGGCGATCGGCCGTCCTCGGCGGCGGCGCGGGCCAGTTCCTCCACCATTTCTCGATTCCGAGCGGTGGGGGTGCGCCACGAAACGTCGAGGCCGGCAGTGAGGGCGGCACCGGCAGCTTTGGGGCCGCGGGCCAGCACTCGCGCCGGGCGTAGTGCTTCGAGGAGGGCCTCGCCCAAGTCGAGACCTTCGGCGGCGGAGAACCAACTTCGTGTGCCGAGCCCGGTGGACAACGCCACCACGTCGGGCGGGTTGTCGATGAGCGATTCGGTGGCTCGAGTAAGACCAGGCCCATCGGCGAGGGGCAGGGTGCGGATCACGGGAGTGCGGATGACGGTGGCACCTCGTCGGGCGAACAGTTCGGCCTGTTCCTCTGACCGGCGGTCGGCCGTGACCGCGACAGTGAAACCTGAGAGCACGCCTATCTGGATTTCGGCTGCGGGTGGTTCAGAAGGTTTGGCGGCACCATCAGGGATCGGGGCAGCAGCGGTGCCGGAGGGCATATCGGAATGGTTGCCGGTTCGTGTTTCGAGGCCGTTTCCGAGGGGTGTCGTGGAGGTGAGTATTTCGTTCAGCCACGCGTCAGGAAACGACGTGCACGTGCACCATCCCATCGATCGTTTCGATTCGGTACACGGGAACGGCGTACGCCGGATCGTCGAGACAGATGCCCGTCCGCAACGAGAAGCGTTGTTTGTAGATGGGCGACGCCACCACCGGCTCACCGTTGATGCTGCCGGTGATCCCTCGCGACAGCACGTTGGTATCGCTGATCGGATCATGGTTCCCGACGGCGAAAAGACCGTGATGTTCGGTGAGAAATACGGCCACTTGCTGACCATCGATGAGGGCAGCGACGCCGCGGCCGGGCACCAGCAGGTCGACGGCACAAACAGAAACCGACCGATTCTCCGCAGCGATGGTCGGTTCGGTGAGATCGAGTAGTGGCTCGGTGACGGCGCTCATGGCATTGCCCCGGCGCCGGCCCCAAGTAACACCGGTACCTCTGCCGGCGGTTTCTCCTCGGGTCGGGCGGGGCGGATCTGGCCCCGCTCTTCGACGAAGACAATGTGGGGATCAGCGGCGTCGGGAGCGTTCACGAACGAGACGAAACGGCTCACCCGCTCCGGGCTTTCGATGGTGGCCTTCCACTCGCACTCGTAGCTCGCCACGTGATTCGCCATATCGGTTTCGAGCTCGTCGGCGATACCCAGGCTGTCGTTCATCACCACCGATCGCACGTGGTCCAGGCCGCCTTCGATCTTGTTGAGCCACGAGGCGGTGCGTTCGAGACGGTCGGCCGTGCGGATGTAGAACATCAGGAAACGGTCGATGTAGCGGATGAGCGTTGCGTCGTCGAGATCCTCAGCGAACAGCACCGCATGTTGCGGACGAAGGCCACCGTTGCCGCCCACATACAAGTTCCAGCCTCGTTCGGTGGCGATGATCCCCACGTCCTTGCTCTGGGCCTCGGCGCATTCACGGGTGCACCCGCTCACCGCCATCTTGATCTTGTGGGGAGCCCGCAATCCGCGGTACCGCAACTCCACGGCGATGGCCATCGCCACCGAGTCCTGGACGCCGTACCGGCACCAGGTTTCGCCCACGCAGCTCTTCACCGTCCTGAGCGCCTTGCCGTACGCATGGCCGCTCTCGAACCCTGCGTCCACCAGACGGGTCCAGATCTCGGGGAGCTGTTCCACCCGGGCGCCGAACAGATCGATGCGTTGTCCGCCGGTGATCTTGGTGTAGAGGCCATAGTCGCGGGCCACTTCGCCGATCGTGATGAGCCCGTTGGGGGTGATCTCGCCGCCCGGGATCCGAGGGACGACGGAGTAGGTGCCGTCCTTTTGCAGGTTGGCCAGGAAGTGATCGTTGGTGTCCTGCAAGGCGGACTGTTCGCCGTCGAGGATGTAGCCCTCGCCCAGCGACGCGAGGATCGACCCGATCGTGGGCTTGCAGATGTCGCAACCATCGGTGAGGCCGGGGTGGCCGTGGTTGGCCAGCACCGCCGTGAAGGTCCGGTGGCCGTGGAAACGAACCAAGGAGTACAGCTCGGCCCGGGTGTGGGCGAAGTGGGTGCAGAGGCTGGTGTCGACATCGAGCCCGGCCGCGGTGAGCTCGTGCTGGAGGAGGTCCTTCATGAGTGGCTGGCAGCCGCCGCATCCGGTGCCGGCGGTGGTGGTGGCCTTGAGGTCGGCCATGGTGTGGCAACCGTCGGCCACGGCGGAACAGATCTGGCCTTTCACCACGTTGTTGCACGAACAGATCGTGGAGGTGTCGGCCAGTGCGGTCACCCCCACGGCGCCGAGCGCGGAGTCACTGCTTCCCGCGGGGAGCAGCAACGGTGATGGGTCGTCGGGTGTCGGGAGATCGCCTCGCGACATCGAGAGCAACGTGGCGTAGGCCGAGGCGTCACCTACCAATACCCCGCCCGTCACCGCTCCGGTGGCCTCATCGACCACGAGTTTTTTGTAGACGGCGGCCACGGGGTCGTCCCACACCAGGCATCGTGCGCCGGGTGCTTTGCCGAACGAGTCACCGAAGCTGGCGACGTCGATGCCGAGCAGCTTGAGTTTGGTGGAGAGCTCGGCGCCGGTGAACCGATGATCGGTGGTGCCCTCGGTATCCAGCGCCCCCACCAGGTTGGCGGCGAGCGTGCGAGCCATGTCGTATCCGGGAGCCACGAGGCCGTAGATCCGACCCTGGAGCAGCGCCACTTCGCCGATGGCGTAAATCGCCGGGTCGTTGGTACGAAGTTCGTCGTCTACCACTACCCCGCCGCGTTCACCTACGGCGAGGCCGGCGGACCGGGCCAGCTCGTCGCGTGGCCGGATGCCGGCGGAGTAGAGCACGAGCTGCACGTCGAGGTCGCCATGGGCGGGGTCAGCGAAACGAAGGCCGGCCACGGAACGGTCGGGGCCGAGCACTACCTCAGATGTCGCCCGCGCCGTGTGTACCGAAACGCCGAGGCGTTCGATCCGGCTCCGCAGCGCCCGTCCACCACCCTCGTCAACCTGAACCGGCATGAGCCGCTCGGCGAACTCGACCACGTGGGTGTCTAGTCCCAGGGTATGAAGCGCATTCGCCGCTTCGAGGCCGAGCAGACCCCCGCCGATCACCGCCCCCGCCCGAACACCCCCGCGGCTCGCCCACGCCGCGATCGCTTCGAGGTCGTCGATCGTGCGGTACACAAACGTGCCGGCAGCATCTCCGTTGGCTACGGGCGGCACGAACGGAAACGACCCGGTGGCGAGCACCAATGTGTCGTACGCCAGTGTGCGACCGGAAGTGGTGTGAATACGTCGGGTGTCACGATCGATGCGGTCCACCTTTTCGTCGGTGAACAAGGTGACACCGTGGCGTTCGTAGTAGCCGGGCTCGGGAAGGGTGAGCTCCTCCACGGTGGTGCCTGCGAACCAGCTCGACAGCGCGACGCGGTCGTAGGCCGGGCGCGGTTCCTCGCCGAACACGGTGATCTGGAGGTGTTCGGGCGCGGCCTGCTGCACCAGCGCTTCCACAAACTTGTGTCCGACCATGCCGTTGCCGACAACGACGAGCTGGGTGTGCTTCATGGATCCCATCGAACCCCACGCCGTTTTCCCGCCTGTTGCCTCGCCGTGACGCCTCAGCGACAGTCTGCGGTCGCAACCAGAGCGGGGATGCGAGAGATCTCACAGCTGCTTTTAGCAGCTGTGAGATAGGAGCCGGTTCGTTTGGAGCCGGTTCGGTTGGGCCCGGGTTCGTTTGGAGTCGGTTCGGTTGGGCCCGGATCGTTGAGACCGGATCGTTGAGACCGGATCGTTAGGGGTTGTCCGGGATGTCCAGGGCGGCTCCGGGGCGGAAATGACTTCCCGGACACCCACTCAGGCCCGGATCAGCGTTACCGCCGCCTGTTCGGCGGCCCGGGCTTCGTCGACGTGCGAGGCGATCTCGGCCATGGCTTGGCGACGGGCCTTCTCGTCGAGTGGTTCGCGCACGAACCGAGCGCGACTCTCCTCCAGTGGCTCGATCGGGAACGACGGGGCGGTCGACCGATGCGCCGAGTGATCCAGCAGGGCCACACGGACCGCGACAAGCGCGGGATGCCCGTCCGCAGGGAGAGCGGCGTCGGCGGCGGCCTGCCAACAGCGGCCGGCGTCGTCGAAACGATCGGCGGCCTCGCGCCACGACGCTCGGTCTTGGCCGTTGGCGTCGGCGGCGCGACGGAGGAAGGACACGTAGAGGGGGCGGAGCGCTTTCGGCCCGCCGTATTCGTAGGTGAGCCCGCCAAAAATCCTCTCCATGCCGAAAACAAAGGCTGCGGGGTCAGCCAGCAGGGCCGGCCAGCCCTTTTTGGTGCGGGTGTCGGTGAGCACACTCGAAAATTTGGCCATGCCCCGAAGCCCGAAGTTTGCGTCGAAGGCGTTGCCGAGCACCGGTTGGTCGAGGTTGGCTGCGGTCTGGGCGACGGCCGACTCGAGGACGGCTGAAAAGTCTGCCGTGATGGTTGGGTCGTTGATAGCGAGCAATTCGTGTTTCATCTTCTTATCCGCCGCCCGTGTTTCGTCGAGGCGCGACCGTGTCCACGTCTCCAAACCGGTGCGGCCGCGATCAATGGTGAGCGTGTCGGCGGATGCTGCACCACCCGCCACCACAATGTCGCCGGCGGCTCCGAGGAACACCGAGCGACCCTGGTCCAGGTAACCATCAAGCGTGGACGATGCCTGCTTGGCCGACGTGGTGAGTTGGTGCGTGTAGTCGAGGCCGAGCCGATCGCTGAGCACGGTCGACATCGTGGCGGGATGGGACCGGGTGATGATCGTGATCATCGGCAACGACCCTTCGTAGTCGAAGAGAAACACCATGAACCCGATTCCGCCGGCCAGGCCCAACACGTCGGCTTCTGTGAACGTGGCTCCCGTGGCGGGGGACCGCACACCGTTCTGGGTGAGGAGTCGTGTGAGGAGCGACGCCGTGTGCTCGATGCCGGCCAGGTTGGGGTCGTAGCCGGCATGCAGGGGCAACGCACCCGGGGTTGTGGTGGATCGGGCCACGGCGCCGCCTATCGGGGTGCCCGGGCTCGACCCGATCGGCGCGGTGCTGACGCCGGCCCGACGTTGACCCCGTTTGACGGCCCCCGTGTTCCCGGAAGGTGAGGACGGGGACGCCGGAGGGTGGGACGCCGGAGGGTGGGACGCCGAAAATGGATTCGATGCGGGACCGAGTTGCCGGACATTCGCGCAGGCTACCGGTGGATACGCCCCGAGTCGTCGGAAACTGACGCCGCTGTTGGTCCACCTCTTTGGCAAGCGTTTCCCGTGTGTGTCTACGGGACCGGTGGGCGTGAGCGAGAGGTCGCGGCCCGAGCGGTGTTGGTGAACGCTCGGGACGTCGGCACAACGGCGTCGGGCCCGACGGGCAACTCGATCCCGGCGGGCAACTTGATCCCGGTGGGCAACTCGACTCCGTGGATCGGCTGGCCCATCATCAGCGTTTGACCGGGAGCTGTGAGCGGGAGCGTATGACCGGGCGCATTCGCGATGGGAGATTCGACGGTGAGCTTCGACGGAGACGAATGCGCTGGGCCGATACCCCGAAGGTCCCTTCGGTTTGCCAAACTGTCGGGCTATGGCCCACAACGTGCTTGGAACCGATCTCCTTCCGTGTTCGACTGACCCGGTGACGGGTTTCTATCGAACAGGGTGCTGTGACACGGGCGCGGAGGATCAGGGTGTGCACACGGTGTGCTGCCGGGTCACCGCCGAGTTCCTGGTGTTCTCTCGTGAACACGGGAACGACCTCTCGACACCGCACCCGGAGTGGTCGTTTCCAGGTCTGAAGCCAGGAGATCAATGGTGTTTGTGCGCCGACCGTTTCGTGGAGGCGTTTGAGGCCGGTGCGGCGCCAGACGTGATCCTTGAGGCCACCCACATCGCCACGTTGGAGTGGGCGTCCTTGGATCAGCTCCGGGCCCACGCCGTCCCGGCAGACTGAGCGCGCGACCTATGGCCGAGCCCGAATCGGGCGGCAGTACCGACGACTTTGCCCCGATGGGCTATCACCCCGGCATCGATGGGCTTCGGGGTCTGGCCCTCTTGGCCATCATCGTCTACCACTCCGGGGCGGGGTGGGCCCCCGGCGCATTCCTCAGCGTCTCCACGTTTTTTACGCTCTCGGGATTCCTGATCACCGGCGTGATGCTCGAAGAACATCGTCGAGCCGGCGCCATCTCGCTGCGGCGTTTTTGGGATCGGCGGCTCCGCCGGCTCTTGCCGGCGTCGCTCATGGCCATCGCCCTCATCGTGGTATCCGCGGCGTTCCTTGCCGACAATGCCCAGCTTGCTCGTCTCCGGGGCGACGCTCTCGCCGCGTTGACCTACCTCGCCAACTGGCGGTTCATCGCCACCGGCGATTCGTACGGTGCGAGTTTCACGAGCCCGTCACCGTTCACCCACTTCTGGACGCTCGCCATCGAGGAACAGTTTTACGTGGTGTTTCCCCTTTTTGTGGCCGGCATCTTGGCGGTAGCACGGGGATCGAGACGGGTCCTTGCCGGCGTGCTCGGAAGCTTGGTGGTGGCCTCACTGGCCTGGTCGACCTTGCTTCTGGCACGCGGCGCCAGCATTGATCGTGTCTATTTCGGTACCGATACTCGCCTGGCCGAATTGCTGCTCGGCGCCCTTCTCGGTATCTGGTGGACCGGCCGGCGCAAGCCACTCGGGCCGGGGGTTCGCACTGCGGTAGGAGTCGCCGGGCCGGTGGTGCTCCTGGTCATGCTCGTGTTGTGGGGAACGGCGAGCCTTCGCACGGAAGCCTTTTACCGGGGCGGGCTCGTGGTGTATGCGGTCGGCACACTGGTGGTGATCCTGGGAGCAATGCAGCAGGGGTCGTTGCTCCATCGGGTGTTGGGATTTCGACCGTTGGTCCGGGTGGGGCTCGTGTCCTACGGGGCCTATCTGATCCACTACCCGATCCTGCTTTGGCTGAACCAGCACACGGGCCTGGCGGCGTGGGTCCGGTTGACCATCGCCGTCCCGATCACGATGGCCGCAGCGCTCATCTCGGCCAAGTGGTTCGAGATGCCCATCCGGCAGCGTCGTTGGTTTGTCGGCCGTCGCGCCCCAATCGCGGCGGTGGCAGGCCTCGTTGTCGTGGCTGCGCTCGTGGCGGGCACCACGCTCCTCGTCAAGCCCGCGGCCACGTTCGACTTCGCCGCCGCCCAAGAAAAATTCAACAGCCCTGAGGTGGAGGCACGGGGTTACGAAGCGCTGGCACAATATGAGCGCCGTCAGCAAGCGGTGCTGGCTTCGACTGCTCCTCGTGTTGCTGCCTTTGGCGACTCGACCGCCCTCGTGATGGGCCTCCAGCTCGATGCGGTCAGCGAGCAACGTACCGACCTGTTCATCACCACCGGTGGCGCGACCGGGCTCGGTTGCGGACTGCTCACGGAGGTTGAACGCCGGGCGCGGGGCGAGGTAGCCCGCCCACCGGACGACTGTCTCAACCTCGTCGACCGGTGGCGCACGAACTCCACAATCCAACCCGCCGATATTGCGGTGGTTCTCCTCGGTTCTTGGGACGTGCTCGACCAACGGCCCGATGGTCGTGACCGTTTCATGGCCATCGGCGAAGATCCGGAGTTCGAAGCGCTGATGGAATCCCGGCTCCGAGAATCGGTCGACACCCTTCTCGACCACAACGGAATGGTGGTGCTCACCGTGCCCTTGCCGATCGAATCAGGTCGGGTGGAGGGCCGGAGCCCGCCGCAGCCGTGGCCGGAGTCCGACCCGAAACGCATGGTGGCCTTCGAAGCCTTATTGCGGCGAGTGGCGGGAGACGACCCTCGGATTCGAGTGTTTCGTTTGGCAGACGGTGTGGACCCCAATGCGGACGACCGGTCCATTCGTCCCGATGGGGTGCACTTCACCGAAGCGGCGTCGAAAGACTTCGCGGTCTGGTTTGCTCCTGAACTGGTGCGGCTGCATGTAGAACGCACGGGCGCGGCGTTCACGGCCTTTCTTCCGGCCAACTCCACCGCTTCGATTCCCCCGGGCGCCGCTCCGCCGGGCGTGGCGCCAACCGGTTCGTCGTTGGTGGCCCGGCCGTGAGTTCACTGCTGCTGGCAACGTCTGTCTCGGTGCCGTCCACACCAAATCGGGTCGGCTGAGCGTCCCCTTCAGGATCAATCGCAAAGCAGCGTCGGTCGTTGTCAGCCGAGCGAATTCCGGTGGTGGTCGAGCGGATTCCCCTGGTGCGGTGGTTGCGCCCAAAGAAAACCTTGCGATGCGGTCGACGGCGGGAATTGTCCGGGGGATACACTCGATTCGGTTTAGTAGTAAATAACCACTCCCCAGGAGGAAGTCTCATGTCCCGTATTCGATCCTTTGGCATTGCCGCCGCTCTCGGCCTTTCCTTGACCCCGATCTTGGCCACCGCCACGAGCGCAGCGCCCGGACCGGCTTCGGTGAGCGTGCTCCATGGCATCCCGGGGGTACCGGTCGACGTGTACGTCAACGACGCCCTGACCCTCACCAACTTCTTGCCGAAGGACACCGCCGGACCACTCGCCCTTCCCGCCGGCACCTACTCCATTCAGGTGTTCTCCCACATCGCCGCCCCGCCGGCGACCGCCGCCGCCCGTGTCGACGCCGCAGTGATCACCAAGTCGGTCGATGTGCCCGCTGATGTCAATGCCTCGGTGATCGCCAACTTCGACAACACCGGCACCCCGGTGCTGTCCGTGTTCGTGAACAACAACGCTCCTACCGCGGCAGGTAAGGCACGTGTCACGGTGCGTCACACCGCCGATGCGCCGACCGTTGATATCCAGGTGAACGGTGCCGATGCCATTCCGGACTTGGTGTACGGCGAGGAAGCGTCGGCCGAACTTGCCGCCGGTACCTACGACTTTGCCGTGCAGGTCAGTCCTGATGGGCCGATTGCCATCGACATTCCCGGTGTCACGCTCGTAGCCGGTCAGCATTTGGTGGTCTACGCGATCGGCCAGGCCTCCCCTCCGGTGACCGGTGGCCCGATGGCTATCGGCACGCTCGATGTAATTACCCAGCCGTTCACGGTGGGACAGGTGGCGCCGGTCACCACGCTCGGACCGACCACGATTGCGCCAGCGCCCACCACGACCCGAGTTCCTGTGGTGAATCCAGCGTTCACGGGTTGACCAAGAAAGTGACCTGATCTTTGCCCGGGCCTCCTTGGTCCCGGGTGGACCCTTCTCTGTGGCCCTGGTGCGGTTCTCTCCCCGCCCCAGGGCCACAGTGTTGTCCGAGGAGGTCGGTGGAACGCTCGAACTACGCTGTCGCTGTGACTTCTCCGAACGCTCCGGCCGCTGGCCAATCGATCCCACCGTTCGGAAAACTCAGCCTTCCTGCCGACGCCAACGGGGTGTTCGCCAGCCAGCATCTACAGCAGGCGATAGACCTCGGCTACATCGACGGAGGCGACTACAAGATTCATCCCGCCAGCCTGCAACCGGCCTCGCTCGACCTCCGTCTCGGCGAGAAGGCCTATCGGATTCGGTGCAGCTTCTTGCCCGACACCGACTCGGTCGAGAACAAGATGAAGCGGTACATCATCGACGAGCTTGATCTGCGTGACGACGGGGCTGTGCTCGAAACGCACCGGCCGTACCTGATTCCCCTCATCGAAGAGGTGCGCCTTCCGCCCGGCGTTCGGGCCCGCACCAACCCCAAGAGTTCCACCGGTCGGCTCGACGTGTTCACCCGGGTGATCACCGACGAGAGCTACCGGTTCGACGAGATCTCGCCGGGGTATCACGGCAAGCTGTGGCTCGAAGTCGTGCCGCTGTCGTTCACCGTGAAGGTGAAGAAGGGACTCTCCCTGAATCAGCTCCGGCTCCTCGTGGGCCAGGCCTCGCTTTCCGATGTCGACCTGCGAACGATGCACGCCGAGGAACCGATGCTTTACCGTGACGACGAACCGGTTCCCGATCGCGACTTCGCCACCGCTAACGGCCTGTTCTTGTCGCTCGACCTCAAAGGCGCCGACACCGGTGGTCGGGTCGGTTACCGAGCCAAGGATCACGCTCCGTTGCTCGAGATGAGCCAGATCGGCCGGTACGCCCCACTCGACTTCTGGGATCCGGTCTTCCATGAGGACGGCGACCGTGTGGTGCTGGCGCCCGAGAAGTTCTACCTCCTGCTATCCGACGAGGCCGTGCGGATCCCTCCGTCGTTGGCGGCGGAGATGACCGCCTACGACCCCACCAGTGGTGAGTTGCGCACGCACTACGCCGGGTTCTTTGACCCCGGTTTCGGCTATGCCGCCGACGGGGGCATTCAGGGTTCGCGAGCGGCTCTGGAGGTTCGGGCCCACGATGTTCCGTTCATGATCGAGAACCGGCAACGAGTGTGCAAGCTCACCTTCGAACGCATGGTCGCCGAACCCGAGGTGCTCTACGGGCAAGGCATCGGCTCCAACTATCAGGGCCAGGTCGACACGCTCGGCAAACACTTCCTGCGCCCCTGACGCCGAGCGGCTCGCCCCCGCACGGGCCGTTGAGCGGTGAGCCGAACCGGCGTGCCGATCTGGGTTTCCAGATCGTTTGTCTACTCCTGGCGTAGACACACGATCTCCAAAGTGAGCGGGACGGGTCTACGAGGTCGGACGGAGCGGGTGGCCGACGCGATTCGGCCGGCGTCGGCTGAACGTCAGGCGGTGACCACACGCTTGAACGCTTCGGCCATGCGGCCCTCGGCGAAGCCGGCTTGGGTGGCAGTGAACTGAAGCCAACCGCGGATCATTTCCTCGAGGTCGTCCCGGTGGCCGGTTTGGGACTCGTGGGCCCGAAGGGCAGCGATCTTGGCGTCAAAGGTGTTGGTGACATCGACGAAGGCATCCGGTTGGGGGTGCGCCGAGAGCCAAACCTCGGGCACGGTATGGGGAGTGAGACCGTCGGCGAGTAGATCAGGAAAGGCACGGGGGTTGCGGCTGTCGGGATACACCGCGCACAGGGCCGCTTCGCCCGCCGCCAAATGATCGGGATGGGAAGCGAAGATCCGGTCGAAGATGCGCTCCGGCGACTGGCAAATCACGAGATCGGGGGTGGTGCGCCGAATCACGGCGGAGATGTCGTGGCGCAACGCCAGGTTGGCTTCGACGGCGCCGTCGGGATGGTGCAGAAAGATGAGGTCGGTGACCCCAACAACCGCCGCCGCTTCCGTCTGTTCCTTCTCCCGTAGCGCCACGAGCTCTGCCGTCGACACGGTGAGGTCGTCGCTGCCGGCATCGCCCGAGGTGACGAGGCAATAGGTGACGGACGAGCCCGCGCCGGTGAGGGCAGCGATGGTGCCCGCCGACCCGAAGTCCACATCGTCGGGGTGGGCCATCACGACGAGTACCCGAGCTGGTGCGCTGCGAGGACCGATCGACATGGTGAGTTTGCCGAGAGAGCCGGTTTCGGGGTTTTGGTCGGGCACGCAGGGAGCCTACGAGGGCGAAGCTCGAAATCGGTGAGCCGGGTCGATGAGGTACCAAAGGGCGGCCACCACGAACCAGGTGCCGTTGATGATGGCGGAACTGGGTTGGGGATCGGTCACCAGCCATCCCGCCACGATGCTGGCGACGCCAGCCTGGTGGAGCACGAACCACCGCAGCCGCCGCTCCCGAACAACCGGCACCCATCGGGCGATCACCACGATGGCGGTCGGATACCCGAAGACGAACAACGCGGTACGCAACATCGTGGAGACGATACCGCCGACCGGGCCGACTGGGCCGACTGGGCCGACTGGGGCGTGGCGAGGCAGGGTCGACCATCCGGGCGCGCCGGCGGCAAGGATTTGCGGCAGAATGCGCCGCCCCCGCATCGGGTGCGTCGATAACCCCGCCTTCAGGAGCACGTCATGATTCACCGCAGCCCCCTTCCCGACGTCGAGATCCCGCTGGTGGCGCTCACGCCTCATGTGTTGCGCCACGCCGCCGAACGGGCGTCGGAGCCGGCGTTGGTCGATGGCCCCTCGGGACGCACCTACACCTATGGCGAGCTCGACGGCGCAGTGCGAGCGTTGGCCGGCGGGCTGGCAGCCCGGGGCTTCGGGAGGGGTGATGTGTTGGCCATCGTTGCGCCGAATATCCCGGAATACGCCATCGCCTTTCACGGCGCGGCGTTCGCAGGAGGCACGGTCACCACCGTGAACCCCACCTACACCGCCGGCGAAGTGCACCATCAACTGGTCGACTCGGGGGCATCGATCGTCGTCACCGTGTCGATGTTCCTCGATACGGTCCGAGAGGCGGCGGAGGGCACGAACGTCACCGAGATCGTCACCGTCGATCCGGTCGACGGCGTAGGTACCCTCACCTCGCTCTTCGGCCCACCGCTGGCCGAGCAGGTCGAAATCGACCCGATGAACGATGTGGTGGTGTTGCCGTATTCGAGCGGTACGACGGGCCTTTCGAAGGGCGTAAAACTCACGCACCACAACCTCGTAGCGAACCTGGCACAGTGCGAACCCATCATCCCTATCGCGCTGGGTGAGGCCGTGTTGAGTTTCTTGCCGTTCTTCCACATCTACGGCATGCAGGTGCTGATGAACGGAACGCTGGTAGCGGGCGGAACTGTGGTCTCGGTGCCCCGCTTCGACCTCGAACAGTTCCTCACCCTTGCGCAGGACAACAAGATCCGGCGGGCTTTTGTGGTGCCTCCGGTGGTGCTCGCACTGGCCAAACACCCCATCGTCGACAAGTTCGATTTGTCGAACCTCACGCAGATCTTCTCCGGCGCTGCCCCCCTCGGCGCCGAGCTTGCCAAGGAGGCCGGCGACCGCCTCGGTGCCGAGGTCATGCAGGGCTACGGAATGACGGAGCTGTCGCCGGTGAGTCACGGCACACCGGAAGGTCAGGCCAAGGCCGGGTCGATCGGCGTTCTCGTGCCCAACGCCGAGTGTCGAGTGGTGGACCCGGACTCGGGCGCGGATCTCGGAGTCGACCAGGACGGTGAGATCTGGGTTCGTGGTCCGCTGGTGATGCAGGGCTATCTCAACAACGACGAAGCCACCGCCATCACGATCGATCCCGATGGTTGGCTTCACACCGGCGACATCGGCCACATCGACGGAGACGGGCACTTCTACATCGTCGATCGGCTCAAAGAGCTCATCAAGTACAAGGGCTTTCAGGTGCCCCCGGCGGAGCTTGAGGCCCTGATCATCACTCACCCGGCGGTGGCCGACACCGCGGTCATTGGCATCCCCGATCCGGAAGCGGGTGAGATCCCGAAGGCGTTCGTGGCTCTCAAGCCCGGAGCCGAACTTTCCGCCGAGGATCTCCAGGCCTTCGTGGCCGAGCAGGTGGCGAGCTACAAACAGATCCGGATGGTGGAGTTCGTCGACGAGATCCCGAAGTCCGCTTCTGGCAAGATCCTGCGTCGCCTGCTCCGCGACCGCGACAACATCTAAGTGGGACGGGCGGCCCGACCAGATCACGGGTCGCCCGGACCGCATCGAACTCCGGGCATTCGGTGCCACTACGGCGTTGATGTCGCGTCGATGGACAGGATCGGGGCACCTTCGTGTTCTTGGTCCGCTCGACCGAAGGCACATCGCCGCGCCGCGCTGGCTCCTTGAACTCACTTGGGCGTGTTGTCGAGGAACGGGAGGATCGCCGCGACCAACTCGTTCGGAACCTCGGCTTCGAGCGAGTGACGGGCGCCGGCAAAGGTCACGAAGGAGTTGTTGGGAAGAAGGGTGACGAGGCGAGCGACACCGGCACCCATGTTGGCACCGTTGTCCTGATCGCCCCACAACAAGAGGGTGGGTTGCTGGATCTCCGGCGCAATGTCGAAGAGGCTCTGGGCGAGCTGATCAGCGGCAATTCCCCAGTACATCTTCACGAACCCAGGACACATCACTTCGTGGTAGTAGGCGAAGGTTTCGTCGAGCGCCTCCTGGCGACCCGGGAACTGCGGATGGAACCAGAAGCGCGACTGGATACGCACACTGGGCCAGAAAAGCGCTCGGCCGAGATGACGGGTGATGGCGGCGAGACGCGGCTTGGCCTTCCAAGCGCCCCCGGGGGCCCACACCACCAGGGTGGGGAACCGATGCGGGAATCGGTGGCCGAGGCGAAGCACGAGGTTGCCACCAAGGCTGCCTCCCACGGGAACCGCTTCGGCGATGCCTAGGTGATCCATACACGAGACGATCGTGTCCTCGTAGTAACGGAGCGAGTACTTCCGATTCGGTCGATCGCTGTACCCGGATCCGGGAAGGTCGAGCACAAGCACCCGATGGTGTTCGCTCAACTCCATGACCATGGCGTCGAAACCCTCAATCCGTGCTGTGTGGCCCGGGAGGATGAGCAAGGTGCGAGTGGGCGGCGTTCGGTGGCGGGCGGGCACGTCGATCATTCGCAGCCGAACGCCGTTTACCTTCAGATCCTGTTGTTCGAATCGGGTGGCAGCAACGGCGAAGGGCCGCAGAGGAGGTGCGGTGCGGATGCCCATCACGTCATGGTGGCACCGATTGCCAGCGCAAGCCGGTGCCTTTCTGGGCGACGTGCACGACGAAACACTGATGCCGGTGAACCACTTCAGTTGGAGGCTCGTCAGGCCGGCCGGCGCCACGAAACGGGGTGCATCGAGGAGCCGCCTCACCTACGGGGCATTGATGAGGCAAAGTAGGGCATGTCTCACCCGTCTTGGCCCGTGGTTTTGTCCGTGGTGGCCGCGTCGGCCGGGTTCGATCGGCCGGCTTCTCACCGGCTTTTTCCCCTGCTCCGGCTGCAATTGCGTCAGCCCCCGCACGTACGAGGTTTTTCGTTATGACGTCTCTGCGAGTCGCCCAACGGCGGATATCACCACGCCGCTCGAAGCGGCACGGCACCAAGCTTGGCGCCGTTTTGGTGACAGCCGTTTTGTTGACCGCGGTGGTGACGGCATGCACCGGGACCACGTCGGTCCCCACCGGATCTGCCAATGGGGCCTCGGGCATCTCGACGGTTCCGTCGACCGCAAGCAGTCCGGCGAACTCGGGCGGTTCGGGCGGTTCGGGCCCCGCCAGTTCGGCTCCGCCCGCGTCCCGCCCGTCGCCGGGGTGTTCGACAAACTCACCCGCCAAGGTGGTGGCGGGCGAGGCGACAGAGGAGGCCGTGCTGAGCGGTGGCGTGCAACGTATGGTGCTTCGCAAGCTGCCGCGTGCGGCAACTCTGGGCACACCGCTTCCCTTAGTCATCGATCTCCACGGCTACATCGAAGGAGCGAAGTTCCATTCGGCCATGACCGCGCTCGACGCTGCGGCCGATCGCCACGGTTTCGTGAACCTCACGCCCCAGGGAACGAGTTCGAGCGCGTACTGGAACGCCGGCCCCACGACCGATGGCCCAGACGACCTCCGTTTCCTCACCGACCTCGTCGACGCCACCGGTGCTTCGTTGTGTATCGACCTCGCCCGGGTGTATGCCACCGGGCTATCCAACGGGGCGATGATGGCGTCATTGGCGGCGTGCCGGCTCGGTGATGTGTTCGCCGCGGTGTCGATGGTGGCGGGGCTGATGTTTCCACTCGAATGTGCGCCGAATCGGGTGGTGCCGTTCGTGGCGTTCCACGGAACGGAGGATTCGTTGTTGAGCTACGACCAAGACGGTCGTTCGCTGGAATCGAGCGGCTTGCCGTTCACTCCCGAAACGAAGCACAACTTCGACGCCGTGAATTTGCAGTCGGCGCGCACGGGGTTCGGTCAGTGGGGCGAGCTACTTGGCTGCGCGGCCGTGCAAGAGAAGGATGTGACGCCCTCGGTGCGGCATGCCGTGCGTACCGGATGCCGGGACGGCGCGACCATCGAGTTCTACACCGTTGCCGGCGGGGGCCACACCTGGCCGGGAAGCGAGTTTTCGGCCCCGGTGTCACCGGTGCTCGGCGTCACCACCCGTGAGATTGACGCCAACGATCTCATGTGGGCGTTCTTTTCTCGGTATCGCCGCTGAACACGATTGCCCGCTGAACCTTGGCCCACCGAGAGGGGTCCGGGGTTTTAGAGGGGTCCGGGGTTCCTTTGGGTCCGGCGACGGCCTGAAGGCCAAACACGACCGCAGTACGGACGCGCCGAAACGGCGGGAAACCGCGAGGTCCACGGTTTGCCCGCCGTCAGAATCGGTGCGAGATGTCGGCTTGGCGAGCCGGTCTTTGGCTCAGCTCGGGGCGAGTTGCGCGATCAGCAGATCACGTTTCTCTTCGAACTCTTCGAATTCCATCTCTTCGCGGTCAAACGCGGCGTGGAGTTCGGCCAGCTCGGCGAGCAGCGCATTTTCATCAATTTCTGGCGCGGCTTCACCCGGCCCGCTTGGATCATCGGACCGGGTGAGGCGACGCTCACGCTTTGCGTCAGCTCGTTCTTTCTTCGCAGTCTCTCGCATACGCCGTTCGTACGACGCTTTGCTCTTTGCCATCTCGACCTCCATGGCGGGATCTAGGAAGCCGCCGCTGGGATCTACCCGATGAATTGGGGGCGCGAACGCTCAGAGAGATTTGCGACGGCGGTGAACTTCGAGGCGACGTGTGTCAGATGATGCGAACGTTTTGGGCTTCTTCGCCCTTGCGGCCCGGAGCCACATCAAACTCAACTGCCTGACCCTCTTCAAGGGTCTTGTAGCCAGAGGCCACAATGTTGGAGAAATGGACGAAAACATCGTCACCTTGTTCGCGCGAGATAAAGCCGAAGCCCTTCTGCGCGTTGAAAAACTTCACAACGCCTGTAGCCACTGGAATCCTTAATGTGAGCCCCCGGTTGCCCGAGAGCCTCGTCATACGCAGCCGACGAGTTCGACCGCGTCGTCACGCTAGCCGCGATTGTTCCGACTTTCTCTATCGCGACCGTAAGTTTTTCAGGGCCGAGGAAGATGCCGTGATTTTGCACGTCCCGTGATTCGGGTTGATTGGCCGATCCGGTTGCTCAGAGCCGTAGCGGGGCCATGGTGGCCCACACCTCGGGCGACTCCCAGTCGACCCCTGGCACATCGACGTAGAGCTCGAGTTCGTTGCCGTCCGGGTCGAGGATGTAGAGGCTGTGTGTCACCCCGTGGTCAGTGGACCCCACGATGGGGACACCTTTTTCCTGGAGCTCGGCCAGGGCAGCGCGAAGCTCGTCGTCGTTGTCACCGATCTTCAGCCCGATGTGGTAGAGCCCAGTGCGGCGCCCCGGTGGGGGCGGGGCCGCGTCGGGACCCACTTCGATAAGGAGCAGCTCATGGTGGGTTCGGCCGCCAGGAGCGCTGAACACCGCGGCGGGGAAGTTGAGGGTTGGCTTCCCGGCGACAGGAAGGATCTGACGCCACCCCAGCACCTCGCGGTAGAAGGCGGACGACGTGGTGAGATTGCGAACGTAGAGCACGACATGCCCGAGTTCGTGGACTTCCATACCGCACCTCCAAGAAATGTTGGGTGAGAGGACCACGAAGGGAACAGTATTGCGGGTCATCTATTCCGGGAGGGGGTCGCCCGGGAGCAGCACGAGGTAGCGAAACCCGTTGGGCTGGCCATCGCCACCCGTCCACGTGGCGGCCCCGGCGGCCGGATCTGACCGGTCGGTGCTCGGGGCCTTCGTGGTTCCGCTGTTCTCACGAGTGGCGGTGCGGCCCGCCGCCAGGGACCGAAGGACCGAGGTGACGTCGTCGCCTTTGATCACCCGCGCCGCAGTGATCGGGACGGTGACCGAGCCGGGCCAGACCATCGACGGAGGACCGGGCGAGATGGATTTGTCATCGCGGACGGAGTCGTCGGCCCGCACCCAGAGCTGGGTGGGCTCCCATGGCGTACCGAGTTCGTCGGTGCGGTTGGCGATCTGGCGCAGTTGCCCGTGGACCGCAACGAGCGCGGTGGAGTGGCGGAGGCAGGCAAAGGCGGACTGCTCGCGGCCGGGGAGCCCAAGTGAGTAGGCCCGCACCGATCGAATCCCCTCCGGCGTCGCGGCGACGACCGTGGTGGTGACGGCGTCGCCGACGGAGCACTTCGAACCGTCCGGCCGTGTCCCCGTGGTTCCAAGCTCGTCGGCGGTGAGATCGGCGAACCGGGAGGTGCTGATGCAGCGTTGGATGGCAGCGATTCCTTCGGCGGTGACCGTTGCCTGCCGGTACCGGCCGACGAACGAGATCACCTCGCCGCCGTCGGTGATCCGCACGGTGGTGGTTGGCCCGGGGGCGCCGCTGTTCGGACGTTGGCCGCGTAGGGCGGCGAGCGTTTCGCCACCCGGTGTCGCGCTCGGTGTCGCGCTCAGAGTCGTTGGCGAAGTCGTGGGCGGAGTCGCGCTCAGAGTCGTGGGCGGAGTCGCGCTCGGTGGCGTGTCGGGAAGTGCCGACGTTACTGACGCGGACACCCAGTCGTCGTTGAACGAGCAGGCTTGAGCGACGGCCGTTGGGATGGTTGCCAACGGGACTGTCGCCACCGTGGTCGCCTGCCAAGGGGGGCGGGCCGAGTCGTTCGTGCCGCAGCCCACCGTGGTGAGTCCCGTTCCGGACACGGCGAGGACCGCACCCGCGAGCATCGCGCCAGGACGAATCGCGCCGGGACGAATCGCGCCAGGACGGCGTCCCCCCTCCCCCTCGCGTGGGGTGTTGTGTGCGATCACCGCCTCATGTTGACCCACCGGTGCTCCCGCTGCGGCGACCTCTCCTGATTGGCCGTGACGTCTTGTTGAGCGAATCCAAGCGATCAACCATGCCGTTGTGGATTTTGGTGCCGCGCCGGGCAGTTGGGCGAAGGCGTCGGTGGTGTGAGCGACAGGTGGCCGCCGGCGGAAGAAACATCGTCCCCGACTGGTGTTCACTACCCGAGGGCGTCACGGTCGTGGATCGAGCAGCGGCCTCTTTCCCCGACGACCCCCGGCTGGGATGGTGCCCCAGGAATGATTCGAGAAGGTCGATTCCGAGCGATGGTTCGGAGCGTCGCGAGGACGCAACGTCGAAAGCCCTCTTGTTCTTCAACGGTGACACGGACGGCACCGTGAGATTCGAAGCTGGCCGGAAAGACGCTGAATGGTCACGGGGACACGCTCCGAGGTTTGGGAACCGATCGGTGGTTCGCTCAGAACTCGATATGGGTGAAAGGGGTGGGAACCCGGACGAGGTCGGGAATTTGGGTAGCCTCCGCCAATGCTTGCTTGGATGGATCTTGAGATGACCGGCCTCGATCAACGTACGGAAGTGATCGTCGAGATCGCCACGCTGGTGACCGACGACGATCTCAACATCGTTGCCGAAGGTCCCGACCTCGTGATTCATGCGCCGGAGGAGCTTCTGCTGGCCATGAATCCAGTCGTGGTGGAGATGCATACCAAGAGCGGGCTTCTCGAAGAGATTCGAACGAGCACCACCACGCTCGAAGAAGCCGGCGCCGCAACTCTTGCCTTTCTCAAGGCCCACATTCCCCAGGCCCGCACCGTCCCGCTGTGCGGCAACTCGATTGGCACCGATCGGCGATTCCTCGATGCCTACCTGCCAGAGATCGAGGAGTTTCTGCACTATCGCTCCGTCGATGTGTCCACGGTCAAGGAACTCATCCGTCGTTGGCACCCGGCGTTGCTCGACGGGCTTCCCCCCAAAGGTGACGCTCACCGTGCCCTCGGCGACATCCGGGCCAGCGTCGAAGAGCTCCGGTACTACCGGGATCACTTCGTGGTGATGGGATCGTCGTCGTCGGCGATCGGCTGAGAATGGGGCGCGGCGGCGCTGGAATCGAACCGTCGATTTTGCGACCAGCGAAAAGTCTTTCTGTTGTTGTGGTCGCCGGGGCCGCGTTTGTTGGGCTGCGGCTCCTCGTCCTCGCATCAGGTTGGCGCACGTATGCCTTCACCGACAGTGGGGAGCTGCGCCCCGCTCCCGGCCACGACACCCTGCCGTTTGTGAGCTTCACGGGGCAGGCACAAAGGCCGCCAATCGTCCCCGCCTTCTATGCGGTCCTCGGTACCGATGAGGCTCGTGTGGTGGGGCAGTTTGTGGTTTCCGTCGGCGCGTGGTTGCTGCTGGCTGGCGTGGTTGCGGCGCTGATTCGCCACCGGCGGGTGCGCATCGCCGCGGTAAGCGTGGTGTTGTGCGCCGGCACATCGCGATCCGTCACCAACTGGGATCTGGCGATCCTCGCCGAATCGTTGGCGATCTCGGCGTTGTGCCTTTGCCTTGCGGCGTGGTTGTGGTTTGCGTCGTGTCCATCCGTTGGTAGTGCCGCAACGGTGGTGGGTTCGACGGCGGTGATGACGCTCATCCGAATCGAAGTGGTCGTGGTGCTTCCGGTCCTCGCCGGGAGTCTTGGCATTGTCGGGCTCGTCGTCGCGTGGCGGCATCGCTCATTTCGGCGCTCCTGGTCGTGGGCGATGGTCGCCCTCGGTCTCGTTGCCGTGACCGGTTGGGGATTGGTGATCGCTCGAGGCAACGAAGAGGTATCAGCGGGACGCACACGTGGGATGGGGCGTGCCGCCGAGAACGTGAGCCAAGTGGCCCGGGTGCGAGTGGTGCACGACCCCGCGGTTTTCGACAGCCTGACAGCGATGGGAATGCCTCGTCCCGAAAATCTGATCGCCGTGCGCGCCAACGGGGTTACGGGTGATGCGGAGTTTGAGGCGATGCGTTCCGACAAGGCGTTCGTTGCTTGGGCATCGGCATCAGGACCGTCCACTTTGTTGCGTCATTCGTTGGCTCATCCGAACCTTTTTCCTCGGCAGTTCGGCGCCGAACTTCCAGGTTTGTTGGTGCCTCCCGCACCGAACGGCGCCACCTACACCGAGGTGGCTGTGGTGTTGCCGGGTCCGATTGAGGCCATGTTCAGCCCCACGTCGGACACGTGGCCGCTGCCCTCGCCCCCGGTTTTTCTGGCGGTGCCGGTACTGGTCGCGGCGCTGGTACGTCGGCGTCGCCGACCGCTCCTAGGAGCGCCGTTTGTGGTGGCGCTCGCCGCCGTTCCGCTGCTGGTCGGGTTGCTCTTCATTGGCTGGCTGGTATCGGCGATGGAGCTGGTGCGCCATACCGTGCCGTTCGCCCTGCTGATCCCGGTGATGGCCATGGTGGCGGCGTTGCTCTTGCTCGACGCAACCATCGATGCTCCGATCGACGCAACCATCGGCCGGCCCCATGAGCGCTGGCCGCGGGCACAACGAGGACCTCGCCACGCCGATCGAAATCCTCGGTCCACCCATTATCAGAACCCGCCGTTCCGGAGCAACGTGACCGAGGCGTCAAGTTAGGGTGCAGGTATGCGCCAAGAGCAGGAACCGGCATCGGAAACGATCGTGGAGGTAGCGCCGGGAATCCTTCGGTTGCAGCTGCCGATCGAGTTCACCGGGCTCGGTCATGTCAACACCTACGCCCTCGAAGACGCCGACGGATTTGTGATCGTGGATCCTGGGCTGCCGGGAAAAGCGAACTGGGACACGTTGCTCGCCCGTCTTGCGGCGGCGGGCATCCCCCTGGCCCGCGTCCACTCGGTCTTGATCACCCACTCTCACCCCGACCACTTCGGAGGAGCCGGCTTGTTGGCCGAGGAGACCGGCGCCCGGGTCATCACCAGTCATATGTTTCGCACGTGGTGGGATCCCGACGAAAGCTGGGACGACACCGAGTTGGAAGTGGCCCCTCAACCGAGCGGGACTACAACGGCGTCGATGGCCGAGGCGATCGTCGGGCACAAACACGATGCTGAGGGGCGCAAGTTGCCGCCGTCCCCGTTCGGTCGACCGACCCCGTGGGGCGGTAAAACCGAAGAGCTCGACCCCAAACGGAAAGCGGAGTTGGAGGCCAATCTGGAGGATGCGATGCGGTGGTTCCGCGTGCCTCGCCCGACCCATCGGTTGGCCGACAACGATCCGATTCGGTTGTGTGGACGCGATTGGTTCGGCCTCTTCACGCCCGGCCATACCAACGATCACCTGTGTCTGTGGGATCCCACCGAGGGCGTATTGCTGTCCGGTGATCATGTGCTCCCCACCATCACGCCGCATATCAGTGGGATGATCGACGGCGATCCGCTGGCCCGTTACGTGGAGTCACTCGACCGAGTGGCGGGGTTCGACGGCGTGCGGGTGGTGCTCCCCGCTCATGGACAGCCCTTCTCGGCGCTGGCTGAACGAGTGACGGAAATCAAGGAACATCACGACGGGCGCCTCGACATCCTCCGCACCATCTCCGCCGAAACGAGTTGGGCCACCGTGCAGGAACTCTCGCATCGGCTGTTCTCCGAGCGGTCGTGGGGATCGATGGCGGAGAGTGAAACCTACGCCCACCTCGAACATCTCCGGCTGCGGGGCGAAGCCCAGCGCCGCGATGAACCCGCCGGCCGACTCGCCTACCTGATTCCCTGACCACGATTGCCGGAGCGGGGGTGCCTGAGCGGGATTCACTAAATCGAAAGGTCGCCGGGTGAGGTCGGTGCGCGCCGGTGAAGGTGTTGTGGTCGGCTTCGGCGATTCGGTTCGCTCAGCGCGCACGGTCCGCCCGAGAGATGGTTGCGCCATCGGGGAGTGTCTCGGCCAGTCGGGGGCGTCGTCGGCGGGGACGCGCGGCGACGGCCCACTTGGTTGTGCGGCGAGGGCGAGGACGTCGACGGCCGCGGCATCCGACCGGGCAAGCACCCGAGCATTTCTCGGACGGAATAGGCGGCTGTCGGTGAAGTCCGCTCAGGTCAGCAGATGTTCTGGCACCCGCCACGCAAGGACGAAGGCCCCCCGAAATCGGAAATGCGAAGACAAGGGCTCCTCGGCGGGAGATGCAGGGCGGCCCCGAGCGGGCATGACTTGCCGACAGGCGCTACGTGTCGATGGGCCGTTCCGAACGGAGGTTGGGGATCCCGGCGAAGCGGCGGTCGGCCGAAATGAACGTCGAGCCCTGCTCGATAGCCGCTGCCGCCAGGTAGAGGTCGGGCACGGCGTTGCCAACCGCCCCGAATTGGGTACACAGGCCGGTGAAGATCTCCCAGTGGCGATCACCCGGTTCGATACGGCGAAATGCGGGACTGGCACGGAGAACGTCGAGGAACTCGATTGCCGTGTCCACCGGCGTGGGTTCCTTGAAGATCTTGGGGTGAGTCACCACTCGAAGAAAGCCGCTGGCCACGACATCGAGCATGATCAGCGGGTCGTTGCCCCGACGAACTCGGTCCAACCACTTCCGCACGTTCGTGTGATCGGGTGCCTCTGGGCGGTGGGCATTGACCAAGACGTTGACATCAACGCAGCGCATCGAGGGCGGACTCCTCGTCCATGAGGTCACGGAGCGAAGCGGTGTCGGTGAGGTCGACGCCGGGATAGGTGCCCGAGCCTCCGAACACCGGGAGCTCGTCCACCGGGGTGGTTCGCCGAGCTGGCCGCAATGCATCGCGAAGCGCGTTCTCGATGACTTCGCCCACGGTCATGCCGTTCCTAGCCGCCCGTTCCTTCACCTTCCGATACAGGCCATCGTCGATCCGTATGGTGGTGCGCACATCGATGAGGGTAGCGCGTTGAGAGCGCATCTTGTCATAAGGCAATTGATGACAAAGCACCAGCCCCGCAACCGACGATTTGGTGGGTTGGATCGGGCCGGCCGCCAGCGTGGGGCCAATCGGGCCCGGGGCGATTCCCCGGGAAACTTGAACGCTCAAGGGGGCGGGCCTTTCGGCCCGCCCCCTTTGAATGCACAACGTTGGGGCGATGCCCCGGTGGATCAGATTTCGGAACTGAGAGCGGAGTACTGGGCGTGGTTGGCCCGGCCGGCTCCCTCAGGATTCACGTGGATGTGTTTGGCCTGACGGTAGATGTCGAAACCTTTGGTACCGAGCTCACGGCCGATGCCGCTCTGCTTGTAGCCACCGAAGGGCTTGTCCGGGGAGATCATGTGGTAGTCGTTGATCCACACGGTGCCCGTGCTCATCTTCGACGCCACGTCTTGTGCCCGCTCGAGGTTGGTGCTCTGCACCCCGCCGGCGAGTCCGTAGATCGAGTCGTTGGCGATGGCGATGGCTTCGGCATCGGTATCGAACGGGATCACGCACAGCACCGGACCGAAGATCTCCTCTTGGGCGATCTTGGCCGAGTTGGGCACATTGCTGAAAATGGTGGGCTGGAAGAACGCCTGGGAGTCGAGCCCCTCGGCGAGCCCCTCGGGATAACCGCCGCCACAAAGCGGATCGCCCACCTCGTCGCGACCGAGCTTCACGTAACGCTCGGTGGTTTCGGCTTGGCTGCGATCCACCAGCGGGCCGAGGTCGGAAGCCCAGTCGAGCTGATCGCCGAGCACGAGCTTGCCAGTCTTTTCCACCAGCAGGTTCACGAACTCGTCGTAGATGCTGCGCTGCACGAGCGCACGGGTGCCGCTCTCGCACACCTGGCCACCGTGGAAGAAGGTGCCGAACAATACGCCGGCGGCAGCGGTGTCGAGGTCGGCGTCGTCGAGCACGATGTTGGCGCTCTTGCCGCCGAGCTCGAGGGTGACGGGTTTCACGGTGCCCGAGGCGAGCTGCATGATCCGGCGACCCACTTCGGTTGAGCCGGTGAATGCGACCTTGTCGACCATGGGGTTCGACGCCAGCTCTTCACCGACGGTGCCGCCGGGGCCAGACAGGATTTGCAGTACACCGGGGGGAAGGATGTCGGCTTCGGCGATGAGCTCGCCCAGCTTGAGGGCGCTGATCGACGTGAGCGATGCGGGCTTGATAATTGACACGTTTCCCGCAGCAAGGGCCGGGGCGATCTTCCACGACAACATGATGAACGGGAAGTTCCACGGGATGACGCCGGTGCACACACCGAGGGGTTCGTAGAGCAGGTAGTTGTCGCTCTGCGGGAAGACGGCGGGCGGCAGGTCACCACGGGCGCCCTGGGTTTCGGCGCAGGTGGCGAACCACTCGAAGGCGCTGACCGCGCCCGGGATGTCGGCGAAAGTGGCCTTGCGGATCGTGCCACCGCCGTCGAGGGCCTCGAGCTCGGCGAGCACGCCGGCGTTCTCGCTGATGAGTGCGGCGATGGCCCGCAACTTCTCGGCGCGCTCGGCCCCCGAAAGGCCACTCCACACGCCGCTGTCGAACGTGCGACGCCCGGCTTCGATGGCGCGTACGGCGTCTTCACGCCCGGCCTTGGGTAGGTCGGCGATCTTTTCGCCTTTACCTGGGTTGTAGGTGGCGAAGGTCTCGCCCGATGCGGCTTCGCAAAGCTCGCCGTCGATGAGCAGCTTGTAGTCGGCCATCAGTTTCCCCCTGAGTGGCTGTGGACCCACGAGCGCGGGTCGGATGGTTGTTGGCTGGATGCCGTGAGTCGGCGTTTACGCAGCGCCGGCGTGGACCGTGGTTGGGACCGGCGGTAGCGGTGGTGGTCCGGCCAAGGCCGGCGTCCCCCTTGCACAGTGCTGCGCGAGCGTGAACGGTAGCCGCGATCGGCGACGGCGTCGGCGGCGGACCCCAATTTCCCCCTTCTGGATGCGATTCCGCCCGCATACGGGCGGAATCTCATCCAGTCTGTGTGGTCGCGCCTGTCCGGTTCCGGCTTCGTGCCGCGGTTTTGGCGGGCACCGGTAGTCTTGGCTGCGATGGCGAAGCGACGATGGACGAAGCGAGACTCGGCCATAGTGGCCGTCACCGCGCTGGCGATGGAGCCAATCACCTACCTCGCCCATCGTTTCGTGATGCATGGGTTCGGCTACAGCTGGCACGGCGCTCACCACGAGAAGAAGCCGACATCGGCGAAAGACGCGGCGATCGACGACATCCCCGCCACCGGGCTCGTATTCGACAAGAACGATTTGTTCCCGATCGTGTTTGCGTCGTCCACCATCGCCGCCATCGCCGTGGGGTCGTTCGGCGGGCCCAAGGTGCTCCGACCCATCGGTGCAGGGATCTCCGCCTATGGGATTGGTTACCTGTTCGTCCACGATCTCTACATCCATCGGCGCGTACGGCTCGGGTTCCGGCATCCGGCGTTCGAGCGTCTCGCCGACGCTCATGCCCTGCACCACCGATTCAATGGTGAGCCTTACGGATTCCTGTACCCCATCGTGCCCGCGTCCGTCCGAGCCCGCGACGGCCGCACCCCGTCTCTGCGTACTCGAGACGAACTTCTCGGCATCACGGGAGCCTGATTCGAGTTCCCTGCGGCGTGCGGCGGGTCATGCCAGTGGACTGCACGATGCCGTGATCATCGGCGTGCACATCAGTGGTAACACAGCCGCCGTCGACCCGCGACTGGTAGTTCACGGTCGCAGACTCCACCGTGAAGCGTCTTCCGGTGTTGTCGATGACGGCGAGGTGGGACCACCGTACGGCGGAGCCGGGGTCGTCGCAGGCCGCGAACACTTCGGACCACACCATTGGCGTGTGCAGCCGCTCACCGCGAGCGAACAGCTCGCGGATCTGAACACGGGAACCGTTGGCGAGATCATCGACCGTTCCCAACCAGCGAGATCTACCGGAGCCGTCGTCGAGCAGCCCACCCCACTCGATCCCGAGTCGGTAGGCGCGGCCCGCCGACCACGGGTAGTCGCGGGTGTTGACGTTGTGCCAGGCGCTTGGTAACGCACTCGCTGAACCGGCGAGTTCCTGCCCATGGTCGTCGTACCCGCCCCAATTCACCGCCGGCCCCGTGGGGTTGGTGCACCACTGCAGCCCCACATGCCCGGCACCACCGTGGCCCCGACGGTCGGCGAACGACGCCTGAAGCGCCCAAAAGTGCAGGCGATCGACCGCGGGCAGATGCAGCACTTCGAGGGTGGCCTCGACGCGAACGAACGGGGACGAGGGTGCATCCCAGAACAGGTGGAACGACGAGGCTCCGTTGGCTGACGAGGGCTGACCAATCGTGCCCTCCCATCGCGAACGCTCTCGCTTCTTTCCCACGAAGTTGCGGAGTCCGTCCCGCCAGCTCATGGCGAACTGGTCACCCTTTTTGTTCCCCCCACGACAAAAGGTGTGCCCAGTTCGCGAAGGAACGGTCCACTACGGGAGGGTCCACTTGCCGGCGAGGGTTTTGCCGGTGACCTTGCCGTCGGCGGCAAGTTTCAGAAGATGGGCATGCAGCGAGAACATGGCGATCGGCCAACGTTCTTCGTCGACGTCGTCGTATACCACCGGGAGAAGGTCGGCGACTTTGGCCGTTCCGGCGGCGGTGAGGGCGGTCAGTACCTTCGCCTCGCGCGCGAAACGGTGGTTGATGTACCACTCGAACACCTCGGCGGGATTCTCCATGAGGCGGCCGTGGCCAGGCGCTATCGATCGCAGCCGGGAGATCTTCTTGAGCTTCTCGATCGATTCGAGGTACGTGGTCATGTTGCCATCGGGGGGCTTGATGACCACGGTGGCGCTCTCGTTGATGAGGTCGCCGGTGAGGAGCATGCGTTCCTCCTCCACCAAGTAGCAGAGGTGATTCGACGCGTGCCCCGGCGTATGAATCGCTCGGAGCCGGAACTCGGTTGAGTTGATGATGTGGCCGTCGCCGATCCTTCGGTGGGGCTTGAAGCCGTCTTTGGCATTGAACCCGAGCAGTTCCGCGCCGGTCCGAGCGGCCAACTTGGCCGCGCCCGTGGCGTGATCGGCATGGGTGTGCGTGACGGCGATCCACCGAATCCGGTCGCCACCGCAACCGGTGATGGCGTCGAGATGACGGTCGTCGTCGACGGCAGGGTCGATGACCACGACCTCGTCGATCCCCACCAGATACGTGTTGGTGCCGGGCCCGGTGAAGACGTTGGGGTTTGGAGCCACGATGCGCCGGACCATCGGCGACAGGGCGCGGGCGACGAAGGGTTCGAGTGGCTCGGGGGGTGGAGGGCCGTCGTCTTCCAAGGGCTCTTCCTTGGTCTTCAGCGTGGCTTTGATGCGAGCCATCGTCAGCTCCCGTCCGGCCCGTGGTGGGCCGGCCCCAAGCTTCCCACGGATGGAGTGGCCGATGTTGGCGTAGTGCCAAGGGGACCGCCAGCGTCGCTCGTGTCGGCGTCGGTTGTGTCGGCGCCGGTTGTGTCGTATGCGTCCTGGGTGCTGCGTAGGCCGAGTTTGTTCATCGGCACGCCGGCAGGAAATGCCGTGTCGCCCGGCGATGAGGCGCTGGCGTACTCGGGGTCGCCGGGGAGCACGATGCGCAGGCCACCCTCGGGTTCCGCCACGATTCGCGGGAGTATGGCGGGCACCTCGTCGATCGCTGACGCGTGGGTGAGAAGGTCGTCGGCCGATGCGAAACGATCGAGGGCCATCAACGACCGCATGGTGGGGAATACGAGCTCGAACTCTCCGGCTCGGTGACGCTCCAAGGCTTCCGCCGGTCGGATCCAAAGGTTGGCGATGGTTTCGACATCGTCGTGCAGGGGGACCTGGGCTTCGGGTGCACGCGCCACGAAAAACCGGGTGTCGTAGCGGCGGGGCGCACCCTCGGGCGTGATCCAATGACTGAAGTAGTAGATCTGATCGACCGCAAGGTGAAGCTTTTCTTCCTCACAGACGTCGACCAGCCGGCGTTTGGATGAATCGACGGCGGCGCGGTGGGCGAGGAACCGTGAGGTGGTGGCGGGGTCGTGGTCGGCGAGCCGGACGATCTCGCCAGACTCGTCGTAGGCAAGCAGGACGCCCGCTTCCTCGAAGGACTCGCGAATGGCTGCTACCCAGTAGGCGAGGCCGCCACGTTCGATACCGAGCCGGGTGGACGCGTCGGCGTCCGTGCGACCGGCACACACCGGTCCGAGATTGTCGTGACGGTCTTCAGGATCGACGGCGCCGCCGGGGAACACATAGGCCCCGCCCACGAAGCCGCTGTTGAGGTTGCGTCGAAGCATGAACACTTCGATGCCACCGCCTTCGGTGGCGTCGCGCACCAACATCACCGTGGCCGCATCGCGCAGCTCTACGGCGGAGTTCGACGTCGACGTCGTCGTTGGTGTGGCGTCGCCCGTCATCTGCGTGAGCGTCGATCAGCGAAGCTCGGGCGAAGGATCGGTTCGAGGTCGGCGAGTGGTGTCGGTGGCGGTGGTATCGACGACGTCGCCCCCGAAGCCGCGGCGGCCAGAGAAACCCGAGAACCCGCTATCGGAGGTGAACCCGTCACCGAACGTGCGGGCAAAACCGGCGGTTCCGCCGACCACAACGGATTGCTCGATGCGCTGCTTGAATCGTTTCACCAGGACCGCCCGCACCGCGGCCCGAGTGGGAGGCAGCAGAAGCAAGACTCCTACGATGTCGGTGACGAAACCGGGCGTCACCATGAGGGCTCCGGCGAAAAGAATCAGTCCACCGTCGATCAGTTCGTTCGTCGGTAGCGTCCCTTCGTTCAGGGCAGCGTTGAGCCGACGAAGCACGCCTACGCCCTCACGTTTGCTGAGCCACGCCCCCACGACACCCACCAGGACGAGCAAGACGATCGTGGGAAGCACCCCGATCTGGCTCCCTACGGTGAGGAAGAGCGCCAACTCCACGAACGGCAGCACCAGGAACAGCAAGATGAGCGCCACGAGCATGTATGAAGCCTACCGGCGAATGTGTTCGCAGCGACCGGCGGGCGAAACTGGGAGCGTGAGTCGGTCATGCTTCGAGAGGCGGACCTTGAGCCACGGTTCGAGCTCTGGCAACGACGTAGGTCGAAGGCCCCCTTGTTTCCGGGCGATGAAACGGAGGACGCTTCGAGATTCGACGCTGGCCGGAAGCCGCCGAGCGGCGATCGCCTCAAGCCCGGCCGAGCCGACTGAACCTTTTGCGCTCCCAGTGCCTCGTGGGAATGGAGGTAGTCGACCATGACCACGGACACGACCACGGACACGACCAGTTTCGATGCGTTCTTCGACGCCAGCTACGACGACGTCGTTCGTACCCTGTCGCTCATCACCCATGATCGAGCTCGAGCAGAGGACGCTGCGCAAGACGCGTTCGCCGTCGCCTACCGCAAATGGTCATCGGTAGCGCGTCTCGACCGGCCCGCCGGCTACGTGGTGGTTACGGCGACCAACCGGTTGAAGCGGTGGTTTGCCACCGAGGAGCGACGGCTGCAGCGGTTCCGATCAGTGGGGGTGGAACCACCCGACGGCGCACCCGACGGCCGGCACGCAACCCTGCCCGACCACGCCTCCACCGTTGTCCTGACGTCGTCGTTGCACGACGCTCTCGCTGGTTTGCCGCCCCGGCAACGGGCGACCGTGGTGCTCAGGTACCTCTGCGATCTCTCGAACGACGAGGTCGCAAAGGCACTCGGATGCACCACCGGCACGGTGAAGTCCGCACTGCACTCCGCGCTCGCCTCGTTGAAGGTGGAGCTCGCCGACATCGACCGGACCGACCCGTCCGGTCCAAGCATCCCCGCCCGCCGCACGCGGGCCACCACCCAGAAGGGGGTTCTCCGATGAACACCGACGATCTGCGAGACCAGCTCGCCACCCTCCACCACGACCAGCCCCCGGCCTCGGCCATGCACGCACGCCTTGCAGTACAACGCAAGGCCAGCCAACAGAACCAACGGCGGTTCGTGGCCGTGGCGGCCACCGCGGCAATCGTGCTCAGCGCTGTCGGCCTCACCGCCAGCAGGGGGCGCGAGAGCGCAGAGGGCTTTTCCGGTGAGCCGAAAGTGGAAACCAACGATGGGGCGGTGCCGTGGCTCGTGCCCACGGAACTTCCCGACGGCATGGCGTTGCAACTGGGGTACGACTACGCCCCGTCCGGTGTGACTACTGGCTCGTTCCTGCCGTTTGCGTATCGCAAGAACTTGGACGGTCGGGTGACGCTCTACGCCAACCCGGGTGACGATATCGCCCAGGGCCGTTCCCTCGCGGTGTACACGGACGTCGGCGCACCTGGGGCCATCGTGACCGACGGCGAGGTGCGCGACTTCGGCAACGGGCTGCGCGTCGCCGACCGCAAAACGGTGAACGAACGGTCAACCGTGGCCATCGTCGGTAGAGGTATGTCCGACATCGAACTGCTTCAGATTGCGGAGTCGGCAGTGGTGAGCGCCGACGGCCTCGACGTACTGAGCGTGACCGTTCCCGACGCCATGGTGGTCGTCGCGCGTTCACGAGTAGGGTCGCCCGGTCTTCCTTTCCGCGGCGGACCGTCGTTCTTCCGTCCGGCGAATGGGAACACGCTCGCCTACGGAACAACCCCAACCGTGCCAGGATCCCAATGCTGCGAAGCGCTGCTGAGCGTGCACAGCTTCCGTGAGACCCCTGAGTTCGAGACCTTGCTTCGATGGGAGTACGGGCTTCGGAGCACGGAAGACCTCGCGGGGGCCCCGGCCTACGAGGGTTCGATCGATCTGGGCCTTTACGGCGCTTTGATGTTTGGGCGCTGGTTGAGCGCGTCGAGCGGTTCGGCGTCGGCAGGCACAGCCGATGACTCCCCTGCCGTTGAGGGTCCGTCGGCGCCGGCCGCCCCGAGTGCTGCCACCGGTGCTCCGGCCGCCGGTGGGGATCGGGGCGATCTGGTTGGCGGTTCGATGCTGCTGTGGCGTTCCCGCCCCGGCGTGGTGTCGGTGCTCCAGTACGCCGGTCGACCCGACGCCGTCGTTGACCTCCGTCGGGTGGCGGGTTCATTGCGAGCGCAGAATGCCGAGGAGTTCGGCCGTTACCTCGCCTCCACCACGACCACCACCGTCACCACGACCACCACCGTCACCCCGACGGCGGAACCCCTGTGCTTGTTGGAAGGTTCGTTCTCGGTGTGCGGCACCAGCACTACCGATGCCGTCAGCGGCGGCAGCACGGGGCCGCTTTCACCGACCACGATCTCCGGTGGTTGACCCCGCCGGGTAGTTCGACCCGAGCGCGGGGAAGTGGACCAGCCTCCGCCGGACCGTCTTCTTGTTCAGGCCCTCAGCCCCGTGCGAGGTAGTTGGCCAGTGCCGACCCAAACGTGTCGCGCCACCCGGCTTCGTAGCCGTCGGCCGCAGCTTGATCGAACAGGCCCCATCCTCGGTGGGTGACGTGGAGCCGGGTACCGCCGTTGGGGAGGGGTTCGAGTTGCCACTCCACCACGTTGTCGGCCGGCACGGTCATGGCCAACGGGCCCTGGATGCGGATCCGGTAGGGCACCTCGACGTGAATGATGGTGCCAAAGCAGGCGCCACCGTTGCTCCAGGTTTGCAGCCACTGACCGCCGGGCCGGGGTTCGAGCACGCTTCGAGCCTCGGGGTGGATTTTCTGCGTCCACCACATGCTGATGCCTTCGGTGAGCGCGGCGAACACCCGGGGGGCTGGCGATGGATAGTCGAACGCCTGATACGTGTCGATGCGAAGCCCACCACCTGCTCCGAAGTTGGGCGTGGTCATGGGCACATCGGCGTCGCTCATGCGGTCACTCTAGGAGACGGGATTTCGCGCTGCCCGGCGCGCCGCGTCAGAACCCTCGGCGCACCATCTCGAGCTTGCGCTCGCTCTCATTCAGACCGCCCCAGATCCCGTGGGGTTCACGGATACTGATGGCATAGTCGAGACAATCCCGTTTCACCGAGCAGGTGGTGCAAATGGACTTGGCATGGGTTTCACGTTCGAGCTTTTCGTCTTTTCGCTCAAACGCCGGAGGTGGAAAAAAAACCACCGCCTGTGGTCCCCGGCATGCCGCCTTTACCTGCCAAACTTCTTCAATTCGCTGTGCGCTCACGGAAGATCCCCCTTTCAACGCGGGACCATACCCCCGTCATACAGTTCCGACAAGGGCCAACTTTTGTAAATATTTGCTTGGTTTGTCGCACAATCGCAGGTCAGCGCACCTGCCGCGAGAAGCACCTTGCGGGAATTACACGCCGGTAATTCTACGATTGTGTGACGATCTCAAGGAAAGATCAAGCGGGCGCATAACAGGTTGTTACGGACCTGTGTCGATCGCCGGAGCCGGGGCGGTAGGCGCTGGTTCCTTGGGTGCGCGCTCGCGATAGTCGCGGGCACCGCCTTCCTCCGGTTCAACTTCGAGTACGAGCCCTTCGATACCCACCACCCGTACCTTGTCGAGTTCCTCGATCGGCGTGGCCCGGTTGGTGAACGCCCGCCACATCGCGCCCTGGATCTGCACCACACCATCGGGAGAGAGCGCGGTGATGGCCCGGCCCATTTCTCCAATCATCCAGTCCCGTCCGATGGTGGGGGTAGCGAAACGAGTGCGCACCATCGACGGCATACCGGAGAGAAACGCCAACAACATCCCGCTGATCCCGGCCAAGAGGGTGATCCAGCTCATAGAGACGCCGTCGTAGAGGGTGAGCGAACCAAGGATGTAGAGGGTGAGCCCGAGTGCTGTCCAAAATCGGGGGACACCGGTCTGCACGTCGATGGCGAGCGCCACGAAGCCCAACGCCAGCGCCGCCAGGCTCACAGCGTGGGTCGGCAAGGTGGCCATGCCGTAGCAGCCAAACACGAAACAGGTGGCTCCCACGATTCCGGCCACGCCGACGCCGGCGGTGAATAGCTCGAAGATGAACAAGGCCAACCCGATCGACAAAAGCAGGTATGCCGAGGATGGACTGGCCACGGCGTGAAACACCTGATGGACGAGGCTGAGCTGCCCGAAACGCACGATGGTGATGGGCTCTCGAATGGTGCGGCCGTTCACCTCACGAGTGGCGGTCTCGAACCCCGGAACGTTGGCCAAAAACTCCAGCACGGTAGGGCTGTCGGTGGAGGTGATGCCGAGCGACTTTGCCTCGTCGGCGCCGATCATCCGCGCTCCGGGTCCGTACAAGCCGGCTTTGTCTAGGGCGGAGCCAGGTTCGAGCGTGCCCGCCACCGTGGGGTCGACGTTGGGGGCGCCGCCGATGCGTGCCCCCGGCGCCACGCCGATGGTGCGTGCTCCGGCGAGTAGGGCGGCGGCGTTGCCGGTGGCCGATGAATTGCTCGGCCCGACCCACACGTCGACAGGAACGGTTGACTGTTGCATCTCGGTGATGAGCCGGACGAGGTCGGCATCGCTTACCACCGCGCCTTCGCTATCGATGGTCAGGACAACAGCGATTGACCCGTCGGCGTTGCCTTTGACGATCGACTCGCGAATAAACGACACCATGACCGGATCGAGCAGGCCGTCTACTTTGATGACGTCGACCGCGGAGGAACCATCGGTGCTGCGGTTGGCTGCCCCCGGCGACGGGCTCACCGTGGATGAGGTCGCTCTCGTGCTCGGAGACGTGGGCGGGGCCGACGTCGGCGGGGCCGGGGCGATGTCGGCACCGGCGGAGGAGCCGGGGCCGGTCAGAAGCAGTAACACGCCGAAGGTCAATGACAGGAGGGCCACCGCCCGGCGAGCAATTCTGCCGCGAATCACACGACCGTGATGAGCGTTTTTGGGGTCGAACCTGGGTAGTGTTCGCGTCGTCGCTCCGGCAGGCCTTCCACGGGGGGACGTTCGGGGTGGGATCATTCGAGGGGTCACATCTCTTGTTGGACAGGTACGGAATGACATCCTTGGGCGCACCAGGTTTCGAGCCACGCCTCACGGCGGGAACTTTGGCGCCCCCGACCCGCAGCGATTCCGGGAAGGAGAACCGTGGATCCTGCTGACTTCTTCGCAGCATCCCGTGTGGTCATCGTGGCCGGGAAAGGCGGTGTGGGCAAAACCGCGGTGAGCGCAGCGATGGCGCGGGCCGCAGCGCGTACCGGTTTGTCCACCTTGATTATCGATGTGGAAGGCAAGAGCGGGATGGCGGCGCTGTTCGGTCAGTCCCCCTACGACTACGAGGAAGCGGTGCTTTCACCGGCGGGTATGCCCGACGGTGCGGCCGAGGTGCGGGGTCGGTCGCTCACCCCCGATGATGCGCTCATCGAGTACCTCCAGGATCACGGTATGAGCCGGGTGAGTCGACGGTTGGCGCAGAGTGGTGCGGTCGACATGGTCTCGACGGCGGCCCCGGGCATCAAAGACATCCTGATTCTCGGCAAGGTGAAGCAGCTTGAACGCACGAAGGGCAACGATCTTGTTGTGCTCGACGCGCCCGCGGCGGGCCACGCCATCAGCTTCCTTCGCTCCCCCCGAGGCCTCATCGACGCCGTGCGGGTGGGGCCGATCAACGCCCAGGCTCGCGATGTCTTGAACCTCCTCACCGACCCCAAACGGTGCCAGGTGGTGTTAGTCACCTTGCCGGAGGAGACGCCGGTGAACGAGCTCGTCGAGACCGCCTATTCCCTCGAAGACGAGGTCGGCGTGAGTTTGGGGCCGGTGGTGGTGAACGCCTTGTACGACGAGCTTCCCGGCCTCGATGTTGATCCCGAGGAGGCGGCGGCTGCGGTCGGTGCCCACCTTCATCCCGGAGAGGCGGCGGCGCTGCGGGCGGCGGCCGAGTTCCGTCTCGACCGCATCGCGCTCCAGCAAGAACAGGTCAAACGTTTGGCCGATCAGTTGCCATTGCCGCAGTTACACCTGCCCCACATTTTCTCCGCCGGGCTCGGTCCCGAACACCTCGACACGTTGGCCGATTCGTTGCTCACCTCGATCAGGGGCCTCCAGGGTCTGCCCGGCGCAGATGGGGGTGGGTCGGCATGAGTAGGTCAGTCACGTCCAAACCTTCACCGCTGCGCACGCTCATCAACGAACACGAGATCGTCGTGTGCACCGGATCCGGTGGCGTCGGGAAGACCACCACCGCCGCGGTCTTGGCGATGGAAGCAGCGCGCATGGGGAAGAAGGCATGCGTGGTCACGATCGATCCCGCCAAACGCCTTGCCGATGCGCTCGGGCTGAAGGGGTTGAGCAACGTCCCTACGAAGATTGATGGTCCTTGGGACGGCGAGTTGTGGGCGCTCATGCTCGACACCAAGAGCACGTTCGACGACCTCGTGGCAAAACACGCGGACACCCCCGAGCAGGCGTCGGGGATCCTGGAGAACCGCTTCTATCGCAATATCTCCGGTGCATTGTCGGGCACGCAGGAGTACATGGCGATGGAGAAACTCTACGAGTTGCACGACGAAAGCGACTTCGACCTCGTGGTGGTTGACACGCCCCCCACCCGCAACGCCCTCGACTTTCTCGAAGCGCCGCAGCGACTCACCCGTTTCCTCGATCACCGGCTGTACCGCGTATTGATGCTGCCCACTCGCGGCATCGTGCGGGCGGTCAACGTGGCGGCGCAAGCGTTGGTTCGCACCGTGTCGAAGGTGGTGGGGGGCGAGGTGGTCGACGAAGCCATGGCGTTCTTCCAAGCGTTCGAAGGGATGGAAGAAGGCTTCAAAGTGCGGGCCAAGCGGGTGATCGAACTGCTCAGCAACGAAGGCACGGCATTCGTGCTTGTCACCGCTCCACGGAGGGATGTGGTGGAGGAAGCGGCCTACTTCGCCTCGAAGCTGGCCGAGGCCAAGATCCCCGTGAAAGCGCTCATCGTGAACCGCATGCACCCCGGGTTCTCTGACGCCTCGCCGGAGGCCATGCGCGAGCGCGGCAACACCTATGCCGACGCCCCGATGGGGGCGCTCTACACCAACCTCGCGGACTTTCTCGCCGTATCGAGCCGCGAGGAATCCCACCTGCGAGGTCTGGCCGAGAAGGTGGCACCGGCTCCGGTGATACGGGTGCCGTTCCTCCGTACCGACGTGCACGACCTCACCGGCCTCGACGCCATCGCCGCCCACCTCTTCTAACCCCGCCGCCGCGGCCGCGACGCCCGCGGCCGTTGGCGCAGGTCGTGTGGGCAGGAGCGTGGCATCTAACGACGTTCCTGCACAACCGTTTCGGCCCAGGCCCCGGTGCGCCAGTGCCCCGGCGCGAGCGTCGTGTGGGCAGGAGGGTGGTGTCTACCGACGTTCCTGCCCACCCGTTTCGGCACAGGCCCCGGCGCGAGCGTCGTGGGGGTCGTGTGGGCAGGAGCGTGGTGTCTAACGATGATCCTGCCCAACCGTTTCGGCCCAGGCCCCGGTGCGCCAGGCCCCGGCGCGAGCGTCGTGTGGGCAGGAGCGTGGTGTCTAACGACGTTCCTGCCCAACCGTTTCGGCTCAGGCCCCGGCGCGAGCGTCGTGTGGGCAGGAGCGTGGTACCTGACGACGTTCCTGCCCAACCGTTGCTGCCCAACCGTTCCGGGCAACCGTTCCGGCTGGGGGCCCCGGTACGTCGCCATCTCGGGAATCGGTTCCTCTGCTGGTCAGGATTGAACGTCGAGGTGGCGGCCGACGGCAATCTGGAACGCCAGCACCACGAGGGCAAGGGCGAAGCCACCGAGGAACACGGCCGACGGTGTGGTGACGCCGAGTGCGGCGCTGCACGCCAGCGGGCCGAGGGTCTGTCCGCCGCGGGCGAACGAGACCCAACAGGCGATCACAGCGCCCCGACTTTCGTCGGGGGCGACGCCGGAAACGATGTCCTGCAACGTGGGGATCGTCGACCCCTCACCAAGTCCGTAGAGCAGCGATCCGACGAAAAGCATTGGCAGTACGCCGGCCAGGCCGATGGTGGCGAACCCGCCGGCCATGCACGCCAGCCCGCCGGCCAAGAGCCACCGGCTACCGAGCCGTTTGCGCGTCACTCCGAGCATCAGGGCCGCCGCCGTGGAACCGATGGCCGGCACCGAAAGCCACAGTCCTCGTTGGGCGGGGGGCAAGAGGAAGTCCTTGTCGAGCAGGATCGGCATCACCGTGAGGAAGAGCCCGAAGATCAGGGCGAAGACCACGAACCCGATGCCAATCGACAACGCCACGGGAGGCAACTTGAGCACCAACACCGCGGCCCGTACCTGGGCGCCGACGGTCTGGGTGGGTTTGGTGTCACCGCCGGTGAGCACGACCCACACGAGGGCGGCGGTGCCAAGTGCGAGGCCGTAGGGCGCAAACGACCATCGCCAGGATCCGCCCCATTCGGTGAGTAGTCCGCCGACCAGGGGCAGCACGGTGATGGAACCCGTGAGCACCGCCGAGTTGAGGCCCAAGAGACGGGTGCGTTCCACGCCGGTCCAGTGGTCGCCGATGAGCACGACGGCGAGGTTGATGAGCGCTGCCGAGCCCACGCCCTGTGCGAGTCTCGACAAGAGAAGCAACTCGAACGTCGGTGCCATGGCGCCGACGAGCCCGGCGATCCCAAAGATTGCCAGGCAAGGCGCGAGCACCATCCGGCGTCCGTAGCGGTCGGCGAGTAAGCCAATGATCGGCGCGATGAACACCCCGGGCAGGGTTGCTGCCGCGGTGAGCCACCCAGCGTGAGAGGTGGGGCGGTCGAACTCACGGAGAATGTCGGGCAGTGGCGCGATCACCAAGGTGTTGGCGAGGATGCCGGTCACCGTGATGGCAAAGATCAGGAAAAGGGGAGGACGTCCCACGTGTTGGTCGACGTCACTGGCGGGGATCACCCATCCGGGCGGCACGCCCGACGTCCCCCCGTCCACCGGCGGCGAACCGGCCCCGAAATCCTCGGCCACGGGTGAACGATCAGCCCGTAAACGAGCCGGCGAACCCAAGCTGCATTGCTGGCCGGAAACATAACTCCGTGGCGGCATAGAGCGAGCCGAGCGCTTCATCGAGCGCGGGCTCGTCGACCGCCCCGACGGGCAGTTCGCCGGCGAGGAACACCGCGTCTTCAACGCCAATACTGAACGCGATCCCGCGGAGTTTCTGATTCCGGCGGAGCAGGTGTTCGTAGAGCTCGGCCTGGTTGACGATCGGCGAGGGCATCACGTAGGTCTCGAAGTGCAATGTGCGTTGGCGGAGGGTGAACCACACGGCGAACACCGGCTTGTCTTCGCCGAGTACTCGCACATACCACTGCGCCCGAGCGCCGATTACCGGGAGGTCGGCCTCGGCGGCGCGCTCGATGGCGTCGACTACCGGGTTTTCCGCCAGCTCGCCGGTCAGCCACGATTCGATTCGTTGCTTGGCCGTTTCGATTTCCGGGGGTGTGGGCGGCGGGGACATGGTCACGCGCAGGTGACCAAGGAACGTGAGGTGAGGTCGGCGTAGAGCCGCCGCAACCGGCCGGCGGTGGTGGACCACGTATAGGTGGACGCCAGCGCGGCCGCTTCTTCGCCCATCGAGGTGGCGAGCGACGGCGAGGAGAGGATCTCCGCCACGGCGGCGGCGTATTGCACGGCGTCGCGTTCGTCGATCAGGAAGCCGGTTTGGCCGTGACGCACCAGCGTGGTGAGACCGCCCACGGCCGCCGCCACGACCGGCGTCCCACAGGCGGCGGCCTCGAGGGCGACGAGGCCGAACGACTCGGACCGACTTGGCACAAGGCACACATCCGCAGCGCGGTAGTAGACCGACAGCAGGTGGTGAGGTTGCGGGTCGACGAAACGCACTCGATCAGTAACGCCAAGCGAGGCAGCCAGCTTCTGGGCACGGGCCAATTCTTCGGGACCATCGGCGCCCGATGGCCCGCCGACGACGAGGAGCGTGGCGTCGGGAGCAGAGGTGAGCGCCGCCAGCGTGGCAATCGCGGTGGTGAGTCCCTTGAGTGGTTGAATCCGGCCGACGAACAAGAGAACCGGGGCCGGGCCGAGGCCGAGAGCGGCCCGAGCTCCGCCGCGGTGTCCGGGCGAGAAGAAGGCGTGGTCGACGCCAGGGGGGACGATCTCGATGCGGTCGCGAGGAGCGCCGTAGTGCTCCACGAGATCGGTGGCCTCGGCTTCGCAGCTGGCGAGGATGCTGTCGGAACAGCCGATGACTTCGTTTTCAGCGTCGGCGCGTTGCGACGGTTCGGTGTCGCCCACACCCTGATCGGCCTTGACCCGTGCGAGCGTATGAAAGGTGGAAACGAGGGGCAGATCGAACTGGTGCTTCAATGCGTGGCCCGCCAAGCCCGAGAGCCAGTAGTTGGCGTGGATGGCATCGATGTCGGGGCGGGCCCGAATGTGGTGGGCAACGCCGGCGGTGAAGGGTGCGACCATCTCCGGCAGGGCTTCCTTGGGGAGGTCGGCCGCACCGGCGGTGACATGGATGACCCGGAAGCCAGGCTCCACGTCGACGATGTCGGGGAGGTCGTCTCGCCACCGGCGCACGAAGACGTCCGATGGCACTCCCGCCCGCGCCAACGAACCGACGAGTTCACGGACATAGACGTTCATGCCGCCGCTATCGCCCGAACCGGGCAACGCCAGCGGCGAGGTGTGCATAGAGATGACGGCGAGGGTTCCCACAGGTATCGAAAGGCTACGGCGCTCCGACTTATTCCGCACCGGCGAGGACTGCCGCCCCGTTGGTGGCGGCGCCGTTGGCGATAGAGCCGTGTAGACCAGGGCGATCCTGAGCATGGGGATCTTCGGTGGCGGTGCCATCACGGAGGTCCTGTGCCGCGGTTGCCCGCTCGATCGCTTCGGCGGCGAACGACTGATAGATGTGCACAAGGGTTTTCTTTTGCTCCTCGTTGATGAATGGATCACGCCGGATGGCGGAGACGAGATCAATTTCACCCTCGCGCTCTTCGAGTATTCCGGCGCGGATGTACAACGACTCACGAGAAATCTCGAGGGCTCTGGCGATCTGTTGGAGTATCTCGGCCGAAGGTTTGCGGAGCCCCCGTTCGATCTGACTGAGGTAGGGATTCGAGACCCCCGCCATTTCGGAGAGCTTTCGGAGCGATAGATGCCCGATCCGGCGCTGTTCGCGAATGAACTCCCCCACGTCCCGCCAACGATTCTCAAGTTCGTTCATGGACGAACGCTACGACTGTGGCTGGGGAAAACGAAAACCTTCGCGAACAATTGCTGCCTGTGGGCTCGCCGGCGATGGGCACGGGACGGTTTGGCCGAGTTGCGCGGGTCTCACCGCTGGACCCGCCGTTCGGCCGCAACGGCAGTGTTCGGTTCGCCGATCAGCCGTTGAGCAGCGTGTCGACGGATGCCTCACCGGTTTGATACCGGCGGGCCAGTTCGCCTTGGAGGGCATCGATCGTGTCGAAAAACGCCCTGCGTCGCTCCGAGACCTTTTGCTCGAACATGCGGAGGTGCTCTGCCAGTTCGACCAACTCAAGGGCGCCGAGGGTCCCAAGCCGGGTGACCTGGGCGTTGCCGACCAGTTGGTCGAGTTCTGACTGAAGGGCGGGATCGACGGCGGTGGGTTCGAGCGTCTGGGAAAGGCGCCCTACGCCGGAGGGACGGGTTTGGTCGGCGAGGGTGGTCGGAAGGCTGGCGACGATATCGCCCAATTCGGCAGCGCCCTGTCCGGCGGCCCGGCGGGATAGCTCGGCGGAAACGAGGTCGAGCGGCCCTTGCACGAGCCGGCGTAAGTACGACAGGCCCGTTTCGGCGTCGAGGCACTCTGCTCGCATCGAACGAATTTCCTCGATCGGACGCTCGTGGAGGTCCGTGATGAAGTCCGGGCGGAGCAGACGCTCGTGCTCAACACTCATACGTGGGACCTCGGTGGGGAGACTCGCGGCCGCCGACCGCGACCACCAGACACGTTACCTGGGCAGCACGAAGCCCGCGCACCAACGGCTCGTTCCCTTCCCATTCCAGCCGAACCGGCCGTTTCCTACGTGGTTGTCCGGGATGTCCGTCCAGACACGGGTCGGCCTGGCGCCCATTAGGCAAGGACGCAGCTCCGAAGGCCCCCTTGCTGCTAGGCGGGCTTTCAGTACATGCGGGGTTGATGGTGGTGTGTTCATGGCGTGTGGTTGTTCAGCGAGGTTTTCGGGGGTCGACGTTGAGGAGTTCGAGTAGCCGGGTTTGGAGGGGTGGCGGTCTTGGGATCTCGGCTGG
>JANOSD010000161.1:0-12549 GCA_031415655.1 Actinomycetes bacterium
GCAGGAGCAGGAGCAGGAGCATGAGCAAGAGAAACAGAAGCATCCCGGAAAGGCGATAGCGGGGCACGGTGGCGGGCCGAATGGTGGCGGGCCGAATGGTGGCGGGCCGAATGGTGGCGGGTCGAATGGTGGCGGGTCGAAGAAGGCCGCCTGAACTTCTCGTTTCTGATCAGGTTCTACAGAAGCTGGAGTACCGCAGCTGCGTTCTCGTAGAGAAACTTGGGCCACACGTCGGGGTTGAACGGCACACCGGGCATGTCGCCCCAGATGCGGTCGTAGGTGAGCCCGGCGGGGAAGTAGCCGGCGTAGATCACTTTGTGGGCGCCGCGGGTGTTGGCGTAGCCGATGATGGCCTTGGGGTAGTGGCGGGGGGCGAACGCTGAGGTGGAGTAGTAGAGGTTCGGCCACTTGATCATGAGTTTCACGGCGAGGTCGGTCCAGGGCTCGGCGCCGTGACGCATCACGAACTTGAGCTCGGGAAAGAACCAGCACACTTCATCGATGAGTTCGACCCGTTGGGGCGCCATTGGCACTCGCGGACCGGGGATACCGGCGCACACGAAGATCGGGATGTCGAGCTCCACGCACTTGGCGTAGATCGGGTAGTACCGTTTGTCGTTGATCGGCACCTGATAGCCGGCGGGAAAGGTGGTGGCGGCCACCACGCCGTAGGTGTCATGCATCTCCATCAAGTACCGGACGGCATCCATGCCGGTGCTGGGGTCAATCTCCACGGAGGCAACGAAACGGTCGGGATGCTGTTTCAGGGCGCGGATGGCATCGGCACGATCGGGGTGCACCCCCACCATGGCTTTGCTCACGCCGAACCGATCGAGGTTGTCGATCACCAGCGCCACCGTGTCGACGTTGCTGTCCACCTCGGCGGGCAGGTCGTTGAACATGTATTGCGCAGGAAAGGTGAACTCCTCCCTGCTCTCGCGGTCCCGAAGGTGGGGGGCGAGGAACTTGTAGACCTCCCGGCGGTCCGCTTTCGGAAAGCCGAGCATCGTGTCGATGATGGGAAGTCCGTCGTAGGGGGGAGGGGCAGGCTCGGCCATGCCAACAACCTAGAACCTGTTCTCGTTCGCCACGAACCCCGGGTGGCGGGTAGGGAAGAGAGGATCTGCACACGATCTCCACACCACGCGCGGGACTTCTGCAACGGTGGTTTCCTACGCTGTCGTCGAGGAGGACCGTGTGAGCAAGAGGATCGTGGTCGTAGAGGATGAAGAGGCCATTGCGTCGGCGGTGGCGGCGCGCTTGCGGAGTGCCGGTTTTGAGGTGGAGGTCGCCCTTGATGGGTTGCACGGTGTGGAAGTGATCGACAAGCTGCAGCCCGATCTCGTCGTGCTCGACCTCATGCTCCCCGGTATTGACGGGCTCGAGGTCTGCCGGCGAATTCAAGCCAAACGACGGGTTCCGGTGCTCATGCTCACCGCCCGTGATTCTGAGACCGACCTCCTCATCGGGTTGGCCGTTGGCGCCGACGACTACCTCACCAAACCGTTTAGTCCCCGTGAGCTGGTGGCTCGGGTCCAGGCGATTTTGCGCCGGGTCGAAACCACCGAGCACCCCCCGATCGCCGACCTTTCGGTCGGTGACATCTCGCTCAACATGCCCAGCCGTCGAGTGCTGCGGGCTGGGGGAGAGGTGCATCTCACCCCAACCGAGTTCGAGCTCCTGGCCTTTCTGGCGCAGCATCCAGGAACGGTGTTCACCCGTGAGCAACTGCTCGCCGACGTCTGGGGCTATCACGACGGTTCCGGTGCTCGCACCGTGGACTCCCACATCCGTGCCATTCGGCGCAAGCTGGGCAATGAGGTCATTCGCACCGTGCACGCCGTCGGGTACGCGGTCGAGTCGGTGGATCGTGACTGACAAACGGTTGCCGTCGGGGAGAGCCACCCCACCCCGTCGGCCATGGTGGGATGTTCGACCGCTCGACCGCATCTCGTCGGTGCGTATGAAGTTCGCCATCGTGATCGTGAGTGCCGTGGGGATCAGCGCCACCATCAGCCAGATCGGTCTGGCCCTTGAGATTCCGGTGCAATACCGCCCGCTGATCGCCATGGTGCTGTCGATGGCCATGCTGCGCGTCGTTGCCCACGGTCTCACGGCGCCCCTGCGAGAAATGGAAGAGGCGGTGTCGGAGATGGCGAAGGGCGACTACTCGGTTCGGGTTACATCGTCGGGTCGCGATGAGGTGGGCCGGCTCGCCGTGGCGTTCAACGCCATGGCGACGGAACTCGACGAAGTGGAGCGCCAACGCAAGGACCTCATTGCGAACGTATCCCACGAGTTGCGCACGCCGTTGTCGGCGCTGCAGGCCAAACTCGAGAACTTGATTGATGGCGTGGAGTTGCCCGACCCCGTGGTGCTTGGGGTGATGTTGAGCCAAACCGAACGTCTGGGCCGGCTGGTGAGCCAATTGCTCGACCTCTCTCGGCTGGAGTCGGGGGCTTTGCCGTTGCACAGTGAACGGCTTCGGGTGGCCAGCGTGCTCGAACAAGCCGCCGTTGAGGCCCGCATGGGACGGCCCGAGCTCGACGTGCAGGTGAACGTCGTGCCGGCGGAGTTGCTCGTACACGCCGATGCCGAACGGCTCCACCAAGTGGTGGCCAACCTCATCGAGAACGCGGCCCGGCACTCGCCGCCGGGCCGGCCGGTGGAGGTGGCGGGACGGGCCACGACCGAAGGGGTGGTGATCGAAGTGGCCGACCACGGTCCCGGCATTCCCGACGACGACCGCGCCCGAGTGTTCGAACGTTTCTACCGCGCCGACCAGAGTCGGGTGGCCGACAGCGGTGGCACCGGGTTGGGTCTGGCCATCGCCCGCTGGATCGTCGATCTGCACGGTGGGGTGATTCATGCCGAGCCCCGTGCCCCCAACGGTTGTCGGATGGTGATCGAGTTGCCGGCCTGATCGCCGGTGTGCGTGCGGCCACGCAACCGCACCGCCGTCCGCATCCAGTCCAGTCCCGTCCCGTCCCGTCCCGTCCCACGCTTACGCACCCCGTTTCACCCGACCGGCTCCCGGTTGGCCTGGCGCGCCGCGCCGCTTCGTAAACCTCATCCGCTTGAACCTGACCTGCTGGCTCTCACTCGCTGCCAAGGAGCACCACCACATGACCAGTCCGCCTACACCGCCAATGCCGCCGCAACGGCCACCCCCTCCGTATGCCTATCTGACGGGGGGTCCCAGCCGTTTCCCGCAGTCATTGATTGACCCGCCTTACCCGCCACCGGGTTCCGCCGGTCCGACTGGTCCCAACAAGCCGGGACCAGTCGGAGTTCCGGCCTCGGCGTCAACCCTCGTTGTGGCGGTTGTGGTCGGCGTGTTCTTCGATGCGATGGTGCGTACCCGCGTTGATGGCATCGCCGGTGCCGGGTTCTTCCTCGTCATGGCATTCGGTCTGGTTGCCAGCCGTCGCCTTCTCACCGCCACGTCGATCAGTGTTGCCGTGATTTCGATACCGTTTGCAACGGTCCTCTTGCTTCGAACGAATTGGTGGGTCGTTGCCTCGGCCGCCGTGTGTTCAGCGTTCCTGGTGGGGGTGGCGGCGGTATTCGGCGGCGGCGGGAGCCTGTGGCGTCAGCATCGCCGAACCATCTCGTCGCGCTCGGGCCAAGCGGTGGTGTCGGCGGTGCGGTCCCCGGTCTTCCTCGGACGATCGGCCTCGGCCGCCGTGCCCCCGTCGGCTCGGCACTCCGATCGGGTGGTCCCGGTGCTTCGAGGCGTGCTCATCGCCATCCCGTTGGCGGTGATCGTGGGCATGTTGCTGGCGTCAGCCGACGCAGTCTTCGCGTCGTTCTTCCGACTGCCGTTCACCGCCGAGGTCGCCGTTGAGCACGGGGTGCTCTTGGTGATCGGTTCGCTGATCGGCACGGCCTTGCTCTCGGCGGCCTCCGCCCCTGCGCGCGACGATGCCCCTCCTCCCGCGCCTCGATTCGGGTCGACCGAAGCGACGGTGGTGCTGGCTGGTTTGGTGGTGGTGCTGGGTCTCTTCGCTGCCGCGCAGGCCATGGTGGCGGCCGGCGGTGCCGACGTGGTCTTACGCACCGCCGGACTCACGAGAGCGGACTATGCGCGATCCGGGTTCTTTCAACTGTTGGCGGTGGCGGCGGTTATCGCCGTGGTGCTCTTGACCCTTCGAGCCAACGTGTCCCCCGAGGGGCCGGGCGCCCGCCGATTGTTTGTGGGCCTCGGGGAGTTGGCAGTGGTCCTCACCCTCGCGGTTGTGGGTGTATCGATCGTGCGTCTGTACCTCTACGACCAGGCCTACGGCATCACCTCCCTTCGCCTGGCGGTGACGGTGGTGGCATTGTGGATCGGCTTCGTTTTTGTGCTTCTCGGCGCTGCCTTGGCCCGCCCGCTGCCTGGAACCGTGGCAGACGGGCTCGCAACGAGGCGGCGGAACTGGCTGCTGCCGGCGATTATTGGATCGGCGATGTTGTTCTCGATCCTCACGGCGATGGCCAATCCGGATCGATTGATCGTGGAAAGAAATCTTGACCACTTTGCCCGAACGGGCATGCTCGATGCCCCGTATCTCGGATCGATCTCTGACGATGGACTGCCGGCGCTCGCCGCCCGTTTTGGCGAACTCCCGCGAGATGCCCAGGTGCAGTTGCAAAGGCGATGGTGCATGACGGCCGTTCGCCGGTCGGAAACGCCGTCGGGCTGGGCGTGGAACCGCTCCTCGGCGGCGGCATCGGTGGCACTCGATCAGATCTGCGGCTCGTGAACTCGGCCGCCCAATGGTTCGCCGTGGTGCTGGCGATCGCCGCCGCCAACATGTCCACCGGAATCGTGATCGTCTCGGCCCGTCGGCGGGGCCATCCGGTGGGCCTGACCTGGATCGACGTGCTGCGGGGGGTAGTGGCCGCAGGCACCTTGGTTGTTGGCGCCATTGCCGCCGGTCTGGCGACCTTCCGACTCGATCTGTTCGGTGTGGTGAGCGTGGTGTACTTCGCAGTCGTGGTCGGTGCCCCGGCGGTGGCGCTGCTCCTCCTCGGGTGGTGGCTCAGCGATCGGCGTGCTCGGACGGTGTCTCGACCGGTGGCGGTGCTTGTCGTTCCGGCGTTGTTGGCCGGTGTCATGGGTATCTGGGGAAGTGCGGTTGCGCCCTATCGGTTGGAGGTCGATCGTCCGGAGCTCATTGCGGTGCCTTCAGCGAGAACCGGTTCGCAAACCATCCGTATCGGGGTGCTCACCGACCTGCAGGCGGCGCACATCGGGGACTACGAGCGGTCGGCCATCGACCTGTTGATGGCCCAGGAGCCCGATCTCATCCTGCTCCCCGGCGACATCCTCCAAGCCGATGCCGCTGGACACAGGCGCGCACGCGCCGCAGTGCGGGAGTTGTTTGGCCGGCTGCACGCTCCCGGCGGGGTGTTCGTGGTACCCGGCGACACCGACACCTACTGGCCCGACACCACCGATTCCCTCGATCCGTTCGTGGAAGGCACCGACGTCCGTGTTCTCCGAAACGAGATCATCACCACCCGAGTTCATGATCGATCGGTGCGTATCGCGGGGCTCAAGCTCAACTACGGGTCCCCTGCGGCGGCGGAGACGGCGTCGGCCCTGGAGTCGGAAGTGGGGGACGACGATGTGCGGATTCTCTTGGCGCACCGACCAGACGCGGTGGACCTACTTCCGAGCTCGCCCCGCACGGATCTCGTAGTGGCCGGCCATACCCATGGCGGTCAGATCTCTGTGCCCGGTGTGGGCCCGTTGATCACTATGTCGGGCGTGCCGCGGGCGGTGGCCGCTGGCGGTCTGCATTGGATGGGGGCGCGGCGGATCTACATCGGCCGCGGTGTTGGGATGGAACGAAGTCAGGCGCCGCCGGTTCGTCTCGGCGTTCCGCCCAACATCGGGATTCTCACGGTCGGCTCCTCGTGACTCGAAGCGTAAGTCGGTAGGGTCGACGCCATGACCGGGGCACAGCGACGACGACACCCGGGGGCACTGTTGTTGGCCCATGGAGCCGGTGCCGACTGCACCCACCACACGCTCGTGGCCGTCGACGACGCCGTTGTTGAGTCGCATCGGATACCCACCCGACGATTCGACTTTCCGTATCGTGCGGCCGGAAAGAAGGCGCCGGACCGTGCCCCGGTGGCGATGGCGGCGGTGGTCGATGAGGCTGCTTCTCTTGTTGCCGAGGCGGGGTGTCGAGCCAATCGACTGGTGCTCGGCGGCCGATCCTTCGGCGGGCGGATGTGTTCGATGGCAGTGGCGAATGGTCTACCCGCCGCGGGTTTGGTGCTCCTCAGCTACCCCCTTCACCCACCAGGAAAGCCTGACAGGCTGCGCATCGAACACTTCCCGGAGCTTTTTGTCCCCGTGTTATTCATCGGCGGCGATGCTGATCCGTTCGGGACGAAGGCCGAGTTCAAGAAGGCGGTACGGGCCATTCCGGGGCCAGTCACGATGGTGTGGATGAACGGTGGTCACGACCCGCGGGGTGTCGACGAAATGATTGCCATGGCCGTTCTCGAATGGATCGAGAACCTGCCCATCGTGGGTCGCTGATTCGGGCCGATCCTGACGTACGGCTCAGGCCTTGATCACGATGGGGGTGCCGATCGGCACCGCCGTGGCGAGCTTGGAAATATTGTCGTTGCTGAGCCGGATACACCCGTTGCTCGCGGCTTTGCCGATGCTGCTCGGGTCGTTGGTGCCGTGCAGACCCATTTGGCCACCGCTGAACTCTTGTCGAACTTTGGGGTCGGGGGAGTAGGCCGAGATGCCGAACGCGTAGGGCCCATATTGCGGTGATTCGCCGGGAACCTGGAGCAATACGTTGAGGAAGTGCAGTCCTTCGAGCGACGGCCGCAGGCCTCCTCCGATGGCGATCGGTGCATCGACGATCACTTGATCGCCTTTGAACGCCTTGAGGTTGAAGGCCGACAGTGTCACTTCAACCCGGTAGTCGGCGGCCTTGAGATCGACGTCGGCGGCCTTGATCCACGTGGTGCTCCCCGTGGGATCCTCGCCGGTGTACACCTCGAGCCAGTCAGCTTGGTCTTGCTTGACCATAAACACTCGCGGGATTGGCGCCGCCGAGTTGCCTTGGTAGAGCCACGGGTTGGGGAGCGATCCAACCGTTGCGGCGTTTGGGGCGGGAAACACCTCGATTTTCGACACCGAGGATTTCACTTCGGCGATCTGGCCCGTGGTGCCGGGCACCGGTTTCAGCGCTTTGAGGGCGGTCGGGGGTTTGGCGCCGACCGGCGCCGCGGTGGCGAGCGGCTGACCGGAAGCCGTGGTGGTGGGCGCGGTGGCCGAGACTTCGGCCTCCTTGCTGCAACCGGTGAGCACCAAGCCCATCGCCACCAGGGCGATCACGAAACGACGGGATCGCGATCGGGCGGTGGCGTCGATGGTGACGGGTCGGGTGGAGGAGCGGTGCAACACGATCGCTGATGGTACTCGGACCGGTTCCGGTTCCGGTGTCGTCGAATGGCCGGTGTCGTCGAATGGTCCGGTGTCGTCGAACGGCTGGTTAGGCGTCGTCGGGGTGGTGAAGGCGGAAGTCGGCATCGAGGGCGGCGAGGTCGGCTGCCGACGTGGGGGGTGCGACGTCCTCGGGGTTGAGGTCCTCCAACTCCCGGTTTGCCGTCTCCGGGTAGAACAACAGCACCACGATCACGAGGAGGGCCGGACCGATCCCGAGCAGTGTCATCGGCGTGGTGTACGAATCGAAAAAGTCGGGGCCGGCGAGGATGCCGGCAAACTTGAGCCCGATCACGCCACCGATCACTCCCAGGAGGTTCACGCCTCCCGCGAATCGGCCCCGCGACCCGGTGGGTGACATTTCGGCGTTGTAGGTGCCCAGAGCAGGAACGGCGAGCGCGCCCACCAAGGTGCCGAACAACGACATCATCCAGATCGCGCCGCCGGTGGCCTGAAACATCAGCACGTTGAACACGGCGATGCCGGCGACGCCGATTGCCCCGATCGGTCGGCGGCCGAATCGGTCGGCAAGTCGGCCGCCCACGATGATCGAGATCGCTCCGGGCACGGTCGTGATGAACTGAAACAACGAGATCTGGCCGCCACTGAAACCGTGTTGATCGCGTAAGAAGTCGTTGAGAAAATTGGACCCCGGCACCACGAACAGGTTGATGAGAAAGGCGCCGAGGGCCATGACCACAAAACGGCGAAGCTGGGATGCGGTGCGAGATGCCGGCCCGGGTTTGCGTGCGTCGGTGGAGGGCGCGTCGGCGGAACCGCCCAACGGGGGTTCGGTGGCGTGGCCGACGCCCTCCTCGCGCACCTCGAACCGTCGCGTTTCGGGGAGTGATCGGGCGAGGCGGAGTACGGGGACGATGAACAGCAGTGGCACGACGAAAAACACCCGCCAGGCCCAGGGAGCACGATCGGCGAGGCCCAAAAAGAGCACCACCCCGCCGGCGCCTACCGCCCCGGCCATCGTGAGCATCGATACGGCGAACGCCCGCGCGTTCTTGGGCATCTCTTCGGCGGCCATGATCACCGCCAGGCCACCGACCGTGGCCGAGAAGGCGCGGGAGATGCCCTGACTGATGCCCAGGAAGGCGATGTTCGGAGCCACCGCACCGGTGGCGGTCAATACGCAGGCGATCACCAGTGAGCCCACCAACACTCGTTTGCGCCCCTGTTTGTCGGCCGTGAGCATCACCACGAGGGCGAGCAGGGCGCCGAGGCGCACCGCCACCAGGGCATTGGCGATTTCGGAGGGATTGAGCCCGAACTCCGTTCGGATATAGGTGTTGGTTTGGCTGAGCAGGGTGCCGAGGTAGGCGCCGAAAGCACCCAGCGCACAGAGGAGGCTGAGCGACCGAGAGGCTCGCGCATCCATCGTGTCGGGCGGCGCCCACCAGAGGTTCTTGCCGGGAGGTGGAGGCTTTCGCAGGGCCTTGATGAAAAGCCGGCGGAACATCCACCCCCAGACGGGGACCGCCAACTTGAACTGGGTAACCGTCTCGACATCCACGGTGCCATCACCGTGGGGCGCGCCCACCGTGAGCCTGCGCTCGTAGTGGTCGAACGGGCCGGTGACCAATACGAAGTGCCGTGTATCGTCCCCCACCCGCTCATGCACGGGCGAGGTGCGGGGCACGAGTTGCTCGTGCAGTTCGGCGGGGGTGAGGACAGCGGTGGTCCGGACGGTCGTGATGCCGTTGCGAGGGCGGGCCGGGTCGGGGAGGTGGTCCTGGGTCATCGGGAGAGGCAAGAAGTAACAGGCCCCCGAGCGAAATCGGCAGGGCGACAGGGCCGAGGGAGCATACTTGTGCGATGTCATCGATCGTGGTTCGTCCGGGTGCGCCGCTCGAAGGTTCGGTGCGGATCGGCGGGGCGAAGAACTCGGTGCTCAAACTGCTCGCGGCAACCGTGTTGGCCGAGGGCGACTTCACCATTCAAAACGTTCCCGACATCGCCGACGTGCACTGCATGGCCGATCTGCTGCGGGCGATGCGCATGACGGTCTCCGGCCCGTCCGAAGGCGTGCTGCGGGTGCACTCGCCCGCCGATCTTTTGCCCGAAGCTCCTTACGAACTGGTGGAGCAGATGCGAGCGTCGATCGTGGTGCTTGGTCCGTTGCTGGCACGGTTCGGCGAAGCGAAAGTAGCCATGCCGGGCGGTGATGACTTCGGTTCCCGCCCGATCGACTTCCACCTCAAGGCGCTCGAACTCCTTGGCGCCGAGTTCGAGAGCCGACACGGGTATATCTACGGGCGTTGCGACCGTCTACTCGGCACCAAACTTCTCCTCGATTTCCCCTCGGTCGGCGCCACGGAGAACGCACTCATGGCGGCGGTGCTCGCCAAGGGAAAAACGGTGATTGATAACGCCGCCCGAGAGCCCGAGATCGCCGACCTGGCCGCATTCCTCAACCGCATGGGGGCCAAGGTGCTCGGCGCCGGCACGTCAACCATCGAGGTGGAGGGCGTCGACGAGCTTTCCCCTGTTGAACACGAGGTTATTCCCGACCGAATCGAAGCGGCCACGTTCCTCGCCGCCGTCGGAATCGCCGGTGGTGAAATCACGTTGGAAGGCGCTCGCCCCGACCACATGGACATGCTCATCACCAAGCTGGCGGAAATGGGCATGCGAATTTCGCCGTCGAATGACGGTCTGTGGGCGATGGCCAACAAGCGGCTCCGCTCGGTCGACTTCTCCACGCTCCCGTACCCCGGTCTGGCCACCGACTACAAGCCGCTCCTGGTGGCGATGTTGTGCGGGGCCGACGGCGTGGGCATCGTGACGGAGAATCTGTTCGCCGGAAGGTTCCGATACGTCGACGAACTCAAACGTATGGGGGCCGACATCCGCACGGAGGCGCACCATGCCGTTGTGCGAGGTACCGAGCAATTAAGTGGCGCCCCGGTGAAGGCCCCCGACATTCGGGCGGGAGCGGCCCTGGTGGTAGCGGCACTTAAGGCCGACGGGGAGACGATTGTGGCCGATGCCCATCACATTGATCGCGGCTACGAACACTTCGTGGACAAGCTCACGGCGTTGGGTGCCGACGTGCAACGTCGCTGACTTCCGGAACGTCGCTGAGGTCCGGATCGACGCTGACGGGTTGGGGATCCACTGCGTCGACTTCGGCTCGTGCTTCCAGGGCGCGGTTCGCACGCCGGTTGGCGAAGAAGAGCAGAGCAGCCAGCGCAGATACCGGGATCAGTACGAGCAGCACTTCTTCGACGGGGGCACCACCGACATGGCTGAGCATCGTCTCAGTCTTCCCGCGTGGCATTGCTGGCGTCGAATGGGGCCGTCCTCCCGAAATCTCCTATCGTCATAGGAGAAATTCGGGAATGGTCGGTGGATCACTGATGTTCTCTTCACTGTCCGGCGGCCTTTCGCTGTCGGGTCGTCTCCCACGAGGTAGGTCCGATGCGTGCCAAGGTCGAACAAGTCATCGAAATCATTCGGCCGGCTATCCAGGCCGACAAGGGCGATATTGTTCTGCACGACGTCAACGAGACCACCGGGTTGGTCATGGTCGAATTGGTCGGCGCCTGCGTGTCCTGCCCGGCGAGCACCGTCACGTTAAAAGCTGGCGTGGAGCGCATCCTGAAGGACCGAGTCCCTGGGGTTACCGCCGTCCGTGACGTGAACGACGTCGACATCACCGGTGCGCCAAACCATCCCGTCGACCCCGAAGTCGATGCCGACCCCGACCCCATGGTGTCGCCGTTCGACCCCGGTTCGGCAGGCCAAGACCGTTCGGCCACCCCCGCTATCACCGAGACCCCCGTCTCCCTCTGACCCACGCGCCCGAGCGTGCGATCGGCCTGGCATCGGTCCAACGGGTGCGGCCGCCGGATTTTGGAGGAGGATTTTGTCGCGAATCGCCGCAAAATCCTTCTCGAAAGTTCGTTGCGTAGCGGTGGTGCGCGAAGCTCTCGCCGGTATGGCCCGTGCCCGCATCGACGAACCTGATCTGCTCTTCGCCGAGGCTTTGGCCGGTGGACGAGCGGCGCTCGCCCGGTTGCTCAGCCTGGTGGAGCGAGGAGGGGAGCCCGCTCGGGCCGTGAGCCGGATGGCGCACCCCCGTGCCGGACAGGCGGCGACGGTGGGCATCACCGGGGCGCCGGGATCGGGAAAGTCGACCCTCACCAACGCCCTCATCAGCGAACTCCGTCGCACCGAACCGAAGGTGGCGGTGCTGGCGATCGATCCGTCGTCGCCGTTTACGGGCGGCGCGATCCTTGGCGACCGAGTGCGTATGGGCGATCACGTGCTCGACGACGGGGTATTTATTCGATCGATGGCCACGCGTGGTCACCTCGGCGGTTTGGCGCTCGCCACCCCCGAGTCGGTGCGGCTTCTCGATGCCCTTGGGTATCCATGGGTGGTGATCGAAACGGTCGGGGTGGGCCAGGTGGAAGTGGAGATCGCCGGTACCGCCGACACCCGGGTAGTGGTGGTGAACCCTGGTTGGGGTGACGCCGTGCAAGCCAATAAGGCCGGCCTCATGGAGATCGCCGACATCTTCGTGATCAACAAGTCCGATCGTCCGGGCACCGCCGCCACCCGCCGCGACCTCGAACAGATGCTGGAACTGGCCGGCGTCGTGCACCACCCGGCCGCCGACGCACCGGCACCGATCACCGAACCGTGGCGGCCGCCGATTCTGGAGACCGTGGCGGTAGACGGCACGGGCGTGGCGGCGATGCTCGAGCAACTGCACGCCCATCGCACGTGGCTGACGGCGTCGGGTGAGCTCGATGTCCGGCGTCGGGCTCGACTTGATGACGAGCTCGAACGGGTGGTGATGGCGCGTCTGCTCGAACGGGTACGAACGGTGAGCGGCACCGACCTCTATGCGGAGGTGCGGTCGGCCGTAGCCGACCGCACCCTCGATCCGTGGACCGCGGCCGAGCGACTGCTCGACAAGGTGCTGCGGACGGATTGTGAGACCAGAGCATCAGCGCTCGATCTCCTTACGGCAGATGCGTTGATGACTCACGCACTGGAGATTGCCGCGAGAGATCCAGAGCTGCTTGAGAGTTTCCCCGAACAAGCGATGCGGCGAATCGCGTCTC
>JANOSD010000162.1:0-38896 GCA_031415655.1 Actinomycetes bacterium
CCGGCCCCGTCTGTCGTCACCCCGAAGACTCGGCCGGTTGGTGGGGTGGTGGCGGCGGTCCAGGTGTCCCCGTTGTCGGTTGACTGCCACGCCCGGGCACCGATGGCACCGACGGCGACCCAGTTGCCGGCCCCGTCTGTCGCCACCCCAATGCCGCTGCCGTTTGGTGGGGTGGTGGCGGCGGTCCAGGTGACCCCGTTGTTGGTTGACTGCCATGCCAGGGAACCGGTGTTGCCGACGGCGACCCAGTTGCCGGCCCCGTCTGTCGCCACCCCACTGCTGTTGCCGTTTGGTGGTGTGGTGGCGACGGTCCAGGTGACCCCGTTGTCGGTTGATCGCCAGGCCCGGGCACCGACGGCGACCCAGTTGCCGGCCCCGTCTGTCGCCACCCCGAAGACTCGGCCGGTTGGTGGGGTGGTGGCGGCGGTCCAGGTGACCCCGTTGTCGGTTGATCGCCACGCGAAGGCACCGGCGTCGCCGACGGCGACCCAGTTGCCGGCCCCGTCGGTCGCCACTCCAAAGCCCAAGCCGTTTGGTGGTGCGGTGGCGGCGGTCCAGGTGACCCCATTGTCGGTTGTCTGCCACGCCCTGTCACCGTTCAAACCGACGGCGACGAACGGGTCTGCGATCGGTAACGTCTGTGCGGCCGCGGCAGGCATGGACACAATCTGGGGTATGACCCATACACCGACACCTACGGCACCCGCGGTGGTCACCAACTTTCGTCGGCCTGGGTTTGGTGGGCCCATCTCGCTGGACCGGTGCGATAGGTCGGGGATCGCCGGCACAGGTTCGAAAGCTTTGGTCATGGCCCGGCACGCTACACGTTGGCCGTCAAGGGCAGCACGGCTTCGTGCGGGTGCTCGTCCGATTGGGGTCAGATGTCGCCGAGGCGGGTACTGCGGTCGGCTTCGGCGACCTTGTCGTCCTCGAAGAACCCGCAGGCGGGGGCGGCCATGCCGGCGGCCACCCGGGCACGGTGGTTCACGAGTTTGTCGCTCACACTGGCGAAGGCCAGTTCGGCCCCGCGGCCGTCCGTGCTGAACGCTTGCATTCCGCCGTTGGTGTAGCCGAGTTGTTCGGCGTCGGCGTAGGCGTTGAGGTCCGACGAGAGAAACACGAAGGTCCAGCCTTCGGATTCGCGGGCGGTCACGAGCGCCTTGATGTCGTGGCGGGAGAAACGGTTCGACTGGTTCTCCTGGCCGTCGGTGACGGTGACAAACAAGATGTCCTCGGCGGCCTTGCCCTGGACCATGCGGCGGTCGGCTCGGCGGTCGGCCTTGCGGATGAGTAGGCCGGTGGCGTCAAGCAGCGGGGTGCCACCACGGGGCTGAAAGGTGGCGTGGGTGAGGGGACCCACGTTGGTGATGCGGGCATGGTCGGTCACCATTTCGTGGTCGTTCTGGGAGTCGAACTGCACGATCGTGACCTTGGCGTTGGGGCCGGCGCCGCGCTGTTCGGTGAGGAAAGCGTTGACGCCAGAGATCACCTCGTGCTGGATCGAGGCCATCGATCCGGAGCGGTCGAGGAGGAGGTAGACGTGGGTCGTTGGACGGGTTGTGGGACGGGTTGCGGAGGTGGGGTTGGTGTTGTTCATGCCCCTTCAACGGGGATCCCGAGGGCGTGTTGCGCCGATTTGGCGACTTGGCTGAATATGTCGTAGCCGATGTATAGAGCCACATATTTCGCGTTTGTTCGGCCGCAAGGTGCACTCCACCCGGTTGCGGCCGACGGAGGTAGGTGGACCGATGCAGCGACGAAACGGCCGAGCGGGATCGGCAGGTCGAGATGCTGTTGGCGTGGTGCGCAAGCGACGACGCACGCCAAGCCGCCGGCGCCCTGGCGATTCGTTACCGCCTGCCGGTTGCCGACACGATCGACCTGCTCTGCCGTGACACCGAAGCGAAGGTGTGGATGCGTCTGCATCGTGGCGGCGCACTGGCGCCCACCGACGACGGCGATAATCCGGTGGTCCCGTACGCCCGTCGAGCCATGGGAAATGCGGCTATTGATCTGCTCCGCGGTCGACCGGTCACCCACATCCCAATCACCGGCGGGCCATCGCACTCCGATGGACGAGACGAGCCGGAGGTGTCCGGGCTCGACCTTCCCGATGACGCCGCCGGTGAGGCATTCGCGGCAATCGAAGTTCGTGATGCGGTCGCCGATGTTCGCCGGGCGGTGCACCGTCAGCTTGGGTCATCGCAGCGTCGAGGCCCGCTGCCGGCGGTGTGGCCCGCATCGGCGGCGGTGGCGCTGCTCACGCTGATTGATGCGCAGGGGTCGGTGACACAACCGGCAGTGTTCGCCCGTCCCGAACCCGGTAGCGGTGCCGACCCGGACCGATGGGCGGCGCTCGCCTACGCCGGACAACAACGGTGTTTCGCGGCGCCGGATCACGAGGAGACCGGTGCGATCCGCAGCCGAAGGTCACGAGCATTGGCCATCGTGGACGAAACGCTGCGCGACGCTGCGCACTCCGCCGGGCTCAAGGGCGGTGCCTGATGGCGGAGACCGAGGAACGTTTTCCTGACGATTCGGAGGTGCGGCCCGGTAGGGCCGCGCCGTTGCGTCGAGCGTCGGAAACGGCCGACGATGCGAACGGATCCGCGGACCGGTGGTGGGGGAGCGTGCCCGGTCCGGCCGGCGTGGCCGAGGTGATCATGCACGATCGTGAGGTACACGTGGTGGTGGACTACGCCGATCCTGATGTGGTGCTGATGGTGGAAGCCGATCTCGATGCCGGTTTGGGTGGCCTTCGAGGCGGGTCCCTGCGCGACGCCGTTCCGCAACTTTCCGAACTCGGCCGAGTCGCCGTGCTCGGTGACGACCTCGACGAGTTGCCGTTGTCTCGTGGTGCCGTCGGCGTTGGTCGCCTCGAACGCGGGTCCCTGTTGCTCCGCCTCCCGTCCCCGTTTGGTGCGGAGCGCGCGGCTGATGTCGAACTTCTCGCCGGAGCCGAACATCTCATTGAGGCCAGCGACGACGTCGCCGAACTGCTCGCCGATCCGAGCACACGGGCCGAGGTGATTGCCCTCGCCGAGCTGGCCCTCGACCGCCTCCCGGTCACCCCAATGACCCGAGCGCTGGCCGAGTTGGTGGCTCGGCTCCGGGGAATGGGGGGCGGTCCCCGCTATGCCCAAGGGGGTGGAGGGTTCAACCGGACCCGATCGATTCGGCCGTCGGGGCCGGCGCCAGAGTTCGCCATGGCCCTACCAGCTATGGCTTCGGCTGGCGAGTACGCCGCCGCGTTCGCGGACTTTGAAAGCGAGGCCCTCGAGGCGTCAGGCGGACTTGCTCTGGACGCCGCCCGTGGCCGGCGGACCGTCCCCACCATCGAGGTTGATCCCGACCTCGATGCCGAAGTGGTTACCGCCGAGTGGCACGACCCTCATCACCTTGCGGTGGTCGTACGCCTTGTCGGGGCCAAGCCCGCGCCGGGTCGTGCCGGTGATGCGCCGATGTGGTTGCGGGTGTTTGCCGCTGGCCGTCAATCGGTGCTGCTGGCGTTGGCACCGTTCGAGATCAACCGGTTCGCGACGGCGTCGGCCACGGCATTGGTTCCCGAGCCTGGCGCCCCCGATCTGCTTCTCGTCGATGTGTCGGTGGCGGCGGCCGATGGCTGGTTGCCCACCTCGATACGCGAGGTGCGACGGGCCACACGGCTTGGTCGTTCGGCGGCGCGAGCGACGCGCGCCGGCTCGATGGTCGGCGGGCAAGGCGGCACGCAGCAATGGGAACGTTGCGCCGACGCCTGGCTCGACGCCAGGGATCGGCTTCGGGCCAGCGCGGCGATGGTTGCCGCGAAACGTCCGCAACGTCCGTTTCTCACCGACCAACTCCCCACCTAACGCTCAACTGCCCCGCCGAAACGTGCGGGGGTTACGGGTTGGCAGCGAGGTGGGGGAGGAGGGCTTCGAGGATGGCGGGGGTGTGCTTCTCGGGGAGCCAGTGGTCGCCGCTGGGAATCTCGACAAACCGGTAGGTGCCGGTGACATGCGATGCCGTGGCCTCGGCGGCCGTGCGTCCAAGGAACCGGTCCTGTGCTCCCCACACGAACAGCGAGGGGACGGGGGACGGGCCCAGCGCGCTGCCCGGCGGGAGTGGCAGCGGGTTGGCGCGGTACCAATCGAGCGCCGCTTTCATGGCCGATTCGTCGCCGAGCACCTTGGCGTATTCGCGGGCTGTTGCCTCGGGCATGCCACCGGCGGTGATGAAACGCACGTAGCTCTCGGGGCCGTCGGCCAGGATCTGCTTCTCGTAGCCCGGCTGACGGAACACCGACATGTAGCCGCTCATCTTCGCCTGTTCCCCGTTGGGGTTGGCGTAGGCATCGGCCATTGCATCGGGGTGAGGGGTCGACAACGAGGTGGCCGACGACACCCGTCGTGCGCCGAGCGCTGCGGTGGCCCAACTGACTGCCCCGCCCCAGTCGTGGCCGACCACGTGGAACTTTTCGGCGCCGAGCGTGGTGGCCATGGCGAGCACATCGCCGGCGAGCTTGTCGACCGTATAGGCCGACGTATCGGTCGGTCGGGCGCCGGGCGAATAACCCCGCTGATTCGGCGCCACGGCGTAGTAGCCCTCGGCGGCGAGCGCAACGATCATCTCCCGGTAGCCGGCGCCGGTCTCGGGGAACCCGTGCAGGAGTAACACCAGCTTGCCTTGCGGGGCACGAGCAGGATCCCCGGCGGCAATGGCGTCGAACGTGAACCGGCCGAGATCGGGATCCTCGATCGAGATGGTGATCGCACGGGGAGCGGTATCGCTCTCGGGACTCGATGCTGGGGTGGTGCCCGGGCGGGACTGGCCCGAACCCTTGGGGCTCGAAGTGTTCGGAGCGACGGTGGTTGAGGCGGCGCCGGTGGGGTTGCTCGCGCATCCGACCGCAAGGGCGAGCATCCCGACCACGAGGACAACCGCCGCGACGGCGGCGACGGCGGTTCGCAGTGGGGCATTCGGATCGACAGGAGACATAGGAACGGTCTACCAAATTCGTTGTGTGATGGGAGTTGTTGTGGGGATTCCGGCGCTACGAACCGGTCGCGAGGGTGAAACCCTCATCGAGCCAGCCGGTGATGCCGCCGATCATTTTCTTCACCGGCCGCCCGAGTTTGGCCAACCGCACCGCGGCTTTGTCGGCCCCGTTGCAATGGGGACCGGCGCAGTAGACCACGAACAACGTGTCCGCCGGCCAGTCAGTGAGATTGCGCGCCACGATTCGACCGTGGGGAAGGTTCACCGCACCAGCTACATGACCGGCATCGAACGACTCGGGACTGCGAACGTCGAGCAGCACGAAGGTGGCTGAACCCGAGTCGAGGTCGGCCCCGACATCCCAACAGTCGGCTTCGAAGGCCAACAACCGTTCGAAGTGGGCGAGCGCATCCGCCGATGGTGCGGGCGGGGTAGCGGTTACCTGGGATACCGGGGTCAGGTCGGGCATAGGAACAGTGTCGTTGCTGTCTGCCTCGGGCCGAAACAGGAATCGGTTGCCCTCGCCGGCTCACCCCAGAACGGTTTTGGTAGGGGAGACGCCTCAGTTTTGAAGCGTCTCCCCTACCAGAACGCCGGAAAGCACCTGGTCTCGCAGTTCACGTTTGAGGATCTTGCCGGTGGCACCGCGAGGGAGCTGCTCGGTCTGGAAGAACACCTGCGACGGCACCTTAAAACTGGCGAGCCGGCCCTCAACGTGGGCCTGGATCGCCGCACCGTCGATCCCCTCGGCGGTGCCGTCGGCGCGGAGCACCACCGCAACCGCCACCTCCTCGCCGAGGCGTTCGTGAGGGAGCCCGAATACCGCCGCCTCGTAGACCGCCGGGTGTTCGTACAACACCGCTTCGATCTCGGCGCAGTACACGTTTTCGCCCGCCCGCAACACCATGTCCTTGGCGCGGTCGACAACGTAGACAAAACCCTCCTCATCGAGCCGGCCGAGGTCGCCGGTGCGAAGCCAACCTTCGTGGAACGTGGCGGCGGTCGCTTCGGGTTTGTTCCAGTAACCGCGAATCAGGTTGGCGCCACGGAACTCGATCTCCCCGATGTCGCCGATGGGGCTCACAGAACCGGCTTCGTCGACCACCCGAACCTCCATGGTAGGGATCGTGCGGCCGGCGCTGGTGGGCTTGCGGACGTAGTCGTCGGCCAGGTTCTGCGGGCCGTACCCGTTGGTTTCGGTCATGCCGTAACCGATCGCCGGGCGGCCCTTCGAGAAACTGTTGTCGATACGTTTCACCAGCTCCGGCGGGGCCGGCGCGCCGCCACCTCCGATGCTCACGAGGCTCGACGTGTCGTGGTTGGCAAACGCGGGGGACTCGAGAAGGTCCCAGCTCATGGTGGGCACACCGACGAAGGTGGTGACCCGCTCCCGCTCGATGAGCTCGAGGGCCCGTTCGGGATTCCACTTCCGCATCATCACGAGTTTGCTGCCGCTGAGCACGGCGCCGAGCATCACCGGCACCAAGCCGGTGACGTGAAACAGCGGCACCGTGAGGATAAAACTCGCGGGGTTCGCCGGCGGCGATTTGGGCGGCGGCGCCGATCCAGGGGAGAGACTGTTGGTGGCGGCGTCGGTCTTGAGGATTGCCTGGACCACCGATCGGCAGGCGAACGACAACAACGCCGAAAGCACGGCGTGATGGCTCGACACCGCACCTTTGGGATGACCGGTCGTGCCCGACGTGTAGAGGATGGTGGCATCGGCGTGGGGGTCGATGTCGAGGTCGGGCATCGTGGTGTTGCGAACTACCACGTCGTCCCATCGATCCACACCGTCGGGCAGGGGCGCATCGTCGGACCGCACCGCCAGCACCCGAAGGGGTGCCGCGCCGGCCGGGTCGGGTTCACGGATCAGGAGGGGGGCGATCCGGGCTACGCGTTCGACGTCAGCGAGCACCAGGGTGCAACCGGAGTCGTGCAGCCCGTAGGCGAGTTCGTCGGGCGTCCACCAACCGTTCAGGCACACGGCGACGGCTCCCACGGACGTGATGGCCGCAAAGCTCACGATCCACTCGGGGAAGTTGCGCATGGCGATGCCGATCCGATCGCCGGGCCGGATGCCGTAGTGATTCACGAACGTGTGGGCGAGCGCATCGACCTCGCCCATGACATCGGCGAAGGTGAGCCGGTCGTCTTCGTAGACCAGGAATACGCCCTCACGGGTTCGCAACGAATCGAACAGGGCGCGCAATGATTTCGGCGCCTTGACGAAGACCAACTGATCGCGGGACACGCCATCGGCACCCGGCAACGATTCGGACGACAGCTCGAAACGTCCGCCGGCGACGGTGGCAGTGGATACGGCATCCAGGAAGGAAAGAGGCATCGTTGTTCACCCTAGATTCGCCCTCACGAGCGGCCCAACCGAAGCGTGCTGGCGGCGAGCCGACGGGACTGGGTGCGCCACGACAGCACTTGCGTATCCTGGGCCCGTGACTCTCACCGATGCCGCCCCCACTGAAGCCGCAGAGACTGCCGCCGAGCTTCTCGTCAATCAACAAATCGACACCCTGCTCAGCGAGTACGACCCACGCACCGCCGATGTCACCGAGTTCCGGGGTCGGCAGTTCGATCTGGGTATCGGTTGGGTGCATTTCCCTGAAGGCAGCGGCGGCTTGTCGGTCTCGCCCAAGCTGCAACGCATCGTCGAACAACGCCTGCGTGCTGCTGGTTCCCGTACACCGGAACACCGGGTGTTTTTCGGCCTGGCCATGGCTGGCCCCACCATCGTCACCCACGGCGATGAGGCACTGAAGGCTCGCATGCTGCGTCCGATGTTCACCGGCGAAGACGCATGGTGTCAGCTGTTCAGCGAGCCGGGCGCCGGCTCCGATCTGGCCGGGCTGGCGTGCAAGGCGGTGCGTGACGGCGACGAATGGGTGATCACCGGCCAGAAGGTCTGGAACACCCTCGCCCACATCGCCGACCGCGGCATGCTCGTGGCCCGCACCGATCCCGATACCCCCAAACACAAGGGCCTCACCTACTTCGGCATCGACATGCACGCTCCCGGCGTGGAGGTACGGCCGCTGCGTCAGATGACCGGCGAGGCGGAGTTCAACGAGGTGTACCTCACCGAGGTGCGAGTGCCCGACGCCGACCGCATCGGTGATGTGGGCGAGGGGTGGCGGGTGTCGATGACCACTCTCATGAACGAACGCACCACCATCGGTGGGGGCAGCGGACCGCCGGTGCGCGGGTCGGGTGCCATCAGCGAAGCGGTGCGAATCTGGAAGGAAGAGTGCGGCAACAAAAACCCGGCGGCGAAGGATCTCCTCATGCGCACCTGGGTCGAGGCCGAGGTGCTTCGCCTCACCAACATCCGGGCCAGTCAGGGTCGACGGGTCGGCAATCCGGGGCCGGAGGGATCGATCGCCAAGCTCATGTTTGCCGAGGTCAATATGCGCATCTACGAGGTGTGCGTAGAACTGCTCGGGGCCGACGCATTGACCGGCTACGACTTCACCGATCGCCGCACGGAACAGCTCGGGTTGGTCGGTCCTCCGGGATCGAGCCGCAAGATGTTCCTGCGCAGTCGGGCCAACTCGATCGAGGGGGGCACGTCGGAGATTCAGCGCAACATTCTTGGCGAGCGGGTGCTCGGTCTTCCGGGCGAGCCGCGGCTCGACAAAGACCTCCCTTGGACGCAGGTCCCACGCTCGTAGGCGCTCGGGGTGAGCGCGCCGCGCTAGCTGGCGTGGGTAAAGGCCTCGAACTCGACCGTCACGAGTTTGTTGACCTTCACCAATAGGAGGCTCGGCGGTTGCACGCCGAAAGCGGTGACGTCAATCGTGGTGGTGCCGGTGAGCCCGAGCACCCTGTCTCGATCCTCCGCCCGGAGCACACCGTTGACGGAGCGAGTGACCCCGTGAAACGTGAGCGCGCCGACGCCGTCGACCCCCCCGGTTGACCGAGTGGGGTCGAGGTAGCGCCGGGCCATGCAACTCAGAGCTCGACGCGGAGGCCGATGTCGATCACTCGGTCAATGGGCAGGTTGAAGTAGTTGGCGGCGGGCGTGGCATTGCGGCTCATGGTGGCGAAGAGCCGTTCTCGCCATTTCACCATGCCCGGCCGATCGGTGATCAACAGCGTCTCGCGGCCGAGCACATAGGACGCCAAGTCGGGATCGAAGGCGAACTTGCCGAGATTGTGGGCGGCCAGGTCACGGGGAACGTCGGGCTGTTCCATGAACCCGTAGTGGAGCACGATCTGATGAAAGCCATCTCCGAGGCTGGTGTGGTCGAGTCGGCGGGCCGGGAGAACTCTCGGGATGCGTTCCGTGACCACGCTGACGACCAGTTCCGTGGAGTGGAGCGATCCGGCGTGCCGGAGGCTGGTGAGCAGTGCCGATGGGGTGCCGCCCGACTTGCTGAAGAGATACACGTTGACGCCCTCGACCCGAGGAACGTCGTTTGCGGCGAGGTCGGCGACGAACTGCGACAGAGGCAAGCGGCCGGAGGCGATGTGCTCGGCGACAAGGCGACGACCGGTGTTCCAGGTGGTGAATACGATCAGCAGGATGACACCGACGAGTAAGGGGAACCACCCACCGTCGGGGATCTTGAAGAGGTTGGCGCCGAAATAGGTGCCCTCGATGAGAAGCAGGACGGCACAGATCGATCCCGCCTTCAGTGCGGTCCACCGGAAGCGGCGGCGGGCCACGACGTAGAACAAGATCGTGGTGATCACCATGGTGTTGGTGACCGCGAGCCCGTAGGCGGCAGCGAGGTTCGACGACGAGCGGAACCCCAGGACGAGCCCGATGCAGGCGACCATAAGGGCGGCGTTGACGGCAGGAAGGTAGATCTGACCTTCGGCATCGGAGGACGTGTGGACGACCCGCATTCTCGGGGCGTACCCGAGTTGCATGGCCTGCACCGTGAGGGAATACGCGCCGGAGATCAGCGCCTGCGACGCGATGACCGTGGCCATGGTGGCGAGGGCGACGAGGGGAAGGAGCATCCAGGATGGCGCCATGCGGAACGTGGGGTTGTCGATCGTGGACGGGTCGCCGATGAGCATTGCTCCCATCCCGAAGTACGCCAATACCAGGGCCGGAAACACGAGGAACGTCCATCCGAGTTGGATTGGTCGTCGACCGAAATGGCCCATGTCGGCGTAGAGGGCTTCCCCGCCGCAGGCCACGAGGAAGATGGCCCCCATCGACAGGAAACCCTTGGCACCGTTGTTCGAGAAGTACTGGAAGGCGTACACCGGGTTGATGGCTTTGAAGACTTCAGGGCGTTTGGCGATCTGGATGGTGCCGAGTGCAGCGATGGTGAAGAACCACACCACCATCACGGGGCCGAACACCTTGCCGATGGTGGCGGTGCCCTTGCGTTGAATCGCGAAGAGCGCGATCAGAATGGCGATGGCCGTGGGGACGACGTAGGGCTCGAAACCGGGTGCGGTGATCGTGATGCCTTCGACTGCGGCGAGCACCGAGATGGCGGGGGTGATCACGCCGTCGCCGTACAGCAACGCCGTGCCAAACAGGCCGAGGAGAAAGAGCACCCCAATGCGCGGCACGGTGCCGTCTTTGCGGGGCACGACGGCCGGGCGTTCGTTTCCAGGCGGATCGTCGGCAGGGTTGTCGGTGAGCGCGGCAAGCGCGAGTACGCCTCCCTCGCCGTCGTTGTCGGCCCGCATCACGAACATCAGATACTTCACGGTGATCACGAGGACGAGCGACCAGAACACCAGGCTCAGCACCCCGAGCACGTTCGCCTCCAACACCTCGATGGTGTGGTGGGGGCTCAAGAACGTTTCCTTCATTGCGAACAGCACGTTGGTGCCGATGTCGCCATAGACGACGCCAAGCGCACCCAGGGTGAGCGCGGCGGTGCGTTTGGCGCTTGGCGCGCCGCCGTGGTGACCCGCCGTGGTGGCGGCCGGCGTTACCGGTTTCTCCCCACTCGCTCGCGTCATTCCCATCATTCTGGCGCGCCGGCCGGCGGGGTTAGCGGACGCAGAGAACGGCTGAGCCGTGGCCGAAAAGGCCTTGGTTCGCGGTGATGCCGGCGGTGGCGCCTTCCACTTGCCGACCGCTCGCCTGGCCCCGCAACTGCCACGTGAGCTCACACACCTGGGCGATGGCTTGGGCCGGGATCGCTTCGCCGAAGCTGGCCAGCCCGCCGCTCGGGTTGACCGGGATCCGCCCGCCGAGCGCGGTGTCGCCGTCGCGCAGCAAACGCTCGGCTTCTCCGGGTTTGCACAGGCCGATGTTCTCGTACCAGTCGAGTTCGAGCGCAGTGGAGAGGTCGTACACCTCGGCGAGGGACAGGTCCTCCGGGCCGATGCCGGCCTCTTCGTAGGCGCCGGCAGCGATGGCATCTTTGAACCCGAGCTCGGGTGGGGCGATCATCGCCGTGGAGTCGGTGGCGAAGTTGGGCATCTCGATCACGGTCTGGGGGAACGTGGGGGTGACAGTGGAGACGGCGGCGATGCGCACGGGATTGCCCGTGGTGTTGGCGTGGCGTTTGGCGAACTCCATCGACGACAGAATCACGGCGGCCCCGCCATCAGAGGTGGCGCAGATGTCGAGCAGGCGCAATGGATCCGCCACGGTGGGGGAGTTCATGACGTCGTCGGCCGTCACTTCTTTGCGGTAACGGGCATTCGGGTTGGCCAAACCGTGGCGAGCGTTCTTCACCTTCACCGCGGCGAAGTCTTCCCTTGTCGCTCCGTAGAGCTCCATCCGACGGCGGGCGTAGAGGGCGAAGTAGGTGGGGTTCGTGGCACCGAGCAGACGGAACCGCAGCCAGTCGGGATCATCGGGACGATCGCCACCCACGGGCGCAAAAAACCCCTTGGGCGTGGTGTCGGCCCCGACCACGAGGGCCACGTCGCAGAAGCCGGCGAGGATCTGGGCGCGTGCGATGTTGATGGCGTGGGCTCCCGACGCGCAGGCGGCATAACACGACGAAACCCGATTGCCCTTCCAGCCGAGGGCCTGACTGAACGTGGCACCAGCGATGAAACCGGGGTAGCCGTTGCGGATGGTGTCGGCGCCGGCCACATACCCGACGTCGGCCCAGGTGATGCCGGCATCGGCCAGCGCATCTCGCGCCGCGGCCACGCCGTACTCCACGAAGTTGCGGCCCCATTTCCCCCACGGGTGCATGCCCACGCCGAGCACGGCGACGTCGTGTTTGCGATCGGACATCAGACTGCCACCTTCCATTTCCACACCATGTGGGTGTGTTCTTCGTCTTCGAAAAGTGTGTCGACCACCAGTTCCACGGCGAGGCCAGCTTTGAGTGCGGTGATGTCGGTACCCGGCACCATCTGGCCGAGCACCACGATGCCTTCGGCGGCGAGCTCCACGGCGGCGATCACAAACGGTTCGAACGGATCGCTAGGAGCAACGTATGGCGGTGGCGGTTGGTAGCAGTTGTTGGTGAAGCTCCATAGCGTGCCGGTGCGGCTCAGCTCGGTGTCGACGAACTCCTGGTTGGTGCACGCCGGGTTCGGGCAGAACGCCGTGGCCTTCGGAAAGGCGATCGTGCCGCAGCCGGTGCAACGCGAGCCGACGAGTGCGGGGGCATCGGGGCGATTGGTGAACCACCCTTCAATCGCAGGGACAACAGTCTTGGTCACCGCGCCAGGCTAGCCGCCCCACGAAATACCTGACGACTCGTCAGGTGACCCGTCAGGGGATACGTGCGGGGTGGCGTCGTTCGAACTGGCCACCCTTTCAGGCGTGGGAGCGACGTCAGGTGTGTCCAGAACGAAGGCGGTCAGCCGGTGAAGGCGGGTTGCACGATCGGGATGGTTCGAGTGGTCGTCGTCGTGGTAGTTGGGCTTGGATCGGTGCCGCGTACGGGCGGGGTATTGACCTGAAAGTTGATCGGGCTCTCGAAGATAGCGTTGGCGACACTGGCGTTGTCGATCAGTCCGTCGATACCTACCGTGAGCATTGACGTGCAGAGCCCCAGTAGGAACCTATCAACACCGAATCCGGCGGACTGATAGAGCGACAACTGGGCCTGCCAGGACCCGTCCGGGTCGACCTGAGTTATCGCCAGGTCGAAGTCGGTCGGGAACGGTGTGTAGACCACCTCGCCGTCGACGACGGTGAGGTCACCAACGAGAACGTTGTCTCGGCTGACCGGGAACCCGCGGGTTTCACCGGGGATCGCGACCACTTGGCCGGGGTTGGTGCCGATGGATCCTTGGTAGGGGCAGTCGATTCCTTGGGCGTCGATGGTGTCGGTCGAGAGGTATCGGTAGTTTTCGCGGATCGCTCCGGTGAACGTCGGTTGCGGACCAGGCAGAGTTTGCGAAAGCGCAGGGCTGGCAATCGAAAGCGCCAAAACAGTTGACATCAGAGTGCCGAGCGCAGCGCGCAGGAGGGGACGGGTTCGTGTCATGAGGGGTACGCCGATCGGGGAAGATGTGAACGGTGGGGTCAGCCGACCAGCGGGCACGAGTTCGATCCGCTGCGAGGTAGGGGGATGCCGACCGGGCAGCCGAAGCCGAGGTCGGCGCGGAAGTAGTAGGCCTGGGTTTGGGGTTGTAGTTGTACCCCGGGGATGGTGGCGTTGCCTCCGAACCAGTACATCTTCACCCCGGCACCACCACCGCCGGTCGTGAGGGGGTCGGCGGGGCCGACGGCGTTCGACACCGGTGACGCTGACGCCTGGGGGTAGTCCGAGGCTGGTGGCGGTGGTCGGCCACACGTTGGTGGATGTTTCGGTGGTGAAGAAGATGCCGGTGGTGGCCTGACCGATCTGCGAGGCGGCCTGGCCGGCGACGGTGATCTTGTTGTTGCAGTCACGGGCGGCGGCGGGGTTGCTGTCCTGCCACACGTACCCGAACTGCGGTATCCCGTAGGAGAGCAGTTTGAACGACGACCATTGCGCCTCCGGAACGCCTGCGTCGGCTTTGAAGGTGGAGGTGGACAGCCACCCGTTCGCGACCTGGAAATGCCGGATGGAGCTGGTGCCGGCCGCCCCGTCCTGAGAGATCGGCAAGGGGCGGTTGCGCGTTGCGGTGATGTTGACTTCAGCTTGGGACATTCAGCCGAGCATGCGGGCAAGCCGGCTGGCCCGCATATCGGTGGGCGAAGGCCCGGCGTCGACAGCCGCCGATGTTTGCGCCAGCTCGTCATATCGGCCGAGGTGGCGCTGCAACGCGACCACCTCCCACGCGTGGCCAATCTCCTCGAACTCTCGGAGGGCCCGCTCGAACAGGTTCACCGTGGCCGACGCTGTGCCCCTTGCCTCGTTGAGGCAGGCGTCCTCAAGTGATACGAGGGCCGCGGCCGGTCGGCAACCGAGGCGGGAGAAGGCCACGGCGGCCTTTCGCAGCGCCAGTTCGGCGTTCACGAAGTCCCCTCGGTGACGCCAGGCCCGGGCCATCGCAAGGTCCATGTGCGCCACGCCATAGGCCGACGGGGCTTGTTCCACCGCGGCGATCCCGGCCACCAGAAAACGTTCGGCGTCGTACCCACGGCCTTGGTCGACGGCATGGCGGGAAAGCGTGAAAGCCACAGCGGCGGTGGATGCCGCGGCCCAGCGAGCACGGTCGCCATGACCGCCCCGCAGCGTTCGGGCGAAGAGACGGTCGGCGATGGCCATCGCTTCGAACAACCGTCCTTGGGTGGCGAGGAGGCAGGCGCGGTCGGCGTCGACCATGGCGGGGGCCTGCATACCCCGGACCCGTTCCGCCACGGTGGCAGCGGTGTTGAGGAACTGGTGCGCCCCCTCGGGATTGCCATAGATCGCCGCCAGTTGAGCTCGGCAACGCAGCGCGGCGAGGCGGGTGTCGAGGGGGCCGGACGGGTCCTCCATCGGCGTGAGGTAGTGCGCCGCCTCTTGGTAGCGCCCGAGTTGTAGCAATGTGGATACGAGAAGGACACGGTGGTGATCGCCGTTGCCAATGATCTCGTGGGGGCCGGTTTCGTCGAGCATGCTCAAGCCCTGTTCGAGGTAGCTCACGGCTCGCAGGAGATCCTCGTTACGTAGCAGGATCTCCCCGTGGGCGAGCACCACGGCGGGGGTTTGCGGTCGAGTGACAGCGTGGCCGGAACACCACACGGCGAGCTCGTCGGCGCGGGCCGCCGCCCGCTCGTGGTTACCCACCCGGACGTCGTCAAGGAACTTGCGCACCGCGTACGGAGGAATGCGACGGCGGGCCATGCCCCTATTCAATCGCGTGGGAGGCCGCTTGCGGTTGTCAGGCCGGTTTGGCCGCTTCGAGGAAGGGGGGTGGTTCGCCGCCGCCATGCACGGCGAGGTTGGCTCCCGTGATGTGGCGAGCCAACGGCGACGCAAGGAAAACGCACGCATCGCCCACATCCGTTGGCGTTGCCAGTCGCTGCATTGGCACCGTGGCGGCCACGCGGGCCACGCCGGCCGCATCGCCGTAGAACAGCTCAGCCTGCTCGGTGAGGATGTAGCCGCCGCTCACCACGTTCACCCGCACCTTCGGTGCCCATTCCATGGCCAGGCTCTGGCTCAGGTTGAGCAACCCGGCTTTGGCGGCGCCGTAGGCCGCCGACCCGGGGCTTGGTCGGAGTCCGCTCAGCGACCCGATATTGGTAATAGTGCCGCCTCTGGATTGGGCCTGCATGGCGGCGTTGGCGGCCTGACTGAGATGCAGTGGTGCGAGGAGGTTGAGTCGGATGATGGCTTCGGAAAATCGGGGCGACGCGGTGGCGGCGTCGGCCGGAGGCGAGCCGCCGGCGTTGTTCACCAGGTGATCCACGCGGCCGTGATCCGACACCACCTGGGCGACGAGGGCGTTGCAGGCCTCGGGATCGCGCACATCGCACGGCTGAAACGAAGCGATCCGTCCATGATGGGCGACGGGTTCCTCGGGGGCATTGCGGGCGGTGACCACCACGGTGGCTCCCGCTTCGAGAAATCGGGCGGCAATGCCCCGGCCCACACCCTTGGTGCCACCGGTGACGAGCACCACCGAACCCGAGAGGTCGAGGGCAGTGGCGAGGGCGACGGGCTGCTCGGGCTCAGGCATGGGGGACTGCTGGGGCATGATCGAGGCTCCGTGGTACGGGCGGATGGTGGACGGGCGGATGGTGACGGGCGGGTGACGGCCCGGGAATGGTGGCAGCTCGCAGTCTGCCATACACTTCTGACGGCCCGTCAGAAACGGCGGCCCCCAATTCCTGCGTTCCGATTCTTCCGAGGAGCAGCCATGCCCAACACGTGTTCCGTCGACGATGCCGGAATCGCCGAGATCGTGATGGACAACCCACCCGTCAACGCACTCACGGTGGCGGGCTGGTACGAGGTCGCCACGCTGGTGCGGGAAGCCGGCGAGAATCCGGCGGTCCGAGCGGTGGTGCTGCGGGCCGAAGGGCGCGGCTTCAACGCCGGGGTCGACATCAAAGAGATGCAGGCCACCGACGGGTTCGAGGCGCTGCTCGGGGCCAACAAGGGCTGTTATGCCGCGTTTGCTGCGGTGTATGAATGCGCCGTTCCGGTGATTGCGGCGGTGAACGGCTTCTGCCTCGGGGGCGGCATCGGGCTGGTGGGCAACGCCGACATCATCGTGGCCGCCGACAACGCCACGTTCGGCCTGCCCGAAGTGGACCGTGGTGCGCTCGGTGCCGCCACGCACCTCAGCCGACTCGTGCCGCAACACAAGATGCGGGCCATGGTGTACACCTCGGCCACCGCCACCGCCGCCGAGTTGCATCACTTTGGTTCGGTGCTCGAGGTTGTTCCGCTCGACGAACTGCGGTCGTGTGCGTTGCGGTTGGCCGGCGAGATTGCCGCCAAGAGCCCCACGGTGATTCGTGCGGCCAAGGAATGCTTGAACGGCATCGATCCCTGGGACGTCAAGCGCAGCTACCGGTTCGAACAAGGCTTTACCTACGAGCTCAACCTCAGCGGCGTCGCCGACGAACATCGCGACGCCTTCGTGGCGGGCGACCACAAGACCCCAACGAACTAGCCGGTTCGCGCTCCGTCCCGCGTTTGCCGGGGTAGCGCACCTCACAACCATGGAGCCGGAGGGCCTCAGATGGCACTACCCGATAAACGGATGACCGAAACCGACGTGGTGGCCGAGCTACGCAGCGGTATGACCATAGGGATCGGCGGATGGGGATCGCGTCGCAAACCAATGTCGATCGTTCGGGCGATCCTGCGGTCCGAGCTCACCGACCTCACCGTGGTCACCTACGGCGGTCCCGATGTTGGGCTGCTCTGTGCGGCAGGGAAGGTGCGCAAGGTGGTGAGCGGGTTTGTGTCGCTCGACTCGATCCCGCTGGAGCCGCACTACCGGGCGGCCCGGCAGGCGGGCACGATCGAGGTGAACGAGCTCGATGAAGGCATGCTCATGTTGAGCTTGATGGCGGCGGCATGGCGAGTGCCGTTCCTCCCCACCAGGGCGGGTTTGGGCTCTGATGTGCTCACCACGCAGCCCCATTTGCGGACGGTCACTTCGCCCTATCCCGGCCCGGACGGTTCGCCGCCCGAGGAGTTGGTGGCCGTGCCGGCCGCCGAACTCGACGTGGCGTTGATCCACATGAACCGGGCCGACCAAGGCGGGAACGCCACCTTCCTTGGGCCGGACCTCTACATGGACGACTGGATGGCCATGGCCGCACCCCGCACGTTCCTCTCGACCGAACGAGTGGTCCCCACCGACCAACTGTCGAGCGAGGGATCGTTTCACACGCAGCGCATCTCCCGCCTGAACGTCACCGGCGTGGTGGAAGCGCCGGGCGGGGCGCACTTCACCGAGTGCCCGCCGGACTATGGCCGCGACGAGTCGTTTCAACGTGAGTACGCCAAAGCGGCGTCCGATCCCGAGACGTGGGCGGCCTTCTCGAACCAGTGGTTGGAATTGGAAACCGAAGCGGACTACCAAGCGGCCGTCGCCAGTCGGCGCGAACAGCAAGGAGCAACCCGATGAGCACGATCGAATCCGTGGAGCCCGCCACCGCCGTGACGCGGGCCGAGGTGTGTTGCGTGGCGGTCGCAGAAACCTTCCGGGGCGACGGGGAACGGCTGGCCAACCCGATCGGGGCGATCCCCATGATCGGCGGCCGTCTGGCCCGCGAGACCTTCGAACCGCACCTGGTGATGACCGACGGGTTCGCCGGTTTCACGGCGTCCACCCTTCCCCCCGGCACCGATCCCTATCGGGTGGGTGACGACGGCCGCCTCACCATGGCCGACGACGTGATCATGGAGGCATGGAACCCCTATCCGCAGATGTTCTCCGTACTGTGGAACGGACGGCGTCACGTGATGATGGGTGCCACCCAGGTGGACCAGTTCGGTAACCAGAACATTGCCTGCATCGGCCCGTGGGACGCCCCGCGAGCGCAGCTCCTCGGCTTTCGCGGGGCTCCCGGAAACACGATCAATCACACCACGAGCTATTGGGTGCCGAACCACACGCCGAAAGTTTTTGTGGCGTCGGTCGACGTGGTGTGCGGCGTGGGCTACGACCGCGCCGCGGCGTTGGGGCCTGTGGCCAGTCGTTTCCACGAGATCCGGCGGGTGGTGAGCAACCTCGGCGTATTCGACTTTGAAACCCCGGACCATCGCATGCGGCTCCGCTCGGTACACCCGGGCGTGACGGTCGACGAGGTGGTGGCGGCCACCGGTTTTGCGTTGGAGATTCCCGCCGATGTCGCTGTTTCGCGCCTCCCCACCGACGAGGAACTCCGACTGATCCGCGATGTGATCGACCCCAAGGGGATCCGCACCGCCGAGGTGAAGGACTGATGCCGCCCCCCGCCGATCCCCCCGCCGACCCCAACCCCGCCACCTCCACCGCCGGTTCTGGAGGAGATTCCGCCCGTATCCGGGCGAAATCCCATCCAGAACGGCTCGGGTCGAACCGGCAACCGTCCCGGCACCCGGCGCTGCACACCCGCATCTGCGATTTGTTCGGCATCGACGTGCCGATCGTGCAGACCGGCATGGGCTGGGTGAGCGGCGCCCGACTCACCGCTGCCACCGCCAACGCCGGCGGGCTCGGCATCCTCGCGTCGGCCACCATGACGTATACCGAACTGGCGGCGGCGATCCACGAGGTGCAGGAGCGGGCGCCGGGCAAGCCGTTCGGCGTGAACCTGCGCGCCGACCAACCCGACATCACCGACCGCCTCGATCTCCTGGTCAAAGAAGGCGTGAAGGTGGCGAGTTTCGCCCAAGCGCCGTCGAAGGACGTGATCTCTCGGCTCAAAGACGACGGCATCGTCACCATGCCCACCGTCGGCGCCAAACGTCATGCCGAGAAAGTGGCCGAATGGGGCGTCGATGCCGTGATCGCGCAGGGTGCCGAGGGCGGCGGCCATACCGGTTCAGTGCCTACCAGCCTGCTGCTCCCACAGGTGGTCGACACGGTCGATATTCCCGTGCTCGGTGCCGGCGGTTTCCATGACGGCCGGGGCCTGGTGGCGGCGCTGGCGTGGGGGGCCGAAGGCGTGGCCATGGGCACCCGATTCCTGCTGTCGGCCGAGAGCCGCGTGCCCGATCTCATCAAGGAGATCTACCTGGGCAAAACGGTCAACGACACCGTAGTCACTACGGCCATCGACGGCTACCCGCAGCGGGTGATTCGCACCGAGTTGGTGGACGAGTTGGAGAAGGCCACCGTCCTCACGCGTTTCCCGAAAGCCCTCAAGAACGCGCTCGAGTTCCGCAAGCTCACGAGCACCTCCTTCCTTGATTTGGCCAAGGAGGGTCTGGCCATGAAACGCAACCAGGACATCACCTGGGCACAGCTGGCAATGGCGGCCAACGCCCCAATGCTGATCAAGGCCACCATGGTGGACGGTCGACCCGAAGTGGGCATCCTGCCCACGGGGCAGGGCATCGGCGTGATCGACGACCTGCCCTCGGTGGCCGACCTGCTCGACCGCATCATGGCCGAAGCCGAAGCCGTCCTCACCCGCCTTTCCTAGTTTTTGGTAGGGGAGACGCATCAAAATTGATGCGTCTCCCCTACCAAAAACGCGGAGGGGGGAGGGTTAGACGAGGGCGGGTTGGGGGGTGACGGTCTCGGAGGGGTTGCCGGGATCCTGAGGATCGGACGTGTCGGTCGGGCCGAGCCGATCGGGGGGATCCTGCGTGTGGGTGCCTTCCACGTTGAGGTTCGGAAGGATGCGGTCGAGCCACTTTGGGATCCACCAGTTCCTCTCGCCGAGAAGTTCCATGGTGGCGGGGACGAGCAGCATCCGGATGATGGTGGCGTCGAGGAGCACGGCCACGGCGAGGCCCATGCCGAAGAGCTTGATCACCCGCTGGTCTTCGAACAGGAAGCTGCCGAACACCACCACCATGATCGCGGCGGCGGCGGTGATCACCCGGGCGGTGGCGGCCAGACCGTCGGCCACGCTTTCACGGGCGTCGCCGGTGCGTTCGTACTCCTCCTTCATGCGAGAGAGCAGGAACACCTCGTAGTCCATCGACAAGCCGAAGACGATGGCGAACATCATCATGGGGATGAACGGTTCGATAGGGGCGCCGGTGATGCCGAGCACGCTGCCGCCCCAGCCCCACTGGAAGATGGCGACCACGATCCCGTAGGCGGCGGCAAGCGACAGCATGTTCATGATGACGGCCTTCAACGGCACGAGCAGGGAGCGGAATACCGCCATGAGGAGCAAGAAGCTCAGGGCGAGCACGACACCGAAAAACAGGATCATGCGACCGGCCAGGTAGCTGGAGAAATCGATGGCCACCGGGACAAAACCGGTGACCTTCGGCTGCAGGCTGGTGCCGGCAACGGCGTTGGGTACGACATCGGAGCGGAGCCGGTTCACGAGGTCGTCGGTGGCGACATCCTGGGGCGAGGTGGTGGGAACCACTTGAATAAGCGCCGCGGTCGAGGCGGCGGGATTGGCCATGTCGCTGGGCAACGGTCCGAGCGCCTGGGCCACGCCGGGGGTGTTCTTCAGGGTCTCGACCAGCCCGAGCACGGCGCCGAACTGCTCGGGACCGTCCACCTTCATCACTACCAAGAACGGCCCGTTGAATCCCGGGCCGAAACCTTCGGCGAGCAGGTCGTAGGCCTTGCGGGTGGTGCTCTCGGGAGGGAAGTTTCCTTCGTCGGAGAATCCCATGCGAAGCGACAGCACAGGGACCGCCATCACCAACATCGCCGCCGTACCAATCAACGCCGCCGTCCACGGACGATGCTGGATCACGCGGCTCCATCGGTAGCTGGTGGTCTCGCGCAGTGGCTTGGGCGCACGACGTGGGATGGGTTGGCGGAGTGGGCGGATGGCGAAGCTGGCGAGGATCACGACGACGGCCAACGGCACTCCGACGAGCAGTGCGCTGATTTTCAGACCGGCACCGACCAGCGCCACGGCCACGAGGCCGGCGGCGATGATGCCTCGATAGGTGGTGACCTCTACCCGGTGTTGAGCGAACCCGAGAAACGCTGGCAACAACGTGGTGGACGCCAGCATGGTGACGAGCACCGTGGTGGCGGCGGCGATGCCGAGCCCGCTCACGAACGCAAGGCCAATCAGCAACATCCCGAGCAGCGAGATCACTACGGTCATCCCGGCGAAGATCACGGCCCGACCTGCCGTATCCATTGCGATGGCGGTGGCGTCGATCGGCTCGTAGCCCTTGTGGAGCCCTTCTCGATAGCGGGTGACGATGAAAAGGGCGTAGTCGATACCCACGCCGAGGCCGATCATCGCTCCGATCGTGGTGGCGAACTCGGGGACCGTGGTGAGGTGGCTGATCAGGGTGACGAGGGCGGCGCCAATACTGACGCCGGCGAGGGCCACGCCGATCGGCAGCCCCATGGCCAGCACGGATCCAAAGGCGAGGATCAGCACCACGATGGCGAACGCCAAGCCGATGAGTTCGGAGTTCGGCGGTTCGATGCCAGCAAACACCTGCCCGCCTATTTCCACCTGCAGGCCGTCGAGCTTGGGTGCCATCTCGCGAAGTTTGGCGCCGATCACCGTGGACCGACTTTGTTCGATGTTGTTCTCCACGTTGAGCGTGGCGAACGCCACCTTGCCGGAAAGCGGACCAGTGGAGGAGATTTGGCGCTCGCCCATCGGGCCGAACGGCGAAACGATCGATGTGATCTCCGGGATCGTGTTGTCGATGGCCACGAGATACGCCTCGATGGTCTGCTTGACCTCAGGGTCGGTGACACCTCGATCTGCCTTGAACACCACGGAGCCGCTCTGGAAGCTTCCGGCGCCGTCCCCGAAGTTCTCCTCGAGGATCTTGAACCCGTCGGCGCTCTCCGAGGACGGGATGCTCATCTCGTCGGAGGAGTTGGCGCCGATCGATCCCGCCGCCCCGAACACCGCAAACAGGGCCACGACCCATAGGCCGACGGTGGCCCAACGGTTGGTGAAACACCATCGACCGATCCGAGTGAACATTGCGCCTCCAAAGTAACGCTACGACTAGGTAGCGTTTCTAGCGGCTCGTTGGGTGATTTTGCAACCATTTGGCTAGGTTGTGGCGGATGTCACGTCGCAATTCGCGTCATGTCGATGCAAGGTAGGAGCGAAATGTCGCGACCCCTCAGCACGGATGCCCGAGCCAAAGCCCTGGCCGCCACCCGAGAGTTGGTGTTCGAGCGCGGCATCGAGGCGTTCACCGTGGCCGGCGTCGCCGCTCGATCGGGCGTGGCCAAGACCACGATCTATCGGCACTGGCCAGACTCGCACTCGCTCTTGATCGACTCGCTTCACGACGTGATCGAAGAGCTGCCGACGCCCAACACCGGCTCGCTCTACGGCGACCTGCTCCTGTTCTTCGAACGAGCGCTTCCCGTCGTGCTCGAGCCCGGAATGAGGAGTTTGGTGATCGGACTCATGCAGGCGGCGATGGGTGATCCCGAGGTGGCGGCGATCCACGATCGAATGCTTGAGGAACGCCAGAACCCGGTCCGCACAATTCTGCAGTTGGCGATCGGGCGCGGCGAACTTCCGGCCGACCTCGATATCCCGCTGGCGATCGACTTCCTCGAAGGGCCGCTGTTCCGACGTGTGCTCGTCGACAACTCTGACGTGGAACCGCCCGAGCTCCGGCAACTCATCCGTTGGGCCGTCGCCGGGCTCACTCACGGCTCGGCCTGAAGCTCCGACCCGCGGATCGATAGGACTGGAGTGCCCTTGGACACTGGGATCGTCACCCGGGGTGCGCTCCGGCGACGACCTCACGGTTGGCGAACGAGCGGCCGACCGGATGCGCAACGGAATCGATTCCTGGGCCTTCGTGGGCGGCGCCTTCGGCTTGCTCGCACTCTGGATGGCCGACAACCGCTCGAACGGGTTCGATCCGTACCCCCTCATCCTGCTCAACCTGGTGTTGAGCAGCTTGGCGGCGATGCAGGGAGCGATCCTGCTCATCGCCGCCAAACGCTCCGACCAGATCTCGTCGGAACTGGCCACACAAAATGACGACCTGCCCTCGGAGAACAACCGGCTTCTGCACCTCGTCGCCGACAAGTTCGATGCTGTCGCCGCCTGACCTCACCGATGTCGCCCCTTCGACGGCGTGTCGTCTCGTTCTGAGTGTTCGCAGACTCATGGGCTTGTGACATCGGCGAGGGGCTCGGTCGCTACCGCAGTTGGACTCGCGTGCGGGTTTCAGTCCGCGAGGCGCCAGAGCGCCCGCCAGTTGACGTGGACCAGCACATTCAGAAATGCCGGCGCGCTGATACCGAACAACTGCGGATCGAGCACCACCCGGCCGGCCACCACTCCGACCCCAACAGAGTTCAACGTGGTGGCGGCACCAATCGTCCAGTCGTTCCCGGTGCGAAGGCCTCTTCCGGCGAGCAGGATTGGCAAGAGGTCGGCGCCGGCTGGGTTCGGTGCCCGTCGCTGTTCGCCCCCGCCGCCCTGGTCGTCCCGGTTCGTCTGCTCGGAAGGCTCGGCCAAGTCCGGCAGCACCGAGCCCGCCGAGCTCGGTCGGGCGACGGCGTTCCACGAAAGGCGAACGAGGTTCCCGGCGCCAAGCCGACATTCGTCGATTCGTTCGGCCTGCCCACGGTTCGTGAGTAGCGCTGGCGAAAGGTCCACCTGGTCGATCCGTATTTCCGCCCACCCGTCTCCCGCGCCATCGACCTCGCTTTGGCCCGAGCCTTCACGATGAGCGCGCAGCTCACCGGCTTGGAACGTCATAGCTACGAGGGTCGCGCCGACCTGTGCCGTCGGCGCCACCCGAACCGAGATCGAGGATCGGTCCAGATCGAGTAGGCGCACCCGCCTGACCGTAGACCGCCACCGCAATGCTGTGTCGCTCAGAACGTCCATTGTCGGTCTGAGCGACACAGGTTCACGAACACCGCAATTTCGCGTGCGAGCTCGGTCAGGGTGAGGCGCGGTCAGTCGAGGTCGAGGCCGAGCATGCGGATGGCGTTGCCGCGCACGATCTTGTAGACGACGTCGTCGGGGAGGTTGGCGAACATGTCGGTGGCTACCGTTTTGGTGTCGGGCCACGACGAGTCGGAGTGGGGATAGTCGGTTTCGAACGTGACGTTGTCGACGCCCACCTCTTCGAGGGACCGAACGCCGTGGTAGTCGCGAAAGAAGCAGCCGAAGACGTGTTCGCGGTAGTACTCCGACGGTGGTCGGAGCAGCTTCTCCCCTTGGGCCCATGCGCCGTGCTGGCGCCACACGTCGTCGGCTCGCTCGATGGCGTAGGGGATCCAGCCGATCTGGCCTTCGGAGTAGGCCACTTTGAGATCGGTGAAGCGGTCGAACACCCCACTCCACAAGAAGTCCGACAGTGACGACATCGAGTTGTTGAAGCTCAGGGTGGCCTGCACTGCGGCGGGCGCGTCGGCGGATGTAGCGGGCATCTGCGAAGACGAGCCGATGTGCATGCACACCACGGTGGCGGTCTCGTTGCAGGCGTCGAAGAAGGGGTCCCAATACTTCGAGTGAATCGATGGCAAACCGAGGTGGGGCGGGATCTCCGAGAAACAGACAGCCCGAACGCCTCGGACGGCATTGCGGCGTACCTCGGCGGCGGCCTCGTCGGCGGACCACAGGGGGATGAGGCACAACGGGATCAGCCGGCCTTTCCCGGCGCCGCCGCACCAGTCCTCCACCATCCAGTCGTTGTAGGCCTTCACGCAAAGGTCGGCTAGGCCGCGGTCGGTGGCCTCGAGGAAGGTTTGTCCGCAGAATCGGGGGAACGTGGGGAAGACGAGTGAGGCTTCGACCCAGTCGGTATCCATGTCGGTGAGGCGGTCGGCTTGGTTCCAACAACCGGGGCGCATCTCGTCGTAGGTAATCGGGGAGAGCGTGACCTGATCACGAGGAAAGCCCACGGCGGCGATGATCCGCCGCAGCGGGATCATGAGGTCTTCGTAACGCCACCAGTCGCACGGCTCGCCGTCTTCATCAATGGTGTAGGTGTACTTGCTGCCATTGAAGGCGAAGTTGCCGAGCCCGTGGCGCTCCACACGCGGCCCGATGTCGGCGTACTTCGCCGGGAGGCGATCGGTCCACAACGTGGGCGGCTCGATCACGTGGTCGTCGACGCTCACGATCTTGGGGAGCTCACGACCCGGGGTGATCGTGCCCGAAAGGGGACCCGTCGTCGGTCGAAGGTCGGTGATGGTCACCACGCCACTGTACCGCCGTTCCTGACGATCCGTCAGATTCAGTCCGGAGACGAAGGTAGCAACCTCTTGGCAGCACGGCGGTGCCCATCCGCAAGCGAGCCCTGTTAGGTACGCTCTGATGCACCGAGCGACCGCGGGTTTGCGCTGAATCTGACGGAGCGTCAGGATTTCGATGATGAAGAAACGGAGCCGGTGATGGACCTCACCTGGAGCGACACCGAAGACACGTTTCGTGCGGAGTGTCGCACCTGGCTCGAGGCCAACGTGCCGGCCGAACCGTTGCGCAGCGGCGACACGGCCGAGGGCTTCGCCGCCCACCTCGAGTGGGAGCGCCGCCTCCACGCCGAGCGCTGGGCCGTGGTGAGTTGGCCCGAGGAGTTCGGCGGGCGGGGGGCCTCGCTTTGGGAGTGGCTCATCTTCGAAGAGGAGTACTACCGGGCCGGCGCACCGCAGCGGGTCACACAGAACGGCATCTTCCTGCTCGCGCCCACGATCTTTGACTTCGGCACGCCGGAGCAGCGGGCCCGTTTCCTTCCCCGCATGGCGGCCGCCGAGGACCTGTGGTGCCAAGGCTGGAGCGAACCCAACGCCGGCAGCGACCTCGCCAACGTGCGCAGCAAAGCGGTGCGAGACGAACGGGCCGGCGGATGGCGCCTCACGGGACAGAAAACCTGGACCACTCGGGGCGCCTTCTGCACGCATCTCTTCGGGCTGTTTCGCACCGATCCGGCTTCGGACCGGCACAAGGGCCTCACGTACTTCCTCGTCCCGCTTGATACGCCCGGGGTGAGCGTTCGGGGGTTCGGGCGCCTTGATGGCGATGAGGGCTTCGCTGAGGTGTTTCTCGAAGACGCCTTCGTACCCGACGACCTCGTGCTCGGTGAGGTCAATGGTGGCTGGGGTGTCGCCATGTCAACCACTGGTTCAGAACGTGGCCTCACGCTGCGGAGTCCGGGCCGTTTCATGGCGGCGGCGGCACGGCTCGTCGACCTCTACCAGCGTTACGGCAACGGCGCCGATCCTTCGTTGCGCGAAGCGGTCACCCAAGCGTGGATGGACGCTGAGGCGTATCAGCTCTACACATTGGCCGATGTCACGGCGATGGTCGATGGGTCGGCGATCGGGGCGCGGTCGAGCCTCAACAAGGTGTGGTGGAGCGAGCTCGACGTGCGCCTTCACGAAGCGGCGCTTGGGCTGCTCGGACCGAGGGGCGAACTTATCGACGGGTCGCCGGGCGCGGTCGACGGGGGAGCGTGGATGAAGGGTTACGAGTTTGCGCTGGCCGGACCGATCTACGCCGGCACCAATGAGATCCAGCGCAACGTGATTGCCGAGCGAGTGCTCGGCCTTCCGAGGGGAGCCCGCTGATGCGTTTCGCCTTCGACGATCAGCAGCGTGACTTCGCGGCGGCGACACGCGACCTTCTCGACGGTGTGTGCGATCCCGCTGCGGTGCGGGACGGCTGGACCAACGCCACCGGCCATTCTGCCGATCGTTGGCGGCAACTCGCTGCCATGGGAATCGTGGGGCTGACCGTGCCGGAAGCGCACGGCGGGCTCGGGATGACCGAGGTCGATTGGGTGCTGGTGATGGAAGAGTCCGGCCGGGTCGCCCTACCCGAACCACTCGTGGAGACCGTTGCCGTGGCGGCGCCCATGCTGGCGGAGTTCGCGCCTCCGGAACTGGCCGCCGAATGGCTCCCGCGCATTGCCGACGGCACGGCCATCGTCGCTGTGCAGCATCAAGGAAAGCCGTTCGTCGTGTCCGGTGGCTACGCCGATCTGTTACTGCTCGCCAGCGGAAACGAGATGCATGCGGTTCCTCGCGCCGACGTGCGGATCGTGAGCGAGCAGGTGTCGGTCGACGGTGCTCGGCGGATCGTGGAGGTCGACTGGCACAAACGTCCGGCCACGCTTATTGCCGGAGGGGAGGAGGGTTACCGTTGCATCAACGCGTCGTTCGACCGTGGGGCCCTCGGCACGGCGGCCCAGCTTCTCGGGCTCACCGATCGCATGCTCACCATGACGGTGGCCTACGTCAAAGAACGTGAGCAGTTTGGGGGGCCGATCGGATCGTTCCAAGCGGTGAAACATCATTTGGCCGACGCCCTTCTTGCCCTCGAGTTTGCTCGTCCGGTGGTCTACCGGGCGGCGTATTCGCTGGCTATTGGTTCGCCGGATCGCAGCCGCGACGTGTCGATGGCCAAGGCCTATGCCTCCGACGCCGCCACTCACGTTGCCGCCGTCGCCCTCCAGTGTCACGGCGCCATTGCCTACACCGTTGAGTACGACCTGCATCTTTTCATGAAGCGGGCGTGGGCGCTCGCGGCGTCATGGGGCGACGCTACCTGGCACCGTCAACGGGTGGCGATGAGCGTGCTCGGCCCGCCTCCCTCACCTGGCTCGGGCAAGGCGTCGAACCTTTCCGCAACGACATCGACCGAGGTCGCTCCCCTCGGCGAGACCCTCGCTTGATCCCCCTTCTCGTTTCTCCCAAGGAGAGTTGAACCATGGCTGAGGCCTACATCATCGATGCCGTGCGATCACCGGTTGGGCGCCGCGGCGGTGGCCTTTCGGGGATCCACCCCGCCGACCTGGGCGCCCACTCGATCTCCGCGCTGATGGAACGCTCCGGTGTGGATCCGGCCGCCATCGACGACGTGGTCTTCGGCTGTGTCGACACCATCGGTCCGCAGGCCGGCGACATCGCCCGCACCTGCTGGCTGGTCGCCGGTCTGCCCGACCACGTGCCCGGCACCACCGTCGACCGTCAATGCGGGTCGAGTCAACAGGCGGTGCACTTTGCTGCCCAGGCCGTGATGAGTGGGACCGCCGATCTCGTGGTGGCGGGCGGCGTGCAGAACATGAGCGCCATCCCGATCAGCTCGGCCATGTTGGTCGGGGACCAGTTCGGATTCACCACGCCGTTCGCCGAGTCCCCCGGCTGGAACGCTCGTTACGGCGATCAGGAGGTGAACCAGTTTCGATCGGCCGACATGATTGCCAAGAAGTGGGATTGCCCTCGCGAGGACATGGAGGCCTTCGCTATCGAGTCCCATCGTCGGGCCGTACAGGCAATCGATGAGGGTCGCTTCGAGCGAGAGATCGCGCCGTTGGGTGATGTGACGATCGACGAAGGTCCTCGTCGGGAACAGAACGTCGAGAAGATGAAGAGCCTGGCGCCGCTGGTCGACGACGGTTGGATCACCGCGGCGATGGCATCGCAGATTTCCGACGCGTCGGCGGCGCTGCTCGTCGCTTCGGAGGAGGCTGTCCGAGTCCACGGCCTCACCCCGCGTGCGCGGATTCATCACCTGTCGGTCCGGGCCGACGATCCGGTGTGGATGCTCACGGCACCGATCCCCGCCACCCGCCACGCGCTAGCCAAGGCCGGCATGACCATGGACGACATCGACCTCGTCGAGATCAACGAAGCGTTTGCTTCGGTGGCGATGGCGTGGGCGAAGGAGCTCGACGTCGACCTGGCGAAGGTGAACGTCAATGGCGGCGCCATCGCCCTCGGCCACCCGCTCGGGGCCACCGGCGCACGATTGATGACCACGCTTCTGCACGAACTCGAGCGCACCGGCGGCCGTTTCGGCCTGCAGACGATGTGCGAAGGCGGCGGCCAAGCGAACGTCACCATCATCGAACGCCTCTAACCGTTTTGGTAGGGGAGACGCTTCAAAATTGAAGCGTCTCCCCTACCAAAAACCCAGAACGCTACGGTGATCGGCGATGGCTCCGTGGCGCGACAACGTCTCCGACCAAACCCAGACCGAGCTCGATGGGCTGCTCAACGCCGTCCTCCCGTTCGCGAAGGAGATGCTGAGCGAATACGGGGAGTTCTTTCCCTACGGCGCGGGACTTGACGCCGATGGTTACGTGAAGCTGGTGGCTGGCGATCCCGGCACGGGCGAGCAACCCGAAGCGGCGGATGTACTCGCCGTGCTCTACTCCACACTGTGGGCCCGATCTGATGAGTTCGTGGCTACCGCCGCCGTGAGCGATGTGCGGCTGCAAGAGCCGGATACTTCAGCGATCCGGGTGGAGCTCGAACATCGAGATGGGCCGGCAATCGGCGTGCTCATTTCGTACGACGTCGACCTGGGAGACGGTGTGGTGACCACGGGTGACGTGCGCGGGGTCAGCGGCGACCGCCGCACCTGGCCCGACCCGTAGGTCGTCGCGCAACGTTCGTTGCTCTTTTCAGCCCAGGCGCGCGACCAGGTCACGGATCGGCGTGTCGAGTTCAGCGGTGAACGCGAGGTCCCGCCCGTATTCGGTGCCGTCCGACGCGGAGGCCCCGACGAGTTTCAGCACGTGGTTGGCGCCGCCCAGGGTGACGGACGCGGCGATGCCCGGCGGCAACGAAGCCACAAGTGGGGCGACGTCGGCGCATGACACCTGGATGTCTTTGGTTGCGCACGTGATCAACACGCGGCGCGGCGGCGCCAAGAGCGCGGCCAAAATGTTTGGATCGACGCGGTCGGCCTGCTGGAGAAAGGTCTGGTGGACGAGTTGAAAAGGCTTTTGAGTTCGTTGGGGAGATCCGTGGGTAGCGGGCTCCCGGCGCGGATGGCGGCGATCGAGCGGTCGAGGACCGAGTCGAACGCGGCGCGGGCCGTAGCCGACATGGCTCCGCTGGCCGCTGCGGCGGCGGTCTGTCGTTTGACCTGCCCGGCGATGATGTCGAGGTAGCGAATCCCCGGGGTGTTGAAGATCGCCAGTCCCGCAACAACCGGTGCTGAACCCGGTTCGTTGGCCACCACCATGGCGATGAGCCCACCCTCACTATGGCCTCCGATGAGGAGCTTCGATGGGTCGACGCCCGGACGGGTGGCGAGGAACGTCAGCGCGTCCCGTGCCTCGGCCGTGAAGGTGTCGAAACCGAGATCATTGGGGTGGTCGGCGAATGGCCCCAAACCGGTGGTGCCGCTCCCGAGCTTGTCATAACGAAACGACGCGACCCCCGCCTCGGCGAAGCGGTCGGCGAGGAACGCCAACGTGCCGACCGAGCCCGTGATGAGCCGCGAGTCACCGTTTCGATCGGTGGGGCCGCTTCCGGCGAGCAGCAACACGGCGGGCACGAGCCCGTCGATCACTGGGCGCCGAAACGTGCCGTACACCGTGACACCACCGCTCTCGAACGAGACCTCCTGGTCGCCGCCACGTCCGCCGGTCTCGGCGTTTGGGGCTGTGCGTGCCGGGTTGCTTGCCGCCGAGCCGAAGGAGGGGGTGGGGCCGACGGGACGGTCGACTGATCGGTTCGAACAACCCGTGCCCAGCAGCACGGCGAACGTCAGGATCGCCGCTGTGGCGGCGCCTCTTCGTGGCGTCGACGCAGCGTACGTGGCCGGCTGCGACGGTGACGTCGCGTTGGCCGTCGAACGAGGCCTACGGGCTCGTCCGGGCAGGGATTCAGCGAGCGATCACCAGACCGAATGCCGATAGTTTTCGCGAATCGATTGATCAGCGGTGACGAGCCGGCGGCGTCGGAGCGACGCTTGTGCCGTGATGATCCGGTCGAAGGGGTCGCGGGTGAATGAAAGCTTGGTTGCCGCTGTCGCCACCTGGTCGAACGGATCGTCGGCTACGACAAGCCCGATGCTGGATCGCAGAAAGTCGATCGCTTCCTCGCCCGGCCCCGTTGTCCGCCCGATCTCGTGCAGATACGCGAGTTCGAGCAGCACCATTGGTGAGACGGCGAGAGGGGCAGACTCGATGGTTCGCGTTGCCGATTTCGATAGGCGGGCAGTATCGCCCGCGTACAGCCACACGACGACATGGGTGTCGAGGTGCGCTACGGACGCCACTCGACAGACCAATCGATGTGCACGAGGTCGTCGGGATCGCCAATCACGAAGCCGGGGTGCGGGCACAGGTTCTCAATCTTTGACCCACGAGGCACAGGAGAAGGATCCGCCACTATCCGAAGTATCCGGCCGTTGCGAAGTACTTCGGCGGGAACACCGGTGGCCAACACTTCGTCGAGCACTCGGTACACGTCAGCGCGCAGCTGGGAGGGCGTCAGGCTCATGCCGACATCGTACACGTACGTGTTCGGTGGCCAACACGTACGTTTCACGGTGCCAACAACTGGTCGTTGCAGTCGTTAGTGGTCGAGCACGCGGTCAAGGATTGCCAACGTGAGAGCGGAGAGCAAGGCGAACACCACGAGGAAGGCCGCCAGCGGGGCCACCCATTCCTGGGGGTACAGCACCTCACGCCAACCTCGCGGCGCCTTGTCGAGGAATCGGGCGGCGCTGAGCCGCCCGACCGTATACACGCCGCTGATGGCCCCAAAGACGAACGCGAACATGAACATCATCGTGAGTGTCTTGTAGAAGATCTCTAGCCCGGAACGGCGTTGCCCGATTGCCACGGGGGCCATCATCGCGGACCGTCCCCCTTCGGTGCAGCTTCCCGTGATGGGAGCGCGGCGTCGGTCACACCATCGCGGCCCAGCGATCAAGGACGGGAAGCACCTTGTCGCGCGGGGCTGATGGCAAACCAAACACGCACTCCGTCACGCCGATCGACGTGAAGTGCTCGAGTTTGCCGGCGTCGGGAATCGAACCAAACGGTATGACTTCGAGCGCATCAGGATCTCGGCCGGCGTCGGCCACCACACGGCGAAGCTCGGGAATGGCCTTCGTGAGCCCGGCACCGCCGATCGGAATCCACCCGTTGCCGTACTCGGCGATGTGGGCGAACAGCTTCGGCCCGGGGGCACCGCCCAGTAACACCGGGATGCCGGGGCGTTGCACCGGTTTCGGCCACGACCACGACGGCGTGACCTTCACGTGTTCGCCATCGAAACCCCCGATGTCGTTGGCCCAGAGCGCTTGCATGGCGAGAACGCATTCCCGGGCGACGGCTCGTCGATCCGGCATCGTGATCCCGTGGTTGGCCAGTTCGTCCTCGTTCCACCCGAAGCCCACGCCCAACGACACTCGTCCGCCCGAGAGCAGGTCCAACGAGGCCAAGGCTTTGGCGGTGACGATCGGCTCTCGTTGGGCCGGAAGGAGGATTCCCGTACCGAGCACCAGCGATGTGGTGACCGATGCACAAGCGGCCAGCGCCACGAGCGGATCCAGCGTTCGTTTGTACTCCTCGGCCAGTTCGGCATTGCCGGTTGGCGGGGGCGTGACCCGGCTGACGGGAATGTGGGTGTGCTCCGGCAGGTAGAGCGAGTGAAAGCCGCGGGCCTCCGCTTCCCGAGCCAGGTCGACAACGTTCATCGACTGGTCGGTGGCGAACATGGTGAGGCCGAATCGCATGGAGCGACGGTAGCGGAGTTTTTGACGGGTCGTCAGATTTCGAGGATCATCATGGGCATGACCGAAGAGCGCATCTGTGACGGCCGAGTTGTGATCATCACGGGGGCGGGACGTGGCCTGGGCCGAGCCCATGCCCTCGAGTTCGCGCGGCAAGGCGCCAAGGTGGTGGTGAACGACCTCGGCGCCGAGATCGACGGGACGGGGGGAGGCACGGGTCCCGCCGGCGATGTCGTCAACGAGATTCGTGCGTTAGGTGGCGAGGCCGTCGCCAATGGCGCCGACGTGGCCGACTGGGCACAGGCCGAAGCCATGATCGCCCAGGCGGTCGACACGTTCGGGCGGCTCGACGTGCTCGTGAACAACGCTGGTTTCCTGCGGGACCGCATGCTGGCGAACACGTCGGAGCAAGAGTGGGACGCCGTCATCCGCGTGCATCTGAAGGGCCACTTCGCCCCCACCCGTCACGCCATCGCCCACTGGCGTGACGAAGCCAAGGCGGGCCGGATGCCCGACGCTCGCATCATCAACACGTCGTCCGGAGCCGGCCTCATGGGTTCGGTTGGCCAGGCCAACTACTCCGCCGCCAAGGCCGGGATCGCCGGGCTCACGATGGTGGAGTCGGCCGAGTTCGCCCGCTACGGCGTCACCGCCAACGCCATTGCCCCGGCAGCCCGAACTCGCATGACCGAGCAGGTCTTTGCGGCCACCATGGCCGAGCCAGGGGAGGGGGAGTTCGACGCCATGGCCCCTGAGAACGTGAGCCCGCTCGTGGTGTGGCTCGGCTCGCCCGGCTCGGCGCACGTCACCGGCCGTTGTTTTGAGGTGGAGGCCGGAAAGATCAGCATCGCCGACGGGTGGCAGCACGGGCCCGAGTTCGACAAGGGAGAGCGGTGGGAGCCGGCCGAGGTCGGCGCTGTCGTGGACGATCTCCTGGCCGCGGCCCCCAAACCGTCCCCGGTGTACGGCGCCAGCTGACAACCCCGACCCCCGGATCAACCCCGACCCCCTTACCAACTGGACACACATTTCGTTGCTTCCGCGTCGATATGTGTGACCAGTTGGACGGATTTGCCGCGCGTGGGTCGTCTCGGGTCGGCGGGCGCTGAGGGTCGGCTGGGTCAGGGGGCAGAAAGGGAGACGGCGAGGGGCACGGCGAGCTGATTCGCCCACGCGGTGCCAGCATCGTCGACAAGGGCGGGATCGGCGAACGGGGCACCAAACGAGAGGTCCCGCGTCCACACCAGTGTGGCGACCGCCCCGCTGCGAGGATCGGTGTCGGGGATGCCCCCCGCCGGGGCGACGTTCGGTCCCGCAGCTCCGAAGAACGAGCTATCGCCCCAGCACTGCGCTTCGGGTGGGCTGGTTTGGTCCCGCTGGAACCAGGTGATCGCGGCGAGGAAGCCACCGGGAGGATTGACGGTCGTTTGGAATGACGAGCCGCTGATTACGGATCCCTGGGTGCCGATGACCGCCTCCCAGTTGGTGTAGCCAGGGCCGACGGTGTCGAGGGTGCCGTCGATCGTCACCCCGTTCGGAACCGACTGGCTCCGGTAGGTCATGCCGAGGGCCGCGGCGCTGAAATCGAGGTAGTCCATGATCGCTGGGATGGCATGGACGCGGAGGTCGGTGGCAATGCGCTCGCGATCGCGGTAGAGCAGATGGGTCCGTTGGGTAAGGGGCCCACTGTTGGCGCCGACGTACGACCGGATGCCACGAACCGGCCCGTCGATGTTGGCGATGAAGGCACCTTCAGCATCGACAAAGGTCACGTTGCTGCGTCCGCAATAGTTGATCGCAAACTGGTTCTTGTTGCCGTCGAGGATGTCCACACCGGTTGCGGTGCCAGCGTGAATCTGCCAACGGTCCTCGATCCACCGGTCGGTGAATCCGATGTCGTAGGCCGACGTGTGGGCGTTTGAGCTTTCCGGGTTGGGGCCATCGGCTCGTTTGTAGGTGGTCTTGTAGGCGCCTGAGGTGAGGGCAAAGGTGTACGTGACGTAGTCGAGCCCGGCACTGGGAACGAGCGAGCCGGAGGAGCGGAAGAGGTAGACGTAGCCGGAGGTTCCGGGGGCGAGGGAGTCGGTGAGGTCGACTCGCAGACCAGAGCCGGGAACCACACCGCTGGGTTCGGTGAGGTCGCCGCTCTGGCGCAGGTCGCCCGCATCAGCCGACATGAACACCAGCTCGTCGTCCGCATCGATCAGCGGGTCGGAGTCCGCGCCGACGAAGGTGTTGGTGTCGGCGTATTGCAGTGCCGTGACGCCGATCGCCGCGGTTCCGTACACCGTTCCGGTCACGCCGGCGGTGGCGTTCGACCCGGGCGCCGAACCGAAGTCGACCACCTTTCGTTGATCGAGCTGCACCGGGATCTGTTGCCAGATAGGTGAGCCGTCGCTGGCGTGGTGGTGAGCGAATCCGACGACGGTGTCGGGGGAGAAGCCGACGAACGAGGAGAGCTGCGCCCCGGTGAGGGTCACCGGAGCGTCGACCCGGAGGAGGGTGCTGCCGGTGACGCAGCTGGTGAGACCGGCCGCGCCGACCGCGACCGCGGTGGTGATGACGGCAAGCCGTGTGCGCACGATGAGTCCCCTTCGTTGGTCCGTCGTCCCCAACGCCGGGTAGAGAGTACCACTCGAGCCGTGCGAGGGCTCCGCACCGTCCCTCCGTTCCGCACCATCCCCCCCGTTCGAAAGGAACTGCCGAACTGGGCACACATTCCGGCGTGGGAGCGACGAAAGGTGTGCCCAGTTCGAGAGGGGTTACAGGCGTTCGATGATCATGGCCATGCCTTGGCCGCCGCCGACGCACATGGTCTCGAGGCCGTAGCGGCCGCCGCTTTCCTGGAGGCCGTGGATGAGCGTGGTCATGATGCGCGCGCCGGTCATGCCGAACGGGTGGCCGAGAGCGATCGAGCCGCCGTTGACGTTGAGCTTGTCCCACGAGATGCCGAGCTGCTTGGCCGACGGGATCACCTGAGCGGCGAAGGCCTCGTTGATCTCGACGAGGTCGATATCGTCGATCGAGAGGCCGGCACGTTGGAGCGCCTGGCGGGAGGCGCCCACCGGGCCCATGCCCATGATCTCGGGGTCGATCGCCGATACGCCGCTGCTCACAATGCGGGCGAGCGGGGTGATGCCGAGGGCTTCGGCTTTGGTGTCGCTCATGACCACAACCGCGGCGGCGCCGTCATTGAGGGGACAAGCGTTACCGGCGGTGATTTTCCCGTCGGGACGGAACACGGGCTTGAGGCCGGACAGGCCCTCGGCGGTGGTGCCGGCGCGGATCCCGTCGTCCTTCGAAACGGTGGTGGTAGTGCCCTCTTTGTCGGTGACCGTGACGGGCGTGATCTCGTGTTCCCAGAAGCCGTTCTCCTGCGAGGTGGTGGCACGCTGTTGTGACAGAGCGGCAAACTCATCCATTTCTTCGCGGCCGACGTTCTCGAACTCGGCCACGTTTTCGGCGGTCTGGCCCATGGAGATGTAGACGTCGGGGAAGGTGCCTTCGATCGACGTCCAGGTGCCCAGCCCGCCGCCGGTGCGAGCGGTCGTGCGCTCTTCTGCGGGGGCGAACACGGAGTTGTGCGGCCCGACGTCGGAGGCGCCGTAGACGAATCGGCTGACGGTCTCCACGCCGGCAGCCACGAACACGTCACCTTCGCCGGCTTTGATGGCGTGGGCGGCCATACGGATGGTTTGCAGGCTTGACGAGCAATAGCGGTTCACCGTGACGCCGGGGGCGTTGGGCAGCCCACCGAGGATGGCGGCCACGCGGCCAAGGTTGTATCCCGCCTCACCAGCGGGCTGACCGCAGCCGAGGATGAGGTCCTCCACGAGGTCGGGGTCAAGCGTGGGCACCTTGGCCATCACCGCGCTGATGATTTGGGCGGCAAGATCGTCGGGACGCGCATTGACGAGCGCCCCTTTGTTGGCCCGGCCAATGGGGCTGCGGGCGGTGGCGACGATGACGGCTTCAGGCATTGTTCCTGCTCCAGGTGGTGATCGAGGTGATCGTGAGATCGGTGGACGGGGAGGGGAATCGCGTCGGACCACAAGGTGACCGCACATCCCCCGATTGCGGTGGTGATTGTCTAGCGCCTGGAACCCCCGAAACGCACCCTGACGGAGTTGTCAGCAAGGTGACAATGCTCCCGAGCAGGTTCAGTTCACGCCTTGCCCCCGTGCCAGGCCCTTGTTAGGTCATTCCGAGTCGCGGGACTGTCGATGTGAGATCCTCGACGTGTCGGAGGATGCAGGAGGCGACGTGATGGTGAACGGTAGGGCCAGCAAGCGGCAACGGGGAGGTGGGCCAGAGCCAAGGCCGACACAGTTTCGGCTGTCGTCGGTGTTCATCGGCCTCGGGCTGGCAGCGTCCCTGATCGAGGGGCGGCGCGGCAACCAACATGCGGTGCGTGATCGTCAAGCCGCCGAAGCCCTGGCGGGAGCATTGGACGGAGAGCGCAACGACGATTTCGATCGGTACTACATCGACCAAGCGTTGATGGATCGAATCGTCGCCATGTATGTATTCATAACCGTTGCGGTGTTGGTTGGGACGGCGAACTTCTCGCTCCCGGGCCGTGTCGTCATTTTCGCCCTGAACGCCCTGATGTTGGTCTCGTTCTTCCTGTACGTGGGGCGCAGATCTGACTTTCCGATTCGTGGGCCGGTGAGGGTCGTGGTTGGTGCGTTGCTCGCCGTTCCGGTGGGCTGGGCACTCATGGCCGTCATGGTGGTGACGCCGCGGTAAGCCCTACGGCACCCCTGGTAGACGGGAATACGAGCGCGAGAACGCGTTACAGTTTCATGGTTGCCCTCCCCGGTTGAGCGACCCCGGCCGCACCGCAATGAGCGGTGGTTCCGGCGCCCTCGAACCGTGCGGTGGGTGCATTCGACACTTCCGAGGGAACCACCATGGCCTTGTCCATCATTCGTTTCGATATGCGGGCGCCTAACCTGTCGCCGGCCGACACCCATCGCCTGTACACCACGGCGCTCGACATGATCGTGTTCGCCGAAGAGAAGGGCTTCGACATGTGTGTGCTCTCTGAGCATCACCTGTCGACCGACGGCTTCCTCCCCTCGCCGCTTGCCATGGCCGGCGCCGTGATCGGGCGCACCACCAAGATCCCGGTCAACATCGCCGCCCTCCTCGTGCCGCTGCACGATCCGATCCGATTGGCCGAGGACATCGCCGTGCTCGACCAACTCAGCGGCGGGCGCATTAGTTACGTCGCCGGACTTGGTTATCGACCGGTGGAGTATGAACTGTTTGGCAAGGAATGGAAACGGCGGGGCCGGCTGCTCGACGAAGCCCTCGGAGTGATGCAACAGGCATGGACAGGGGAGCCGTTCGAGTATCAGGGGCAAACGGTGCAGGTGCTTCCCCGACCATTGAGCCAACCCCATCCGATGATCTTCGTCGGTGGATCTGGACGCAAGGCGGCCGAGCGGGCGGCCCGTTTCGGCATGAGCTTTTTCCCTGCGGTGGGTGATCCCGCGCTCGCCGATCACTACCACGCCGAGTGTGAACGGCTCGGCACCACGCCCGGGATGGTTGCCCTGCCGGAAGGCCCCGGATCGGTATTCATCTCGGACGACCCCGACAAGAGCTGGGCGGAAATCGGCCCGTACCTCTTGCACGATGCGGTTACGTACCACGAATGGCAGACCGACGACATCCGGTCCCACGTCCATAGTCAAGCCAAGACGGTGGACGACCTGCGCGCCGAAGGCACCTACCAGATACTCACTCCGGATCAATGTGTGGCGTTGGCGGGAACGCTCGGAGTGATGGGTCCGATCACGCATCATCCTTTGTGCGGCGCCACGCCGCCCGAGCTGGCCTGGCCCAGCCTCGAGCTCTTCGCCGACAAGGTCCTCCCCCGCCTCGCCATCTCGTGACCCTCATCACCCCCGTGACCCCCCACCTCGTGACCCCCCAGAACGGTTTTGGTTGGGGAGTCGCATCAATTTTTTTGTGTATACCCAACCAAAAAGCGTGGGGGTGGGGGGTTCGGTTAATTTTTGGCTGTCGTTTGGGCGGTTGTAACCCGCGGGGTGGTTG
>JANOSD010000163.1:0-15288 GCA_031415655.1 Actinomycetes bacterium
CCATGCGGGGTTGACCCGTTCGATGTGGGAGCGGACGTGCGCGGGCATGGTGGATGTGGGGGAGTGCGCAGCGCGTTTGAACTCGTTCGGATTGCGGGCTGGTTCGCCGGTGGTCCGGCCGGGAGAGATGAACGGGCCCTCTTTCGGTGATCCGGGGCCGTTGTGGGCGTCATGCCGGGAGGTGTGGTCGTCGTGGTGTGGGGAGGGGCCGATGCCGTTTCATCAGGTGCACGGGCACACGTCGGGGTTCATGTGGGGCAAGGGCGCCTGGTATGACGGTTACGCAGGCGATCTGGTGGGGCACGTGACGCCGAAGCAGGAGTGCCGGCACGTGTGGTTCGAGGAGGGCGACAAACGGATCGTGGGGATCGATCCTGGTTTGTGGCCACGATCCAAGCCCGGGGATCTCCATCCGCTGATCCTGCGCGGTGGAGTGGTGGTGAACCGCGATGCCGTAGCAGTGTGACGGTGACGCAGAAACGTTGGCGCTGGACGGCGCGCCTTTCGTGCGCCCCGGGGTAGGTTGGGATTCCACCCACCCCGTTGGTGCCCACCGTCTTGAGCTTCGGCTCGGCGGTGGGCATCAACGTTTTCGGGCGGCCGGGTTCGTCAACGGACGGTGGTCGGTTTGCCGTCGGCGTCGAAGGCCTGCACCGGTTGCATCCAATTGAGTCCTGATCGTGTTGCCAGTACGACGAGGTTGCCGATGGGGCGCATTTCGTCGACGACGCCGGTCTTGTTGACTACTCGCACGATTGCGAATAGCTGGGGGTCACCCGGGCGAAGAGAATCCTCGTCCCTGTATCGAGGACCGACGGTGAGAGAGTGCCATACTGCTCCGACGGTGTCCGAGGGAGCCGTCGGGGTTCCTCCCCCCTTGAAACTGCTGGTTTTGGTCGCTGCTGCCATCATGGTTGCTGGCATCGCCATAAGCGGATGCCGGCAAAGCAAACCAGACCCTCGGCAAGATGCAGCGTGTCAGGGCCTTGGCTCCAACGTCGCGGGATTGGACGTGATTGCATGGGAAAATGGCTTAACGAAGAGTTCAGGCGCTTGGCTGGCCGCACTCACGGTCGGGGTGGAGGCCGACCCTCCAAGTCGGCGGGCCATTGCGAAAACCGTCACCGCCGACGTGCACGGATACGAGTTGATGGTGTCGGACCTGCGCCCGTTCGAACGAAGGCAGTTCGATCTGGCTCGTGATGCGGCAATGAAATTGGATCAATCCTCAAGCGACCCCAGCGATCCCCAATTAGCATTCGCAGTTTCGACCGTCCGTGGATTCGGCGCGTTGAACTGCAACTTGATCTGAACGGTCGATCGTGGGCAAACCCGGCACGGACAACCCGAGGTGATGGCCGCTGGGGGTTGTTCACGGTGACGGATCAAACCGGCGAATGCCGCTCGCTCTTGCGGTCAGGCAGTCTGTTGCGGGCGGTTTTCGCCGCCGCCCGGTCGCGGCCAGGACTGAAGGCGAATCCGACCGGTGATGCGGGCGGGTCACCCGTTGAGGTTGGCGATGTCGAGCGTGAACCAGTTGTTGTCCGCCACGGCGTGAATGACGTTGCCTCGGGCTTCGACCTTCCATGCCGGCGTCTGTGCGATTGAATTGTCAGGGATGCGGGCGCCGTCGGGGAGTTCTAGTCGGATGGTGGCGACCTTCGTGAGCGCCGAGTCACCGAACTCGTAGAGCAGAATCCGGTCGTGGGCTCCTGAGTTCCCGCCGATCAAGGCAATCCGGTTCTCGTGTACGGCGAGCGCGTGGACGGATTCTCCGCTTGGCCAACTGCTGACCGTCCGGTCAGGGTCGACGCGAACGACGGGGAACCCGGCGTAGTAGGACGACCATACGGTTTCGGCGGCAACGTTCAGGGAGTAGCAGTCGTAGACGGGTCCGGCCTCGGGGGGCGGTGCGTAGTCCCACGTTTTGGTGCCGAGCGGGGACCAGCAGACAATCCCCGCCCGCCCCGGATTGGCATCGCCATCTGGGGTGCGCCACGTGGCGAAGATTCCTTCGTCGCGGTGGCCGACCCAGATCGCACCGGACGGTGAAGTCTGGACATGTCCGACGGAGGTTCCGATGCAGAACGATCGGACGATCGCCCCGGTGGCGTCGAGCACGACCGCGTTGTGGTCGGGGGCGCCATTGTTGAATCTGGCGTGCCGGCTGACGGCGAGCCATTGACCGTCGGGGAGTGGCTGCACGACCGGCCGAGTCAACGGTAGATCGGGAATCTTGATTGACGTTTGAGTGCCGCTGGTGTGAACGATCAGGTCGGCCGGGTACGGCGTGTCAGAGCCGCTGTTGGGGTACCGCCACCGTCCGGCTTCGCGGTGTTCGGCAGAGGGAGGCGCGGCGTTGTGATCCACGTGTCGGTGCAGCACCAGTAGTTGCCTGTCGTGGCTCACGCTGACCGAGTCCACGTCGGTGTCGTCGTCACCGATCGTCGCGGTCCAAGACATCGTGGCGGCAGGCGAGGCGTCGAGTTCTCGACGGACAGCCTCGTTGCGCTCGTCCATCCGGCGTTTGAAGCCGGCAAAACGTTCCTTGTTCGTGGGGGTACTCAATGGCTCTCCTTTCGTTCGTCTGGCATGTGACCCGACTCTACGGTCGTGGCGCAAAGCGAAGACGTGGCAGTGCCGCCGACGGGCGCCACGTCACCAAACCATGGAGCCGCGCAGTTGAACGCAATGGGGGAAGCCGCCCATTGGGAGGCCCGCTAAGCTCGGTTGGTGATCTTGGAGTATTTCGCTGCACCGTCGCGAGAAGCGGCCGTCGCCGCGATGGACTCGCCGCTTGGCCCAAGCCGGGAGTTCGAGATGTTCGTCTCGGCACGGGGAGTGATGCCCATGGTCGAGCTGAAGGGGATCGTCGCCCGCCTTCCAGAGTTTGAGCGAGGCGACGAGGAGCCCGAACTCGTTGCCAGCTCAGAAGGCTACGAGATTCTCGTGGTGGAGATTCCAGCAACGTGGACGTTGCTGGTGGCGTCCACTCCTGACGAACAACTCCGCGCGGCCGCTCACGACTATCGCGAATCGCCTGGCAATGCCGTACAAGGAAAGCCGAATCCTTTGACAACGAGTGAGGGTCTCGGATCAGGGATGATCGACATTGCGAGCCTTGCCCGCTGCGCCATGGAGGACGGATCGATCCTTTTCTGCTGGATCTGTTGTTGACCAGCCAGACCCCCGCGGTGGACCTGGGCCCGTAGCACATGCGTTGGAGCGGCCCGGCCGTGGGTGTACCGAGGTCCCGAGTCGATCTTGTTGGGTCAAACGGACAAACCCTGACCTTGCGTGGGACTACGCGTCCATGCGGGTGTCGGTAGGTCTTGGAGTCGAGGCTCGACGGTCGACACGGCGTCCGGGTTGATAGTTCGGATGAGCGTGGTGATGGTGTCGTGTTCGGCTTGTTGGTGGGGGTGCGGCGGGGTGGTGCAGGTGGTGTTCCATCGGTGTTCGTAGGCGGTGACGGCTTGGAGGGTGTGGTCCCATCGGAGGGATTCCCATGGGACGGTGGGTCTGGCACCGAGCAGGTTGACGAGGTGGATGTCGGCGTGGCCGAGCGCGGCTCGTTTCACTTGTTGCTCGGCGGCCCAGGCCGCCCGTTCAAGGATCGGGTCCGTCGCCGACTCAGCGCCCATGCCTGTTGTGATCGTGCAGATGCGGAGTTGGTGGAGGGTTTGTCCGGTTCGGTGATGGTGGGCGGGGAGCGCGAGGGGGTCGAGTTCGTAGGCGGACGTTTGGCCGGGTTTGCCGGCGACGCTGTTGGCGACGGTGGGGAGCAGCGGTGGTGGTGGGAGGCGGGGCATGTGCGGTTCGTCGTCGCGGTGGGTGTCGGGTTGCACGGCGATGACGGTGTTGTGCCGGCGCCCTCGGGTGATGTCAACGTAGAGCTCGGGTTGGCTGGATGCCGGGGTGATGATGGACGTCGATTGTTCGTGGGTGGCGCCTTGTACGGCGTAGGAGGTGACGGCGTACGCCCACTCAACTTGCAGGTGACCGGGAAGGCCGTGGTTGGTGAGCAGTTCGACGGGGATGTCGATGTTGCCGATGTTGTCGAAGTCCACCGTGACCACACTGGCCGCACCGCCGGCGTGACCGACAGGCGCGTCGCTTGCGGTGATGTGGGTGATGGTTCCGGTGGTGCCGTTGCGGATGTATTGGTCGGGGTGGCCGGGCGGGTGGAGGTGCCGGGCGGGGGTTTTGGCGATGATTTCGTCGCCGACGCAGAGGTCGGTGCCATCGGGGAGCGTGAGGCCGGTGGGGCGCACGTCTCCGTTGAGGATGCGGAGTTGGTGGGCGAGGCTGTTGAGGGTTCGGCGTTGGTGGTTGACTCGGTCGACCATGGGGTGCGGGTGCCCTGAGGTGCGGGCGTCCCACCACCGGGCAAGGGTGACGAACACCGCTTCACGGTCCGACCCGGTTTCGATGAGGGTGCCGGTGGCGGCCATGTGGTCGAACGCTTCGGCAATGCGTCTGTCGCGTACAAGAGCGGCGGTGTGGCGTTCGTCGGGGTTCTGGATGCGACGGTTTCCGACCAGGGTCGGGGTGTCGTGCGGCCATGTGCGGGTGAGGGCCCCGTAGGTCCCGCCGGCGGCGACGGCGCCGTGTTGAGAAGGGTCACCGACGAGTCGCAGGACCATCCCGGTTTGGGTGGTGATGGCGGTGAGTTGGTGGAGAGTCCGGTCGTCCAAGGTTGAGGCTTCGTCGACGATGACGACGGTGCGGGAGTCGAACGGGGTTCGGTTCATGCGGTGTTGGGCGAGGTACCAGGCGATGGTGTTGGAGGGGATGTGGGCGGTGTCGCCGAGGATGCGTGCGGCTTCGCCTTTGATCGCCGCGCCGATGACCCGGTAGCCGGCGGTTTCCCATGCCCGGGCGGCGGCGGCCATGGCCACCGTTTTCCCGGAACCGGGCGGCCCGACCGCGCACTGGATTTGCATGCCGGACCCGCAGAACCTGCGCACCAGTTCCTCCTGATCGCCGGCCAGGTCGTGACCGTTCTCGACGGCGGTGGCGGTGATGGCCTGGTCGATGGTCTGGTCGGCGACGAGACCGATGTTGGCGGTGCGGCCCCGGTGGTAGGTGGTGTGGATGGTCTCTTGGGTTTCGAGTAGGTCGACGGTGGTGAACCGGGGTTCACGGGTCCGTGCGCCGAAGGTGTCGGGGTGCAGTTCGACGATCTGATTGGTGAGGAGGAAGGTGTCGGCGAGGCGTTCGATCTGGGCGGCGGGGAGCAGCAGCGGGTGAGGGTTGCGGTCGGTGCCGATGTTGTGATCGACCAGGGCTCGGATGACATCACCACGGGTGAACCAGTTCACCGGTCCGGTCAACCCGTCCGGCCCCGCCAACACCCCAAAGATGTCGTCCAGCAGGCCAACTGCCCCAACTCGCCCACCGTCGGGGACCGTCAGGTCCACGACCCCAACGGTGGTTGGGGTGAGCGTGGTGGGGGTGAGGGTGGGGCCGGGGGTGCAGGCGGCGAGCACGGCGGGGGTGAGCCCTTGGGTGGCGGCTCGGGTGTGCCAGTCGGCTCGTAGGGCGGTGGGGTCGGTCGGGGTTTTCGGGGCGCGGGTTTCCACTGCGATGTGGCCGACGTCGTCGAGGGTGCTGCGGTGTCCGAGGATCCGTTCGAGTTCGCCGACGGCGGCGGTGATTTGTGCTCGGCGGGTGGAGAACTCGTCGATGACCTGGTCGGTGATCCCGTCGATCTCCCAGCCGCCGTGCCGTGCCGGCCGCCACCGCACGCCCAGTTCGGTGGTGAGTTGATAACGCATTTGGGCGGTGGCGAGCGCGGCGGCGACGGGGGCTTGTTCGTAGAACCCGCGGGCGTCGAGGGTTTTGCGGTCGCCGTTGGCGTCGAGGGCGGTGTTGGCGACGATGTTGTGGCGGTGCGGGAACGGGTCCAACGCCCTCGAGGTGCCGTGCAGGTACGTGGCGACCGTCAACCCGGTGGTCGCCACCCGCGCCCCGTTGCGACGGGTGAACGTGCCGTGCTCCTCCAAGTAGCTGATGGCGACGGCGTTACCGGCGTCGAGCGCTGCTTCGAACACCGCCCGGACCGCGGGGTCCGACAGCATCATGAGCACCCCGAACGACTTCTCGGTCGTCAACGTGAGATCGAACCCGCATCGCACCGACGGTTGCCGTCGACGCCCGGTGAACGCGGTGAGTTCGGAGCGACGGATTCGGTAGGCGACAGCGTTCGCGGATCCGGCGGCGGCGGGTTCGGCGGTGCAGACAATCCACTCCACCGACGACTTACCGCCGACGAATCTGGTCGGGTTGTCGGCGTAGCGTTGGCAGAGTCGGCGCACGTACTGGGCGGACACCCCGACCAGCCGTGCTGCTTCGGGGGCGGACAGCCAGGCGTCGGCGCCACCGGACCGTTCAACGGCTTTGGCGGTCACCCCTCGTTCGGTGAGGGCGGTCCACCGGTTGATCTCCGCCTCGGTCACCAACCGCCGGTCGCCGGTGTCGGTGAATGCTCGAAGCCAGTTCGCAACCGAGGGCCGTTCGCCGGGGTGGAGACGGTCGCCTTCGGTGATCATCTGGGCGACGACCGCTTTGGGGACCTTCAACAGTTTCGCCGTGTCGGCGATCGTGAACATCGCCTCCCCGGAGCGTGAGTAGATCGCCGCGGTGCCAGCAGCGAGATGCCCTCGCCCAGCAGAACCCTGCGCGCTGACGAGTCGTTCACCGGTGGTCGGGTGACGGCCAGCGAGGACGGCTTCGAGGTCATCACCGTTCACTTCGCCAACTAACCCCAACTCGGCGGCACCCAACCCGAGCCACTGGCCGGGGCCTTCCATCGAATCGGAGTAGTAGCCCACCAACCGACCCTCCGACACCCGGTCGGCTGGAGAGAGTCCGGGAAGCGGCGGAGGCTCGTCGGCGGGAGTTGGTGGCATCGCCGGTGGGGGAGGGGGTGGTTGTCCCGGGTCGGGCAGTTCGAGGGTCGGTACGGGTTTGCCTTCGAGGTACTCGCGGATCCGACGGGCGGTCTGACCGGCCGATCTGCCCGCTCCGCCAAGGGGGGTCACGAGGATCCTCATGGCCGGACCGGTCCCCGTCGTTGGGGGGTGAGAAAAGCCTCCGGCAGGTTGCCCACCGGGCAACCTGCAAAGTTGTATCCCAAAATCCGACCGTGACATACCGAAGCGTCAACGCGGCACGGTCGGGTCGGAACGACCCGACAAACGCGCAAACGAGGACGATGAACGACACGGTCCGGAGGCAGGGGTACGACTGGCGAAACGCCGTTGAAGGGTACGGGCGAGGTGGCAGGTTCGACGGCGGCGGGTCTGGTGTCGGGCGGAAAACGCGGCGCCTGACAGGCGGGGGGACCCCCCGCTCGCTCTCGTTTCCCGACCGGCGCCCTCGTGAGCCAGTTGCCGCTCGGGGTGCGACCGAGAGGCTCCCCGGGACCTTCTCACACCCCGGGTTTCGTGGGTTCGGCGCCCGTGGTTCGAAACGACGCCGGGGTCGCCCGCGAGCCAGTCGGACCGCAGACCGGACCCGCCCCCTCTCCCCAACAATGATCTCGAGCCCGCCGAGGGGTGCGACCTGCTCGAGGCGATGCTGGCGTCGGGGCCCTTCGGGTCAGACGCCGTCGCCCTCGGGAACGGCAAGGCGTTCGGAGGACGGCATCTGGGGCCCGGGCGACGGCCGGGAGTGACGGTTCGCGAGGGTTGAGGACGGGATCCTGGTAGGCGTTTCACCTCAGGCATGGCCGCGCAGGCACACCCGATCGGACAGAAACCGGCCAACGGCCACGGCAAGGGCAACGTCCTCCGCTTTTCACGAATCGTGCCGTACGGCCACAGAAAGCGACAAAAGCGGCCGTTTTGGTCACTGTCCGTGAGGAGACGACCACTCTCCGTGAAAAGTCGAACATCCTGGGATCGGCGGGCCCGAAATGGCAGGTGAGAAAAGTTGGGGTTCAGCGAGAAAAGTCGGCGCAAGGGGTCGAGAAGCGAGATGAGAAAACAGGGCGGGTTGTCACGGTGCCCACATCCCGTTCACCTCGCCCTCAGGAGCACCCACCCCATGTCCCGCATCGTTGACCTTCTCGACGCCGACTGGCACCGCACCATCAACAGTCCCACCGGCCGACGGTTCACCCGTCGCCTGTCCACCAACCCCGCCATCGGCCCCAACGTCGCCGCCAACCTCCTTCACGTCATGCGAACCGGAGGCCCGAACCCGGCCGACACCGACGTCATCTACACCGAACTTCTCCGCCTCGGCCCGACCGAACCGCTCGCCCAGCGCACCATCCTCCAAGCCTTGCTCCCCGGCCTGTGCAGCATCATCGGCCGGGCCGCCAACCAAGAGAAAGGCACCACCCCCGACGACCACGCCGACGAGATCATCAGCCTCGCCGCCCTCCACATCGCCACGTTCCCCGTCACCACCCGACCCACCCGAATACCCGCCAACCTCATCCTCGACATCAGCCGAGCGTTCATCCGAGAACGCCGAACCCGGTTCGGGCCGATCGGCCGAGTCGACACCCAACCCGACCCCGACGAACGCCTCCCCGACCCCTCCGCCATCGCCGCCCACGAACGAGCCGAACACCGCCACCAACTCGTCACCATCCTCCACGACGCACAACGTCGCGGCATCGTCTCCCACGCCGACACCCACATCCTGATCGCCACCCGCATCCTCGGCATCCCGATGCCCGAAGTCGCCGCCCAGGTCGGCCTCACCCCTGACCACACCCGCCGCGTCCGGCACCGCACCGAACACCGACTCCACACCTGGACCCTCCGAACAACCCGAACCGACGACCACCCGACACCCACCACCAGATGTTCTGCGAGCGGCGAACTGGTAAGTCGTGCTCGCGCCGCATAACCCGGCGGGAGTTGCTACGGCTGATCGTTGGCGGCGGCAGTTCAGCAGGCGGTGATTTGCAGGCACGGTCACGTATGCCGCAGCCCGACACCCCAAGGCGCATCAAACACCAGCCGGCAGTCCAAAGGGAGCCAACCCGCCTTGTTAACGAGCAGAGCCCGCATGCGGCTTGGGTGGGGGAGCAGCCTGGAGGTTGCCAGCGTGATGAGGCCGACCCCAGAAGAGGCCGGGATCTTCAGTGGGTGAAGCGGGTCGCGAAGTCGAAGCCTCGGGAGCGACGGTGATCGCAGTCGTGCTCAAGGCGAAAGGCGACTGATGATGCTGAGTCCAAATCAAAGTCGGGCCTTTGGGGGGTGCCGGCGACTCTGGCGCTGGTGCTCATCGCAACGGCCCAGCCATCCACATGGAGTCGTACGCGGCATCGGCACACGGTCAGCCTTCGAGCATTCTGCGTTGGGAGGAGCGCGTTGGCCACCTGACCGAAGACCCCTGTGACGACAAGCTTCTCACCGTTCCCACGAGCGGCAAAACCAACCCGAAATCCGTCCCTAACGAGACCCTCCATCAAGTCCTGTCCTCCGCTGGGACCTCCTCAGGCGGCCGTTGGGCATCTATAGGTGAGTCCTTCGCTTCAGTGCTCCCATGACGACGGTGACATCGAGGTTGTCGGCGATGCTGTCCGGCGTCATCTCGGGACGAGTGGCGCCCAGTTCCATGGCGCGATTGGTGAGAAGTGTGGCGAAGAGATATGCCTGCAAATCGGACTCGGCAATGTTGCGGCGCAGCGTGTTCTTCTGCTGGGCGAGTCGTAAGGCTTCCATGAGCGGCCGATGAACTGGTGCGATGTTACGAGGATCAGAGGGATCCTGAGCGGAGGGGGCGGGGTGGGTGAGGCTGTAGTCGAGGTTGGCGCGGAGCAAGGCGACAGTGAGCGCCGGTTGGCTCATGCTCAGCTCCGCCACTCGCCGCAGGTGGAGCCGTACCTTGTTACGGAACGAGCGGCGGCGGTCGGCTTCGATCTCATCTTGCAGCGACGGCAGATACTGAGACCAGATGATGGCGGCCAGACCGCCTTGGCTGCCGAAGTGCGTGGCGATAGTCGCGCCGCTCACGTTGGCTTCGCGGGCGACCTTGGGAATCGTGACCCCGTCCCAGCCCGATCGATGGAAGGTCGCGGTGGTCGCCGCGACGATGGCCTGGCGCTTGTGTGGGTCGAGGTGTGAGCCGTCGGGCAGGTCGAGCAGTTCGGACAAGGACCGAACGTGTTCGAGTGCAGGACTACCGGGCGTCGTCGTGGCCAGCATGAGTCGCACCGTGAGATCGGCGAACAGGTGCGAAAGGTCGTCGCTCGGCGCGAACCTCGAGCGGATGAGGAGCCCATCGGACAACGCGATGATTCCTCGCGCCAGCTCGGTCCCGTCGACGCCGTCCACGTAGTGGTGCCCGAGCGCGTCACACGTGAGGTCGCAGAAATCTCGGACGAGCGCATCCGTGGTCTCGTATCGGCTGGTCAACATCGTCCGCGCGTCCTGGTCATGGGGCGCTGCCGCGCAGCATGCGTAGAACGCCACCTCCGCCGATTCGTCGTGCTCGTCGTCGATATGGCCGACGAGATCCCGAGCGGCGATATCTGCCATGCGCGCCAGCCCGACCGTCCGATCCCCGCGCCGGATCCTCTCGATCTCGGCGAGTAGTTCGATTCCTGTCGTCTCGGTTATGGATCGCGATAGCTCGAGTGCGCGGCCCGCCAGCGCGGCACCCAATGGCGCTTTTGCTCGGGTCGTTGTCGAGTCGTGGTCGACGGCGCCCGAGGTGAAATGGTGGGTCACCGTCCCGATGGTGACGTCGGACTCCCGCGCGACGCCTCGGGCGCTGGCAAAGCCGAGCAGTTGGGCCAGCGTCGCCCTGCGTAGCAGTCGTGTGCCCGCGTCGAGAAGCGCGTCCCGGCCGATCCGTCGGCCGCGCGTAAGAAAGGCGGCGTCGTTCACCCCGATACTCTCGGCCGATGAGTCGTTCGCCTCTCGATGTGAGGGTTGGCGCCGCACGCTTTTGGCCGAATTCGACATGGACGCGACCGTACTTCAGCTCCCTTGGTTCATCCCGGTGTCCGCTGCCGTCGTCTCGCCGTTGAGGGATCAGACTTAGTCACGCGACGAAGTGCCGCTGGATTTGGCGAACATCTTCCAGCCTTTCTCTTGACGCTGCGCGACTCGTCCCGCAGATTGTTGAGGAGGTGCTGGGAACGAGTTCGACACCGGTTCGATTGGAATGACGAGGGACGGAAATGATCAAGGATCTACCAACCAACACACTCCGAAGCAGATCCTCAAAGCTGACCGTAGGCGGCTCAATCCCAACCACCCGGACGATCACCCACGCAGCGGTTCTGGTGGTCTTCACCGCGTTGGCCATAGTTTGGCATGCAGCGCCTGCGCAGGCGACCGGGTCACAGGTGACCGTGTTGTCACCCGTTGGGGGTACGTTGACGTCTTCACCGCTAGAGAGTCCTCCGCATCACCACTTTTGGGGGAACTTCTCGGTGGATATCGCAGCCGGGGCGGGAACGGCGGTGTACGCCCGGTTCTCCAATGCCAACGGCACGGTTGCGCTATCCGTAGTCGGGACTTTCGAGCCGTGCGCAACCCCCGGAGCTGGCGGGATCGGCGTCCGAGTGCAGGTCACCATCAACGGAGCGGTGGTTGGAATCGTGCACTACGCACACCTCGCTAGCCCCCACGCCAACGGTGCGATCGCCAACGGAGATCAGATCGGGGTGCTCGTGAACCAGACCGCCACGTCCTGCTGGACCGGTCCGCATGTGCACGTCGAACTAGGGAACAACGGAAACGGAAAGGCCTGTTTCGTTTCTCGCGGGCTGGGGGCGGGGATGGGCGCGTCCACCCCGGTTGGTGTCATCGGCGGCGGGTACGCTTCGGCCGACAACCAAACCTGTCCACCCGGCGCGGAGAATGGTGGAGGGCCGACTGACGCGGATGGAGACGGGATCCCAGATTCCGCCGATCGCTGCCCATCTCAGCCGGGGCCGGCGGGTACGCAGGGGTGTCCCGACGCAGATAGCGACAGCACAGCAGATCTCGACGACCCGTGTCCTACCCGGCACGGTCCCGCCATGAACTCCGCTTGCCCACCAAACATGGTCACCCACGCATCTTTCGAGGGCGGCGGCTGGGGGTGGGGGCCGATTTCGAAGCCGAATGGGGCGACGGTGAATTTGCAGACGTACACGGATGCGTCGCGTGCGGTGGATGGTTCGGGGTTCTTGGAGGCGAACACGACCCAATCGTCGGGATCGATTGGTCAAGACGTTCCGGTGGTGCCGGTAGCCGGTCAGTCGTACACGCTGTCGATGTGGATGCGTGCTGCTCCGGGGAACTCAGCTCCGGTGTCGGCCCGGCTGACGTTGTGGGGCATGGGGGCGACGTTGGAGAATGGTCAGACAACGGTGGAGTTGGACAACAACTGGCGCCTGGTCACCGCGACGTTGGATGCGAAGAACACCGGTCACTCGGCTATGCGGGCAGAGGTGTACATGCTCACCCCAAGCCGCAACTACAACTTCGATAGCGCTTCCCTCCAAGTCGGCAACGCCCGAACAGGAAAGCTCACCGCCGGCGATTTGTTTCATGGCCGGTCGCCGGTTCGCTTGTTGGATTCGCGACCTCCACCGGAACAAGTGGGGTTGTTTGGGTCGCCGTGGGGGGCTGGAACATCTCGAGATGTGGTCGTTGCTGGTACGGGCGTGGTACCAGCGGGGGCGTCAGCCGTGGTATTGAACGTCACGGTTACCGGTGGGACGGCTGCGTCGTTTCTGACGGTGTGGCAAAAGGGGAGCGTGAAGCCGACGGCGTCGAGTCTGAACTGGGCTACGGGGGACACGGTCGCAAACCAGGTGACGGTGAAGGTCGGTGGTGAGGGGAAGGTGTCGGTGTTCAACAATTCGGGGACGGCGAACGTCATCTTTGATGTGGTGGGGTACTTCGATCGTTCCGGAACCGGTGAGGGGTTCTCGTCGTTGTCGCCGGTTCGCCTGTTGGATTCTCGGCCTCCCCCGGAGCAGGTCGGTTCGTTTGGGTCGCCCTGGGGCTCTGGCGTGTCACGTGATGTGACGGTTACCGGAAGTGGGGTACCCGTTGACGCTCAGTCCGTGGTTCTGAACGTGACCGTGACCGGTGGGACAGCGCCTTCGTTTCTGACGGTTTGGCCGAAGGGGAGCGCGAAGCCCACGGCGTCGTCGTTGAACTGGCCGGCAGGTCAGACCGTCCCAAATCAGGTGACGGTGAAGGTGGGGTCTGGCGGAATGGTGTCGATGTTCAACAACGCAGGAAACGTCAACGTGATCGTCGATGTGGTCGGGTTCTATAAGCCTGGTGTGGGGGCAGCGTTCTATCCGTTGGATCCGTCCCGTATTCAGGATTCGCGTCCTGCACCGGAACAGGTAGGCCCGTACTCGACCCCGTGGACTGTGGGGCTCATCCGATCGGTGCAGGCGACCAGCGTCGGTGCCGTGCCCGCCGGAGCGGTGGCAGTGTTGTTCAGCGCGACGGTGACGGCAACGTCCGCTGCATCGTTCTTGACGATTTGGCCGACCGGCACCGCCAAGCCGACGGCATCGAGTTTGAACTGGAGGGCCGGGTCGACAGTCGCCAACGCGGTGACGGCCAAGGTCGGGGCCGGTGGGGCCATCAACGTGTTCAACAACGCCGGCACAACACACCTGATTGTCGACGTCGCCGGCTACTACAAATGAAGACGGTCAACTGACCGAACTATCTGAAAGGGAAGTACGTGAATTTCACTATGCAAACCAAGCTTGGGGATGGCACCTCGGGTATCGCCTTTCGGGAAGCCTGGTCCCCGGGTAGCGATCGAATCGTCGTGGCGGGCCTGAACAGCGGCATCTCGATGTGGGATATCGCCTCGGCCCAGATGGTGTTCGCCGTACCGGCGCCCAGCTTGGTGAGCGCGGTGGCATGGAGTGGAGGTGGAGGGGTCCTTTGCGGGGGAGCATCCTCGGGCGAGGTCCAAGTACTCGATGCAGCGTCCGGCCAAATGTTGCGGTCCACGGTCGGCCACTCCGACGAGGTTCGAGCAGTGGGGTTCTCGCCGGACTCGACGCTCATCGCAAGCGGTGCAAGCGATGGACTGGTGCGCGTTTGGCGAACCGCGACCATGGAGTCGGTCGCCACCTTGGCCGGGCACACGTCGATTGTCCGTGCCGTTGCGTGGTCCCCGCGTGGCCGACTCCTGGCGTCGGCCAGTCACGATGGAACCGTTCGAGTGTGGGACGCCGAGGCGGGGACATGCGTTGGCGTGCTCCCGGATCACACGGGATTTGTTGCCAGTCTCGCTTACTCGGCCGATGGTCGACTCCTCGCTTCCGGGAGCCTTGACGGAACCGTCCGCGTATGGGACATGGCGGCCGCCGGTTACCTCGGGGTGATCGACGCCTTCGATGGCTGGTGGGTGGAGGACGTGTCGTTCTCACCAGACGGTTCTCACATTGCCGCGATCGAGAACTCCGGTCGGGTTCAAATCTTCGCGGTCGACGGATTCGTAGTCCGTGAGACGTTCCTCGCAAGTGCAATGGGGAAGACGGTTCGTTGGTCTCCCGACGGTTCAAAGATCTCGTCGTGCTCATACGGAGAAGTGCAGATCTGGAGCGCCACGTGAATGTCAGCCGGTTGGAGTTTGCATATCGTCGAACGTCATCCGTCCATCCTTCGTCCCCATTTGAAATGGAGATCCACATGTCATTGTTTCGTAAGCCTCAGCTGTCGGGTAGACGTGCCCCGCCGCCCCCCTCCTGGCGGCCCAACACCGACCTCACGGGCGCTCGCCCAGTGGTGTTCGCGTTGGCTAACGCGCCCGTTTCTGGAGATGGCGAGGTTCGATCGGCGATCGCCGCGTTCGGACGGATCAGCGAGAAGCCCACGCTTGAGCATGCCCTCGATCTGATGCGCACCGACCCGGACTGCCTGCACCGCCCATGGCTCTGGATGATTGCGGTGATGCAGGAAGCGGAGCGGACGGGGGACCGCCACCTAAGCTGCGCGGGCCTGTTCTGGTCCTGCTATTGGACTGCCAATCTCGTCCCCCGCAACAACGGTCACAGCTTGATGGTCCTCGGGCTCGACCCAATTCCGCCGCACCTTAAGCGTGAAATCCTTTCGACCGGCATGGCCTCCGCGAGACAGCTCCCCGAAGACTTTGTTGTGCTGGGCGATGCGACCGGCTCAGTGATGGCTGGCGGCCTTGTTCAGAGGCTGTCGGTAAAGTTTTGGCTGTTCAGAGGCCAGATTGCCGCGCCCCGGGTCGACTTGTCATATACACTTTCCCGATGGACGATGACCTACCTGATAAAGCCGAAACATGGCGCACCGCGCATGGTGACCTGTCTGA